>DATLJP010000017.1:0-5403 GCA_035538875.1 Chthoniobacterales bacterium | reverse complement strand
ACGTAACGTCGGCGCGCGTTACCAGTTTGGAAAACTCGGAATTGTCAGAGCGGGCAACTCACAACCAGGCGGAAACTCAGCGCAGCAGTTCCTGCGGAACATTCCCGCCGTTCTCCGCGATCTTTTTCAACACCTCCTATTGCAGCCAGACGTTCATAGTGGCGGAATCATTCTGATCGCCACCGAAATGCAGCTCGGTTGCGAGTTGCTTCCGCGCCGTCAGGCTGCTATCCATGCCGACGAGTTTCATTAAGTCGACAATCGAGTGGCGCCAATCGAGTTTCTCCGGATTTTTTTTAGCCAACCCGTCTAGAATGGCGGAAACATCCACAACCGGAGGAGCAGCTGCTGGTGTGCTCGCTCCTGGAATGGCCGCGCGCGCGGATGTAGGAGCAGCTGCGCTCTGTGTCTGCGCTCCAGAAGCGCTGACTGCTGCCGGTGCATGACTAAAGATTTTGGACATTAGATTGCTAAGTAATCCCATACGTTTGGTCCTTTCTGTTCTAACTGAGTGACTGCGTTACGCGATCGGCATTCTGCCGATGGCTCCTTCCTGCCTTCCCGCTACGCGAGACCAGCCGAACACGTGTTAAGTGCCGGCACGACCAACGGCCCGAGATGGCAAAAGGTTTTCCTCCTGGCATGGTTCCGGAGACAAACTCGCGGATCACAGGCCCCGAGCTGACTGGCCGCCGGAAGCTGCACCGGCAAGGCTCTGCAAGAGCGATGGAAGCATGGCCGCGATTCCCTGTTGATGGTCCATCCCAGGATCGATCTTTCCCGCCGGTGTAAGTTTGTCCACGATCTTTGGCATGTATTCGGCCAGAAACTGCGAGGCTTGGGTAGGATCCACTCCCAGCTTTGCTGCAATTGCCCGGACCTGGTCCGAACCGAGCACGTTTTGGATTTGGCCGCTCGAAATGAGCTGGTTTTCACCCATTCCCACCCAAGATGAAAATGTATTACCCTGACCCTGTTGTGAGAATTTAGCGGCCAATCCTTGCAGGCCTCCGCACTCAGTTAGGAAACCGCCTAGGAGCCCTACGAGCGGATTCGCTCCGCCCGGAACGTCAGTCCTTCCGGTCACTGAACCGAGTATTGTGTCGAGAACTCCCATAATCTTATTTTGTTTGTTGGTTTGCGGACGAAAATTGGGAGGGAAAATTAGTTATCGGGCACGGGACTACATTTCATCCATGAGACCTTGGTCCTACGGCTCGACGCGGATTTCTCTGAATGGGTCGCGCCAGCGTCGCGGATCGAATCCCTTTCGGCGTGTTTTTACAGCGCAACCTCGTTTGGCTACAAATTTTGTTTCGATTTCGGGACGGCATTGTCCCACATGCGGATCACGTCGGACCTCACAAAAAAACGCAAAGAACTTTTAGTCGCTGACCATCAGCAACTTAGAACTTTGTTTTGGCCCGTGGCACAAACGCTGCAATGGGAATTTAGAAATGAAAAAACTCTTTGATCCAGCGAGCAACCAAATGCTTCTCACTAGAGACAAAAGGGAAAAATTATGAAACCAACTACCCTGACCCACAAGAACGCAAAGAAGTTCCCGTTCGTTGATTACGATTATCAAGCTACGACTCTCAAGAATTTGAGCGGTTGCTGCGCGAGGACATTATCGAAATCGTTGCGCGATGTCAGCCGCAATTATTTCGACAGGCTGAGGCCAGTAAGCCGTGGCAAACGTAACAACAGCGTTACTTTTTCGGCTCAGCGCGGTCATGCAGATGGTTGTCGATTTCAGTGACGTGAGAATCGCAGCCCCACACTTAGGATCAGTCGATTGGAAACACACTTATGAAAGGAGCCCTGTAACCATGAAAAGCACGACACCCATAGGGATACGCATGCGTCGTTTCATCACGGATCGATATGCTTATAGAACACAGCCGGACTATTTATCTGAGCTCGTCCTTTTTGGAATTATCATGGTCGCCGCCTCCTGGCCGATCTTGGTATTGGCCACCGCAATGGCGGGAACACTGAGATAAATCAAACGGTCGCGTCTTTCAGCGAAATATCCAAATCAATGTTCCACCGTTTATGAAATTGGCTGGTCTTGGAACAGAACGCATGCACTCACGAGATACGTTGGCCAAACCGTCGCACGCCCACCTTGAGTCTCTCGCCGAACCGATTGCCCTGGCCCACCAAATCCACACCTACACCGAACTCCGCCAACAGATTCACCGCGACCTACGGATTCAACATCCTGAATGGATCGAGGCAAATGGCGAGTCCCCAATGTGTGATTTTTATGAAGAGCGTCTCAATGAAACGCTTGGCGCTTTGACGCGCAGGGACACCCTCGCTCAGTCACGGGTTGCCCCTTTCGGTTGACGCTCTACTGCGTCAGGCCTTCGATGTCGATCTTAGCTAGTGTCATTCAAATTCTTTTCGCTCACAATTTTCTTTGCTAGTGCCAATGAATCATCTTTGAAGGCCGTGACGCTTGGCGCGCATTTGACCGTCGTCGGTAGCCGCTAGCGTAACACCATGAAGCGCGCATTTGGAATGGACAAAACAGTTCGAGGTTTGCGGTTGCGAAAGGCCTGCAAAACTGATCGAAAGCGAACGCGTGACGCCGATCACTTCCGCGAGTGCCCGACAGTGATGAACGCCGTCAGTGCGCTAGCGCCGGCCAAAACCGCGCCAATTGCTGCGACGGATCGAAATCCCTCTACAAACGCTTCATCGACTGTGGCGCGAATCCGTTGCCGCGCTGCTGGATCTAAACCCTCCGGTAGAGCAATGGCTGCGAGCTTGGTGGCGTGAGCCCGCAATAACTCAGTTACTTGTGGCGACAATTTTGCTTCGTTGAGCCGTCGATCAAGCCCGCTTTTGAAAACCTGAAACATCACGATCCCGAGAACAGCGATCGCTACAAGTCCAGCTGTGCGCGCGACTGCGTTGTTCACGCCCGAGGCGACGCCTGCACGACTTTGGGCGACTGAATTCATGACTGCAGTCGTAAGTGGAGCAACGCTTATGGCCATTCCCAGACCAATGGCAACGATCGCAGGAAAAAAAGTGGTCCAATAGCTCCCGCCAATGGACGGCGGCAGAAAGAGCGCGTAACCCAATGCCGCGACCAGTGGGCCGACGATGAGTGGAGGTCTTGGCCCACAACGAGCGACGAGTCCGCCCGACCAACGCGAAAGCAGAGACATTATCAATATGAACGGCAGAAGCGCAGCCCCTGCCGCCGTCGGCGAGTAATGCTGAACCTGAATTAGATTCAGTGGAAGAAAGAACAGTGTTCCGCCCAGCGCGGCATAGAGCAGAAAGGTCAGTATATTCGTTTCGGTAAACATTCGCGAACGGAAAAGGGTCAGCGGAAGCATCGGATGTGAAAGACGCGACTCGATGAAGCAAAAGATAAAGAGAAGTGACGCGGCGAGGATCAGAACACCCGTGACCGTACGATCGCGGAAACCGAGTCGCGATGATTCGATCAGTCCGTAAACAAGCGCGCCCAAGCCGAACGCCGCCAAGATTGCGCCGAGCCAGTCGATCGAACGGTTTTCTTTGCCCGCGCTGTCAGCGACGTGACGACGCGAAATTAAAATGACGAGGAGCGCGATTGGGAGATTAATGAAAAATACTGCGCGCCACGAGACGTGCTCGATCAGCCATCCTCCTAGGACTGGTCCTATGCCCGTGGTAATTGCACTTAAACCGGACCACGTTCCGATCGCGCGTCCGCGTTCCTGCTCCGAAAAGGAATTGCTGATGATAGCTAGACTGCCCGGCACGAGAAGCGCAGCCCCGAGTCCCTGAAACGCGCGCGCGGCGATCAGTTGATGAATGTTACCGGCGCAGCCGCATGCGGCCGACGCCATCGCAAAAGCCCAAACGCCAATCAAAAAAATACGACGACGACCGTAGTGGTCGCCTAACGAACCTCCGACCAGTAAGAATGCCGCGAGCACGAGTGAGTAAGCTTCGATCACCCATTGAACATCGACCGCAGTGGCGTTGAGATTCGTCTGGAGGGCTGGCAACGCGACGTTCACGACTGTGCCGTCGATGAACGCCATACCCGATGCGAGAATCGTGGCGGCGAGAATCCAGCGACCGCGCGGTTTGGAACACGGCGCTTCCGGCGATTGCGATCTTATTATGTTCTCATCGCAAGGCTCACGTAGAATCGCCCACATGTTTCAGTCCTCGCAAAATGTGTCGTCGGACATTTGCGAGAAGGTGGCGTGGCGAGCAGCAGGCTATTCGGCCTTCGCCAGGATACTCTTCATCTCTTCGCTCCGAAAGGCGCGCATGGTCTGGGTCTTGACATTGCCGAGTGAGCCGAGCTTAAGAGAGAAAGCGGTCACGGTTGCGTCATCGGGCGCGTCGAGCAAGAGGACAACATCGTACGCACCCATCGTCCAGAACGAATCGGTCACTTTCACGCCCATTCTGTCTGCCTCGGCGATGGCAGAGGCGGCTCGTTTGGTGGTGTCTTGGACGTTGCGGATGCCCTGATCAGTAAACTGAAGAAGACCGACATACGTAGGCATAGTACTCCCTCCTTTGCTAGTTAAAGGGTATCGCAAGTTGCCGCCCGTGGCAAAGACGCGTGATTCCGCGAGACGGCATAGCCTCTACCAAGGAATGACACCATTGTTTTTCGGAAGCTCTTTGCTCTTTCGCGCGCGCGTGCGCGCGCACTTGTGGGGAAAATTCAGTGACGCGCAAAAATACCCGTATCGCGACTCGGTCCGCCATGCGTTCTTCCTTGCGCGAATCGGCGAGGTTCGTTTTCAAAGATTCTCGCAACTTCCTGAATTGCTTGCGGATTGTATTGGGCGTCGTTAAGGCGCACGCAGGAAGAGCTACTGAAAGTTATCCGGGCTCATCTGCGCTTTCCGGCACCAAGTGCTCGGCGATTTCGAAAACGCTGCCGACGCATCGCTTTTTCCTGCTTTTAGGTCTCTTGTACCTCTGAAGGCGATGAAGGCGATTCGAAGTTTGAAAAGGCCTTTTTGGAATCGGCTCCACCCTTTTGGGATTAGTCAACAACCTGTGAATAAGCTGTCCAAAAAATCAATTCGCAAACTCCTCGGGGTGGGTTTTCCCTTTGGACAGTCGCGGATATGGCAATCTTGTGACAGTGGTAATGAAAGGTGAACCGGGACCGAAGACAGAAACAAGCGCGATCGCTTGCGGCTATTTCAGATGTCTCGAAACCAGTTTCGTCATCTCAAACATGCTAACCTGGCTCTTGCCGTTGAAAACCTCCCGCAGGGGTTTGTCAGCATTTATCATGGTTCTCTTTTTCTTATCCTGACAATCGTTCTTCTTAATGTAGGCCCACAGCTTTTTGGTTATTTGGGTGCGCGGAAGAGCTTTGGAACCGACAATTGCGGCAAGCTTTGCATCGGGTTGCAC
>DATLJP010000016.1:0-23633 GCA_035538875.1 Chthoniobacterales bacterium | reverse complement strand
CTGGCGGTGGCGGCATTGCGAGATAATGAACCGCAAAAGGCACGCGAGATTTTGAGCGCTTTACACGAGCGCTTTCCCAACAATGAGCTTTACTCGCTCGAGTTGAATCGACTGACCTCAACCCCTTGATTCTCGGTGCGTCTGACACAGCGAACATGACTTCCTCACCACGGTTTCAGGTCGATATCGGCGAGATCAGGAAGCATTACGATCGACTGTCGATGTTTTACCGAATGCTTTGGGGCGAACACCTCCACCACGGTTATTGGGAAAATGGCGAATCGATCGAGCGCGCTCAGATAAAGTTAATGGAACAGCTCGCCGAGCAAGCCGGGATTCCGCGTGGCGCCAAAGTCTTGGATATCGGATGTGGACTGGGGGGCTCCGCTTTCTGGCTGGCGAACCAATACAATTGCTCTGTCACCGGACTTACCATCAGTCCCGTCCAGGTTCGAATGGCAAACAAAAAAGCGAAAGTGAAAGGCTTGGCAGATCGAGTCCGATTTCTCGTGGTCGACGCCAACCTTTGGCAACCAGAGGCCGAAAGCGTGGATATTGTCTGGATCATGGAAAGCAGCGAACACCTTCATGATAAAAAGAATTTTTTTGAACGCTGTGCCCGCGCGTTAAGGCCGGGGGGAGTTTTTGCGGTTTGTGCGTGGCTTCGCGGCGAACGGTCAACGTTGGACAATCATCAAGAATTGGTCGCCAGGATTGGCCAGGCCATGCCGAGTGCAAGTCTCGATACCTTGAGTCAATACGCCGACTGGATGCGCCACGCGAATCTGGATGTCGAGACCGCGAAAGATATTACCAGAAATATCGCTCCAACGTGGGAGTATTGTTCCCGAATGGCGCAGCGTCTGCGGCTGAGATGGTTGGTGTATCTGGCGGATTCTCCCACCCGCCGATTCGTGAAGTCGTTCCCACTAATGACCGAAGCTTATGCCAACGGCGCAATGGCGTTCGGTCTTTTCGTCGCCAGGAAGCCCCTATCTCACGGATAACTGTTCCAGCGAACATGAATCGGCTGGAAGAAATTCTGCACGCAAAACGCGAAGAGATTAAGCAGCTCAGGACGCGGCGAGCGGAACTAGAACGAAGATCGCGACAGCGAAAAGATTTCCGCGATTTTCGTGGAGCTTTGCAGCAACCGGATGACAGGCTTGCAGTCATTGCTGAAGTAAAAAAGGCGTCGCCGTCGGCCGGGGTAATCGCCGAATCGTTCAATCCGATCGAGATCGCGAAAAATTACGAGCGCAATGGCGCGAATGCGGTTTCGGTTTTAACCGACACGAAGTTCTTTGAGGGCAGATTGCAAGACCTCGCTAATGTTCGTGGCGCTGTCTCGTCGCCACTGTTGCGGAAAGATTTCGTTCTCGATGACATTCAAATCGCGGAATCGGCGGCGAATGGCGCGGACGCGATCTTGTTAATCGTTGCGGCGCTGGAGCAAACAGAGTTCGTCGATCTCTTAAAGACGGCGGGTGACTATCACCTCGAGGCGCTGGTTGAAGTTCACACCCGCCACGAGTTGTATTGCGCGCTCGAGGCCGGCGCAAAGATCGTCGGAGTCAACAATCGCAATCTCGCCACCTTCGATGTCGATCTGGCAGTGACGGAAGAACTTTGTCGCGAAGTTCCCGATGAGATTATTCTCGTGAGCGAAAGTGGAATCAAAACGGTGCGAGATGTGGCGCGAGTGAAAGCGTGTGGCGTGGACGCGATCCTGGTTGGCGAAGCGTTGATGCGTGGTGACGTTTCGCTCGAACAGCTGCGCTGGGGTTATTTAACCGGCTGAGCCGGCCTCGTCGCAAACGCGAGCCTGATCGACCGCAGGAAGCCGCGTGGCCCCTGAACAGATCCCGCGCGCGCGACCAAAACCGGACAATTTGCGTGATTCAGAATGCTACGAGTGAGATCGCCCATTACGTAATGCCGAAGCATACCGCGCGCTTGCGATGAACCGGTCACGATTAAGTCGAAATGGTTTTCACGCGCTTCCGTGAACACCTGATCGACAACAATTCCATGACGGATGTGCACTTGCGTCGGGACACCCATTTTTTCCAAATCCTGTTTTTGCGTGCGAAGATTGATTCCAAGCTCCGAATTCGATGCCAGCAAACGATCAACATCTTCTTCGAGCTGCACCAAATCAGCATAAATCGCCGGCGGTTCGGCCATCACGTGCAGCAACGTGACCGCGGCGCCAACTGCGGACGCGAGTTTGCCGGTCAATTGAATGGCCTTTTCAATGAACTCCTTTCCACCCGTACAAACGAGAAACTGCTTCAGTTGCGCCCATTCGCCCATTGCCACCAACACTGGTGGCGAAATCGATTTGATCACTTCGTAGGTTTTCTCAGATCGCCAATGGAACCCGGTCGAACCAATCTTCCTAGCGCCGATGATAACTAGATCGTATTTCTGGTTGGTAGTTTGAGCGACAATCTGCCGAACCGGCTCCCCGGCGCCGATCGCGATTTGCGGCGAGACATTTTTCTCGCGCAGCCACTGGGCTTGTTTTTCCAGCGCGGAGCGCAAGGCCGGTCCGTCTTCAGCCCTTTCTACAATGCCCAACAGAGTCGTCTGCGCTTGCAGCGGTGCGGCCACGATCGCGCCGAGCTTGGTGGCGCTGTCGGCTGCGGGCATTCCGTCGCTGCAAATCAGTATCTTCATGTCGCGTTTATAATTTGTTGCCGGTAACGAGCGTGTAAATGACGATGGCCGCACCGATTAATGGCAACGGCACAAACGCGAGCCGAATTTTCGGGCCGGCGAAATACTGAGTGGAGATCGCGCCGATCTGTGCGCCGATAGCGGCGCCGGTCTGCATTACCAGGGCGATCAGGATATCGACGTTACCCTTGATGGCGTGAGTAAAGGTTCCGTAACTGGCTGAGATAATGATTTCGAACAAATCGGTGCCGACTGCGAGATGAGTCGGGATTCCGAGGACATAAACCATCGACGGCATCCGGATGTAACCAGCGCCACCGCCAAGAAAGCCGCTGAAGAGCCCGCCTACAAAAGCAACCGCAAGGACAACCCAAAGTGAGATCGCCTTCACACCCGAGACCGGGAGTTCGATCATCGGCCCAATCTTCAATCGCTGAATTCCTTCGGTAACGTGCATGAATTCGGAGTGATCCTGTCTTGCCATTTGTTCCCGACCTTTCAGCGAAGTTAACGTCTTGCGAATCTCCCAAATCATGAATGTGGAGATGCTCACGTAAACGACGATCGATACGATGCTGACAACCAGATTGACGTTCCCGGCGCGTTTTAGCATTTGGATCAATTGTGCCCCGGCTTCGGCCCCCCCAATCGTGCCGACCGCCATGATCAAGCCCAGTTTCAGATCGACGTTGCCAAAGGCGCGATGCTGCCGGACCGCCACGACCGATTTGCCGACGATGTGCGCGAGGTCGGTACCGACCGCAAAATTCCAGTCCAGTCCAACGATACGCAGGGCCGGGCCCGCAATAAAACTGCCACCGACGCCGAAGAAACCGCCCAGAATGCCGATCACGAATCCAACGACGACCAGATAAATCGGACTGATGTGCGCGCCGGAAACGGGAAACCACATACTTATTCGGGGCGGCCGCGAACCAGGCGCAACAGAAAGGTGGTCACGTTTTGAAGAAGCACAGCCTGACCGATGACCAGCAGAATACCTACGAGCCCGTACGTGTAGCGATGATGAGTTTCAAGGTGACGGAGCCACTCCCCCAGAAAATGCAGAACGAGAAAGAAATAAGCCACCACCAGCACGGCGTAGATCACGAGCTCAATCAGAAAAACGCGGAGCGCCTTGGCTGTTTTCTTCCTCATTTGTTCCAGATGCTTCGAGGCGAACCGCTTTTATGGTCGCCTACAATTTCAGGAAAGGTCAAATTCCGTTGCGCGTCCCCACGTTTCTCCCTAACGTTTTTTTCTCACCGAACGAGGTAAAATATGGCCGACGCAGCAAACAAATATCCCGAGAACACCCCCGGGCAGTTCTATGTCGACGAACAGTGCATCGACTGCGATTTGTGGCGCGAGACTGCGCCCGCCGATTTCAAGAGTAATGACGACGGCGGTTACTCCCACGTTTACAAGCAACCTGAATCGCCGGAGGAAGCGGGCCCTTGCAAGGAAGCGATGGAAGGTTGCCTAGTCGAAGCGATCGGTAACGACGGCGCGTGACGAAATCGATTCCGGTCGCGCTTACGATTGCTGGCTCCGATAATAGCGCCGGCGCGGGAATCCAGGCGGACCTGAAAACATTCCACGCGCTTGGAGTCTACGGATTGAGCGCGGTGACCTGCGTAGTCGCTGAAATTCCCGGCAGAGTTTCGCGAATCGAACCGATCGAGCCGGAAATGGTTCGCGAGCAAATTCAGGTTCTCGCGAAAGATTTTCCGATCGCAGCAATCAAGACCGGATTGCTTTACTCCGCTGAAATCATTTCAGTGGTCGCGAAATCGCTTGTCGATCTTCCGTGCAAGCTTCCACTAATTGTCGATCCGGTGATCACGGCGACGAGCGGTGATCCGCTACTCAAAGGCGATGCGATCGAGACCTATCAGCGCGAATTGTTTCCTTTGGCCACGTTGATTACGCCAAACTTGGACGAAGCGATTCAACTGCGCGCCGGGAAAATCACAGACCGAGAGTCGATGGAACGCGCGGGCAAGGAATTGGCACGCAAATTCAAGACTGCGATTTTGCTAAAAGGCGGACACCTGTCCGGCAACGAAGCTGTCGATCTTTTGTTTGCCAAAGGGAAAGTGTCCGTTTTTTCCACGCCGTTCGTCCGCGGCATGGCAACGCACGGAACCGGTTGTACTTATTCCGCAGCCATCACCGCTAACCTCGCCGCCGGCAAACCTCTCGCAGATTCAATTCTGCGGGCCAAAAAATTTGTCACCACGTGCATCGCTAATCATTTTCGCTGGAAATCGAAAAGCAGCGGCAACATCGACGCTTTGAACCATCTGCGAGAAAAACCTTAACATTTCTTTTTCTTGTCGATCTTCCCGAGGCGTTTCGCTTTTTTCCAGCGCTTCAACTGCATCGCTTCTTCCGCCGCCACGGTCTCCGCCTGCTTTTTGCTGCGGCCGCGACCTTTTCCGAGGACGATTCCCTCCCAAACCGCCCGCACGACGAATCGTTTGTCGTGCTCGGGTCCGCTTTGGGAAACGAGCTCGTAGACCGGACTCCGTGGCGAAATGCTTTGCAGCAATTCCTGCAAATGCCCTTTCGGATTAACGTCGACTGGTTCCTCTGCCAGCCGCGTTAGGTCCGCCCCAGCTTGGGCGAGAATGAATGTTTTAGTCACTTCCAAACCGCCATCCAGGTAAATCGCCCCGATTAAGGCTTCGAAAGCGTCGGCCAATGTCGATAAGCGTGAGCGACCGCCGCTCGCCTCCTCGCCGCGCCCCATTAACAAAAATTGCCCGAGGTCAAGCGCAGCGGCGTGCGCTTTCAACGCGTCCCGTGAAACTAGCCGCGAACGCAATTTTGTCAGCTGGCCCTCCGGTTGATCGCCAAAATGTCCGAAAAGATATTCCGTAGTCACGAGCTGGAGAATTGCGTCGCCCAAGAATTCGAGCCGCTGATTATCGAAATGCCGTTGTTGCGTTTCGTGACCAAGACTCGGATGGGTCAGCGCTTCGGCCAGTAACAGCGGATTGCGAAATTTGTAACCGATTCGTTCTTCGAGCGGATGCACGTCAGCGCTTCTGATAAATTTCGAGCGACGTGACAACGTCGAGGGCGCGCTGCAAAACTGAATCGCGAAGCGGCGGTTTCTCGCCACCGCGATTGCGGCGCTGCACGTCCGGAATGTCCAGCTCGGGATTTGTGCCAGCGATCAACGCCGCTTCGTTCAAATGCGGACGTTCCGTTTCGTAAACGAATTGAGACATTCCCTTTTCGCTTTGATGGAAAATTTGCCGTTTATCTGCGACCGACATCTCAACCGGCAAATCCGGTTTCACGCCGCCGGGAAACAACGGCTGACCGTCCGGCATGACTGCCTCAGCGGATGCGACCCGCAAAACTTTTCCGCTCGGCAACGGTAAATCGGAATATTCAACCGCACGCCCTGCGCTCGGTTGCCCTATGACCAAAGCCTTGTCGTAAAGTCGAAGCACCGCGGCGAGCACTTCCGCTCCGCCTGATGTGTCCGCGTCAGTCAAGACAACGACGAATCCTTGAAACGACGGATCGCGGTCGGAACTAAAAGCGCGATCCTGACGCGATCCCGGTTTGCGCATGCTGAACAAAGTCTTGCCTTTCGGACAAAAGCGTTTTTCGAACTCAGCTGCGCTCGCGAAATCGTTTGTCGCGCTACCGCGAAGATCGACTATCACCGCGTCGACTTTCTTCGGACCAAAATCTTGAAGCTTCTTGTCCAACTCTTTCAGATTTCCATTATCGAGAGCGCCGAACCGGAGATAACCGATGTGGCCTTCAAAAATTTCGCTGTAAAACGGAGTGGCTTGCTCCGCCGGCGCGTTCTCGTGAACAGGCACAAGCAAGAGACCGCCAGGCAGCCGCACGAGCAATCCTTGGAGTGTCGCGCGATTCAATTCCATGTCGGTGATCGCCTCCGGATTTGTGAAATTGCTTTTCAACAGCGCGATCGCCGCCTGAAGATCGGCTTCGCCTAGCGAATTAATTATTTGCTCGGTGCTCGGAGTTGCGGATGGCGAGGGCGACAGTGACGGTGACGAAGCTCTCGAAACTGATGGCGCCGGGCTTTGCCCAAATAGATTGGCCGCGAATAAAAACGAAATGGCCGTAACGTCCACGCGATTGAACATTGCGTTCATTGTTAGCCGCTCGCCACTCGAAGAGCAATATCGCGCCGATAATGACAGCGCTCGAATTGGATAAGGGCGACGGCCTCGTAAGCGCGGGAGCGCGCGGCGGCGATGTCCGCTCCGAGCGCAGTAACCGCCAAAACCCGTCCGCCCGACGTTACAATTTCGTTGTTCGCGATTCTCGTTCCGGCATGAAAGATATGCACGCCTTCGAGCTTCCCGGCCTCACTTAAGCCCAAGATCGGTTTTCCAGTCTCGCATTTCCCCGGATAATCCGCCGATGCGAGAACGACCGTGACGGACGGGCGTTTATCCCACTCGATTTCGCAACTGTCGGTCTTGCCGTCAATCGTCGCCTCCAACAGCCGAAGTAAACCGGATTTCATCCGCGGCAAGAGCGCCTGCGTTTCCGGGTCGCCAAATCGGCAATTGAACTCAAGCACACGGGGACCATCGCTCGTGATCATCAAGCCTGGATACAATAATCCGCGATAAACGATTTTCTCCTTCGCCAAGCCGCGTAGCAGCGGTCGCATCACGTTGGCTTCGAATTGTGACTGGAGCTGTGCATTCCAATTGTTCGCCGGACTGAACGCACCCATCCCCCCGGTGTTCGGACCTTCATCGTTGTCGAATGCGCGCTTGTGGTCGCGCGCGGATTCGAGCAGCCGATAGTGTCTCCCATCAACCAGGGCGTGAATTGAGCATTCCGTCCCGCGCAGAAATTCCTCGATCACAATCCGGCGACCGGCGTCGCCAAAACGCGCCTCGTTCATCATCGCGTGGATCGTTGACCGTGCAGTCGCGACATCTGGTGCAATAATCACGCCCTTGCCGAGCGCGAGACCGTCAGCCTTGATTACCACCGGAAATTTCACCTGCTCGCAGTAACGAAGCGCCTCTTTGCTGTCGGAAAACGTTTGCGCCTTCGCAGTCGGAACTTTTTGAGCGCGCATCAGCTCCTTCGCGAAGATCTTGGACGATTCCAGCCGCGCGGCGGACCGAGTCGGTCCGAAAATTCGCAATCGCTCGATCGTGAAAAGATCGACAATCCCAATTGCCAGCGGATCGTCCGGGCCAACTACAGTTAAATCGATATCGTTCTGTTTCGCGAACGCACTTAGCTCGGGCAGATTCGTCGCTGGAATAGCAACATTTTCGGCAATCGCGGCGGTGCCGGCATTTCCCGGCGCGCAAAAAACGCGCTCGACTCCCGGTGATTGTTTTAGTTTCCACGCCAGCGCGTGTTCTCGGCCGCCGCTGCCAATGACAAGGATTTTCATCGAGCGAGCCAATTGAAAACGCGGTCGCGCAAAAAACAAGCGCTCGTCGCCGGCCCGCTTGAGCCATACAGTCCATTTGGGGGGTTACTCTCTACTTGCTCGCTTCGGCTTATTGGCTAGAGAGATCGAATGTCGAAATCGCCGTCCCCCGTTTCAGTCTTAGATGCCCAATGCCCTTCCCGTCTCGTCCTTGACCGGATCGCGGACAAATGGACGGCGCTGATCATTCAACTCCTTTCGAAAAAAACGATGCGTTACGCCGAGCTGCACCGTGAGATCGGTGGGATTTCGCAAAAGATGCTCACCCAAACCCTCCGCAGCCTGGAGCGCGACGGGCTGGTCGAGCGCCAGGTCTATCCGGTCGTTCCCCCGCGGGTCGAATATTCCCTCTCCCGACTCGGCCGAACGCTAATCGAACCGCTGCGCGCGCTTTGCCGGTGGTCAGAAAAACATTTGGCCGAGTTGCAGGCGAATCGCGCGCGAGCAAAAGCGAAACGAGACGGCGCCGAAAATAATTGATCGCTTCTTGCCGACGTCACGGTCGATTCGCAAATTGCAAAACCCCATGTCTCATAAGATCCACGTCGCACGGCACGCGCCGTCTCGCGAAGAATTTGCCGGCCGATTGCGACATTGTTCTGCTCGGGAACATCGCCACCGGAAAATACATCGACATATTCTTGAAACATCTCACGAAGCGGCTCCGCTTTTCCGCTGATTTCGTCGAGCGCGGTGACATAAGTCGCGACGGATTGATGCTCCTTTGCGGCGCGGATCGAACCGAATTGCGATACATTTCCGTCGCCGGCGCGGTGCTAAATGGAAAACGCCTCGCCAAAACTCCCTCCGCGGCGACATCTCAAGGACAGACGCCTATTCCGAGTTTAATTCGAAGTTTATCTTTACGTCGTAGTGATCGCCTTTTCCGAGTCCATCGGGCAGCGGCTCGACGTGACTCACACGATTCGCCAGCGCGTTGACCGAGTCATCGAGCTCGGCGTTTCCGGACGGGCGAATGACTTCGAAATTTGAAACGCGGCCGTCTTTTTCGATACGAAGTTTCACAAGCACGGAATTCTTCGCTTCCGTGTTCGCGACGGTCGTTGGTTGCACCCATTCGCTGTAAAAGCGGTCGTGCAGCATGCTTCCGTACCAACTGAACTGCCCCGCGCTCGCGTTACCGCCCGCCCGACCATTTCCAGTCCCAACCGTCGTCCCTTTGCCGCTGCCGGTTTGAGTCGCGGCTGATTTCTTTGATTCTTTCGGCTCTTCTTTTACCGGGACAGCTTTCGCGATTTCAGTTTTCTCACTGGGGCCCCCAGCCGGTTCGCTGCCGGCTTTTCTGGGAGTGATCTTAGGAATCGGTGCCGGTTTCGGCGAAGCTTTGGCCAAAACCATTTTCTTGGGAAAAGGCTTTGGTGTTGGTTTGGGTGTGCTTTTTAGCGTTACTTTGACCTTTGGAGTCGGTTTCGGACTACGGGCCGGAGTAGACGTCAACGTTGGCGTCGGCAGTTGAATCTCGCTCTGGGCCGACGCAAGGAACGGACGATCTTCATCTGAGCCGCGGTTCTTGAGCGCGTCGGTTTTCAATTCCTCCTGCGGCGCGGGAGATTTGACCGGTGGTGGGTTCCTTTTTTCCGCAACAACGCCGTTACCGCCGCCGCCGTTCATCCAAACGATACTTTGCGCGTTCGTGTCTTTGCTTTCCCTGCTCCAGTGAATCAAAACAACGATGATCGCGACATGCGCCACCGCGATCAGCGCCACGTTGCCCCAAAAGCGAAGATTTATAGGCATCATCTATTTCGTTTCCGCCCTGGTAGCGATCCCGACCTTCATGATTTGTACGCGCTGCAACACGTCCATCAACGTGATCAGTTTTTGCACTGGCAAGTCCCGATCGGGGCGAATCACGACTGCAACATCGGGGCTCGCGCGCTTCAATTCACTCAATTGCGCGCTCAACGATTCGAGATCCACGAGTTGATTGTTCAGTCGAATCGCTTCGTTGCGATCGATCGAAATCGTTTGGACTTGGGATGAAGTGACAGCCGGATTTTTCGCGCCGCTGGAGGGTATGATGAGGCTCATGCTGCTTTCGAGAAGCGGCGTCGTGATCATGAAAATGATCAGCAAAACGAACGCGAGATCGAGCAAAGGCGTGATGTTGATCTCGGAGAGCGAGCTGAGGCTTTGCCGTTGCGAGTAACGCCTCATCTTCGAAAAGCCGATTCGCGCACGGCGTGATCAACAAATTTATGCTCTAACTCCGACCCGAGCTCACCGGCGAAGTTGTCCATCTCGACAATCATGCCGCGAATGCGCGTGACTAAAAAATTGTAACCGAGCATTGCGGGAATCGCGACGCAGAGCGCAGTCACTGTGGTAATGAGCGCACCGGAAACGCCGGGCGCCATTGCCGCAAGATTCGGCGCGCCGGCTTCAGCGACTCCGGTGAAGGCATCCATCACTCCCCAGACGGTTCCGAGCAATCCGAGAAACGGCGAACCGCTTACTGCCGTCGCGAGCAGAATCATTTGCGATTCCAGTTCAAGCCCAGTTTCGCCGACGGCGCGCTCCATCGCTGCCCTAACCGCGCCCATTTGCGCCGCCGAAATTTTGTCCGCGATGCCAAGTCGCGCCTTGAATGTCTCGTCAACCTCAGCCGAGCCGAGTAACTGAAACGTGATTTCCTGACAAGCGGCGCGATAAACGTTAAAAATCGGCGAACCGGGAAAGCGCGCGTTTTTTTCGAACAAACGCAACGGTTGCCGATCTTGTCGGAACGCCGAGAGGAAACGCGTGTTTTGCTTTCGAGCGAACTGGATCACCCGCAGTTTGGTGACCATGACTGACCAGCTGAAGATCGATCCGATCGCGAGTAAAAGCAGAACCAGCTTGCCGGCAGGGGTGGCGTGTTCAAAGGCGAACACCAAACCACCGGTCGCAATCACCTCAGGAGAAAACACTCGCCAATCACCGAGGAACTATTAGCGGATTCTAAGGAAAGCGAAAGGGCTACTCTCGCGCGCCAATCCTTTTCGGAAACGTGGGCCGCAGTTTCGCGACGACGACGAACGCGATTCCAATCGCCATCAGGAAGAAGGAGAAAAACTGACCGCGCGTGAAACCGCCAATCAGACTCGCGTCGGGCTCGCGAAAATTTTCCACAATGATCCGAAAAGTCGCGTAGCAGATAAAGAATAAGCCCGTGAGCACGCCGTTCGGTTGCCGCATTCGCGTGCGCACGAACCAGAGAATCGCGAACAAAACGATTCCTTCGAAAAATGCTTCGTAAAGCTGAGACGGGTGCCGCGGTGTCAAAATGCCGCGCAGAATTTCCTTCACTTGCGGTTGACGACGCACCGCGGCTACGATTGCATCCGCTGAAGTGAGCGACGGATCAACCTGTTGGCACGCGATGATGGCGCGCTCAGTTTCGCCGATGTTCTCGGTCAGCTCTTTCGGGAACTGCATCGCCCATGACACATTCGCGGCGCGACCGTAAAGCTCGCCGTTGATAAAATTGGCGCAGCGTCCGAAAAATAATCCAATCGGTGCAGCCGCCACCAGGTTGTCGCCGAGATTGGTCCACGAAATTTTGTGGCGCCACGCGTAATAAAACGTAAACGCGAGCAAACCGACCATTCCACCGTGACTCGACATTCCGCCCTCCCAAACCCGCAAGGTCGACAACGGCGCGCGCAACATTTCCGGCTTGTAAAACAAAACGTAACCGAGGCGCCCGCCAACAATCACGCCGAACAGCGCGGCGCCGGTGATGAAATCACCAACTTTCGCCACCGACAGGTCGGCGTAGCCGCGTTGCGCGAGTTGGCGATAAACCAAATAACTGCAGACGAACGCAAGCACATAAGCGAGTCCGTACCAGCGCGGACCGACATTGTCCCAGAGGCGGAAAATCAGCGGATCAAGATCGTGGACGTAATAAGCGAACATTCGTGTGCGCGATTCTCACCGCGCGCCCGAGCGGTTCAACACTTTTCGTAAAAACGGCGCCGTGCGGCTGTTTTTATTCTTGGCGACTTGTTCTGGTATTCCAACGGCGATGACTTTGCCGCCGTCGGCGCCGGCTTCCGGGCCAAGATCGACAATGTAATCCGCTTCCGCGATTACGCTCAGATTGTGCTCGATCACGATAACGGAGTTTCCCTCGTCGACCAATCGATGCAGCACTTTGAGCAGAAGGTCGACATCGGCCATGTGCAAGCCGATCGTCGGCTCTTCGAGCAGATAAAGGGTCGAGCGTGGTTTTCGCATTTTGCGAATCCGCTCGTTTTCCGCGCGACCGACGCCGCGCTTCAGCTGGGTGACGAGCTTCAACCGTTGCGCTTCGCCACCACTCAAAGTCGGACTTGGTTGACCAAGTTTGAGATAACCGAGTCCCGTCTCGACAAGCAACCAAAGCGGTCGCGCAATTTTCGGATGTGCGGCAAAAAATTCCGCCGCTTCCTCGATCGTCATCTCCATCACGTCGCCGATCGATTTTTCGTTGTAAAGGACTTCCAGCGTTTGTGGATTGTAACGGCGGCCGCCGCAGTCTTCGCAGGGCACGAGCGCTTCCGGCAAAAAATTCATCTCCAACTTGATGACGCCCTGGCCTTTGCAGGTTTCGCAACGACCGCCCTCGGCGTTGAAGGAAAATCGGCTCGCCGAATAGCCGCGGACGCGCGACACCGGTAACTGCGCGTAAAGATTTCGAATCTCGTCGAAAACTTTGATGTAAGTGCCCGGAGTCGACCGAGACGTCTTGCCGATCGGCGACTGATCGACTTCGTAAACCGCTTCGATCTCTTCGGTACCGCTTACCAGCTTGAACAAGTCGCCGTTGCCGCCGCATTTCTTGCTTTCCAATTGCTCGACTACCGCCGGCAGGAGCACGTCGTGCATCAAGGTCGATTTTCCGGAGCCGGAGATTCCGGTGATGACCGAAAGACGACTGACCGGAAATCGAACATCGACATTTTTCAAATTGTTGGCGCATGCACCGCGGATCTCGATCCAATTCTCAACGGTGCGCAGGGATCGCCGCGATTCGCGCGTTGGGTGACAAAGCGGCGTCTTGAGACAACGACCGGTCTCTGAATTCTTCGCGCGTTCGATGTCGCGCAACGTTCCAGTAGCAACAACTTCGCCGCCGTGAACGCCCGCTCGCGGGCCAAGATCGACAATGTGGTCGGCGCGCCGCATCGTTTCGTCGTCGTGCTCGACGATGACGAGCGAATTTCCTCTTTCCCGAAGCGCAGCCAGCGTGTCGAGCAGACGCAAATTATCGCGCGGATGCAGTCCGATTGTCGGTTCATCCAAAACGTAAAGGACACCGCGCAAGTTAGAGCCGAGCTGCGCCGCCAATCGAATTCGTTGCGATTCGCCACCGCTCAACGTCTTCGCCGACCGACCGAGCGCGAGATAACCAAGCCCCACGTTTTCCATGAAACGTAATCGTTGGCGGATTTCCGGAATCAGATCGGCCGCGATCGTTTGCTGCGTCCCCGCGAATTTCAACTTGTCGATCTTTTCTGCGGCTTCGCTTGCCGAAAGATTTGCGAACTTATCAATTGTGTAGCCTTTCACGCGGACGTGTCGCGCGACGGCGTTCAAGCGCGAGCCGTGACAGCTCGGACATTCGTGCGCGTCGGTCGCGTCGATCCACTCCGATTCGCGCTCGGCGCGGAGTTCATTTTCCAAAACTGAGTCACTCGTCTCTTTCGCGGCAATCTGAAATTCTTGGTCCCAAATTTCGCCGAACCCACCGCATTCTTCGCAGGCGCCATGTGGCGAGTTAAATGAAAACAAGCGCGGATCGAGCTCTTCGAAGGCACGGCCGCAATTCGGGCAGCTCATTTCTGTGCTCACGACTGTGAATTGATTCTTCGAATCGAGTAGATGCGCCGTGCCGCGGCCAATTTCTAGCGCGCGCTGCGCGAGATTGCGCGCCTTGGCGATTCGCTTCGCGTCGATGGCGCCGACCACGACGGAGATCGTGTGCTCTTTGAAACGCGCCAGCCTTCGAAATTGCGCGATCGAAGTGAGTTGCCCATCGACGAACAAAGTGTCGAAGCCCTGTCGCCCGGCCCAGTGTGCGACGTCGGTGTGAAATCCTTTTCTCGCTTTGACGAGGGGCGCGAGAACTTTGACCGCGCCGCGTTTTGCAGCGGCCTCGATCTGTTGCGCGATCGCGACCAAACTTTGGCTTTTCACTGGCAAGTCACAGTCCGGGCAAAATTGGGTTCCAGTTTTCGCGAAAAGCAGTCGCAGGAAATGATAAATCTCCGTCACGGTCGCGACGGTTGATTTGCCGCCGCCCCGCGTTACGCGCTGCTCAATCGCCACGCTCGGCGGCAATCCGGTGACGAGATCGACATCCGGTTTTTCCAGCTGCTCCACGAATTGCCGCGCGTAAGGTGACATGCTGTCGAGAAATCGGCGCTGGCCTTCCGCGAACAAAATATCGAAGGCCAGTGTTGATTTCCCGGAGCCGCTCAAACCGGTGATCACCACCATTTGGTCACGCGGAATTTTGACGTCGATGTTTTTTAGATTGTGTGTGCGCGCGCCATGAACGCCAATTGCGCCGTTCATGCCGTTGATCTTGAAACGCCTCGCTGTCTCCGCTACGCGGGCAGGTTCAGCGCTATCACCCTGAGCGTGGGCGAAGGATCTCCCCGACTCGCGCGAACTTTTGCGGGGTCCCTTGATCCTAGCCGGACTGGCATTGCCGCTCGAGATGATAGCTCTTAAAAATCTTCCCGTGTGCGAATCATAAATCTTCGCCATCTGTTCTGGAGTTCCCACGCCAACGACTTTTCCGCCATTGTCACCTGCCTCTGGTCCAAGATCGACAATCCAATCGGCACACTTAATCACTTCGAGATTGTGCTCGATGACGACGAGCGAGTTTCCGCGATCGACCAAATTATGAAACACCCGCAGCAGCAGCGCGACGTCATCGAAATGCAAGCCAGTTGTCGGTTCGTCGAAGATGAAAAGATTTCCACGCCCGTGATCCTCGCCATTCTTTCCTGTTTCCGCTTTGTCCGAGCCGGACTGGCCTTTTCCGGTATCTCCTAGATGCCGCATTAGTTTCAAACGTTGCGATTCGCCGCCCGAAAGCGTGTTCAACGGTTGACCGAGTCGCAAATAGCCCAGGCCAACTTCGTCGAGAACGCCGAGCCCATCGGATAAGGTTTTTTCCTCTCCGATTTGGGCAAAAAACTGAATCGCCTCGTGCACCGTTAGCTCGAGCACATCGTGAATCGATTTGCCGTGCAGTTTAATTTGCAGGATGTGCGGCTGGAACCGTTTGCCTTCGCATTCGGCGCAACGCACATAAAGATCGCTCAGGAACTGCATCTCGATCTTTTCGAATCCCGTGCCAGAGCAACGTTCGCAGCGTCCGCTGCCGGAGTTGAACGAGAACGCGCTCGCGGTTAAACCTTGCGACATCGCTTTCGGTTGCGCGGCGAACAATTCGCGGACGCGATCGTAGAGGCCAAGATAAAGAATTGGAGTCGAGCGTGGCGTACGCGCGAGCGGCGACTGATCGACCATAACCACTTCGTTGATCCGATGCGCACCGCTGACCGATTTGCACGCGCCTGCTTCCTGATCGGTCGATTGCCCCTTTGCAACGAGCAGATTCCGATAAAGCACATCGTGGATGAGCGTTGATTTCCCCGAGCCCGAAACGCCAGTCACACAGCTAAAGACGCCAAGCGGAAGATCGACATCGAGGTTCTTGAGATTGTGCTCGCGAGCGCCGGCGATTTTGATCGACGATGTCGATTTTCGCCGGGATTTGGGAACAGGAATCGTTTTGCGACCGCTGAGATAATCGGCAGTTAGCGATTTGCGGAGCACAAGGTGATCGAGCATGCCGTTGAAAACCAATTCGCCGCCGCGTTCACCGCGGCCGGGTCCGATGTCGATCAAGTTGTCAGCCGCGCGAATAATTTGCTCTTCGTGTTCAACGACAAGCAGAGTGTTCCCGCGGTCGCGCAAGCTGTGCATGACTCGGACGAGCCGGCCGATGTCGCGCGGATGGAGCCCGATACTCGGCTCGTCCATCACAAAGAGCGTGTTCACGAGCGACGCTCCAAGACAGGTCGTAAGATTTACCCGCTGCACTTCGCCGCCGCTCAAGGTGCGCGTTGATCGATCGAGCGTCAGATAACCGACGCCGACTTCGCACAAGTAGTTCAAGCGGGAACAAATTCCGCCGCGCAGCATCCGCGCGGTCGTATCGAGGGGCGTGATATCGACGGTCGTCAAAAGATGGCGCGCGTCAGCAACGGACAACGCCGCAAACTCTGGCAAAGTAAGATACTCGTTTGATCTTTCCCGTTTCCTCTTTCCGCTATCGGATATTCGAAAATTCAGCGCTTCGGGTTGAAAGCGTCCACCGTTGCAACTCGGACAAGTCGTGTAGGCGCGGTAACGGCTGAGCAGCACGCGCATGTGCATTTTGTAAACCTGCGATTCGAGCCAGCGGAAGAATCCGCGCACGCCGTACCAACGGTCGTTTTCGTAGTCGTCTTCGGTATATTCGCCGATTCGCTTTTCACCGTCGATGACGAAATCCTGATCGGCCTTCGGCAATTCCTCGAATGGAACATTGATGTCGATCTCTTCACGGGCGCAGGCGCGGAGTAAATCTTTTTGCGATTCGCCAAATTCCCGACCTCGGAAAACGCGAATCACGCCTTGCTTGATCGATAACGATCGATCGGGGATCGCTTTATTGAGATCGATCGCGATCGTGCGCCCGAATCCACGGCATTCCGGACACGCCCCGAGTGGGTTGTTGAAACTAAAAAGGCCGGGGCTGGGCGGACGAATATCGAGATCGCAATGCGCACAATGCCAGCCCGTCGAAAAAGGGATTTCGGATACCGGATAGCGGATAGCGGATAGATTTTCTTCACGCGCAGCGTTTGCTCTTTCCGGTTTCTGGCTTCCGGTTTCCGGTATTGCAAAGTTGACTTTGCCTTTTCCAAAACGCAGAGCGGTTTCGATCGCTTCAACCAGGCGCGCTCGGTTCCCGGAAGTAATCGCGATTCGATCCTGGACAACTTGGACGCGCGTGCCAAGACGCTTGATCTTTTTTGGATCGCCATCGACGCGCACCACTTCGTTGCCGATCCAGACACGGAGATAGCCCTGTTGTTGAAGGAACTCGAAAAACTTCTCTGGCTCAGTCTTCGCCGGAACTGAAACCCAGAAGGTGACGAGAACATTTTGGCCAGCGCAGTCGCGCAGAATTTCGTCAGCGATCGATTTTGCCGTTTCGGGGCGAATCTCGCGAAGGCAGCTTGGACAGAATGCCTTCGCGATCCTCGGCCACAGCAACTTTACATAGTCGTTGATCTCGGTCATCGTGCCGACCGTCGAGCGCGATGTCTTGACCGGATTCGATTGTTCGATTGCGATTGCGGGCGGAATCCCGCGGATGTCGTCGACGCGCGGTTTGTCCATGCGGTCGAGGAATTGCCGCATATACGGCGAAAAAGTTTCGACGTAACGGCGCTGCCCTTCAGCGTAAATGGTTTCGAACGCGAGCGATGACTTTCCGGAGCCGCTCGGACCGGTCACGACGGTCAATTTCCCAAGCGGAAGATCGACATCGACGCCTTTGAGATTGTTCTGGCGCGCCCCGCGAATCTCGATGCATCCGTGCACAGCGGGCGGAGTGACGCATTCTTGTTCAGCAAGCCTCGAACCCACTGGAGACAATTCCAGATCGCAGCTGCATTCGCAAATTGTCGGCGGATTATTGCCCGAAACGTTCAGCAACCTGTTGGCGCTGTCTTAGCAACTCCTTCGGAACTATGCCGCCAAGCGAATCGAAAAGCTCTTTATGTTCGGCCAGCTCCGTCTTCCAGTCTTCGTGATCGATCTCGAGCAATTCATCGACGCATTTATGGTCGATCTCGAGGCCGGCGAGATCGAGATCGGGCACGCCGGGCAGCCAACCGATCGGCGATCCCACGGCGCCGCCGCGTCCTTCGCAACGATCCAGAATCCATTTGAGCACACGCATGTTCTCGCCGAACCCGGGCCAGAGGAAATTTCCGTCTACGCCTTTGCGGAACCAATTCACGCTGAAAATGGGCGGCGGATTGGTCAACCGTCTCCCGATGTCGATCCAATGCTGGAAATAATCGCCGATGTTGTAGCCGCAGAACGGCAGCATGGCCATCGGATCGCGACGAACCTTGCCGACGGCGCCAGTGGCAGCGGCGGTTGTTTCCGACGCCATGGTCGCACCGAGATAAACACCGTGGTTCCAATCGAAAGCCTGAAACACCAGTGGCACAGTGCTGCTGCGGCGTCCGCCGAAAATGATCGCACTGATCGGAACACCGTCGGCTCTCTCAAAATTCGGATCTAAAACCGGATTGTTCCGAGCCGGAGTCGTGAATCTGCTGTTCGGATGCGCCGCTTTTTCTTTTGAAGCCGGGGCCCAATCATTACCGCGCCAATCGAGGGCGTGTTTCGGCGGCGCGCCGTCTTTGCCCTCCCACCAAACATCTCCGTCGTCAGTAAGCGCGACGTTGGTGTAAAGCGTGTCGTGAGAAATCGATTTCATCGCGTTCGGATTCGATTTGTAATTGGTTCCAGGTACAACGCCGAAATACCCGTTCTCCGGATTGACCGCGTACAGCCGACCATCGCGAATTTGAAGCCAGCCGATGTCGTCACCAATCGTGGTCACTTTCCAACCGGCGAAATGCTTCGGCGGAATCAACATGGCGAAATTCGTTTTGCCGCACGCGCTCGGGAACGCCGCCGCCACGTAATGCTTTTTCCCGTCGGGCGATTCGACACCGAGAATTAGCGTATGCTCGGCCATCCAGCCTTGTTTGCGCGCGAGATAAGAACCGATCCGAAGCGCGAGACATTTCTTGCTGAGCAAAACGTTCCCGCCGTAACCGGAGCCGACCGAGATGATCGTGTTATCCTGCGGGAAATGGCAGATGAAACGCCGCTCCGGATCGACATCTAACAATGAATGCACGCCGCGGTTCCATTCTGCCTTCGGATCGTTGCCGAGCCGTTGGAGCGCGACTTCGCCCATGCGGGTCATGATTCGCATGCTTAAGACGACGTAAATCGAGTCGGTGATTTCGAATCCGACTTTGGCGAGCGGCGAATCGGGCGGGCCCATGACGTAAGGCACGACGAACATCGTTCTCCCGCGCATCACGCCCTTGAGCATGTTCTGAAGTTTTGTGTAGGTCTCGGCCGGTTTGCTCCAATTATTCGTCGGTCCGGCCTCCTCCTTGGTTGGCGTGCAGATGAAAGTGAATTGCTCAACGCGCGCGACATCGTTCGGATTCGAGCGATGCAAATACGAGCGCGGGACTTTTTGCTGGTCGAGTTTGATCAACACTCCTTGCTTCAGCGCTTGATCGAGCAGGAATTCGTGCTCGCGCCCAGAACCGTCGCACCAAAAAACATTCTCCGGTTTGGTCACGAGCTCGACCTCGTGCACCCAATCCAGCACGGCCTGGTTCGCCGGCTTGTCGCTTCCGACCCCGGAAGGAGGCGAAATCGCGGGCGCGATGTTCTTCATCGGTAGATGTCGATCTAGATTAGAGCGAAAAGCAAATTTCTTCCGGTTCGCGCGGTTCTCCAAGAATTTTTTATGGGTGGACCGCCGCTTTGCGGAAGAATTCCAAAGAAATGCGGAGATGACAGCGCTCGATCCACCTTGCGCATGCGAAACGGTCGTTGTTTAATTGAATCATGTTCGGAGTCACTACCTCCGATGATTACCGGCCGGTAACGTGGATGGGACGTTTCCCAGTCGACGTCACAACGATTTTGGTGGGAGTGCATGTCGTTTGTGCGATCCTGACCGCGTTCCTTTTCGCGATCGGTTACGCGGGCGTGCTTAACTACGCAATGTTCGATAGCATGCACGTTTTGCTGCACGGCCAAGTTTGGCGGCTTGTCACTTACGGAATAATCCATCCGCCGACGGGCTACGCCTTGCTTTGGTTCGCCGTTGAAATGTACATGCTCTTTTTCTTCGGGCGCGAAGTGGAACGATTCATCGGTCAACGGGCTTACATTTGGCTTTACGCGCTCTTGTTGTTCGTGCCGACGCTGATGCTAACCTTGTGGGGCCTGCACACGCGCACGGGATTGGCCGGCTCCGGCGCACTGCATTTCGCCGTTTTTGCCGCGTTCGTTACGCTTTATCCGAATGTTCAATTCTTTCTGCGGATTCCGGCGAAATGGGTTTTCGTGATCCTGGCGGCGATTGGCACCTTGAGTGCGCTGGCTGCGCATGATTGGCAGGACCTAGTAGTTCTTTGGACCAGCATCGCGCTGGCGTTCTTCTTTATCGAGCTGCGCGGCGCTGGACCGGAATTGGCCTGGATCAACAATCTCAAAATGCATCTGCGCCCAAAGCCAAAATTGTACGTGGTGCAAACGTCTTCGGCGCGGCGCACAGTCGAGCCGGATGATGTTTATGAATCGGTCGACCCGATCCTGGACAAGATTTCCAAGTCCGGCATGAGCAGTTTGACCGAGACCGAAAAAAAGATTCTCGACCGCGCGCGAAATCGGCTCTTGAAAAAATCAGATTGAAGGCGCGCTCAGCAGCGTCGCAATAAAATCGCCCGCATTGTCGGCGTGGAGCAAAAGAGTCCGCAACGGCCGATCTTTCGTGATCCGCGCAATCGCGCCGACCACCACCAGATAGTCGCTAATTAATCGTTCCGGCACCGCAATCAAGAAAATCAGGTGGGCAATCTCGCCTTTGCCAGTCCACGGGATTCCGGCTTCGCTCCGGCCGATTCCAACGACGATCTCGTCGACCAACTTTGTCCGGGCGTGTGGAAACGCGACGCCGTCCGCGGCATACGTGGAATTGGTCTTTTCGCGCTTCTGTAGTTGTTCCAGAAACGCGCTAGCGTGGTTGATCTTTCCGGAAGTCGCGAGAAGATCGACAATTTCGCGCAGGGTGTCGATTTGGTTACGGGCGCCCAGGTTTAGGCTGACTTGCGCCGGATCGATCAGGTCGGCAAGAGCGATGGCCATGAGGAAATGTTGGATTCTGTCGCACTTATCCAGTTAATTGATCGACCGTGGCAACTGAAAAAAACGCTCCTATTGCGAACCAGCAGGAGACGACTGTTTCGGTCCAGCGCAGTATCTACGATCCGGGCTACGTCAACGCCATGTCGCATTTTTACCGCGGCGAAATGGGACGAATCATGGTTTGGCGGCAACGGCTCGATGTCACTACCAACTGGGCTATCACCAGCAGCACTGCCATTATCACGATCGCGTTCGCGAACGCGGGCGTGCCGCACATCATTTTCTTTTTCAATCTCGCAATTGTTTGGGTGCTGCTCTGGATCGAAGCGCGCCGTTATCGTTTTTACGATGCCTTCCGTGCGCGCATCCGGATGCTGGAAGCGCATTTTCTCGTGCCGATGGTGATGGAAAATCGTGACCTGCTTCAGGGCGATTGGAAGCAACTGGTTTGCGAGGATCTCATTCTTCCCTGTTTCAAGATCAGCAAGCTGGAGGCGATCGGGCGCCGGTTGAAACGCAATTACGTTTTCATTTTCATCCTGATCCTGGTCGCGTGGATCACGAAAATCTTTTTGCACGCGCCGCACGCAATGGAAGGATTTTGGGACTTTTATCGCGCCCTGCGAGTCGGTCACATTCCGGCCTGGCTGATCGCCTTCGCGATGCTGGGCACGTTTATCAGTTCGATCGGCATCGCCGTTTACGTTGGCAAGAAATCTTCCGGCGAAATCTCGGAGTTCGGCACGCACCGGTCGCTCTGGCGCATTTGAAGGGGTTGATAGTTAAGAGCTGAGAGTTGATAGAAGAATGCGAAATGCCGGCCGCTATCAACTATCAACAATCAACTAACAACTTCGCGAAGCTCTGCGAGATTGTCGCGAAGTTGCGCGCGCCGGGCGGTTGTCCGTGGGACCGCGAACAAACACACGAATCGCTCTTGCCCGCCACGATTGAAGAGGCTTACGAAGTGGCGGAAGCAGCCCGCACCAGGAACGACGCGCATTTTCGCGAAGAACTCGGCGATCTTCTGCTGCTCGTCGTGATGCATGCCGAGATCGCGCGCGAAGCCGGCCGATTCGATATCGACAACGTGCTTAATGAAATCGGTGAGAAACTGATCCGGCGACATCCGCACGTTTTTGGCGAAAGCGATGCCCGAGATAGCGGCGCTGTTTTAAAACAATGGGAAGCGATCAAGCGCGATGAAAAGAAGGGCGACACGCACTATCTTTCGAACCTTCCGACCGCGCTTCCGGCGCTGATGCGCGCGCAAAAGGCGCAAAGCAAAGTGGCGCGGGCGAATTTTGATTGGGCAAAGCTGCGCGACGTGATCGCTAAAGTAGAAGAAGAGCTCGGCGAACTGGAGAGCGCGATCGAAAGCCAAAATCAAAAATCAATCAAAAACGAAATCGGCGACCTGCTTTTCGCGGTCGTAAATCTTTCCCGGAAATGCAACCTCGACGCCGAGAGCGCGCTTCAAGGCGCCACTGACAAATTCGTCCGGCGATTCAACTTGTTAGAGGACGAACTGAGGAAGCGCGGCAAGAAGCTGGGTGATGTCGATCTAGCCGAGCTAGATACGATCTGGAACGACATTAAGAAGCGATGAGCGGTTGCTTCGACGGCGAGATCGCCCATATTCCCGTCCCCGATGCAGATCCTGATAAATTTCCTGCTGGCGATTTACGTCTTGGTTGCCCTCTTGATGGTGCTGGTCATTTTAATGCAGCGGCCTAAGAGTGAAGGACTTGGCGCAGCGTTCGGCGGCGGCGTAACCGAAAATATTTTCGGTGCACAGACCACCAACGTGCTGGTCAAGTTCACCGGCTGGCTGGTGGGAATTTTCTTCCTGCTTACCTTCGCGCTGTCGATCCTGTATTCGCACAAAACGAGCCGGGACACCGGACTGCGGAGCGAATTGTTGAAGCAACAAACGGCTCGGCAACCGCCGGCATCACCGGCGCCCGCAAGTCCAAACGCGCCCGCAGTTCCCTCTCCGGGCGCTCCTGTTGTGCCAGCCACGAGCGCGGCTCCCCGGGGCTCCATGACAACACTGCCGCCGATTCTTCCCTCGCCCTCCGCGAAACCAAAGTAGTCAGGAGCAATTAATCTCCGGCGGGATTCGAGCCGACCCTCGAAGGCGACGATCCAAGTCTGGTAGATACTGAGTTTTGGGATTCAAAGCTGAACAAGGAAGGAATCGGCGCGACCCGTGGTTTAGATGTTTAGCGCCGTGGCTTGGGTGCGGTTGCTTTATGGTTACGCGCACTAAGCCGACCCTTCTACTCGGGACCGGCGGTTTCGGCGACATCGCGATCAATCCGCTCGAAAGTTTTCAGCTGTTTCAAGCGGATCTAAACGTAAAATTCTAGAGTTCGCCCTTCTCTTGCGCGAAGAATTGTCGATCGCGCGGCGCCAACCTCGCGAACGCGAGTTTACACGATTGTCACTTAGC
>DATLJP010000015.1:0-29768 GCA_035538875.1 Chthoniobacterales bacterium | reverse complement strand
GAGATGCATGTCAAGGCCTGGTAAGGTTCTTCGCGTTGCATCGAATTGAGCCACATACTCCACCGCTTGTGCGGGCCCCCGTCAATTTCTTTGAGTTTTAATCTTGCGACCGTACTCCCCAGGCGGCACGTTTAACGCGTTGGCTCCGGCGCAGAAGGGGTCGAATCCTCCCACACCAAACGTGCACCGTTTACTGCCAGGACTACCGGGGTATCTAATCCCGTTTGCTCCCCTGGCCTTCGTGTCTCAGTGTCAGGAACTGTCCAGAGACCCGCCTTCGCCACTGGTCTTCCTTACGATATCTACGCATTTCACTGCTACACCGTAAATTCCAGTCTCCTCTCCAGTCCTCAAGCACGCCAGTATCGAATGCAGTTTCGGAGTTAAGCTCCGAAATTTCACACCCGACTTAGCGCGCCACCTACACACCCTTTACGCCCAATGAATCCGAACAACGCTTGAGACCTCTGTATTACCGCGGCTGCTGGCACAGAGTTAGCCGTCTCTTCCTCTTCTGGTACTATCAACGCACCCACAGTTAATAAATGCGCCTTGTTCCCAAATGACAGGAGTTTACAACCCGAAGACCTTCATCCTCCACGCGGCGTCGCTCGATCAGGGTTTCCCCCATTGTCAAAAATTCTCGACTGCTGCCACCCGTAGGTGTCTGGGCCGTGTCTCAGTCCCAGTGTGACTGGTCGTCCTCTCAGACCAGCTACCCGTCAACGCCTTGGTGAGCCGTTACCTCACCAACAAGCTGATAGGCCGCGGGCCCCTCGAAAAGCGGTAGCTTGCGCCACCTTCGATTTCGGAGCGATGTCGCTCCTGATCACATGCGGTATTAATTCGCCTTTCGGCGAGCTATCCCCCACTTCTCGGTAGATTGCCCACGTGTTACGCACCCGTTCGCCACTGAAACTTCCACCGTATTGCTACAACGGAAGTTCCCGTCCGACTTGCATGTCTTATCCACGCCGCCAGCGTTCGTTCTGAGCCAGAATCAAACTCTCCGTTAAAAACGACTCGGTTCCCGTGAGAGAACCGAAAGTTTGCGATCTGACTTTTCATTGCCCAACCGCCTTCCGAAGAAAACGGGTGGGAGTTGTCCGATCTAAATCTTTGTTTGCCAAAGAAAATCGACAGATAACGCACAATTCAATGTTTGCTGACGAACATTTGAAATTTCGCCGATCGAAATTCCAAACCCAACTGTCAAAGATCAACATCCTCATATGGTACAAAGCAAAGCCCGTCCCTCGCCAGAATTCTGACCAGTGTGTCGGCTCGATTCGAGCCAGAGGAGAACAACCCCGGCCACGCCGGGGCCGCTTACTTGCGGGCCACTAAGCTATGAATTTCCTCTGAATTGTCAAACAATTGTCAAAAGAGGATTGACGATTTTTCTGCCGAATCCCGTCGGAAATTCTAACCGCTGGGCGGCTCTGTCGTCAGCCGACTTTGTCGTAAACTGCAATCGTCTCGACTGCTTGCCTTTGGCGTTTCGGCTAACCGAGGTCACCATCCGGCTTTTCCCATCCAGCGCTACGACAATCTTGCCGCTGCCTACAACTAGTGTGATCGTCGACTTTGTTGTAGGCGCGCATGTCGGAACTGGGATCACCGGTCACGGCGTGGTCTGTCCCATTCTCTCGGAACAATTACAGTTCTGACGTGATCAATGGAATGCTGAAATGCGTCGAGCGCTGCATTGATCTGTTCAGCATCGAGATCGACAAAGCGCAAAGTATCCGGCGGAAAGCGGAGTTCGCCGCTGCGCGCAAATTCGATCAGCGCCGGCAGCTCAGTCGCTAAATGATCGGACACACCGATGATCTCCGTCTCCTTGTTGATCAACTCTGTGTACGGAAAGATCGGCATCGACTCCGCCGTTAATCCGACAACCGCAGCGCGTCCGAGCGGGCCTAGACATTGGACCGCTTGCCTCATTGTTGTCGCCGAGCCGATCAACTCGAGCGAGATGTGCACGCCTCTTCCGGTGGTCGCTTCTGTGATCTGTTCGACTGGATCTCCCGCATTCGCGTCGATCGAGACGGCGCCGAGCCTTCGGATTGCCGCGAGTTTTGCCGGATTGATTTCAACAACGTAAACATCACCGCAGCCAAGTGCTCGCGCCACCTGCAACGCCGAAAATCCCAATCCACCGAATCCAAAAATCGCGACTGACTCTCCGGATTTTAGGCGCGCTTTATTCAGGGCATGAAGCGCAGTCGCTGACGAGCACATCATGATTGCGCCGATCTCGAATGAGATTTCGTCCGGAAGCGCGAATGCGTTTCTGCCAGGAACATTGACGAACTCGGCATATCCGCCATCGCGGTGTTTTCCAATCATCTGCACCTTCGGGCAAAACTGCTCCAAGCCGAGCACGCAAAATTCACAGCGTCCGCAGTGTGCTAGATAATGTGCACAAACACGGTCGCCGGGCGCGACACTGGTTACGTCTTCACCGACCCGTTCAACGCGGCCCGCGACTTCATGCCCGAGCGTCACCGGCAACGCATCAATCGTCGAAATGCCGGCGCGATAATGCGCATCAGAGTGACAGATACCAGCCGCGGCAACGCGAATCAAAACGTCGGTCGGACCGATCTCGGGAACTGCAACGTCCGCGTCTTCAAGCGGCTTTCCGATCCGCACCAGTCGCACGGCTTTCATTTTTCGTAACCGACTACTGGTGCCTTCCGTGCAGGCTTGAAGCAAATAGCACGTTCACTCATCCCAACTTCGGCACTGGGCTAACGAATGAGGGCATCCAGCCTTTTCGAATCCAGACCGGCGTCGCGGTAATGCTTCCGGGTCAACTCGAGATGTGTGAATCCATCCTCATAAGCGGCAAAGCATCCGTTGCGCGACGCCGCAAACTCTGATCCATGCCGTCAGTGTGGCTATTGAAAGCAGTGATTGGCATACGATCGCTCTCTCAAACTTTGGCAGTTCGTAGTCGCCTGCGTCTCGTTGCTATTTCTTTTCCGCAGCGCCCGGCGCTGGAGAAGGTGCAGGCGTTGCCGGGAGATCGGAACTGAACATCTCAGTCGCGCATTTCCATTTTCCGTCGGCTTTCTTTTTCCAAACCTCGCAGTACTTGCCGTGATCCTTTGTGCCGTCCTTCATCGTCGTCTCGTAAGTGCCAGTTAAACACGCCATGTCACCGGATTTAGCCATCTCAACGCGCGTTGCAGCCCAGCTGACGCTCGTAAGAGTGTCGATGAAACCCTTCCAAAGATTTCGAATGCCGTCTTTGGTCGTGATCGCCGCTTCATTCGGCGGCAGAACGATCGCATCATCGGCATAAAACGACACCGCCTTGTCGAGATCTTTGGCACCGGCAGCTTTGGACCATTCCGCATCGGCGTCGCGAACAGCTTTATCATCCGCGCCATTAGCCGTGGGCGGAAAATTACAGACCACTGCGAGCGGAAGCACAATAGCGCAAATAATTAGAAGCAGTTTTTTCATCCCACCATCGACACCCGAATTCGCTCGCCGGTCAATCATTTTTCTGCAGAGCGAGTCCAGACACTACGCCCGATCACCCGTAGAGGCCTATTCATGTTCCGATTCTTGCAAAAATGCCGGCTGACGTCACGGTACAGATTGACGGTTGTTTCGGGCTGCCATTGGCGGGGTCCAACATACAGTCTGATTAGCCGACGACGTCGCTGCTAGCCAGATTGTCAATCGGCGTTGCACAAAGATTGCGCTTGTTGCGGGGCGCGCAGCGTTCCAGCTTTTCGCAAAACTGTGTTATGAGATCAACCGAAGAGAAGCGCCGCGACTTTCACCGTCTGCACGAACGCGGATGTTTTGCAATTCCCAATCCGTGGGACATCGGGACCGCGAAGTATTTGCAGCATCTCGGATTCAAAGCGATCGCGACCACGTCGGCCGGTTTTGCCTTCTCGCGCGGATTGTCTGACGGCTCGGTCAAGCGCGACGACATGCTCGCGCACATCCGTGAGCTGGTTGAACCAACCGATATTCCGGTGAACGCCGATTTCGAAAACGGTTATGCCGACGATCCAAACTGGTGCGCTGAAAACGCGCGGCTGTGCGCTGAAACCGGAGTCGCTGGTCTTTCGGTCGAGGACACGACCGATCGAAAGGATAAAAACCTTTACGATGTCGATCTTGCGGTCGAACGAATCCACGCCGTTCGCGAAGCGCTTCATGACACAGGAGTTTTGCTGGTCGGCCGCGCGGAAGGATTTCTCGTTGGTCGCGAAAAGATCAATGAGGTGATCAAACGCCTTGTCGCGTATTCCGACGCCGGCGCCGATTGCTTATACGCGCCAGGATTCAAGGAACGCGATCAGATCAAGGCGATTGTGGAAGCGGTCGCGCCGAAGCCGGTTAACATTTTGATTGGCGGCGCCGTTGGTCTCACGATGCGCGACGCGGCTGAGCTAGGCGTGCGTCGCGTGAGCGTCGGCGGCGCGTTCGCCCGCGCGGGGTGGGGAGGATTCATTCGCTCGGCCAAGGAGTTGCTGGAAAAGGGGACCTTCGACGAATTGAAGAACGCCGCGTCTTACGACGAACTGCAAGAACTGTTTCGCCCTGATCGAGCGGAAGGTTGAGGCGTTTATTCGTTATTGGTTATCTGTTGTAGGCAAGGACAGGCGAATGAACTCGAAATTCGAGATCAGACGATGCCGCCGCGACGATTTTGAAGACGTGCTCATGTTGTTGCGACAACTCTGGCCGGACGAAGAACTCAACCGACCAGGGCTAAAAATGTGTTCGATTGCGCGTTAGTTTCCGACTCGAAAGTTTATCTCTGCGCCGTCGATGGCGAAAGCGTCACTGGTTTCGTATCGCTGACGATCAAAAACAATCTGTGGCAGGCGGCGAAACTCGGTCATATTGACGAGCTGGTGGTGAATCAAAAACATCCCGGCCGCGGCGTGAACATGCGAATCGATCAAACCCGGAATCAATAAGCCGCGGTGACCATCAATTACGTTCGCATGCGCGCCGGCAGTTATGTCGGTTCCAATCTCTGCAATTTTTCCATCGCGCATCACGACAACGGCGTGCGCGCGGGGAGCAACCAGTTCCGGTGAAATAACTGTGACGTTTTTGATCAGCGTCCCGCCATCGACCACTTTTGCATCTGCCACCGGCAGGACACCAACGGGTGCGAACAGGACGATCCCAAAGAGCGCGCGCTTGCTCATATTAGCAGTGAGATGCGCCATGCCGCCCCTCTGGATTCAGCGGACGCGACTATTTGCTGATTTCATAGCCGAAGATTTCCCAACAGCAGCCCACCTTCGTGATCGTGACTTCTTCGACCGCCGCAGGCCTGTGTTCAAATGAAGTCTTGAATCGGACGACGTGGTAACGCCGAATCTCCGGAACGCCGGGAACGGTCGACGCATGCTTCACTTCATCAACCTGCCGTTTGTTGCAGCGACCCAGCAGCGCGCGCTGTGTCGAGAAAAAATCTAACCAATTTTCCAAAGTGCGAACTTCCTGCGATGTTCGCGAAGAAGCTTCCTCGTAACGACCGGCGTCGATCAGTTGCAGCCATTGCAGCGCCGCGTCTCGCGCAGCTTCATCATCCTTCGACACCGCTAGCGCCTGCGCGGAGCAACTAATCGATAGGATTAACAGAATTGCTCTTATGAAGGCCAATATCTAAAGAACTCTGAAACGAAGGAACAAACCAAAATTCGTGTTTTCCTGCTTTCTTTAGCGATATTCCGCCGTCTTCTTCAGGTTTGCGATGTCAAACTTGTCCATCTCCATCATCGAATTCAGTCCTTCCGATTTCAGCTTTTCAGCTTTGTTCCTACTTCTTGTGCTGGTCTCGTGCCGGCAATGGCCATCGCTATGGTGTTAGCCCAACGATTTCACAACGCTGATCGTTAACGTCGCGAATCCCGATCTTGCGGCTTAGGCTTGCGTAGAACCGTGAGCCACAGCAAATTCACGCGGCACCCGATAAAATGAGGTCCAGTGAAAACTAAGGTAGATTTCGCGGTTGGCATCGGCGGCGAGAACGGCCAGGGGATTGCATCCACTGGGAACATTCTCGCGCTCATCTTTGCCCGGCGCGGTCTTCATCTGAACGCCTACAATGCCTATCAATCGATCATTCGGGGCGGACACACGTTCCTGACGATTCGCGCTGGCGACACGCCCGTGCGCAACATGGGCGACAAGATCGACGTCTTCATTCCGCTCAATCAGGACACGATGGATCGTCATCTTCGTTTGTTGAAGAGCGGCGCGTGCGCGATTTACGACAAGGAAAAGGTAACGCCCGGTGAAGCGGCCGACGGAGTGCAACTGTGCCCAATGCCGATGAAGGAATTGACCAAGGGCAACAAATTGGCTATTAACACCGCCGCGCTCGGCGCGGCGCTGCAACTCCTTGGGATTGAATCGGAGCCGCTCGAGACCGTCATTACTCGACAATTTAAAAAGAAAGGCGATGCGGTAGTGGCCGAAAACGTCGCCATTGCTCGCGCCGGCTACGATTACGCGGCCCAGAATTTCGCAGCGTTTCCCTGGAAGGCGGGACGCGGAGTGAAACCGATGGGCGTGATTACCGGCAACCAAGCCATCGCCATGGGTGGCGCGGCCGCTGGCGTAAAATTTTTTGCGGCGTATCCAATGAGTCCGTCCACCGGTGTGTTGATGTGGATGGCGGCGCACGCGCGCGAGCTCGGGATCATGGTCCGGCAAGTCGAGGACGAGATCGGCGTGATGAACATGGTGATCGGTGCGGCGCATACCGGCTGCCGGGCGATGTGCGCGACGAGCGGCGGCGGATTTGCGCTAATGACCGAGGCAGTTGGAATGGCGGGCATGATTGAAACTCCAGTTGTGTGTGTTGATGTGCAACGCGCCGGACCTGCGACGGGCGTGCCGACCAAGACCGAGCAGGGTGATCTCTGGCAAATCCTGGGCGCGGGGCAGGGCGATTATCCGCGCATCGTCGTCGCGCCAACGAATCAGCTCGATCTATTTCGGACGATCCCGGAGTTGTTCAATCTCTGTGACAAGTACCAGTGCCCAGGTCTCGTGCTCTCCGATCTCCTGATCTCAGAAGGAACGGCGAGCGTTGATCCGGAAGAGGTGGATTTCAAAGTGAAGATCGATCGCGGTGAATTGATTCTGTTCAACGGCAATGGCAACGGCACGAATTCCGCGAGCGGCTACAACGACAACGCTTACCTACGTTACAAAAACACCGAGAGCGGAATTTCGCCGCGTGCAGTCCCCGGCATCCCCGGACACATTTTTACCGCCGCGACCGACGAGCATGATGAAGATGGCACCTTGATCAGCGACGAATTTACCAATCCGCAAAAACGCCGAATGATGGTTGAGAAGCGTGCCCGCAAGATGCAAGGGGTGGTCAAGGACGTCGCGCCGCCAAAACTGGTCGGTCCGGAAAACGCTGATGTGACCCTGGTCGGTTGGGGTTCTACTGAAGGCGTGATTCGAGAAGCGGTGGAAAAACTGGCGGGTGAAGAAGGGATCGTAGGCAATCAACTCGCCATAAAATGGATGTGGCCGCTGCACGTAGCGGAGATCAGCGCCACTCTTTCGTGCACCAAGAAAGTGATTGTGGTTGAGAACAATCAGAGCGGACAATTCGCCCGTTATCTCCGGAGCGAGACGGGATTCGATGCACACGGACACATCCGCAAGTACGACGGCGAACCGTTTATGCCGCACCACATCGTCGAAGCGGTCAAAGCGCAACTGAGCGGCAAAACACGCCTGTCAGTCCCTGCTCATGAAGTGAATGCCTAACGAATATGAATACTCCCGTTGCACCGCCAGCCACCGAGCCTGGGCAATTGACAAAAGACACATATCGCGGCCGGATCCATCCCGACTGGTGTCCCGGCTGCGGAGATTTCTCGGTGCTGGCCGCCCTGCAATCGGCGATGTTCGAACTGGGACTGCAACCGCATCAGGCCTGCGTCATCAGTGGCATCGGCTGTTCATCGAATTTGCCGGGCTACATCAACACGTATGGAATGCACACGTTGCATGGCCGCGCTTTGGCGGTCGCAACCGGCGTGAGAATGGGTAACCACGAGTTGAAAGTGATCTGCACCGGTGGTGATGGCGACGGCTATGGGATTGGCGGCAACCATTTCGTCCACACAATGCGCCGCAATGTTGATCTGACTTACATCGTGATGGACAACCAGATTTACGGCCTAACGACCGGCCAGGTCTCGCCCACCAGCGCAAAGGGAATGAAAACCAAGAGCACGCCTTACGGGAGCGTGGAGAATCCGATCAATCCGATCCCGATGGCGATCGTCGGCGGCGCGACTTACGTGGCCCGCGCCTTCAGCGGTAAACAGAAGCACATGGTCGAAATGTTCAAGGGGGCGATCCAGCATAATGGTTTCGCTTTGGTCGACGTCTTCAGTCCGTGTGTCACTTATAACAAGGACAACACATATCAATGGTTTAATCCGCGCGTGAGAATTTTGGAAGAACAGGGGCACGATGCGACTGATTTCCACAAGGCCATCGAGCGCGGCTATCAATGGGGCGAAGAAATCCCGATCGGCCTGTTTTGGCGCCGAACCGACTTGCCGACATTGGAAGAACTCGAACCGGTGTTGCACACGGGCGAAGGTCCGCTCGCCTTCCGCAAGCTTGGCGTGTCGGCGGAACAGGCGAAGATGCTGATTCAAGAATTGCTGTAGCGAAGTCGTCGAGAAACTGGACAGGGTTCACAGGATTCCGCGGATTGTCTGTTCTGAAGCGAGGCAATCTTGCTAATCCTGTCTTGTTCGAGCGATCATGCAAAAGGACGTCCTCGTTAATGTTGCTGACTATGCGCGGGCTGCGCGGCGCAAACTGGCAAAGGATGTCTCCGATTACTACGAAGGCGGCGCATTGGATGAAATTACGTTGCGAGAGAACACTGCTAGTTGGGAAAAACTAAAACTCTACTATCACGTGCTTGCAGGAATCGGCCCGCGCGAGATAAACACCACCGTTCTCGGCCAAGCGATCTCAATGCCAATTGTCGTCGCGCCGACGGCTTTTCATAAACTCGCCTGCGCGGAAGGCGAGGTCGCGGCAGCGAAAGCGGCCAGGGCGGCGAAGACGCTGTTCATTTTGAGCTCGCTCTCGAACACGGCCATGGAACAAGTCTTGGCCGTGGCGGCGAGCCCTCGCTGGTTTCAGCTCTATATATACAAGGACCGGGAGATCACCCGCGCGTTGGTGCAACGAGCTGAAGCCGCTGGGGCGGAGGCGATCGTCCTGACGGTTGATGCGCCTGGCTTGGGCACGCGCGAACGCGACATGCGGAACCGATTCACATTGCCGGAAGGCTTGTCCGTCGAAAATCTGGCGCCGCTGGGAAAGGGGAGTCTTCCTGACGTCACCGGCTCAGGCTTGGCCGCGTACGTGCGCGACAATTTCAAATCCGATCTTGGGTTCGACGATCTCGATTGGTTGTGCGGCTGCGCTGGCCTGCCGGTCGTGGTAAAAGGCGTTTGCCGCGGAGATGACGCGCGCCGCGCCACCGATCACGGCGCAAAGGCGCTCGTGGTTTCAAATCACGGTGGTCGTCAGCTCGATACAGCGCCAGCAACCTGTGAAGTCTTGCCGCACGTCGTCGATGCCGCTGGAGATCGTTGCGAGATTTATGCTGATGGCGGAATTCGCCGTGGGAGCGACGTGCTGAAAGCCGTCGCGCTCGGCGCGCGCGCGGTTATGATCGGCCGACCGATCCTGTGGGGATTGTGCGTGGCTGGCGAACAAGGCGCTACACACGTTTTGGAAATCTTACGACGAGAACTTGACGAAGCGATGTTGCTTTGCGGTTGCACCAAGCTGAGCGATGTCGATCGATCGCTGTTGCGGCCGTGACAGTGAGAGAGATTTGGAGTTGCTTTTAATGCCGGTTCCAAAGATTAATTCCTCACCATGAAGGAGCTAACTGCTGTTTTTGCTATCGTGATGTTTACCGTAGTTCTCAACTCATGCGCGTCGAATAAGGGCGAGACCACGACCACAACGACGACTCCAGCAACTACGACTCCAAGTCATCAACAAGGCACCGGACTTCCTTCTCAAACGACGCAGTCGCACGGGATGTGAGAAGCGGGTGATTGAGTAAATCCCCGCTACCTGGACCTTGCTGGCTTCACGTGTCGAAAGTGGCGGCGATATTGGCCGGGCGAGATTTTTAGCATTCGCTGAAAAACGCTGCGCATCGAGTTGACGTTTCCGAAACCGCACTCGCCCGCGATCGTTTCCATGCTGTTCTGACTTTCTTCGAGTCGACGCCGAGCGGCTTCGACACGCAGGCGCTCGACAAATTTCGCGGGCGTTGTTTTCATTTCCCTGGTGAAGACGCGGGCAAAATTGCGCGGACTCATCGCCACGTGTTGCGCGAGCACCGGAACAGTGAGCGGCTTGCTCAAGTTATCGAGCACCCATGCTTCCAGCTCGCGCAATGGTTTTCGATCGGTCAACTGCAACGATAACGCGGCGCTGAATTGCGATTGGCCGCCAGGCCGGCGCAAATAAAGTACAAGGTTGCGCGCAACCTGCAACGCGAGGCGCGAACCGTGATCTTCTTCCACCAAAGCCAGCGCCAAATCCATTCCGGCTGTCACACCGGCCGATGTGTAAATATTTTCGTCCCGAACAAATATCGGATCGGGATCAACAACGGCGCGCGGTGCGCGTTTGATTAGAGTCTGGCACCAGTTCCAGTGAGTTGTTGCGCGACGGCCGTCGAGCAAACCTGCGCGCGCAAGAAGCATTGCGCCGGTGCATACGGAACCGACTCGGCGAATCCGTCCGGCGATTTTTCTTAGCCAGCGCACGACGGCAGAGGCGATTTCATTCTGCTCAATCGCACTGCCGCCGGCGATGAGCAGGGTATCGATCCTGCCGCGCACTTCGTGAAATGTTTTGTGCGCGATGACGTGCAGCCCGCAGTTTGCAATCAGCGAGCGGCGAGCGGAGACAGTTACAACTTCGACCGCATAGATCGGCGGCGATTTAGGGTTTTCGCGGCTGTAGATGTCAGCTGCCCGTGCGAACACTTGCAGTGGACCTACAAGATCGAGGATCTCGACGCCGGGCGCGGCGACGAACACGATCCGCCGCGTCGTCTGAGCTCCGTTCATCTGCTTATCACGAGTCACTTGTTGCTCGTCACTTGGTGACAAATTTGTCCGGCGCGGCGTCGAACGTCTTCTTATCGTCGTCCGAGCAGAAATAGTAAGTCGTTCCTTTAAAGACAGACTTTGGCGCGATCTTTGGATCGACGTCCATTCCGCAAACCGCGCAGAGCGGATGTTCGGCGGTTGAAACAAGCGCGGTGGCATAAACCTGATTTGAATCCGGATTCATCCATCCCTGGCCCTGATATTCCATATTGTAGGCGGTCTTCTGGGCAACTTCGCGACCGTAGTAACGCTCGACCACGCGCAATGCGAGATCGATCCCGGAAGACAGTCCGCCGGCAGTGGCGAGATTTCCGTTCTCGACAAAGCGCGCACCGCGTTTGAGCTGAACATCGGGAAATTTCATTGCGAAACGTCCGAAGGCGCCGTGATACGTCGTAGCGGATTTGCCGTCCAGCAGTCCGGTTTTCGCCAGAACAAATGCGCCGGTGCAAACCGACATCGTCACGTCGGTTGTCTTCGAAGATTTTTTAATCCAGTCCAACACTGCTGGAGTTGGATCACTTTGCGCAGGAATGACGATAACCTTAGGTGCGGGTGCATCCGCGATCGTATAATCAGGAACAATCTGCATTCCGCCGCTGGTTCGGATCGGCTTCTTGGTTTCGGCGACGGTGTAAAGACGGAACGGCATATCGTGGCGACTTGGAATCATGACGTCTTGGAAAACTTCCCACGGTCCGCAAAAATCGATCACGACCGCGCCATCAGAAATGAGAAAGGCGACCGGGATCGGATCTTTGGCTGGCGGTTTTAATGAATTGTCGTCGACCGGAGCCGCCGCGATGAAGATTGCGACGGGAACCAGCAGTGCCAGTGCAGTCAGGATTGCTTCCTTTGAGTGTGATCGTGCATTCATGGCATTGATCATGTCGCTTCCGGCCCATGGCAGCAATGACAACAATCATCATATTTCTGCCAAATGCTAGTCGGCACAACCTGGGGCCAAGGGCGAAAGCCTGGGATAGGCGCGCCCTACTTGCCTGGACCGACCAGTTCCGAGCCGGTCAGCAGTTTTTGGAAACCGGGATCGTTGCGAATCGGATCCCAAACGGGGTCGATTTTTAAGCGTGCGATGGAAACGGTATCGCCGGCTGGAATCGAAAGCAGTTGCCGAAGAATCGCGACCGCATCGGCGGTATCGCCAGTGTGAGCTTCGATCTCGGCCAAGCCAGTGAGGTTGTAAACGCCAATGAGCGCGTCCTTTTCCGGAGTCACTAATTCCGCGGCTCGTCGCGACACTTTGACTGCGTCGACCTTGCGATTGAGCGCGAGATAAACCCAGCTCAGCTCGGTCATGGTCTGAATTTCGTTCGGTCGCGCACGCAATCGTTCTTCCAAAAGTTGTCTCGCGTTTTCCGCATCCGCCTGTGCGTCGCCGACTTTGCGGGCCAAAACACGAATTGCCACACGCGCAGAAATTTCTCGGCGCTCGTCCACCGCGGACGTCCTTGGCCTCTCCCAAACTTTCAGCGCGTCGTCAAACTTGCGCGCGATGACAAAAACATAAGCGCGGTCGCCAACCTCGGCTGCCACGCTGCCGAAGATGGAGGTCGGCGTCAGTTTAGTATTGGACGGAGACGTCGCCAAAACGCGTTGGGCTTCATCGATATCGCCGCGTCCATTCAGAATGGCGAGGAGCAACACTCGCATCCCGATGATTTCATACGGATCGATACTGGTTGAATGTCGAGCCCCGCGCTCGGCCTCGTTCCACATTCGTAAGTGGAGATAAGCAGAAGCGAAATTTCCCGCCAGCGACGCGTTGCGCGGATCTTGTTCGAGCACCTTTCTGAGCTCTTCCACACTAACCTGCCATTTCCCCTGGCGTCGATGGAGGTAACCCAAGTACTCCAACGCCTGTGCATTGTTCGGCTGCAACTGAATCGCGCGTGTGAACTCGGCTAGCGCCTGATCGTACTGGAGAAAACCAAGATAATAAAACATACCCAGAGCGATGCGCGTTTCGGTGAGGTTCGGCGCGAGCGTAAGAGCGCGGTCGGCCATCCTCCGAACGTCCACCAGCTCACTGTCGCTGAGATTCTCGACAAACCAATGACGCAGCATTCGACACTCGGCGAATCGCGCAATCGCGACCGCGAAATTTGGATCGCGTGCGATGGCCTGTTGATACCAGGCGGTGGCCCGGTCGAATGACTCCGGCCGCAACGAGCTGTTGGCGAGCCGCGCTTCGAATTCCCCTTTCAAAAACAAATCGTAAGCAGCTGCATCCTGCGTCGGTGCGGTGGCGAGCGTGTTTGCTTCCGTGGGCGAAAGCTTTGCCTGAAGATAATCGGCAATTTCCTGCGCGACTTCGCTTTCCACGGCAAAGACGTCTTTGATCTCGCGATCATACGATTTCGCCCAAAGATGTGAATCGGCGCGAGCATCGAGGAGCTGAACATTGATGTGGACTTTGTCAGCGGCCTTTTGCACAGCGCCTTCGAGCACGTGCGCGACGCCGAGCTGTTGCGAAACCGTTTTCAGTTCTTCCGGTTTGCTTTTATATTTTGCGGTCGATGTGCGTGAGATCACTTTCAAATCGGCGATGCTTGCGAGCTTGGTCAGGATCCCGTCCTGGATGCCGTCGGCGAAATAAGCGGCGCCCTTGTCGTCGCTCAAATTTTCAAACTGCAACACGGCGATCGATTTTTGTGGAATAGAAACTGACGGGATCTCCGCCGGTTGAGTTAGCGACGCGAATTTCGGCCGCGCAAATTGATAGGCGAGCAACGCAGCCGAGATGATTGCAGTACCGCCGATGAACGCGGCGAATTTACGTCTGCTCCACTGCGGGATCGCTTCGTCCGGCGAAAGATCCGCCGTGCGCTTCATTCCTTCCGGCGTCATCTCAAATGCCCAGGCGATAACGAGCGCAATCGGAAAACCGATCACAGTCAACACGACCACCGCAGCCGTTAGTTCGTCGGAAAGACGAAATGTCGGAACGATGGTCGCGGTCACTTGAACGACGAGCCAGCCGACGACCGCGTACGCGACTGCGACTTTGTAAACGTTGCGCCGCTTCAGCTCGGCGAAAAAATTCCTGGGAATCACTGAATTGTGTTTTTGCCACAGGGAGGAATTAGGAACAAGTGATTGATTGTAGTTTCCACCGTGCGTAACCGGACAAAATTGTCGATCTTCTGCGCGTCATCCGTGCAGATCCTGCTGCAAGGCGAGCACGATCGAGATTAAAACTCAAAGATAACTAAAGGGATCCATCAGCCGATTGTTGGCGAGCGAACGTGTTCCGGACGCGGGCCGATCCCAATCAAGCGCGCCGGGATCGCGCGCAGAAAAGGCAACCAAAGAAATAGTCGCGGAAGAAACGGCAGCCGATCGCCACTGCCGGAACTTCGACCATTGATTCGGCGATGAATCTGGACTTGAAGGGCCTGAATGAATCGTACCGGAAATTCACGACGCTTCTGAACCTCTTCGAGTTCGGTCACCGTCACCGGTCGCTCTCTTAACTTTGTCGCAAGCAAATTCGACGTCGCGACTGCATCCTGGAGCGCGAGATTAATTCCGACGCCGCCGGCCGGTGACATCGCATGCGCGTTGTCACCGATGCAAAGCAAACCATCGCGGTACCATTTCTTCAGGCGATTGATTTGAACGGTGAGCAATTTGATTTTTTCCCAATTGTCGAGCTCAGTGATTCGGTCCTGCAGAAACGGGCCGATCTCAACGATGTCATGCTGCAACGCGGGCAGCCCGCGCGTTTTCAGCCCGTCTAGGCTGCCTTTCGGAATCACGAACCCAACCTGAAAATAATCGCTGCGATCGAGCAAGACGAGCAACTTGCCGTGCTGGAAAAATCCGAGCGATTGTGGCGGATCGCCGACGCGTTTGGATAAACGCATCCAAAGCACGTCAATCGGCACGCCGAATTCCTGGAGCTCGAGATTTGCTCGGGTGTGCGTGACTGGGTGACGACCGTCGGCGCCGATGACCAGATCGGCATAGAAATCGCGTTCGCCTTCGGGCGTTTTTGCACGCACGCCAACCACGCGATCTTTATCGAATAAAAGATCGACAACTTCATGCTGCATGTTGAGTACGAACGTTGGAAAGTGCTTGGCCTGCGCGACGAGAAAGTTCAGAAAATCCCATTGAGGCATGAAGGCGATGAACTTGCAACGCGTGGGCAGTTTAGAAAAATCCGCCATTGGAACTGGATAGCTATTAAAAATTGCGCGGATTTCGCGCAATTTCTGGTGCGGCTGTTTGAGGAACTCTTCCAGTAATCCGAGTTCGTACATCACTTCCAGTGTTGACGGATGAATGGTGTCGCCGCGAAAGTCGCGGAAAAAATCCGCGTGTTTCTCCAACACCATCACGTCGACGCCGGCGCGCGCGAGTAAATAACCGGCCATCATGCCGGCCGGCCCACCACCGACGACGACGCAGCGAGTTCGCGGCTTATAAAAAGAATTCATCCGCAGGTTTCACAGATTCTCGCAGATTAAGAACAGTTAGCCGCAAAATCGACAGAGAAAATCTGCGTAATCTGTGGATGTTTGGTAGATGAAGTCTCACTACGATGTCGTTATTTTTGGCGCCGGCCATAACGGACTAGTCGCGGCGAGTTACCTCGGACGCGCCGGACTGAGTGTACTCTTATTAGAGAAAACCGATTACATCGGCGGCGCGACGACTTCGCAGAGGGTCTTCCCGGATTACGATGCTCGGCTCTCGCGTTATTCCTACCTGGTCAGTTTGTTCCCGGAAAACATCATTCGCGATCTCGGCTTGAATCTCGAGCTGCGCCGGCGAGCGACCGGTTCATTTACCCCTTATATTAAGGAGGACGGCGCACGCGACGCTCTATTAATTAGTAACGTCGACGAGCATTTAAGTCGGCGGTCGATGGTCGATCTTACAGGGAGTCAAACCGAGTTCGATCAGCTAAGGAAGTTTTATAATCTCTCGCGCGTCTTCGCCGAGCACACGTGGGAGTCGATGCTGGAACCGCTGGTGTCAAAGGCGGAAATGAAACGACGCTTCGAAGTCGATGACGTTTCGCGCGAAGCGTGGCGAAGTCTCGCAGAAGAACCACTCGGCCGATCGCTCGAGCGTTATCTCAAAGACGATCTGGTTCGTGGGCTGGTTTTCACGGACGCGAAAATTGGAGTTCTTACGCATCCGCACGATCCTTCGCTTCTTCAGAACCGATGTTTTCTCTATCACCTGATTGGAAACAAAACTGGCGAGTGGAAGGTGCCCGTCGGCGGAATGGGCGCAGTCGCAAAAGAACTGGAAACCGCTGCGCGCGAAGTGGCTGCGGAATTCCTTACGAATGTCGATCTAGTCGATGTCGACCTCGCGAAACGCAACGTGAACTTCAAAGTCGACGGAAAGCGGCAATCAGTCGACGCGCGATTTCTATTGGTGAATTTTGGTCGCAACGTGCTCGCAAAGTATTCGGGTCGGCGTTACGAGCCGGACGCGGCGGACGAGGGGAGCGTATTCAAGATCAACATGTTGCTGCGTCGACTCCCGAAATTGAAAGCAAAGAAATATCCACCGGAGCAGGCGTGGTGCGGCACGTTTCATAGCGACGAAGGCTACGAACGGATGAAAGCCAGCTACGAACAGGCGGCAAAGGGACGATTGCCGGAGAAGACTCCGTGCGAGGTTTACTGTCACACGATCACTGACGAAACGATTCTTTCGCCCGACCTGCGCGAAAAAGGTTTTCACACGATCACCCTGTTCGGTCTCGACACGCCTTACTCATTGTTCGCGAAAGACAATGGACCGATGCGGAAGCAGGCGGAAACGAGATTTCTCGCGAGCATGAATCAATGGCTGGAGGAACCATTGCAAGATTGTCTTGCGATCGCACGTGACGGAAATCTTTGCATCGAAAGCAAAAGTCCGGTGGACATCGAAAATTCATTAGGCATGTATCACGGCAACATTTTTCAGGACGCGCCGACGTGGCCGTTCGCAACGAAGAGGGAGCAAGCGGGGACGTGGGGAGTGGAAACTGAATGGGAAAATGTTTATCTCTGCGGCTCGAGCGCGCTGCGCGGCGGAGCGGTGAGCGGAATTCCCGGACACAACGCCGCGAAGAAGGTTCTTGAAGTTCTTTAAAAAACATCCGACAGCCCGAGCCCGGCTGGCGGCAAACGTCCAATATCCAATGTCGAGAATCGGAGCCAGTCGCTAATCCCGCTGATATCGAATCGATCGACACGATCATTGGGGCAGTGTATGACGTAATTTCTGGCCCGGCCGGCAAGAAACGTGATTGGGATCGCGAGCGTTCGCTGTTTATTCCAGGCGCGAGACTAATTCCAACCGCAGTCGAACCTGGGCGCAATGACGTTGATCTTCCGCCGTTGGTCTTGGATATCGAAGGCTACATCGCGCGCGTGAAACGGCTTTTTGAGAAAAGCGGATTCTATGAAAAGGAAATCGAGCGTGCGGGTCGAACAATTCGGCCAGATCGCACACGTTTGGAGCACATACGAATCACGCCACGACCCGAGTGATCCGAAGCCGTTCATGCGCGGCATCAACAGCATTCAGTTCTTCAACGACGGAAAACGCTGGTGGATCTTGTTGATCTACTGGCAGCACGAAGTTGCGCTACACCCACTTCCTGAAAAATATCTTTGATCGTTGCCAATGCGGCTTCGGACGGTTCATTCGCGATACTTGGACACCAAAGGCTTGATCGCGGCCTGGCGAGAAGGGTTGCTGACGCAAGAGGTTCTCCGAGGCGAAACGCGCGGCCAGCTTCTTTTCGAATGGTCGCGTTTAAAACGAAAACTGCGCGCCCGATCACTGAAAATCGCTACGGCAGGCCCTAACGGCCAAGTGGAGTCGAGATCGCGGTCCCGGTGGGTGGCGTGAATTCAAACGTCGCCGCCGGGATCGTGGCACGCGTTTGATTCGAATAAGTTGTGATGACCTGGTCTCCGTTTGGCTGAATCATATCAGTTCGCTCTGCAACAAGGTCGCCGTTCAGGCGCAAGTCGAATTTCTGAAACATTCGCTTCATCGACGGCGAACGCGGCAGCAGCTGCAGGTCATAGCCAGTGTCGATCTTCGCGCCCGTGATTCGAAATGTGTTTTCAACATTCTCAAGGTTGAGCCCTGTATTGATCGCCGCGATGACGGCGTCGACCGGCGAGCGCTTGCCTAACGCGTAATGCTCGGCCGATTTGAAGTTTGGGTAATAAATCCAGATATCGCGACCGTTGCTGACCGCCACGCTCGATGAATTGCCCGCTACTTCGCGGCGAAATTTGTTCGGGGCGTGAAACCAGATTTTTCCGGAGCTAACGATCGGCCTGTTCAGAAGATGGATCCTTTTTTGTTCCTGAAAATCTGCGCGGACGTCCGGCGCCGACGCGCGTCGTTCCGCGATCCGTGCGAGAAGTTTCCTAATGTCGGCTTCTGAAAGCGACTGCGCACCGACGATCGGCGCGAACAGAATTAAAGACAACAGGAGAGGCGAGAGTTTGCGCATGATTTCAATCGTGTATCAAATGCAGTTCCTTCATTGCTCGCGCCAAGCTTTCGGTTTGGCCGCTGCTAGCGCCGGCAATTCAAAGAAAATTGTCGCGAGCAAACTCCAGAAAATTCCGATCGCACAGGCCACCCCAAGTCCGCTGAGAGACGGATTATGGGCCCAACCCAACGAGCCGAACCCACTAACTGCGGTCAGTCCGGCAAGAATCACTGGTTTGATGACACCAGCGACGTCGTGCTCCAACTCCTGCGCCTTTTGCCAGACCAACACGACATAAATTCCATAGTCGACACCGATTGCGAGCACGAGCCGAAATGAAAGCACGTTGAGCAGGTTCAAATGAAGATCGAGGAGCTTCATTGTTGCGATCATCGCGCCGATTCCAAAGGCGAGCGTTACAACTTGAATCAGCCAAAGTCGAAAGTCGCGATACAAAATCGCCAGCAACCCGACATCGAACAACGCCATCAGTGCGCTGATGATGAGAAGCTGTCGATGCGACCACGGTTGCAACTCCGCCAGCGCGTAACTCCAGCCCGAGAGAACCATCGGTATTCCGGCAACCGGTAGCTCGCGGCTCAACTCCACCTGTTGCGCGTGTGATGTGACTGGCTCGTTGGTTGTCGCGAACCCAGTCGTAAGCAGCGGATTCTTGGCAAAGTAGCGATCTACTAGGAACCACCAGCCGGCTCCCTTCGGCAATTGCTTCCGCCAATCTGGAGACGGCGTGCCGGGTAGCGCCGCGGCTTGCAGGTCCTCCAAGAGCTTGAACGCAGGCGTGAACGAATCCTGGCTGAAGCCTTCGGCGTTCAAAGTCTGATCGAGCGCTTCGCGTGCTGCCGTAAGATCAACCTTTTGAAGAGCTTCCTGATTTTTTTTCATCCATATCGGAGAAAGACAAAGCGCCGCCGGTGTCGAAAAACCTTTCAGTTTCCCCGCCTGCTCCAGTTCCGCCCAATGCGCTGCGATCCTTTGCCAATCGTTATGCAACTCCTGTGCATCCCGGGCATGCACGATCGCGAGCACCGGTTCCCACCGCGTCGGCATCTTGTCCATGATCGCTTGTAGTGCCTGGCTGGCCCGGCTGCTCTTTGGTTCCAGCGATCGCGCGCTCGCTTCGAACTGCAGCGGTGGCGCTGGAGAAAATCCGATCGCGGTCAGCGACAGAAGAGTTCCCCCCGCAACAATGATCAACCATGCCGGCCGTCGCACGCTCCAACGGACATATTTTTTCACCAGCTCAAAAAGCCAGTCAGGTTGTTGCATCGCTTGCCGCGGTCGCACGAACAGGAACAGGATTGTGCACATGAACAACCCGGCGAAGAAAATGCCGATCGCAATCAAGACGCCGAGTTGCGAAAAACCCATCGATCCGCTCAGGATCAACGCCAGGAAGCCAACCGCCGTTGTTAGTGCGCCGAAGAATACCGCGCGACCGAGTCTCGCGACGGACGTCGCGATTGATTGCTGATATTCCTCGCCGTCGATTCGGGCTTGCTGGTATCGGCCAAAAATCAAAATCGCGAAATCGACGCCGAGTCCGACGAGGATCGCGCAAAAGCCGACCGCAACCATGTGAAGCCGGCCAAAGATCAAAAGACCGGCCGCAAGCGCGACCAAACATGACAACAAAAGTGAAAAGCCCATTCCCAACAGTGGCAGCCATCGTCGAAATCCGATGAAGAAAATAATTCCGACGAGCAGCACCGAGCTGCCGAGCGTGGCGACGATGTCATAGCGCATACTCAAGGAAATCTCGGCGACGTAAGCCGCGCGACCGGTAACAAGTATGTCTAACAGTCCGCCATCCCAGCCTTCGAGCGCTCGCGCGCGGAACCCATTTACGACACGCATCAATCGCTGACATTCAAATGCGCTCAGCGATGATTCATTCGTGACCGCTAGAAAAACGCGCATCGTACGATCCGGCGAGGTCAGGGGTTGCTCCTGCTCAATCGCGTTCGCTTCCGCAAAGGGCTTTAGCGCGGGACCAATTATGCCTAACGGATCAAATCCAAGCTCAAACTCCGGCCGGGGCGAACCTGCTTCGATCTCCTGTCGCAATCGATGTAACCGCTCCCGAATTTTTTCCGGCTGCAAGATCGACATCGTCTGCTCGAAAGCGGCTGGTTCCAAATTCAGGAGCAGCGGAACCGCGATTGATTGCAGATCACGGATGCCTTCCGGCGTCTCCATCGGCGATCCGGCCAGGACACGCTCACACCACGGCTGTTTCCGCAGATTCTCGGCAAAGATCGGCGCGAATTCTTCGAGTTTGTCGACGTCCTGTGGCTGACAGCGCAGCGCAAACGTCAGTTCGCGGGTTTCTTCGAAGTCGCGATCGTAAATTTCGAGGCCTTTAACCGACTGAAAACCTTTCGGAAGCATGTTGATCACGTCCGAGTCGAGCTCGATTCGCGCGGTGAGAATTCCGAGGCAGATCGCGGCGAGTGCAACCACGCTCAGCCAAACGAGCGCACGTCGTTGCGCCATGGTGCGCGCGATCAAATCACTCATCTGCATAACTGTGTTTTATCCTTGTTTCAAAACGCGGACGAGTTTTTCGGACATTCTGTCCCTCAGGGAGAGGATTGGGGTGACGGAACTAACGTCAATCGCTTAAAATCGGAAAACAAAAGTTTCCGATCCCGAAACGTGACGCGCGAGATGTCGATCTTTTGCGTGCAGAATCGCGTCCCGCAGTTCCAGCCAGCCGCGCAATTGCTCCGGCGCGTGATCGATTGGGCCGGACCAACCGCGACCAGTCATAGGTCCTTTCGCTTCCGCAAAAGTCGCGTCTTGTCGCAGGAGGAGCAGATTTACACCGGGCCCTTTCGAAACCGTCAGCTCGAAGTCGCCGGTCGTGGAAAGGCGAACGATCACATCGCCGATGACGGTCGTTTTCGGATCACGATAAAGCAATTGTCCGGTTCGTGTTTGCCAACCAGCCTTCGGCTCGGCGAACTGGTGCGTCGACATCGTCGCGCAGCTTGTGACCAAAAGCGCAGCGACAAAGAGGTAAGTTCCATTGCCTACAATCGCCCGTCCCATTACGAGGCGACGCCCACTGGCACCGCAGCTGCTTTCGGTACCAGGCTTAATCGCGGCACAATCGTGAAATACCGCTGCACCCAAACAAAGAAATAGAACAGCCACATTCGCCATTTGATCGCCAGACTCTTGCCGTCGTTCCCGGCAAGGACCGCATTCACTGCGGCCGCGATTTGCACCGTGTCGCTCGGGCTTAGGAAGACTTCTAGAAACTCTTTCCCGCGCAGATACCACACGTTCACGAACGTCAGATAGATGTCCATGATCCGATTCACCGTCCGCGAATAATTGGCGAACGCACGATGTCGTTTTGATTCGTCGCTCAGAACCGCCTCCAGCGCGTCGGCTGCTTTCTCCGCGGACATGATCGCCAGAAAAACGCCGCTGCTGAAAACCGGATCGATAAAACCGGCGGCATCGCCTACGAGCAGCCATCGTTCGCCGGCGAGTTGCCTGCTGCGATAGGAATAATCGCCGGCTGAATAAACCGGTGAAACGAGGACGGAATTTTTCATTCGCTCAACCATCAGCGGTTGCTCGGCGATGAATTTTTCGAGAGCTGCCTGCGGCGGAAGCTTCGTTGCGCGAAATGTCGCAGCGTCCATCACCACTCCGACGCTCGTGCGCGTTTCGGTCAGCGGAATTGTCCAAAACCAGCGATCGAGCCCGCGGACCATTCGAATCAGGGTCGCGTCCTTTCCCGACAACCGTTCGACGTTTTCGTAGTGCGCGAAGACCGAAAACTTTTGGAGATGATCGTAGGTCTTTTTCAGATTGAACAAACCTCCAAGCATCGTTTGCCGTCCGCTGCAATCGAGCACGTAGCGCGCTTCGATTGATGATTTCGTTCCGTCTGACGTCTCGACGTCGATCCTTACCCGATCGTCTCCAAAATCGAACTTCGTCACCTCAGTTTCCTCGTAGACTTCCGCACCGTTCTCGCGCGAATGATCAAGCAGTACTTTATCGAACTCCGAGCGCGTCACTTGATATGCGCGGTCGCGCTTCGAACGAAAACCGTCTTTAAAATAAAATTTCACGCCTTTTGTTCCACACGCCGCAGTGATCTCGCCGCCGAATTTCGGCATGAACGTCGCGTCGAGTCTTTCGCGCACGCCTAAGCGATCGAAAGTTTGAACGCTGAAGGGGAGGAGCGATTCGCCGATGTGAAACCGCGGAAACTTTTCGCGCTCAAAAACAATCACGCTTCGTCCAGCTTTTGCCAGTAATGTCGCGGCCGTGCTGCCCGCCGGCCCGCCGCCGATGATCGCGACGTCATAGATGTCGATCTTGCCCACCGACACCACGTTACCAAAATGTCTGGGTTTTGGTAGGGGTGGTTCACCGAACCGCCTGCGGGCGATTGAGGGCAATCGCCCTACCGAAACGATTTTGTGCTAACGTTCGCTTCCAAATGAAGCTGATCGACAGATTCGTCAGTCGCGAGTTGATCGTGAACGTGCTGTTTGCGATCGCGGTGCTGAGCCTCGTCCTCGTGGTCGGCAACATCTTCCGAAAACTGTTGCCGCTGCTCGTGAACCACGATGTGCCGGTCGAATATCTGCTTGCATTCATCGCTTATGTTTTCCCTTTCTCGCTCATCTTCACTATTCCTTGGGGACTGCTCACCGCGATCCTGCTCGTGTTCGGACGCCTTTCGGCTGACAACGAATTGATCGCCTTCCGCGCCAACGGCATCAGCGTTCCGCGCGTCGCTATTTCATTAGCCGTGATCTCGGCCATCTGCTGCGCGATTTGTCTCTGGCTCACGGTCTACATTTCGCCCGCAATGCAGCAAAAGCTGCGCAGCACCATTTTCGATCTTGCGACCCGCGACCCGATGGCGCTTTTCGGCAGTGACCAGGTGATCGATCAATTTCCCGGGCGAAAAATTTACGTCGGCAAAAAAGAAGGAAACAAGCTCGAGAACATCACCGTGTTCGAGTTAGACAACAAGTCGATGCCGATGCGGGTGACGTTTGCACGCACCGGCATGCTTGAGGCGGATCTCGAGAACAAACGCATCTTGATGCATCTCTACAACGCGCGTTATCAGCAGCGCGATGAGAGAGACCCGACCGATCTGCGCAAAATCAAGGACGGCATTAGCATGACCGAAGGCACGTTGCCGATCAGTCTCGAGGAACTCTACGAGAAAGAGAAAAAACGGCCGAGCCGATCCGCGATGTCGATCGAGCAATTGATCGACCAATTGAACAGCGGAAGCACGCGCGAACAAAGCGAGAGCCGGACCGAGATCAACAAACGATTTTCGTTTCCGTTCGCTTGCGTCGCGTTCGCGATCATCGGGGTGCCGCTTGGCGTAACCGCGCACCGCCGCGAAACGTCGATCGGTTTCGCGATGGGCTTGATCGTCGCCGTCGCTTACTTCCTTTTTGTCATTATCGCCGACACGCTCCGCGGAAATCCAAACGTCCATCCCGAATTCTTGATTTGGGTTCCCAACGTTCTCTTCATCATCCTTGGCGCGCTTCTGTTCCGGCGCTTGGCGCGACAGTAGCCCTCCTGTCATTCCGGACCGAAGCGGCAAATCACACGCTTCCGAAATCGATTGTGAGATCGACGGTATCGGCAACGGCGACGTGGATGTCGCGAAGCTTAATCTCACCCAGCGGAATTGATTTAAGCGGAAAAGATTTCTCAAGCAGTCGTTGAAACAATGGCTGAAGCGTTGCGCACGCGAGAGAGCCGAGTTTGCCATCGCCTTTGCATTTCAGTTGCGAAATTTTCACAACGAACTCGTTGGTGATGTCGAGCTGGGTATAGATGTCGATCTTGGCCCGCGCGAAAAATTTCTTGGCCAAAACGTGAATGTCGGCGGCAAGCGAGCGTCGTCCGCGGGCACGCATCGCGAGTCGCAGTTGTTCAAGCTCGATCGCGTACAAACGCGCCTTGGCTCCGGCGATCCGAATGATCGCTTCCTCGAGTTCGAGCTGAGAGAAAGAAAGAACGAGCCGGCCGTCGCGTGCTTTCCGCAGGATAAGAACCGCGTCGCCGTTCGCGTCGAACCCTTTATCGAAGACGACGTCGTGCATTTCCATGCGCAGATCCAACGGTACGCCGCGAGCGGAAATCTTTTTACCATTGACGGTGATAAGGCTTGTCTCGAACGCGAACGCCGTTTCGCTTTCGACCTTCGCCAAGGGCGGGGGAGAGGAATCGACCATCGCACCGTCGAGATTGATCTGGATTTGGTCGACCAATGGGAAAACGCGCGAGCGAAGATCGACAATCGGCCCAGGCTTCTCGACAAACCGGTGCAGAGCAGCGTCGAGCGCCTCAGCGAGGTCACCGCGGCGTGAAGGAAAATCTTTGCGGCCGAGCGGAATCATTAGGTGAAGTCTGATGTTTGACGGCTGAGGTTTGATGTCAATTCGCAGACGCAAGTCCCTCGCGCTGAAGGTTCGAAATTAGATGCAAAAGGCGGTTGAAAAGGGGCCGGACTCCGTTACATTGCGCGCTCCTTATGGCAAAGATGGCCTGGATTAATCGCAACGAGCGCAAGCGCGCGACGGCGAAGAAATACGCCGCGCTTCGCGCAGAGCTCAAAGCAAAGAAAGATTACGCCGGTTTGGCGCAGCTTCCGCGCGACGCCAGCCCGACCCGGGTGGTGAACCGTTGCGAAGTGACAGGTCGCCGTCGCGCGTTCATTCGCCGGTTCAAAGTCTCGCGGCTGACGTTTCGCGAGCTCGCATCGCAGGGACTGATCCCTGGTGTAACGAAATCCAGCTGGTAAATTCCAGCGGTCGCTTTCCAGGTGCGCCGCGCGCGCTCGTAAAATGAACTCTTTGTTACTCCAACTTTTACCGCTCGCCAACGTGCCAGTCACGCAATGGGACCCGCCCAATGTCATTGTCGGAAAACTGTTAACGATCGCTGCGCTGGTCGGTTTGAATGGATTCTTCGTCGCGTGCGAGTTCGCGATCATCAAAGTTCGCGCGAGTCAGCTCGACACATTAGCGGAGGAGGGGAACTCGCGGGCGCGCTTTGCGAAATACATTCGTTCGCATCTCGACACGTACCTGTCGGCGACGCAACTCGGAGTGACGCTCGCAAGTCTGGCGCTCGGCTGGCTCGGCGAAGAATTTCTCGCGCACCTGATCGAACCATTCTTTGCGCTGGCGAACATTCATTCGCATGCGCTGGTCACGTCGGTTTCGGTCGCGCTCGCGTTCATCGGGATCACGTTCATGCACATCGTGTTTGGCGAACTTGCGCCGAAGTACACTGCGATCGCGAATCCGCTGACTGTTTCGCTGCGATTGGTCCGGCCGCTCGGAGCGTTTTATTTCCTATTTAAACCAGCAATCTGGCTGCTCCATCAATCTTCGAATTTCCTTTTGCGGGGCGTGCTGCGAATGAAACCGGTCGCGGGAACCGAGCTGGCGCATAGCGAAGAAGAATTGCGCTTGATTCTCGAACAAAGCGAAAAATCGAAAGAGGTTTCGCCACTGGGTCGCCAGCTCGTGCTTAATGTTCTCGATCTTCGCGAGCGCGTCGTCCGCGATATCATGACGCCACGCGGCGAAGTTGTTTATCTCGATATGGAAGATGATTTCGAGGCGAACGTGAACAAGGCGATCACATCCAAGCACACACGCTTCCCCCTTTGCCGCGAAAACTTGGATAACACGGTGGGTCTGATTCACATCAAGGAACTGATGCCGATGCTGCTAGATACGAAACCGGATTTGATGAAGATCAAACGGGAGCTGATTCCGGTTCCCGAAATGATGGCGCTGGAGAAACTGCTGAAACTTTTTCTGAGCAAACACGCGCACCTCGCGATTGTGGTCGATGAATTCGGCGGCACCGTTGGGATGGTGACACTGGAAGATGTGCTCGAAGAATTAGTCGGCGATATTCGGGATGAGTTCGACACCGACGAGCAAGAATTCAAAAAGATCAGCGCGAACGAATTCAGTGTGGACGGTACGCTCGGTCTCTATGAGTTAAACGATATCGCAAAGCTCGACCTCGAAAGTCCTGATGTGAGTACGATCGGCGGCTACGTCACGCATTTGCTTGGTCATCTCCCGAAACAAGGCGAGCAGGTGAAGATCGACAATTACCTAGTGACCGTTTCGCAAACCGATGCTCGACGTGTGAAGCAATTGCATTTTCGGAAATTGGCCGAAACGAAGCCGGTGGAAGTGGCGACCAAGCCGGGCGCTAGGTTGTAGTGGAACTCATCGTCGAAACGGAAATCACGTGTCCGCATTGCGGCGAAGTCTTTCCGTTGCAAATCGACACGTCGCAGCGAGAGCAATCGCTAATCGAAGACTGCACCGTTTGTTGTTGCCCGATCAACCTGACCGTCCGCTGTCAGCCTGGTACAGTGCTCGATCTTGTTTGCCACGGATGACACGTTAACTTGATCTGAATGCACAAAGAGGTTTCGACGCAAAACGGATGGCGTACGGATCGCACGACGCCGACCTTGCCGGAAGCATATCGCTCGATTTTGGTTAAACCGACGGCAGGATTTTGGCGCAAACTGCTCGCGTTTTCCGGTCCGGGTTACTTGGTCGCGGTAGGTTACATGGATCCGGGAAACTGGGCGACCGATCTCGCCGGCGGTTCCGCGTTCGGCTACACGCTGCTGAGCATCGTCCTGCTTTCGAGCCTGATGGCAATTTTGCTGCAAGCCTTGTCCGCGCGGCTCGGCATCGTCACCGGTCGCGACCTGGCCCAGGCATGTCGCGATCACTACTCACCGCCAGTTTCGTTTGTTCTTTGGATTTTGTGCGAACTGGCAATCTCGGCCTGCGATTTGGCCGAAGTGATCGGTTCGGCGATCGCGCTCAATCTCTTATTTAAAATTCCGATCGTTATCGGTGTTTGGATCACCGCCTTGGACGTTCTCGCAATTCTTTACATCCAACATAAAGGTTTCCGTTTTCTGGAAGCGCTCGTCATTATTCTGATTCTGACTATCGGCGGCTGTTTCCTATCAGAGATCATTTTCTCGCGGCCGGACCTGAGCCAAGTGCTGGGCGGTTTCGTTCCAACATCGGCAATCGTGCGCAATCCGAACGTGCTTTACATCGCGATCGGCATTTTGGGCGCGACGGTCATGCCGCACAATTTGTATCTGCATTCCTCGGTGGTGCAGACGCGCAATTACGAGCAGAGCGCTACCGGCAAAGCCGAAGCGATCAAGTTCGCCACGATCGATTCCACGCTCGCGCTTGGAAGTTCACTTTTCATCAACGCAGCGATCCTAGTCGTCGCGGCGGCGACATTTCATACGCGTGGCCACTACCAAGTCGCAGAAATTCAGGACGCTCACAAATTGCTTTCGCCGACGCTTGGCGTTCCGCTGGCGAGCGGGATCTTCGCAATCGCGTTGCTAGCGTCCGGACAAAACTCCACGCTCACTGGAACGCTCGCAGGACAAATCGTGATGGAGGGATTTCTCAACATTCGACTCCGTCCGTGGCTGCGACGATTGATCACGCGCGCCATTGCAATCATCCCGGCGGTGATCGTCGCGGCTCTTTATGGCGCGAGTGGAACGGCAAAATTGCTGCTACTCAGTCAGGTCATTCTCAGCTTGCAGCTTTCCTTCGCGGTCATTCCGTTGGTTGCGTTCACGAGTGAGCGGCGCAAGATGGGCGAGTTCACATCGTCGGTCTGTCTGAAGACGCTCGCCTGGGCGACGGCGGCGCTAATTATTTTCCTAAACGGGAAGTACCTTTGCGATTGGATAGGAATCACGTCTTGGATCACCGGAAAATGACGAAGCTCGAATGTCGAAAGTCGAAGGAACTCGCCAGCATCGCTTCGCGTCTGTTTCGTCATTCGTCATTCGTTATTTGTCATTTGTAAACTCATGTATCGAAAAATTCTTGTCGCTCTTGAAAACAGCCGGGCCGACGAAGCGCTTTTGCCGCACATTGCCGAACTGGCAAAAGTTCACCATTCGGAACTGCTCCTGGTTCATGTTGCCGACGGGTTCGTTGCTCGAAACTATGATCAACTCAACCTGGTCGAATCTGACGAAATGAAGGAGGACCAGCTTTACCTCGATAATTCGGCCGAGATGTTGCGGCGTAGTGGCTTGAAGGTGCTCACTTATCTGGCGCTCGGCGATCCGGCAGAGGGAATTTTGAAAGCGGCCGAGGACCAACAATGCGACTTGATCGCGATGACGGCGCACGGGCATCGTTTGCTGGGCGATCTTTTTTTCGGAAGTACGATCAACGAAGTACGGCACAAAGCACAGGTTCCCGTGCTCCTTGTGCGCGCGGGAAAGTAATTTGGGTGACTGGTTCAAATGGCCACGCCTGCTCCCGATAAATGGGAACGGGCTCCACGCATCGGGGTGCGCTTCGCCTTGTACTTAGTCTCGTTTTGATCGTCGTCCTGCTCTATACCTCTTGGCGAGTGGACGCGCGGTTTCTTTTTAGAACGACGCTTTTAGTCATCGGGTTAATAGCTGTCTACAGTTTCATTCATTTGCTCGTTACCTGTTGGTTTCTCGGACTGAGAAGTTGGCCTGCCGCAGTTGTGGCAAATGCGCTGTTGGTGGCGGTCTATTTAGTGGGCGGCCCTAGCGGCTTGCTTTTGGGCAGAGGCGAGGGTGAACTCGCAGCCGGTGCGCTTTTGGGCGTATCTCTGTTACTCGCGGCAGTCCGTGGTGACGCTGGGTGCAAACTCACGTCCATTCCCGCCGCTCTGTTCGGCAAGCGCTCGCTGCTGGCATGTATGTATTCTCACCGATTGACTGGCTCGAGCGAAAGTTGCGGGGGGACACGCAAGACCTAACCAATCTAAAACTGCGTGCGCTTCACTGACGGTGCGTTTAAAGAGAGGACGTGAAAGTCCTTTTCCTCACGAACGAATATCCGCCGCACATTTATGGAGGCGCCGGAGTGCACGTTGGTTATCTCACACGCGAATTGGCAAAAACAATCGATGTCGATGTTCGCTGTTTCGGAAATCAGGATTTCAAAAACAGCCGCCTTGCGGTCAAGGGATACGAACTC
>DATLJP010000014.1:0-34378 GCA_035538875.1 Chthoniobacterales bacterium | reverse complement strand
TCTTTTGAAATAGAGCCTCAGCATGTCTATGTATTTTGCCGACCGACCGTCCTTACGCTTTGTTTCGAGCACTTCGTCGGCAAGTTGCGAGATCGTGATTTTGCAGCGGCGAATGCGCTCTTGATGATCGACCAAGAAATTCGCCGCATCGGTTATTGTCTTGCCATACTGAGCGAGTTGCCGCTTGGCAGTGACGAAATCGCTAATGTCGCGTCCTGACAACTCAAGCGCCTCGCGTCCATGTTTCTTTATTGTGTTCAGCACTCGCAGCCGCTCCGCTTTCGCTTCGTCTCGCGTCTTGAAAAACTTGCGCCCCTTGCCGAATGCGCGAAGATCGAGCACGAAACGATGCGTCTTGCTGTGAGGATATGGCCGGATTGTCAGCGTTGGTTTTCTCATGCCGGAAGCAAAGCATTTTCGGCTGAGAATGTCAATATAATGGCAGTGAGCTAGTTTGGCTCGATGCCACTACCTGACTTAAGTCCAACGTATTCAAATAGTTGCCAGGGTGGCGAAATTGGCAGACGCGCCAGACTTAGGATCTGGTGGAGCGATCCTTAGGGGTTCGAGTCCCCTCCCTGGCACCGATCACGCTATTGCGGCGTCCGTTCGCAGAATAATTGAGTCATTTCGCAAATATGTGGAATTAGCCGGTATAACCCAATTCGCTTGTGCAAACCGGGGTAAATCCTTTGGATGTGAGAACAGTACAGCCCACGAGTCGTCGATCCAGTCATGAAAGCGAATACGCCCTTGGGTTGCTTCCGCCTCAAAGTCCGGTGCCGAGTCGCCAATTCTCAAAAAAATACCGCCGGCTTTCTCCATCGATCTTGCGGTTTGGCAGCTTAACGAAGCTTCCGGGGGACACAAATTTGTCTGCTACTAATTCGACGCCGTGTCAGTAGCTGGATGTGTCCGAACGAGCAATATGTTTGGCCCGCGAGCTGCCGAAACTCTCGGTAGCTAAATGTAGTAGCGAGTCGCTCTACGAAGAGGCCTTTTGGTTAAAAGTCATCCGTTTCGTGAGGGAAGCTGACTGCAGTGGATTAAACAGTCACTTTCGGAAAAACTCCGATTGGGATTGCTTGCTAAGTCGCTAGCAAACAGCGGAACTGCAGAAGGTTTGCAAGGCCATTGCAAGGCCACTCAAAAGCGCCGGTTTTGGACATTGGGCACGCAAAAACGCCTCAAATATTATGAGAATGTACATTGTGCGTTCGCACAATATTTGAGTCGTTTTCGCTTGCGAGCGCACCCGGACGGCAACAAAGAAGCACTTGGTCAGTTAAAGACTTGTTACGCAGTCTTAGCCTTGGGACGGTGTTTACTGGCATTGCGACGGACGCGTTTCTTCAATTGTGCAATTTGCAGAGCTTCCATCGGAAAGGTCTTTTTCTTAATCGTGTTGCCCCTGAACCACTGGCAAAGTACGTTGCCATTCCCCAAAGCCTTGACAATGGTCATCGCTGGTCCTCCAGATTTTAACTCTACAAGTTCTCCGACAGCCTCTTTGGGACGGAGGAACTGCCGATAATGGCTTTCGTTCAGCCAGTTAAGAAGACGCTGCGCATCAGGCTTGCTAGTCGTATCGAACGATCCCTCCTCCCCCGTATAAAAGTCCCGCCAGAAGAAAACACCGCTATCGCGCTTGCCAAGCTGGTATCTCAGCGGTGCTTCGTCTTGTTTCGCGGTTTCAAAAGTGCGTTTCGTTTCGGCTTGCACCGGTCCGGCCACCTGAACTGGAATGCTCTTGCCGCGCTCTACACTTACGTCGTCTGCAGTCGGCGCGTGTTCCACAGTTACGCGTTCTGTCATCCCCGCCTGGGCTGGCGATGTTGCTTTCTGTCCCGGAGACGACCGAATTTTCCCAGGGAGGCTGTTATCCCCTTCGGGCTGCGGATTGCCTAACTTGTTGTCTTCATGCTTTTCGGACGACAACGATCCCGAATGTTGAGTTTTCATCGAAGAATTAGAACGAGAAACCGGTACTTATTCCTGCGCGGCGGGTGGAGGCACAAACTCCCTATTTAAGCCGATCCGGCTCGACCGAAAGATTAAACCGCGATCCCCAGACATTGGACATACCAGATCGGCTCAAATATTCGGCGAATCGACAGGTTGAGGAACGATTCGAATGTAAGGCTTTGGCGCTTTCCAACCTCGCGGATAGCGCTTCTTTGCTTCCTCGTCCGAGACTGAACCGGCAATGATCACGTCCTCGCCAGGTTTCCAATTAACTGGCGTCGCGACTTGATGCTTCGCGGTTAACTGCAGTGAGTCGATCGCGCGCAACACTTCGTCGAAGTTACGGCCGGTAGTCATCGGATAAACCAAAATCAGTTTTATCTTTTTGTCCGGACCGACGACATAAACATTACGCACGGTTGCGTTGTCGGCCGGAGTTCGCTTCTTGGTGTCGCCGGAAACGTCCGCCGGCAGCATTCCGTACAGTTTGGCCACTTTAAAATCCGCGTCTCCGATGATCGGATAATTCGGTGCGCGGCCCTGCGTCTCCTCAATATCCTTCGCCCAACCTTTATGATCACCGATCGAATCGACTGAGAGTCCGATGATCTTCACGTTTCGGCGGTCGAACTCCGGTTTGATCTTTGCCATGTAGCCGAGCTCGGTGGTGCAAACCGGGGTAAAATCCTTCGGATGTGAAAACAGGACCGCCCATGAGTTCCCGATCCAGTCGTGAAAGCGAAGTCGCCCTTCGCTTGTCTCCGCTTCAAAATCCGGTGCTGTGTCGCCGATCTTCATTCGTCTTCCTTCTGATGTTGTGTTTGCAAAGATTCTTTTCCAACCAGTTTGTCAAAGTCAACTTTCCTCCGCCATTGGTCAACTTGCCTTCGGTCGAAGTTGCCATTCCTGCCATTTCTCTTGTCCCGCAAAGATCGACAGTGAATCGGTGACCGGCTCGCTGATGACTAAAGCGAAGCGGTCACCGAAAATTTGAGCCGCCTTCGATTCCGTTAACGGATAAGGTGGCGGCTCGGATTCTTTTCCATAAAAGAAAAACCCCGCGAACTTGCCGTGCGGGCGCAGCAGTTGTGAAACGCGTTTCGCATAATCCTCCCACAATCGCGGCGGCAACGAGCAAAGGAATGTTCGTTCGTAAACGACTTCGAAACGTGAGACCCCCACATCGTAACTAAAAAAATCTCCAAAGATGATGTTGTCGCCGAGCTCAGGCAGAGCTTTTTTCATGCGCTCGACGGCGACTAGAGAAAAATCGATTGCCGTCACCTGAAGACCCGCACGATGGAACGCATTGAGCGTTCGGTAATCCTCGCCGCAGCCCGGAATCAAAACGTTGCATCCAGATCGAAGTGATCGAATAAAAGCGTCCAGACGCGCGGGGACATGGTCCAACCGCCATGGAGTTCTTCCACTGGCGTAGCGTTGCGACCAGAAATCCGGTTGTGCGCTGTCTCGTTCGTCCTGTTTCTTGTTCAGAGCGTAATCAGCGTAAAATCTCGCGCCCGCCCGCGCAATTGCCGCCAGCCGATCAGATGATCCGCCATTTTAGCTGCCCGGTTTGGCTGTCTCTTTCCCACAAGCGCAAACCACCAAGAAAGGCGTTTTCGTTTTTGCCGCGCTCAACTCCGTCCGGGAGTTGAGCGACACGATGCACATTGCCGCCGCCGAGAACCACATAATCGGCGATGAAACATTTCTTCAATTGTGTGACTGCGAAAACAACTTCGCTTTTCCATTCTTCCTCGCCCAACCGCTCTATCCCCGGAATACCGAGAAAATTCTCGATGATGTCGCGGTCGTGATAAGGAAGATCGCCGAGTTCGAGCGGGAAAAGCATCTTGTCCAGCACTAACGCAGAGCCGAGTCCGGTGCCGAGTCCGAGAAAAAGCATTCTCCCGCCGTGGTAACTTCCCAACGCCTGCATCGCGGCGTCGTTGATCACGTGCACCGGTTTGCCTAACGAGTTTTCGAAATCGAAACCAATCCAGCCTGGGCCGAGATGTTTCGGTTCCTTAACGACTTTCGTGCCACGAACCACTGATGGGAAGCCGATTGAGATGTTGTTAAAGTTCCAACCGCGGGCCGTTCCATTCAGTTTCGCGACGAAATTTTCCGGCCGCATTCCAGGTCCGGAATTGAATTGTCGCTGTTCGGTGTTCTCCATCAGCAGCTTCACGTGGGTGCCACCGATATCGACGACCAGAGTCTCGTTCATCCCGTCGCCCCTGTTTCCCGCGATTGCTATTTGCGGAGGCCGATGGCGCGACCGAGACGCTGGAAAACACTTTTCTTTTCCTGTCCCGCGCCGGTCGTAGCCGGCCAGCATTCAACAATTTCAAGAGCAAGGAAGCGGAACAGCGTCACGCTCGCGAAATTCAAGTCGAGCCGCAGATTTTTGGCGATCTGTTGGACGGAACGAGTGCCGTTGAATTGGGATGCGAATTGCGCCTCGGCAACCGTAAGCTGGAGATTTTGCACTCGTTCAAATCCATCGCGCGTATAAGCGGGAACCGAAGCCGGATCGTAGTAAGAGCGATCACTGAGTTGAACGAATTGGACGAAGCGCAGCGTCGCCAGCGCCCATTGGTCGATATCGATCGCGCCCTCAAGCATCGTCGCGTAATCAGGAAGCGCGCCTTGATGAAAAGAAAAGCGAACGGATGGCGCGGCCCAAAGCTCGGCGAAAAGTTTTTGCCCGTGATGCTGTGCCAACTCCATTGCCGGTTCATGCGAGATTAGGTTTTCCTGCGCGAGCGTGATGAACAACGGGCAGCCGGTTTCCTGTTGTCGCGCGCGGGCGCCTGCGATCCGGTCCGCGTCGATGTTACTCAGCGCCACTGGCGCCTCGGGACAATAAAGTTCGGGATCGTTTGTGGTCGCAAACAACACTAGTCCGTTTTGAGCGAGAAGATCGACCGGCTGCCTGTCCCAAAAGGAGCGCAGGGTGCCGGTCAGTTTTTGATTTGCGATAACTTGCAGGGCGCGGTTCAACGAGAAAAAGCGCGTGTCGCCGCAGAAATAAACGCCGCTGGTGACCGATTCGTCGGGGACATAATGTTGTTCTGCTGCCGGCTCAAACATTGCCGGCGTCGCGGTCGTCCACCACGGCACTTCTTCCGTTTGCGGAATCTCCGGTCCAACTTCGCTCACTTCGCGATAAGCTGCTCGCTTCTCGCCAAATGACAACGGGTTTTTCCCTCCCCGGGCGTCTACCTGAATCGTTTCGCGAGCTCCCGCCGGCTGATTTTCCCCCGCTCGTTGGTTGGAATCGAATCGACAATGAAAATCCGCTTCGGCACCTGCCACCCACTCAAACCGCCGCGACAAAATTCCAGGAGATCGTTTTCTCGAAGAGTCGTTCTGAGTCCGGTGGAAGGCTCGGTATCGGCTACGACGCAAGCGGCAACTTCTTCATTTCGCACGGTCGATTCCCGGCCAAAGGCCACCGCCTGACGAACACCGGGGAAGTCAAGCAAGCGCTCTTCAATCTCGGCTGGATTGACCTTTTTCCCGGCCACATTGATTACATCCGAAATACGACCAACGATTTTGAAACCGGCGCCTTCGCCGACGAGCAGATCATCCGGAACAAAAACTCCGCTGCCTAGTTTTTCGTTATCCGGCTCGAACAAATAACCTCTGCCTGCAGCCGCGCTGCGAACGCGGATCTGACTCGATTCCGCATTTGAATTGATGATTTCAACATCGACACCGCTCATCGGCGCGCCGATGAATCCTTCGATCTCAAGCTTTGCCTCGCGATCGTAACAAATCCCGCCACACTCCGACGCGCCGTAAAACGAATGGATCGACAATCCGAACTTCTCCCGAAACTCTCTCGCGATTGTGATTGGAAGTGGCGCGCCCGCCGAAATGCAAAGGCGAAGCTTCGGCAGCGCCGGAATTTTCTCCATTTCACATAGCGCCTGATACAAGACCGGCATTCCCGGAAACACGCTTGCGTTTGTCCGTGCAAGGTCGTCCAGAACCGCGCGCGGAGTTCGGTCGCGGCTCAAAACCATCGGCACTCCACGGGCCACTAGCGGCGTGAGCAGATTGCTGAACCCGTAAGAATGCGAAACGGGAATGACACCGAAGTTAAGATCGACATCGGAAATTCCCATTGTGTTGCAGATCTGGTCGCAATCGGCGAGGAGTTGCTCGCTTCCAAACGAAATTGCGCGCGGTAATGTGGTTGTGCCGGAAGTGAGCTTGAACAGCGCTGGTATTGGCAACCGCCACTGCATGAAATAATCCACGAACAGCGATCGCATTTCGTAAGATCCGCTGGTCATGTTACTGACCAAGGCAGCCCCGGCGTTACAAACCTTGAGCGCCGCGTCCCGTTGTTGATCGCTGATGGATTGTTCGAGTGGGAGAACGACAACTTTGCGGCGCAAACACGCGATTAAAACCGACGGCCAATCTTCGTGGTTACCGATTTGGACCGCGAGCACGTTTCCGGAGTGGAAGTTGTCGATTCTTGATTCGAAATCCTGCGCGCCCTTGTCGATTTGTCGGAAAGTCCGAGCGACGTCACCGGCGGTGTTGAAAATGGCGGGCGCATCGCCCTTTCGGACGAGAATTACCTCCCATCGTTTAAGCAATGCGTCTTTGGGTTTCATCGCTTGCGTAAACTCCCCATGCGGTTACATTCGGCGCTCATTTTCGGACATGAAACCAGGCATTCACCCAGAATATCACGAAACCGATATCGTCTGTGCGTGTGGCGCGGTTTATCACACCCGCTCGACCCGTCGCGACATTAGAATCGGTATCTGCGCTGCTTGTCATCCATTTTTCACCGGCGAGCAGAAATTCGTGGACACCGCCGGTCGCGTTGAAAAATTCGCCAAGCGCTACGGTAGCACCAAAGCAGCACGCTCGCGCAAAAAGGGTTAGCTGACCAACGCGTTCGCTTCGGCGAACGATTCCGACCTCGAGCGTTCTTGAGGTCACGATCATGGACTTTGAACCTCTCATTCAACGGAAACGCAAACGGTTCGAGCAGCTCGAGCGCGAGATCGCCGATCCCATGCTTTTCGATAATCGGAAACGCGCTCAAGAAATCATGCGCGAGCACGCGAGCACCAAAGCTGTATTGGCGAAGTGGAACGAATTGGAAACCGCGCGCAAACAGCTGGATGATAACCGCGAGCTGGCCAGCTCCCGCGACGTCGAAATCGCAGCTATGGCGGACGACGAAATTCCGGATTTGGAAAAGCGCATTGTCGAGCTCGAGCTCGAATTGCAGATTGCATCGCTGCCGCCGGACGAGAATGAAAATCGCGACGCGATTCTTGAGATTCGCGCTGGCACCGGCGGAAGCGAGGCAGCCATATTCGCGGCCGATCTTTGCCGGATGTATCACCGGTATGCCGAATCGGCCGGGCTCAAGACAGAAGATCTTGAATCGAGTCCGTCGGAGTTCGGCGGTCTGAAGGAAGTCATCTTTAAAGTTTCCGGCGAATCCGTTTTTCGAAAGTTGCGTTACGAAAGCGGCGTACATCGTGTGCAACGCGTGCCGACGACCGAAGCACAAGGCCGGATTCACACTTCGACCGCGACGGTGGCGGTGTTGCCCGAAGCGGAAGAGATAGACGTTGAACTGAAACCGGAAGATTTACGGGTTGAAGTGTCACGCGCCGGCGGCCCCGGCGGACAAGGCGTGAATACGACCGACTCGGCTGTTCAGGTCTTGCACATTCCGACCGGAACGATCGTTCGTTGTCAGGATGGCCGAAGTCAATTGAAGAACAAAGAGAAGGCGATGTCGATCTTGCGGGCACGTTTGCTTGAACGAAAACAGCGCGAAGAGCAAGAGAAATACAGTGCGCAACGTCGCGGGCAGATCGGCACCGGTGGACGTGAGGAAAAGATCCGCACTTACAATTTTCCGCAGAACCGGCTGACCGATCACCGGATCGGCTTGACTCTATACAATTTAGATCGTGTGATCGATGGCGATCTCGACGAGATGATTAAAGCGCTTCAGGCTGCCGACATCGCCGAGCGGCTGATAGAGTCATCGCGTTCGTGAACCAAACGAAGACGTTGCTCGAAGTCTTGCAATCCACGACTGCGTATTTCACGAAGCACAGGATCGAATGCGCGCGTTGGAACGCGGAACACTTGGTCGCGCGTGTGCTCAAGCTTTCGCGGCTCGAGCTCTATCTTGAATTCGAAACCAAACTCAACGAGCAAGAGCTCGCGCGATTGCGCGACATGGTCAAGCGCCGCGCGCAAGGCGAGCCGCTCCAGCATTTGTTAGGCACAGTCGAGTTTTGTGGTCAGATATTTGTTTGTGACAAGCGCGCGATGGTGCCAAGGCCGGAGACCGAGGAGCTCGCCGAGTTAATTTCGAATTTCGAATTTGGAATTTCGAATTTTCGACTTCTGGATGTTGGAACAGGTAGTGGGGTCATCGCGCTGACTCTGGCGAATCGTTTTCCGGAGGCGAATGTGTTCGCGGTGGACATCTCAGAAGATGCGCTCTCGCTCGCGCGCGAAAATGCGGAGCGGCTTCGATTGAGCGACCGAGTCCAATTTCAGAAAAGCGATTTGCTCGAAAGTTTAAATGAAAGATTCCATTTAATCGTCGCGAATCTTCCATACATTTCCACGCGAGATCGACATCTTCTCGCGCGCGAGGTGCTGCATGATCCGGAAGTTGCGCTTTTTGCTGGACCGGGCGGTGATGAAGTCGTGCGACGATTGATCGAACGGGCGCCAGCCTGTCTCAACGCCGGTGGTCTGCTCGCCTTGGAAATCGGGATCAATCAGGCCGAAGGACTCTGCGCTTTTCTTCGTCAAAAAAATTATCACGACATTCAGTCGAAAAAGGATTATTCAGGTATCGCCCGATTTCTCCTAGCGAGGTATGGATAAGATTCGGATCCACGGTGGACATCCGCTGAGCGGTTCGATTAAAATCAGCGGCTCGAAGAATTCTGCCCTGCCAATCCTCGCGGCGACATTGCTCACGCGCGAACTCTGTACGGTTCGGCGCGTGCCGGATCTGAGCGACACGCATTACATGCTTCAGATCTTGAAGCATCTCGGCGCGGAGGTGGAGCGGGCGAGCGGAACAGTCACGGTTGCGGCCGTGAAAATTGATTCGATCGCGCCCTACGATGTCGTGCGCAAGATGCGCGCCTCGGTCTGCGTGATCGGTCCGCTACTGGGCCGTTGCAAAGAAGCAACCGTTTCGTTGCCGGGCGGCTGCGTTATTGGTGATCGTCCGATCGATCTGCATTTGAAAGGATTCGAAGCGCTTGGATCGGCCGTGCGCGTGGAAGGCGGCAACATAAAAGTGTTCGCACCGAGGTTGAAGGGCGCGGTCACTAATTTGCGCGGGAAATTTGGGCCAACAGTTCTTGGCACCGACAACGTGATGATGGCAGCGGTGCTTGCTGAAGGAGCGACCGTGATCGAAGACGCGGCCCAGGAACCGGAAGTTGTCGATCTTGCAAATTTCCTGATCAAGATGGGTGCGAAGATAGAGGGCGCGGGCACACGTCGCATCATTATTGAGGGTGTGAAAGAATTGCACGGCGCCGAGCACGACATCATTCCGGATCGAATCGAAGCCGGGACGTTTCTTGTTGCCGGCGCAATTGGCGGTAAAGGCGTCACGATTAAGCGAGCGGAGCCAAAACATCTGACGGCCGTGATGGAAGCGCTGGAGAACTGCGGCTTTCGAGTCGCCGCCGAAGACACAACAGTGTCAGTTTCGCCAAACGGCGCGGCCAAACCGGTCGAGCTTGCGACCGAAGCGTATCCAGGTTTTCCGACCGACATGCAGGCGCAAATGTGTGCGCTGCTTTCGACGACGCACGGGCAAAGTTCGATCACCGAAAATATTTTTCCGCAACGCTACATGCACGTCGCGGAGTTGAAGCGGATGGGTGCGCATATGGAGCTGGAAGGCGCGACTGCGCGCATCGAAGGCGTCGATCAACTTCTCGGCGCGCCGGTGATGGCGAGCGACTTGCGTGCGTCGGCCGCGCTCGTGCTTGCCGGATTAAAAGCCGAAGGAATTACCGAAGTTAGTCGCGTTTATCACATCGATCGCGGCTACGAGCATCTTGACGAAAAGTTGAGCGAGCTCGGTGCCCAAATCGAGCGAGTGAAAGGATAACGTGTGGAGACGACATCAACATCGACATCTTCGAATGTGCGGACCTGGTGCGTACTCGCACATGCGACGGCGTTGGTCGGATTTCTAGTTCCGGTGGCCGGCCACATCGTCGGACCGCTCATTGTCTGGCTCGCAAAACGTCAGGATTCGCCCGAGATCGACGCTCATGGCAAGGAATCGATGAACTTTCAGATCTCGATGCTGATCTGGAACGCGATCGCGGCTATTCTCTGCCTGATCGTGATCGGAATCCCCCTCCTGATCTTGTTGCATTTTCTGAATATTATTTTTGTCATTGTCGCTTCGATCCGGGCGAGCGAAGGCAAGCTTTACCGGTATCCGCTCGCGATTCGGCTGATTAGTTAACCCTCTCTTCGCGCGCGGTTCTCAATAAGACAGCGCAACATTTTTAGGTTCGCGACGTCTTCGCGTAGCTCCTCGCCCTTTGGCGTTTCCAAGACTTTCGGGATCTTTCGGAATCGACGGTCGCGCATGATGAATCGAAATGCATCCAGGCCGATTTGGCCTTTACCAATGTGTTGATGCCGATCTACTCTGGAGCCGCGCGCGGCTTTGGAATCGTTGACGTGAATTGCCGCCAGACGGTTGAGTCCAATCACGAGATCGAATTCGCGAAAAGTTTTCTTAACTCCGGTTTCGCTGCCGATGTTGTAGCCAGCCGCGAACACGTGCGCAGTGTCGAGACAAACGCAGAGCCGTTCCGGCTCGCGGACGTTCTCTACGATGAAGGAGATTTGTTCGAAGCGGTGGCCGAGGCATGACCCTTGTCCGGCCGTCGTCTCCAGCGCGATTTTCGTTTTCACTTCCGGGACTTTTCGGAAGACGCGATCGATCGCCGCGACGATTTTCTTGAGGCCAGCCTCTTCACCGGCGCCAAGATGCGCTCCCGGATGTAAAACAAGAAATGGCAGCTCGAGCTGATCGGCGCGCGTTAGCTCTTCCGACAAGGCGCGAATTGAATTCGCGAGAAACTGCGGATTCGTCGTCGCGAGATTGATCAGATAATTAGCGTGAGCAAAGATCGACAACAGCTCGCCGCGCTGTCGATGTTCGAGGAACGCGTGGATTTCGTCCCGTGTCAATGGGCGCGCGAACCATTGCATATTGTTCTTCAGGAACATTTGGATCGCGGTGCAGTTGATCGAACAACCGCGCTCAATCGCCGTGTGCACGCCGCCGCCGATCGACATGTGCGCGCCAAGAAGAATCTTTTCTTTTGTCATGTCGATCGGAGTCGAGACATCTCTACATATTTCGGGGCTAAGCCAAGGCCAGACAATCGTAAGAGATTCCTCGACTTCGCTCGGAATGACAGAAAGCTCAGGTAATCTTCGACAAGTAGTACGGCAGCATGTCGCGCCAGTAATTCCAATCGTGGCCGCGCCACTTACCGTCATCGAGCCAATGCTGCACGCCTTTGGAATTGAGAATATCCGAGAGCTTGTACGATTCGTGCCGCGTGTTGTCCCATTCGCCGGTGCTGATGATGATGCCCATGTGATTGTATTTCCACGGATCGGTCGTGTTCGGCAGATAATGGAACGGGCTGTTAAAATAAATGTTGTCGTCGTAGTAGCCGTTGAAAAAATCGCTGATGTCGAATGAGCCGCTCAAACTGATGAGGTAACTGACTGAATCGGCGTGTCGAAAAGCGATGTTCGCGGCATGGTACGCTCCGAGACTCGCGCCGCTGACGGCCACCCGGTGGCAATGGCATTCGCGCCGCGCAAGGTCGAATACATCGCGCACGATCACATTTTCGTAAGCGTTGTGCGTTTTCATCCGGTCAGCCGGATGAATTGATTTGTTGTAAAAGCTGTCGAGGTCGAGCGCGTCTGGGCAATAAACTGTGACCTTGCCGGCATCGATAAAGTTGGCCATCGAGTCGACAAGACCGAAATCCTTGCTCTGGTAATAGCGCCCAAATGAAGTCGGGAACAAGATCAGTGGCAGGCCTCCGCCGTTTCCGAAGGCGAGTGTCTCGAAGTAGCGGCTGAGCCACGGTGTGGACCATCGGATGTAGCGCTCGTTCATCGAAGGATCGACAATAAGGAGAGCGAGCGATGCAGGTCAATCGGCCCATCTAAAATCGCGATCTACCTTGTTTGCGCGGTGGACAAGATCGACATCTTCAACGAAGCGTCTAGTTTTGAAACGCAAACATACACTTACCGGCAACATCAAACGGCATCGCGCGTTTCGTTCCAAAGCTCTCGGAAATCGACGTGACGTGCTGGTTTATTTGCCGCCGGGCTACAGTCGTTTTTCGCGAAAACGGTATCCGGTCTTGTATTTGCACGACGGGCAAAACGTTTTCGATGCGGTGACTTCGTTTGCCGGAGTCGAATGGGGCGTCGACGAAACCGCGCAGCGATTGATCCGGCAAAAGCTAATCGAACCGCTCATCATTGTCGCAGTCGCAAACATCGGTGAAGAGCGTATCCACGAGTACGCGCCGACCCCGGGCGTGATCGAGCCGAAAGACCACCCGAAAAAGCGAAGTCGCGGGCTCGCGCGGATTTACGGGCAATTCCTGATCGAAGAATTGAAACCGTTCATCGATCGAAAATATCGGACAAAGCCGGAAGGTGAATTCACCGGGCTCGGTGGATCATCACTTGGTGGTCTGGCGACTTTAGCGATGGGAATCCTATTTTCCGAGATGTTTACGCGTTTGATCGTCATGTCGCCATCGGTTTGGTGGGACGATTTCGCGATTTTGCGATTAGTCGGCATTCTCGACAGAAAACCGCCGCTGAAAATCTGGCTCGATACCGGCACAGCCGAGCCGGGCTGGGAACTAGCGCGCGAGCTGTGCAATTATTTGATCGAGGAAGGCTGGCAGTTGGATCTCGACCTTAAGTACCTCGAAGTCGAAGGCGCGGGTCACAACGAAGCGGCATGGGCGGTCCGGGTCGAGCCGGCACTGCAATTTTTATTTCCGCCAGTCGGGTGAGACAGATTACTGGAACGCTTTTCCGTAAATGTGGAAGACGCGGGTGAAACCGCCGACGAACTCCTGATCTTTTTCAAAATCGAATTCGCGCTTCCCTGAGAACCACTTCAAATGGCGCGGGCCGTCCGGATGATTGGAGTCGTAAACCAGGTAACGATCGATGCCGTCACGCGTGCACGTTCGATCATGTGTATAAACGAGAACGGAATGGTTAATGTGAAGGATCGGAAAATCTGAGAGGTAGGCGCAAAAGAATTCGCCGCGCGCAAGAGTTTGCTCGAGCTCATCGTGGGTTTTCTGCTGATATTCTTTGCTGTGGAGATAAAACATCCGGAAATTTCCGACCCGCAGATAAGCGACCCAGCCGAGTCCGATGTTTTTCTGCATCAGAATTGCGCGCGCCGCGCTCATTTCGCGCAAATTGTGATAACCAGGGAACACGATCCGTTTTTCCGGCGGTAACGGATCAAGCCACGGATGCATCCGCGTGACGGCGCGGACTCGTTTCGTTAATTCGGCATCGTTGAGGGCAGGCGATTTTGGATCGAAGCGGGAGAATTTGTAGAATTGTTCGACGGTACGCGTCATGACGAAGCAGCGTCGCGTATAGCGATGCGGTTTGCCTTTTTCGGCGGGATTACTGTGCGAAACGATCCTGCCTTGTTCGTAACCGAACACGGTTGAATTGGCAAACGCGGGTGTGTCGCGGTGGAAATTAAAACCGGCGCTTGGCCCGGCTTTGGCCGATGCAAGCGCTGTAAGAATCGCTGCAACACATCCGTAAGATTGGCAGCCGCAGGGTCGCATCACAAAATATCAACGCGCGGAACCTGTTTTCGGTTCGTCGAAATTGCCGAGTTTTCGAAATTTCTTGTAACGCTTCTTGAGCAATTCGTCGAGCGGCGTCGCGTTTAAACGTTCTAGATTGCGGCGCAATGCCGTTCCGAGGTTCACCGCCGTGGTTTCGTAATCGCGGTGCGCACCGCCTTCCGGTTCGTGCACGATCTCGTCCACGACACCCAGCTTCAACAAATCCTGCGCCGTCAATTTCAACGCTTCCGCTGCTTCGGCGGCGTGTTTTCGGTCGCGCCACAAAATCGCGGAACACGCTTCGGGGCTAATCACGGAGTAATAAGCGTTTTCTAAAATTAAAACGCGGTCTGCGACGCCGACGCCGAGCGCGCCGCCAGATCCGCCTTCGCCAACTACCGCCGCGATTACCGGCACGCGCAAAGTCATCATTTCGCGCAAATTCACTGCGATTGCTTCCGAAATGTGGCGCTCCTCGGAACCAATTCCGGGAAACGCGCCGGGCGTGTCGATCAAAGAAATTACCGGCATGTGGAATTTTTGGGCGAGCCACATCAAACGAAGCGCTTTGCGGTAGCCTTCCGGGTGCCCGCATCCGAAGTTACGCATCACATTTTCTTTCGTGTTGCGGCCTTTCTGGTGGGTGATGACGATACAGCGCTGCGAATCGAGCGTCGCGAGTCCGCTTGGCATCGCTTTGTCGTCGGCGAACCGGCGATCGCCGCGTAATTCAGTCCAACCAGTGAAGCAGCGCTCGACATAATCGAGCGCGAACGGCCGTTGCACGTGCCGCGCGATTTGGACGCGCTGCCACGCGCTCAGGTTCCCGTAAATTTCACGTCGCGTGTCGCGGAGTTTCGCTTCCATTCCCGCGATTTCCGAATCCAGATTGACATCGTGCTCGCGCGAATGTTCCTTCAAATCGTGCAGCCGCCGTTCGAGTTCGACGATTGGTTTTTCAAAATCGAGCGGTTGCAGTTCCATCGGGCTTAATCGGTGATTGTGACGGGCGTTTTGTTGTTAACGAGGCTGCTTAATTCTTCAACGTCCGCAGCGGCGAGACCAATTCCCTGCGGGGGTGGCGGCTGCGACAAGTTCGGGTGCGCTGAATCGGGCGTGGAATAAATCGTGTATGCCTGGCTCCCAAGCCGGATCCAACGCGTGCTGCCGATAAATTCTTTGGTGCCGAAGCCAACGCGCTTTCCGTCTCTCCAAGCCATTACTTCGGCGACTTTAGTCGTGACTTTGGCCGGCGTTTTCCCGGGCAACTTTTCTTCGCTGACATGGTATTGTTTGAAAAATCCACCGTGATTAAGAAGAACGACCAGTTTCGGCTTCCGCTGGACGACAATGGCGAAATCGGGATAAGAGATAAGCAACCGTTCGCCGATGTGCAACATGGTTCCGCTCAAGTTGTTCATACGCATGATCAGTTCCGGTGTGGAATGCACTTTGCGCGCGACCCTGGCCAACACGTCGCCGGGCTTGACGATGTATTCTTGTTTCTCGGGCGACGGCGTCCGCGAAAGAAAGATGTCGATGTTCACCTCGCCCAACAAATCCTTCGCTTCCTCAGCGTGCGGACTAGCCGAATATTTTTGAATGAAAGCAGCTAGGGCAGCCCGCGCTTCCGGAATTTTTCCCTCCTGGCGCAACTTCGCCGCGGCTTCAAATTCGGGAAGCGTCAGATCGATTCGCGGTTCGGGTGTGACTTCACCGCGCTGTTCTTTGGCGACCTGAATGTCTTGCTTGAAAACAAAATTGTACCCGAACCAGGCGGCGCCGCCGAAAATGATGATCGCAAGAAACAGGACGAAGAGCCACTTCATGGATTAAAAAGCGCGGGGCGATAATTTTGTCGCGAACGCGGCCGATTTCCAGCCGCGCGCGCTAAAAATCAGGTCGCTTCCTCACGCCCGGGGAAGAACCGGTGCCAGAGCCGGCCGATCGTGCGCTCTTCCTCGTTGCTCCAGGTGTAATGACAATCCTGGCAATAAAATTCCTTGGGAATGACTTTGATCGCGCAGAGCAGACCGACCAACGCCGGAGTTAGGAACTTGCGCGTCATCTGTGGATACTCGATTTGGGAGGAACCGCATTGCGGGCAGCAAATGATGGCTGCGGCGATGTCTGGATCGCGGCTCTCCCATTCAATCATTAAATTTTGCGCTCGCTCGAAATCTGCGTCGTCCACCATGACTTTGGCGTTGGCCTGTGGCCGCGACATGAATGCCATCTGTTGGAGATGGCGTTCGTTATGAATGTCGGTCTTGATTCCCGTCTCCTGAAACCGCTGCTTCAGACGCTTCGCTTTGTCCGGCTCGTTGAATGTCGCGATAGTCACCATAGGCTTATTGCGCTCTCGCTGCAATCTTCAGCAAACAACAACTAGTGCGGAAGTGCAAGATTCTGCGGAGGGAACCACCGGTAGAGCATGAGGTAAACGAGGACACCGGTCACCGAGACGTAAAGCCAGATTGGCATGGTCTTGCGTCCGAGGCGGCGATGCCGATCCCAGCGGCGTTGAAAAACCGGGACGAGGGTGATGATCACCAACGGCAGCGTCACGAAGGCGAGCAAAATGTGGGTGACGAGGATTGGAAAATAAATCCACGCGATCAATCCGGTATAGCCAGAGGATTTCTCCCCAGCGTGCAAATGATAGACGATGTAGCCGACGAGAAACCCGGTCGAAGCGATCAGGGCGATGATCATGCACGGCGCATGACGCTGCCAGACGTTGCGACGGATCCAAAACCAGCCCATGGAAATGAAAACGGTGCTGATGGCGTTCAGTGACGCGTTGATCGCGGGCAGATCATTTATTGTCATGTCGGCTTACCAGGGCAGATTGTAGGGCGTCTGTGCCAGACGCCAAATCGAATGGCGTTTCGCAGCAGCGCCTTATAATCCATTGCCGCAGACAATCGAACAACCGCAGACTCAAACTACCGCGCAAGATCGACAAGCGACCTTAGCGCAGCGCCTCGCAATTTCCATTTTGCGGTTTGCGATCGTGCTCGGAATCGCGGCGGCGATCGGCGGTGGTTGGTACATGGCGCGGAAAGGTTTTGGCGGACGAACGCGGGCACGGATCGTGGAGGAATTGCACCGGCGCGGTGTCGAAGCGTCGATTGGTCATCTCACGTTGAATCCGTTTCGCGGTCTGGTCGCGCGTGACGTGCGCATCTTCAGTTATCAAGACCGGAGCAACACGCTCGCCTTTGTGAGCGAGATCGTGCTCGATATCAATTACGCGGCCTTTTTTTATCATCAGCCGTTTCTCAACGCGCTTGATATTCGCAACGCTGAGGTCACGCTCCCGCTAAGAGGTCCAGAGGGAAAAACCGAACAGCCGCAGCTCAGAAAATTCTATGCCTACATCTATTTCCCGCCGGAACAAATTTACGTCAGCCAGGCGGAGGGAATTTTTTGCGGCATCCGCGTCTCAGCCACTGGCCAATTGATTAAACGAGAGAGTTATCAGCCATCGCCGCCGTTGTCGGACGAAGAGCGGGAGAAGCGACTTCGGTTCGTGCGCCGGGCCGTGACTGAATTGCAGCGGTTTAGTTTTCCGCAGGATCCACCGTCGCTGCAGGTGAAATTCAGCGGCGATCTCGCGCATTTGGAGGATGCGCGCGCGGAAGCGACGCTCCAGGGCACATTACTCAAGCGAAAAAATTATGAGGCGCGTAACTTTATCGCGGCTGCGGAATGGAGCGACCAGACGCTGACTCTCTCGCAGTGCGAATGGAGCGATCGCCTCGGCGGATTTGTCGCCACTGCGAATTGGAGCCGGCGAACCAACGCGGGAAACTTTCGAGCTCGCAGCAGTCTCGACATCAAAGGATTGCTCGATGCGGCCGACGCCGGCAGAGCGCTGGCGGACGCGACATTCAATGCGGCGCCGATGATTGATGTCTCTGGCTCGGCGAATTTTTCAGGCGAGCGTCCGCAAATAAAAGTGATCGGGCACGCTGCCGTCGCCAACGTCGCGTTCAAGAACTTGCCGCTTTCGGAATGTCGTGCGGAATTCTCGTGGGACGGCGAGCGCACCTGGTTGCGCGACATTCGGATTCGACACCCGACTGGAGATTTGCGTGCCGAAGTGTTCGATGCGCCGGACGAGTTTCGATTGAACATCGATGGCCCGGTCGCGCCGGGGGAATTGCGATCGTTCGTCTCGCCGGAGATCCAGGAGTTCTTGAACGAGTGGGAATGTTCGCGGCCGCCGGTAATTCAATTGTCCATCCGCGGAAAAGATCGACATCCGGAAAGCTGGCAGGGCGACGGAAGTATTTCTCTGGATCGGACCCGGTTTCGCGGACAATGGATGAACAGCGCGACCGCCAAAGTACATTTCGCGGAGGCCGCAGTTGTTTTTCAGGATTTCCAGATCACACGCGACGAAGGCGTTGGCACCGGAAATTTCGTTTACGACTTCGCCAAACATGAAGTGCGCGTTTCGAACATCAAAGCAACAGTCTGGCCAATCGAAGCCGCGTACTGGCTCGACCCTGATCTGCCGAAAAATGTCGCGCCCTACAAATTTCATCAGCCACCGAGCATCACCGCGAACGGCGTTTATCAATTTCGAGGGCAAAAAGGAACGCGGCTTGAGATCAACGTCGATGCGCCGAGTGGAATGGATTACGTTTTTCTCGGCAAAACGTTGCCGTTCCAGAAAATCAACGGACGACTTCTCTTCACGAATGATCGGCTGCAGATTGTCGATCTTCGCGCCAATCTTTTTGCGGGAAACGTGCGCGGGAGCGCCGATATTTCGCTGGCGCATGATGATCAACGATATCGCGCGAAGCTCGCAGTCGATGGAATCGATTTTCCACGCCTAACAGATTTGTATTGGGGGTACAAAACTGCGCACGGTCAGTTGAGCGGCAATTATGATTTCACCGGCAACGGTGACAACGCACGATTAATGCAAGGAACGGGTACGGCAACTGTGGCGAATGGCGACGTGTTCGCCATTCCGGTGTTTGGGCCGCTCTCCGGAATTGTAGGCTTGCTTTTACCGGGCACAGCCGGCTACAGCATCGCGCATGAAGCGAAGGCGAGTCTCACGGCTAAAAATGGAGTGCTTCACACCGACGATTTCGAAGTTGCGGGCCGACTGTTTTCGATGCTGGGCGACGGCGACATTCTTTTCATGGATGATAAGCTCGATTTTAATATTCGGATTTCGCCGAAAGGTGCGGGCGTCCTGCTCACGCCAGTCTACAAACTGTTCGAATACAAAGGTGAAGGCAGCCTGAAAAACCCGAACTGGCATCCAAAGGTTTTTTAGTCCGAGCCTGACTAGCATTTGGGACTCGAAATAACAGCAACGTGGTGTATCCGTGTAACTCCGTCTAAGGGGGATCGTCCTTATCATGAAGAAAATTGGAATCCTTTTTGGCATGGAACACAGTTTCCCGCTGGCATTTGTCGAGCGAGTGAATCAGAAAACCGGCGGGCGCGACATCGTTGCCGAGTTCGTCAAGATCGACAAAGTGACCCAGGGTGAACCGTGCGGCTACGACGTGGTGATCGATCGAATTTCGCAGGATGTCCCGTTTTATCGCGCATGGTTGAAAAACGCGGCGCTCACTGGCACGGCCGTCGTGAACAATCCGTTTTGGTGGAGCGCGGACGACAAATTTTTCAACAACGGGCTTGCAAGAAAAATCGGCGTTGTGGTTCCTCGCACGGTTTTGCTGCCGTCGAATCAACCACCATCCGACACAAGCGAAAAGTCGTTTCGGAACCTCGGTTATCCGCTCGATTGGCAGGGAATTTTCGATTACGTCGGCTGGCCGGCTTTTTTTAAACCGTTTTCAGGCGGGGGCTGGAAAAATGTTTATCGGTTGCACAACTCGGAAGAATTTTTTCGCGCCTACAACGACACCGGTCAGCTTGTGATGATGCTGCAGGAGGAAGTGAAGTTCGACATGTACTTCCGGTGCTATTGCATTGATCAGCGCCACGTGCAGATCATGCCGTACGAACCGCGACATCCATTTCACCTGCGTTATCAAACCGAATGGAACGCTCCGAAAGAAATCTTGGGGAAAGTGGAAGAAGGCGTGCTCCGATTGAATGAATTTCTCGGCTACGATCTGAACACGGTCGAGTTTGCCGTGCGCGACGGCGTTCCGATGGCGATCGATTTTTGCAATCCTGCGCCCGATGCGGAAGCGGCGTCGGTCGGTCGAGGAAATTTCGAGTGGGTCGTGGAGGCGGTTTCGGAAATGGCCATTCGCAAAGCGCGCGAACACGTTCCTGGTCGCGATAACTTAAGCTGGGGAAAATATCTCCAAGCTGCGGTCACGAAACGACTCTTAGGCGAGCTGGCTTAAGATCGAGACTTCAGGTAGAGGCAGTTCTCCGAAGCGTCCGACCGATTTCTTTTTCGCACGAGCCGTGGCACAATTCGATGGACGGCTCCGAGAGTCGCCCTACCTAAGGAATGAACGAGCACGTCTACACCCTCGGTATCGAGGAAGAGTTCGCGATTGTTGATCCAGACACGCGCGAGCTTCGGTCGCACATTCAGGAAATTCTCGAGGGCGGCAAAGTCGTGCTCAAAGAGCAAATCAAGCCCGAGATGCATCAATCGGTTGTCGAGCTTGGGACCGAGATCTGTGATTCGGTTGGCTGCGCACGCGACCACGTTATCAATCTTCGGAGTAAGCTCGCGAAGCTGGCCGGTGAGAGAGGATTGGCGATCGCGTCGGTGGGCACGCATCCCTTTTCGCACTGGCGGGACCAGCTCATCACCGAAGGGGAGCGTTACCAGGAGATTTTGCGCGACATGCAAACACTTGCGCGCGCGAATTTAATTTTCGGCTTGCACGTGCACGTTGGAATTCCGAACCGCGAAGCGGCGATTCACGTCATGAACCAGGCGCGTTATTTCCTGCCGCACATTTATGCGCTCTCGGTCAACTCGCCCTTCTGGGTCGGCCGTGACACCGGACTGAAAGGTTATCGGCTCAAGGTGTTCGAACGGTTTCCGCGCACCGGAATTCCGGATGCCTTCGAATCGCTTTCCGAGTACGAAGACTATTGCAAGCTGTTGGTGAAGACCGGTTGCATCGACAATCCAAAGAAAATTTGGTGGGACATTCGGTTGCATCCGATTTTCGACACGCTTGAAGTGCGCGTCTGCGATGCCCAATCGCGCGTGGACGACACGCTCGCGATCGCAGCGTTGATCCAAGCGATCATTTCGAAGCTCTTCAAGCTTCTCCGGCAAAACACGACCTTTCGAGTTTATCGGCGACGCTTGCTTGATGAAAATCGTTGGCGCGCGACGCGCTACGGCATCGATAGCAAACTCATCGATTTCGGCCGCGAAACGGAAGTCGAAACGCGCAGCCTGATCAACGAACTACTGGAATTTATTTCCAGCGAGGTAGAGGAGCTCGGGAGCCAGCGTGAGATGGCGCACATCGAGCGCATCTGCCGCGAAGGCACCGGAGCGGATCGACAACTCGCTGCCTTCGCGCGCACGGAGGATCTAAAGGCGGTGGTCGATCAGATCGTCGCGGAGACTTACGAAGGCCTGAGTGCGGGTGGTTCGTGACAAAGCGCGCTTTTCGCTTCATTCTGAATTAAATCAATGCCTGATCGCTTGACTATCGACACGCTTGACGCCGAGCTCGCGCCCGGCGCCCGCAACGCCGTTCGTGTTTGTCTTCAGCTCCAGTTGAACGAGCGCATCACTATCATTACCGACGAAGTCACTCGCGACGTCGCCGCCGCGTTGCAATTCGAAGTCGAGGAAATCGGCTCAGAGCACTCTGTGCTGGTGTGGGAGGATTACGGACCGCGTCCATCGCCGACTATGCCGCGGGAAATTCTCGAAGATCTTACGCAGTCGCAGGTATCGATCTTTTGTGGGCAATCGCAGCGTGGCGAACTCAGCGCGCGCGCGCAAATGACCGACTTGGTGAACAAAAAATTCATCAGGCACGGGCACATGGTGAACATCACCCCGCAAATCATGTGTGAAGGGATGCGCGCCGATTTTCAGGACGTTGACGCGTTGAGTCAGCGGCTGGTTGAATGGGCGCGTCACGTCGAGCGGATCACCTGCCGGACGCCGCACGGTACCGAGTTCGAAGGACATTTTTCGCCGAAACTGAAATGGCTCAAGACCAGCGGCATCATCACGCCCGAAAAATGGGGAAATCTTCCCGGCGGCGAAATTTTTACCTCGCCAATGAACACGAACGGTATCTTCGTCGTCGACGGTGTGGTCGGCGATTACTTGTGCCCCAAATACGGCGATTTGCAGGAGACGCCGTTGACTATTGAAGTGCGCGACAACCGGATTGTCGATCTTGCCTGCGACAACACGGAGCTACTCGAAGAATTTCGCGCTTACACGAGCACCGACGAGAACAGCAATCGCGTCGGCGAATTCGCCATCGGCACCAACACCGCTTGCACGCATGTTATCGGAAACATTTTGCAGGACGAAAAGATTCCCGGCATCCATATCGCTTTCGGTCATCCTTATTCCGAACACACCGGCGCGGATTGGAAGTCGAAAACGCACATTGACTGCGTCGGCCGCGATTTTGACATTTGGTTCGACGGCGAATCGGTTATGCGCGCCGGGAAATTTCTGGTTTGAATCCGGTCGGCGCAGTAGTCGTCGCGTTTTTCGCGGTTTTGTGGGTTGCCGCCGGGGTCCATGAGCTTGGCCGCTGCTCGTTCGCTGCGCTGCTGACGATCTCGATCCTGATCTCAGGCGCGATCGTCTTGGCGGCAACGCGGCTTCAATTTGGGGGGCATGGCGGCGGTTTTAACGGAAAGATTTACGGAATCTTCGTCACCCTCGAAGGGATTGCGATCGCAATCGCCGTCGTCTTGATCAAGCGGGCGGACGCCAAACAGTATTTGATTCCGGTGATCGCGCTCATCGTTGGCGCACATTTTTTCGGGATGGTTCCCGCGCTGCAGTCGAATGAATTCTGGTGGGTCGGCGGCGCAATGTGTCTTCTGCCGCTCGTGACGATGTCACTGTTGCCGGAAAGACTCTGGGCGCCCATTGTCGGAATCGGTTGCGCCGTCATTTTGTGGTTGTCGGCGCTTGGTACATTCTTCTGAGTGCATCCGGAACTCCGAGAACGGTTCAACGCCGATTTCACGCCTGAAAAATATGCGGCGCTTTTGCGCTGCGTGAATCAATCGACAAAGTGGCCGGCCGATTTCCGAATCTCGGAAACGCCAATTTTTATGACGCGCGAATTCACCGATGAAGCGGTTTATGCGGCGAACGAGATTGCGGCCCAAACTCAAACGCCGGAATTCGCGCGGCACGCGGCGTCGGCGATTCCATCTGGGCTTGAAGTGCCTAACGAATCGACGCATCCGGAATTTCTGATTGTTGATCTGGCGGTCTGCGAGGAAGGGCATCGGCTCGCGCCGCGACTGATCGAGATGCAGGCGTTTCCGAGCTTGTATGGATTTCAGCTTTTGTTGCTCGGTTGCATGCGAAAAGCGTTTCCGGCGATTCCGGAAAATTGGACTTCTTCGTTCGGCGGACTTCGAGACGAGCAATACATTGACATCTTGCGGCGGACGATCGTTGGCGAATCGAAACGGGAGAATGTGATTTTACTCGAGATCGAGCCGGAGAAGCAAAAAACGCGGATCGACTTCGCCGCGACTGAACCGCTTCTTGGGATTCAGTCAGTCTGCGCCAGCAAGATCAAGAAACGCGGCCGGCAACTATTTTACCATCGCGATGGGGTCGAAACGCCTATCGAGCGCATCTACAATCGTGTCATCTTCGATGAGCTCGAGCGCCGACCCGATCTCAAATTGGAATTTCGATTCCAGGACGAGCTCGACGTTACCTGGATCGCGCATCCGAACTGGTATTACAAGATCAGCAAGCACTCGTTGCCCTTCATCAATACCGCGCACACGTCTCCGACTTTTTTTGCGGACGAATTTCCGGCCGGTGAAAATATCGATGATTATGTGCTCAAGCCGCTCTACTCATTCGCCGGTTTGGGCGTTGATATGGAACCGACACCCGAAAAGATCGCGGCCCTCAAAGATCCGGATCAGTGGATCCTGCAAAAGAAGGTCGATTACGCGTCGTTCGTTCCGACAGTGGATGGTCCGAGATCAAAAGCGGAATTGCGCATGATGTTTGTCTGGTCGGCGCAAGGCGAGCCGGTCCTGCTGAACAATCTCATCCGGATGAGTCAGGGGAAAATGATGGGCGTCGATTTCAACAAGGACAAAACCTGGGTCGGCTCGAGCATCGCGCTGCATGAGCGATAATTTCGCTCGCCCCAACTAAACGGCGCGCGTCTTGATGTTTATTTCCGATGTGAGCGTTTGATGAACTGGACATTTGTCCGCGATTTCCATCAGCTTGGCGCGTTGTTCGTCGGTCAGAGATCCGGTGAGATGAATGTCTCGCCAAATGCGATCGACTCGTCCTTCCTTCGTTTCACAATCATCGCAATCGCGCGCGTGGATCTTTGAATGTCGTAGGGAAATGGTGATGCCCTCAAGCGGCCAGTTCCGTTTGCGCGCGTATAGGCCGATCGTCATTGAAGTGCACGAGCCGAGCGCAGCGAGCAAAAGATCATAAGGTGACGCGCCGGTGTCGGTGCCGCCGTAGGAAACAGGTTCGTCAGCAACGAGACGGTGCGGGCCGATTTCGATTTGTTGGGCAAAGCCGGCCGCGGTTCCGTGAACAATTACGTGAGGCGCTTCTGTTTGTTCAGGTGTGCTCATCGAGCGCGTATTATCCTTTAGCGCCAATCATTTCCTGCACTTGGGCAGATGTCCGCACCGGAATGATCTCGAACTCCATTAAATCTTTCCAATTGTCGATCCAACGTTCGAGCAGCACGAAGTCTTCGGTCTCCATGATTTGCCAGCAGGTTTTGAGATTGTGATCAATCCAGCTTGAAACGTACTTCAAGCCTTCCGGCATCATCCGACCTTTCTCGGCTAGGCGTCGATAAATCGCGGGCGCATCCTTGAAACGTTCAATGACCATGTAATGCATTGAAGCGAGATTACAGCGTCTTTGCGTAGAGAAGCGAATCGAGAATTTTGCCGTCCTTGACGACGTTGCTTCGCAATCGGCCCTCCAAGGCGAAGCCGGACTTTTCCAAAACTCGCGCGGAAGCGGGGTTGTCCGAGTAAGGCTCGGCGTACAGGCGGTGCAGCGGAAAATTCCCGAAGCAATACTTCACGAACGCTGGAACAACTTCGCTCATGACACCTTGGCCCCAGAATTCTTCGGCGAGCCAATAGCCAAACTCGGCGACGTTCCGATGAACGTCTTCGTGGAGACGGAGTCCGATGCCGCCCACGGCGGAACCGTTAATCTCGATGCAGAAGTTCTTTGCCGGCTGATCGCTTGTTGCGCGATGAATGAAATTCCTCGCATCTTCGATTGTGTAGGGATGGGGAAAGGCATCGCGTAATCCGAGCCAGACCCGGCGATTGTTTGCGTGTTTCGCCAGCGATTCAGCGTCCCTTAAGCGATAATCCCGAATCGTGCATCGCTCGAGCTTGAGCTCCATTGTAATTCTGCAGCCGAGACGGCTGCCGCACAGTTATTTTAGTTCTTCGTTCGTTTCGCCAAACGCGTTAACGGCAAACACTAAATCTTCGGGCGAATGCGCAGCCGAGACCTGCACGCGAACGCGCGCGGTCCCGTGCGGCACGACTGGATAAAAAAACCCGATTACATAAACACCTTTGTCGAGCATGCGCGCGGCGAACTTTTGCGATTTCGCGGCGTCGCCGATCATGATCGGCACAATCGGATGCACCCCAGGCTTAATTGTAAGGCCGGCTTTGGTCACAGCTTCACGAAAATATTTCGTGTTCGCTTCGAGCTTGTCGCGCAACTCGGTCGATTTGGTGAGAATCTCGAGCGCTTTCAAAACTGCGGCCACAATCGGCGGCGCGACCGTGTTCGAAAACAAATAAGGACGCGAGCGCTGCCGTAAAAGATCTACAATCGCCTTGCGGCCGCTGGTGAAGCCGCCGCTCGCACCGCCAAGCGCTTTGCCAAGCGTGCCGGTAATGATGTCGATCTTGCTTATCACCCCGCGATACTCGTGCGTGCCGCGACCTTTCGGTCCGAGAAATCCGGTCGCGTGTGCATCGTCGATCATCGTGAGCGCGTCATATTTTTCCGCGAGATCGATGATCGATTTTAAGTCCGCGATTGTTCCGTCCATTGAAAAGCAGCCATCGGTCGCGATCAGTTTGAAGTGCGCACCGCTCGTTTCTTTGAGTTTCGCTTCGAGATCAGCCATGTCGTTGTGCTTGTAACGGAAGCGTTGTGCCTTACAGAGGCGGATGCCGTCGATGATCGAAGCGTGGTTCAGTTCGTCGCTAATGACTGCGTCCTTGTCAGTTAGAATCGTTTCGAACAAGCCGCCGTTCGCATCGAACGCGCTCGGGTAAAGAATTGTTTCCTCAGTCCCGAGAAATTTCGTGAGCGCGGATTCGAGTTCCTTGTGCAGATCTTGCGTGCCGCAAATAAAACGCACGCTTGCCATGCCGAGCCCGTGCGTGTCGAGTGCTTCCTTGGCGGCCTTGATCAATTCGGGATGATCCGCGAGGCCGAGATAATTATTCGCGCACATGTTGAGCACTTCTTTGCCACCAGCGACCTTAATGTGCGCGTCCTGCGGGGTGGTAATGATCCGCTCGGTTTTGTAAAGCCCCTGCGACTTTATTTCTTCAAGCGTTTGCGATAGCCGCTTTTCAAATTCGGCGAGCATAAAACAGTTTCAGTCAAACTGCGCCTGATGCAAAAACATCAATGCTCATCGAAAAAAGAGCGCGCCGAGCATGGCGAGCCCGATCACGGGGTAGAGCGCGTGGTATTGGAATTGGAATCGATCAACAGTCTGCGGGTCGAGTTGCCGGCGTAGCGCCAAGTTGGCGCGATATTTGGCCGGGAACAGGATCGTTGCCGACAGGAAAATCGCAACGATCCACCCGGCTGATTTTATGCGGTCTTGGCTTCATTTTTGAGGCTAGCCTTGTCGGTTGAAATGATTGGCCGGATCGTGTCGTGGAAAAACCAGTTGCGTGAGTGTGAATAAGTGTTAATAAGTCCAGCGATCCGCCTTGACCTACGCTGAACTTCGCAGCCTCGCCCTGGCCGTTCTCGCGGCCTTCGTCGCAATCCTTTTCCTCAGTGGCTGCGGTACGACTTCGATTCACGCATTGCCGGCTTACGAAACGCCCATCGCGAAATCGGAGTTTCAAAATGTTCGAACGACCGCCTACACCCACACCGAGGCCGATCACACTCAATACGGTGCCCGGAACGCGCTCGGCGGCGAATTGCGCCCCGCCGGCCCGGCTTTTCGCCGAGCCGAAAATGTCCGGCGCGCCGGCGCAATCTCAGACAGCCCCGACGATACGGATGTAATTAATATTTCGAACACCGACGCTAAGTTGGAGCCGTTCTCGATGGACAAACCGAAAAAAGCAACGCGCGTCACGACAACGGCGACAACGACGCGAGTCGCGAAGATAGCTACAACTCGCGGGGCGAAGCGCGCGGTCGCCGTCAGTAGCAAACCGCCGCAAATCGGAAGCGCGGCCGCTGATTGGTCGCGTTGGCCGATGGGAACGACGTTCCGCTTGTTATCGACCGGACAAATGTATCGTGTCGAAGATTACGGCTGGGCCTTGAGCGGCCGGAACACAATTGATCTCTACATGGCCAATCAGCGCGACATGAACGCGTGGGGCGCGCGCCAGGAGCCGATCCAGATTTTGCACTGGGGTGATCCGCAACAAAGTTTGCAAGCTCTCCACTCCCATCAGGACTACAGGCACATCAAACGAATGGTGCTTGAGCTCGAAGGCCGCGACCAGGAAGCCGCCGCGCTGCACTAAGTCCGAGTCGGATTGGCAGTTTTTAACCCTCGTTCCAGGTCAGCACGATTTTGCCGGAGTTGCCGGATTTCATCAGCTCGATCCCTTCCTTGAATTGCGTGCAAGGGAAGCGATGGGTGATGACCGGTGAGATATCCACACCGCTTTGAATGAGCGCGGTCATTTTGTACCAGGTTTCGTACATCTCGCGGCCGTAGATTCCTTTGATCGTCAATTGTTCGAAGACAACTTGATTCCAATCGATGGCGGCGCTGCCAGGCATGATGCCGAGCAGTGCGATTTTGCCGCCGTGAAACATGTTCGGCAAAATGTCGTCGAACGCTTTCGGATTGCCGGACATTTCGAGCGCGACGTCGAAGCCTTCTTTCATCCCAAGTTTCTTCATCGCGTTGGTCAGTTTTTCGGTGCGGACATCGAGGGCGAGATCGACACCCATTCTGTGGGTGAGATCGAGCCGATACGGATTCACGTCGGTAATGACGACGTGACGTGCGCCGGCATGTTTGCAAATTGGGATCGCCATGCAACCGATCGGGCCCGCGCCGGTGATAAGCACGTCTTCGCCAACGAGATCGAATGAAAGCGCAGTGTGAACTGCGTTGCCTAACGGATCGAAACAAGAAAGGACATCGAGTGGGATCGACGGATCGGCGTGCCAGCAATTTGATTGTGGAATCGCCACAAACTCGGCCCACGCACCGGGGCGATTGACGCCGACGCCTTGTGTATTTGGGCAGAGATGACGGCGCCCTGCCAGACAATTCCGGCAATGTCCACAGGTGATGTGGCCTTCGCCAACGACCAGATCGCCTTTGGCAAACCCTTTCGCGTGATCACCGACGCGATCGACCACTCCGACGAACTCGTGGCCGATCGTCATCGGGATGGGGATCGTCTTTTGCGCCCAGGCGTCCCAGTTATATATATGTACGTCCGTCCCGCAGATGGAGGTTTTCAGAACTCGGATGAGGACGTCGTCGCTCTGGACGTCGGGGATCGGCACTTCCTGAAGCCAAAGACCCGGCTCAGCTTTTGCCTTGACGACGGCCTTCATCATTTTTTGCACGAACTAAAATTAAACGAATCGCGAAACCAGGAAAGCAGGAACTCCGTTCGACTTCGCTCAGGAGGAGTCTTGCGCGCCACGCCGTACTTCGAGATGATGGATGAAATGCCAGCGACGCTTGAGCAGGCCGCGTCGGAAACCGCGAGGCCGCGTTCCGTTTTCATTCCTCGGTTTATCAGCACACTCGTGCTTTGGTCGATCGCGCTCGCGATCGCGTTTTCGGGCTACGAAATTCTATTTTGGCTACTGATCAGCGCATTCGGACTGGTCGCGCTGTTGGAATTCTACCGCATGCTCGATCATGCCAGTCTGCCGAATTTCAAGATCACGGGATTGATCTGCGGCGCGATCATGCTGGCTGGAAGCTTTCATTATTTTTCGACGATCGGCCCTGCCGCCTCCTATGATTTCGAGCTGACCATCCTGCTCTTTTTTCTGCTGATGATGTTCGCGCGCCAGATGTTCGCGCGGCTGCGGCATGACGAGCCGCTGCAAACGATGGCCTACACGTTGTTCGGGTTATTATATGTGCTCTGGCTTTTCAATTTCACCACCAAAATTTTGTATCTGACTCCGCGCTCAAGCTTCGGCGCAGTGACGGGTCAATTTTATTGTCTCTACCTGATCGCGGTCACGAAATTCAGCGACATGGGCGCGTATCTGACCGGGAGCGCGATCGGCCGGCATTTAATGGCTCCGCAAATCACAGCAAGAAAAACGTGGGAAGGATTTTTCGGCGCGCTGGCGTTCGCGGTTCTGTGCAGCCTAATGCTGTTCAAGCTAATGCCGGAGCATTTGTCGATGTTGACCTGGACGCACGCGACGATTCTCGGATTGCTTCTCGGGTTCGCAGCCGTGATAGGCGATTTGGCCGAATCGGTCCTGAAGCGCAGCACCGGGGTAAAGGATTCGGGTGGATTACTTCCGGGAATCGGCGGCGCGCTCGATTTGATCGACAGCCTGCTCTTCACCGCGCCGCTTCTGTTTTTTTACTTACGACTTGTTATTCGCGTTCAATAATTGAGGGAGCGGCAAGCGGAAATGAAACGTAAACGCGTCGTAGTCTTAGGCGCGACTGGGTCCATCGGCGACAGCACGCTGAAGGTAGCCGACGACATTCCGGAACGGATGGAGATCGTCGGTCTGGCCGCAAACAGCAACGTTGAGAAACTGGCGATTGCCGCGAACAAAACGCGCTCGAAAGCAGTTTGCCTGGTCGACGAACGCAAGGTCGACAGCTTGCGGTCGAAACTCGAATACGATCCGAAAATTTTCGTCGGCAAAGACGGTTTGCGCGAAATCGTGCGGCTGGAGGATTCCGACCTGGTGCTAATTGCGATTGTTGGGACGACGGGGTTGCATCCGGCGCTCGACGCGATTGAGTCCGGCAAAGATCTCGCGGTTGCGAGCAAAGAAATTCTGGTGATGGCGGGTGAAGCAGTCACAAGCGCGGCGCAGAAACGCGGCGTGAAGATTTTGCCGGTCGATTCAGAGCACAACGCCATCTTTCAGTGTCTCGACGGGCGCGCCGCGGAAGTGCGCCGGATTATTTTGACGGCCTCCGGCGGACCGTTTCGCGAAACGCGAACCGAACACCTTGAACATGTGACCGTCGAAGAAGCGCTCAAACATCCGACCTGGAACATGGGTCCGAAAATCACGATCGACTCGGCCACGCTCTTCAACAAAGGCCTCGAGATGATCGAGGCGCATTGGCTCTTCGGCGTAGAAATGAATCGCGTCGAGGTCGTGATTCACCCGCAAAGCATCGTGCACTCGATGGTGGAATTTGCCGACGGTTCAACCCTGGCACAACTGAGTTACTCGAACATGTGTTTTCCAATTCAATACGCGGTCACCTGGCCCGACCGTGTGCCAAACACATTGCCGCCGCTCGATTTTTCGACCTTGGGCAAATTGGAATTCGAGATTCCACGCTACGAAGATTTTCCGGCGCTCAATCTGGCGCGTCGCGCGGGGGAGACGGGCGGGACTTTGCCCGCGGTCATGAACGCGGCCAATGAAGTCTCGGTCGCAGCGTTTTTGGCCCGGCAGATCCGATTCCCGCAAATCTGGCAAACCGTTGTCCAGGTGATGGATCGACATCGCACCGTTGCACATCCCGATCTCGATGCGATATTGGCCGCCGATCAGTGGGCGCGCGGGGAAGCGGCCGCCGCGATCGGGACCAAATAATTTAGCGAGTGCAATGATTCTTCACGCCGGTCGCGTCATCCTCGTCATCTTCGAGGTCCTGATCATTTTCAATCTGCTCATCGTAGTCCATGAGATCGGGCATTTTCTGGCGGCACGCTGGCGCGGCCTTTACATCGAGAAGTTCGGCATTTGGTTCGGCAAGTCACTTTGGAAGAAGAAAATCAACGGCGTGCAATATTCGTTAGGCACGCTCCCGTTCGGCGGTTTCGTGGCGCTACCTCAACTCGCGCCGATGGACATTATCGAAGGCAAGGCGGACGTTGATCGCACTCAGCTTCCTCCCGTCTTTGCGCTCGATAAAATCATTGTGGCGGTCGCCGGACCGCTTTTCAGTTTCCTTCTCGCGATTGCGTTTGCGGCGATCGTGTGGGTCGTCGGTTACCCGGTGAACGAATCCGACATGACGACCACGATTGGCTACATCATGCCCGATTCGCCAGCGGAAAAAGTTGGACTGCGACCGGGCGACAAGATTTTGGAGGTGGATGGAAAACCGGTCACGCGCTTTCTCGGGATGAACGACAGTGTCAGTTGGGCGGTCGTTCGAAGCGAAGGCGAGACCATTCCGATCAAGTTCGAGCGCGGCGGGAAAGTCGAGACCGTTCAAGTCGAGCCTTACAAAGCGGCGACGCGCGGCTGGCGAAGAAAGAGTGTTCGACAATTGCTGATCCTGCCGGCCGAAACGGCGATCATCGACAAAGTGGAACTAAATTCACCCGCGGCGGCAGCTGGACTCAAGCCCCGCGACATCATTCGCGGATTCAATCAACAGCCCATCTACAATCCGATCGCGCTGCTCGAATATATTAGGAAGCATTCCGATGAAGCCTTGACCCTGGATGTGGAGCGCAAAGGTTCGCGATTCGAAGTGCAGGTAAGGCCGGCGCCGCTTCTGACTGAAGGAAAAATGCAGCCGCGGATTGGAATTCAATGGGACACGAGCGGGCAAATGTCGATCGCGCACCCGAGTCCGATCGAGCTCATTCACAATAGTGTGACCAGCACGTTGAATACGCTGGGCGCGGTCGCGTCGCCCAAGTCCGACGTGAAATTGCAGCATTTGAGCGGACCGATCGGGATCGGCCGAATTTATTATTTATTCTTCGTTAGCGAACGCGGCTGGCAGTTGGCGCTGTGGCTGAGCGTGGTCTTAAACGTGAACCTCGCGATCTTAAATATGCTGCCGATTCCCGTCCTTGATGGCGGACATATCCTGTTCGGGTTGATCGAATCAATTCGACGAAAGCCGCTCAACATGCGCGTGCTCGAATATGTGCAGGGCGCGTGCACAGTCCTGATCATTGGCCTCATCGTCTACATTACGTTTTTCGACGTGCAGGATTTGCCTTTTGTGAAGCATGCGCTCGATAAGTACGCACCACAATCGCAGCAGGCCAAGGATCGGGATGTGCCCTGATCGGATTGCGCCATCCGGGCGCAGCTCTTAGATTTCATTTATGAATCCGTCCATGACAACGACGGCCTTTGAGCTGCCGGGTTATCGCGTGGTAAAAACGTTCGGCGTGGTTCGCGGTATCATTGTGCGATCGCGCTCGATTATCGGAACGATCGGCGCTGGATTGCAGACGCTGGTCGGCGGCAACATCACCATCCTGACCAATCTTTGTGAGAAAACGCGCCAGCACGCGCTCGAACTCTGTTTGCAGCACGCGCGCGATCTCGGTGCGAATGCGATCATAGGATTGCGTTACGACGCGACCGAAATCATGCAGGGAGTGACTGAAGTCTTGTGTTACGGCACGGCTGTGTTGGTCGAGCCGAATCCAGCCTGACCAGTGCGCTATTGCGAAAATCCCTTGCAGTATGGTCAGCGCGCGACGCGGGAGGTTCGCGTGGGCAACGTCGGCATCGGAGGGAACAATCCAATCCGCGTCCAATCGATGATCACGTGCGACACGATGGACACAGAGCTGTCGATCCAACAGACGATCGAGCTCGCGAATGTCGGTTGCGAGATCGTGCGCATTACCGCGCCGACAGTGAAGGACGCGCGCAATCTGGAAAATATCGTTCAAGGATTGCGCGAGCGCGGCTGCAACGTGCCAATCGTTGCGGACATCCATTTCAAACCGGAAGCGGCGATGGAAGCGGCCAAATGGGTCGACAAAGTCCGGATCAATCCCGGCAATTACGCGGATTCCAAGAAATTCGTGATCCGCGAATACACTGACGAACAGTATACGGCGGAGCTGAATCGGATTCGGGAGCGCTTTACGCCTTTGGTAGAGCTGTGCAAACAGCGCGGCATCGCGATGCGGATTGGGACGAACCACGGCTCGTTGAGCGACCGCATTCTAAATAGATACGGCGACACGCCACTCGGGATGGTGGAGAGCGCGCTCGAGTTCGCGCGGATCGCGCGCGATTTGGATTATCACGCGTTCGTCTTTTCGATGAAGGCAAGCAATCCAAAGATCATGATCGCGGCTTATCGATTGTTGGTCGCGCGATTGAATGAGCTCGGCTCGAATTGGAATTATCCGGTCCACCTGGGCGTGACCGAAGCGGGCGAAGGCGAAGACGCCCGTATCAAAAGCGCGATCGGGATCGGATCACTGTTGGCTGATGGGATCGGCGACACGATTCGCGTTTCGTTGACGGAAGACAGCCCGCACGAAATACCTGTCGCTAAGGAGCTGATCCGCTTATTCGCAAACGGCCACGCTCCGAAATTCGAAATTCCAAATTCGAAACTGGAAATTTCTTTTGATCCTTTCTCGTACCAGCGGCGGGCGACGGAAACGGTTGAGTGCGATGGTGCGCGGATCGGTGGTGAAGAGTTGATTCGGATTATCGTTAGGCGGGAAAACTTCGACAAAATCGCGCACAAGATTGACAAGATGGGCGATTACAAGCCCGAGATTGTTTATGAAGATGCGCAGATCGAAGAAGTCGATCCGCGGGACGATCTGGTGATCGCGCGACTGAATCAGAACCCGTCGTCACAGCTAGTAACCGTGAAAGACGATGTCGATCTTCCGGTGATCACGGCGTTTCGTTTGTTAGCGGCAAAACTTCAGTCGCGGCACCCAGTCCTCTTAAAGGATGAATTAGGAGGCAAGAAGGAAGAAAAGGATTTCCTCGAGACGCTGTTGGTCGCTTCGACGAGCATCGGTTCCCTGTTGTGTGACGGAATCGGCGACGCCGTGTTAGTCCAAGGCGAGGAAGCGCCCGGGCAGGCGCTGCGTTTGAGCTACAACATTCTGCAAGCCGCCGGCTCGCGGATTTTCAAAACCGATTACGTGGCCTG
>DATLJP010000013.1:0-60610 GCA_035538875.1 Chthoniobacterales bacterium | reverse complement strand
CGCCTACTTTGCCGAAGGGATGCAGGATGAAATTCTGGCCCGGCTGTCCAAAATCGCCGACCTGAAAGTGATCTCGCGCACGTCCACCCAGCGGTTCAAAAGTGCTCCGGGAGACTTGCGCGAGATCGCCAGGCAACTTGGCGTTGCAAATGTTCTGGAGGGCAGTGTGCAAAGAGCCTCCGACCAGGTGCGGGTCAATGTGCAGTTGATCAACGCACTGAACGACGCGCATCTCTGGTCGGACATTTACGACCGGAAGCTGACCGATATTTTTGCGGTTGAGAGCGACATTGCCAAAACGATTGCTGACACGTTGCAGGCGAAGCTGACAGGTGCGGAAAAGCAGTTAATAGCGGCCCAGCCAACAAGCGACCTGACTGCCTACGAGCTTTATCTCAAAGGCCGAGTGCTATGGGGGAAACGTGGCGGCGAAAATATCCAGCAGGCGGTCGGATTTTACGAACAGGCGATTGCGCGCGATCCGAACTACGCCCTGGCCTACTCGGGACTGGCCGAGGCTTACGTTCTCCTGCCACAATACACGGCCACGGCACCACGGGAGGCCTATCCGAAAGCGAAAGCTGCAGCGCTGAAAGCGCTGCAATTGGATGACAAACTGGCCGAGGCGCACACCGCGCTGGCAAGCCTGATTGCATCCGACCTCGGCATCGCTGCTTCGATATCGGAATTTAAGCGCGCCATTGCGCTAAACCCCAACTATGCGACCGCGCACCATTGGTATGGATACGGCCCGCTCCGCGCCATCGGCCGGTTCGATGAAGCCATCGCCGAGGGCAAACGCGCCGTCGAACTTGATCCACTCTCGCCCATTATGAACGCAAACTTGGCCGAAACATTGCTAGATGCGCATCGAAATGATGAGGCGATGGCGCAGTTCCGCAAGACCGTGGAAATTGATCCGACATTTTTCTACGCGCACGAAGTCCTAGGCCTGGCGCTTCAGCTAAAGGGCGACCTGCCGGCCGCCATCACTGAATACACAAGGGCGCAGCAGTTGAGCGACTTTGAAGAGGTTCGGGTCATGCTCGCAACTGCCAAAGCGCAGTCAGGCGACAGAGAGGCAGCCAAGCAAATGTTAGCTGAACTGGAAGAACAAGGCCGGCACCGCTATGTGCGCCCATACTGGCGAGTTCTCCTCTACGTCAGCCTGGGAAATCGCGATGAAGCAATTCGATGGCTAGGGCAGGGCATCGCTGACAATGCCAGTTACGAGATCTTCTTCATCAAAGTGGATCCACTGCTCGACCCGCTCCGGGGCGATCCGCGTTTCGAGGCGTTAGTGCAAAAGGTGGTCGGCGCCGAACATAAGTAACGCGGAAACGGACAATTTCGGACAGTGGAATTGCGTAAATCTGCGCGCCCGGCGGTCGCCCGCCGAAAGCTGCTGATAAAGAGCGCTTCCGGCGCCGGGAAACGTAAGGCTTGGAAAAGGGGGATTCTGTTTAGGAGGGAGATACATTTTCGCGGCCGCGGCGCCCCCGGAGGTAGGCGGCCCTCCACGGCAAATTTTCCTCTAAATCCGGGGCCCGGCGTCGGTATCGGGAACCTCAATTGCGGCAACGGCCGGGTGCATAACCAGAACCGCGGCCACGTTCGGTTTAGCATTGGATTTCATGCTAGTTTGGCTGTCTGATATTATTCGATTTACCCAGGAGAACGCGAGCACCGCGGCGAAGGTTAAAACTACCATAGGGTTGAGGACGAAATACCATAACCTATCCCGGCGCCGACAACCGGAACCGCTCGAGCGCTTTCCGGTGACGCTCCTGTAGTTCCTTCTGTTTCTCTTCGGTGAGCACAACGCCCGCGGCGACGTTCACCGAAACGCCGGGCGTTTTCCCGTAGACTTTCGACCGGCGAACCGCGGCAACCCAGATGCGCGCGGCAAAGCGCACTTGCCGGGATTTCGGGTCCTGCTCGAGCGCGTCCGATATTTCGACGATCTGATCGACGAAGTGGTCCGCCTGCAGCTCGCGCGCACACATAGCACTGTAGAAATTCCCGGTCCCTTTCCGTCGCTTCCGTTGTCTCTGCGCGCTCACGCCAATTCACGACCTGGCGGGCGCTTGGCATTCCGCGCGAAGAACATACGGCGCAGAGGCTTTCGCCCTGTGCTATGCGGCGGCAGAGTTCGCGCTCGATCTTCTTGGACCGTTTAATGTAGGGCTTACGCGGGCGCCTTTGCGTTCTACCTGCGCGCGATAAAAAAATCTGACTGCGAGCGATTTAAAATATGCTCTGATCATTTCTCGATTTTCTCGACACTCATCATTGGCCACTGATTCATCCTTCCTGTGGCCGCGCCAGCGCGGTTTCGATCGCTTTTGCCAGCCGGTTCCAACCATCGGTTTCTTCGCGCAGACGTTTGCGCCCACGCGCAGTCAGCTCGTAAAATTTTGCCCGTCGATTGTTCTCCGATTTCCCCCACTCCGTCTGGAGAAATCTGAACAATCTTGTCCGGTCAGTTGTCGAAGCTGCTGTGTTCGGCACAACTGCATCTCTGGCCAAGCCAACTACCAGGTCTCGCGTGATCGATACTTTTGCCGCGCTTCAACTTCAGATTCATAACGACCTTCGGACCCAACACCCGGAATGGATTGAGGCCAATGGTGAAAGTCCGATGTGCGATTTCTATGAGGCCCGCCTCGCCCAGCTACTAGAGGCATATGCGCAAACCGGGTCCGACGAATCGGCGGCTGCGGTCCATCGCGCCCTCGAGGAACGGGCGACGGTCGATCACCTAGCGGCTTAGTCCGAGCTACTTAATCTCGTCGTTTCTCGAACGCTTCCTTGTTGACAACGTACGGCATCTTTGCCGGATCGCCGCCGTAATTTCCTTCCAGCACGTCGATGACCGCCTGAACCGTTCGACCGGCCATCCCTTTGTTTGGATCGACATCGAGGCGGGTGATTCTTGCGCCGCTCGCGAAGTGATGAAAAACACGGCAACGGTCGGCGATTTCAGGATCGAGCAACGGCGAGCTGGCGGGGAGCGGTTCCCTTTCGAAAACATCGAGCGCCGCGCCAGCGATCCATTTTTCTTTTAATGCTTTCGCCAGCGCTTTCTCGTCCACCACCGGCCCGCGCGACGTATTTATTAAGTACGCCGTCGGCTTCATCATCCTCAGTGTTTTCTCATTGATGAAATGGTAGGTCGGTTTGTCGGTTTCGATCTCCAGCAACAACGGCACATGAATGCTCACGTAATCCGCGCCGCGAAGCGCCTCTTCGAGATCGAAATACTTGATCCACGTCCGTTCTTTCTGGATCCCGCGCGCGTGACGAAGGTCCATCGTTTCCTGAATCGCCGCGACGTACTGCTGATTTTGATATGCCGGGTCATAGCACAAAATGTTCATATCGAATCCGGTGCATTTCTTGATCATTGCCAATCCGATCCGGCCCGTGCCGATGATCGCGATGGTCTTGGCCGTCACTTCGTCGCCGAGAAATGGCAAAAACGGATGCCAGGAGGGCCACTTCTGCTCACGGACGAGCAATTCGCTAGAATACATTTTGCGCGCGAGCGCGCCCATCATGAAAAATCCGAACTCGGCCGTCGCTTCAGTCAGGACATCGGCCGTGTTCGTGAACGGGATTTTATATTTGTTGGCATCAACGCGATTAATGTTGTCGAAACCGACCGCGATTTGCGCGACAACTTTGAGCGTCCCTTCCCCTGCCTCGAACACCTCGGCATCGATCCGATCGCGCAAAGTTGTGATTAATGCATCGATGCCGCGGGCGACTTTCTCAATGATTAGCTTTCTCGACGGCGCCTCCGGCCCTTGGAATACTTCGAGCTCATAACCGCGCTCGCGCAAACGGTTTTCGGCCGCATCGCCGATGCGTGAAGTTGCAAAGATCCGTTTCGTCCCGCCCATAATTGAAGGAGAATTTCTCAGGAACGCAAGAAAGCAGGAAGTTTTCGAGTTTCTACTTTCGCATTTCGACTCTCTTCAGAGGTTCTTTTTCGCCCAAGCATCGATCCGCTCGAGCGCTTTTTCGATATTCTCGATCGAATTCGCCACGCTGAATCGCAAATAGCCTTCCCCGAAACTGCCGAACGCGGTTCCCGACAACGCGGCGATGCCGGCTTCTTCGAGCAAAGCGTCCGCCAATTTTTTCGCTGGCCAACAGGTCCTAAAGATGTTCGGGAAAACGTAGAATGCGCCTTTCGGCGAACGACACGAGAATCCTTTGATCTTGTTCAAGCCGTCCACCATCACGTCGCGCCGCTTCTTGAACTCGGCGCACATTTTGTCGACCGAATCTTGCGGCCCGCGCAGCGCTTCGATCCCGGCGATTTGCGTGAAACTGGCGGTGCACGAGCTCGAGTTCGTCATCAATCGAGAAATGTGCGTCGCAAGATCGGCGCGCATGACGCCATAACCCATTCGCCAACCAGTCATCGCGTAAGCTTTTGAAAAACCATCGAGCAAGATCGTGCGATCCTTCATTCCATCAATCGACATGATCGAATGATGTTCGCCTTCGAAGATCAGACGGCTGTAGATCTCATCGCTCAAAACCATGATGTTTCGATCGCCGATCGCCGCCGCAATTCGGTCAATGTCCATCTTCGTGAGCACGCCGCCGGTCGGATTGTGCGGCGAATTAACAATGATTAGCCGGGTGCGATCACTAATCAGCCCGGCGAGTTCGCCCACATCGAGCCGGAAGTCCATCTCTTCTCGTAATCGGATCGGCACCGCTTTCGCACCGACATAATCGATCATCGATTCGTAAATCGGAAATCCGGGATTGGGGTAAACGACTTCATCGCCTTCATCGACGAGGGCAAGGATGCCGAAGAAAATAATTGGCTTGCCACCGGGAACCACCACGACTTCATCGGGTGAAACATTCACTCGGCGCGTTTCGCTGACATATTGCGCGATCGCCTCGCGCAGTTGCGGCAAACCAGCTGATGGGCCGTAATGCGTGAAGCCCTTGTGCAGCGCATCACACGCCGCATCGATAATATTGCGCGGCGTATCGAAATCCGGCTCACCGATCTCGAGATGAATGATGTCACGCCCCTTGGCTTCGAGCGCTTTGGCTCTTACCAACACTTCGAAAGCTGTCTCGGTCCCGAGCCGCGCCATGCGCTTGGCCAGACGAAGGTGGCGTTGTGCCGGCATATGCATGCGAGCGAAATCAACATTTACGGCGCGATGGCGCAACTTGTCTTTTAAACAATCTCGCCCTCCCGGCTCCGATCGTGGGCTCCTTGCTCCTTGTTCCTTGCGCAATGCTCGCTACTCGTCACTCGCTTGCCAAGTCCTAGCTTTAGCGACGGCTGGTCAGTGGCGATTCATCAATGCAAACTAATGAATGAGTTTTCTAAGTCTCAAGCAATTGCCGTTTGTGGGAATGTCGTACGAATTCCACGGCGAAAAACAGGGCGCGCCGATCTCGGCCTACATCGTCAACGCGAAACCGGGACAAGGTCCGCCGTTACATACTCATCCCTACGTCGAAGTGATCTTTATCTTGGAGGGTCGCGCCCCAGTCATCATCGGTGATGAGACCCGCGAAGTGAACGCCGGCGCGATCGCGGTCATTTCCGCCAACACGCCACACCGCTTCGTTTCGCGGACCTGCGCTAACTCTTCGACATCTGACTTTTGATGAAGCCAATGACGGCCATGAGAATCGCGCCGCCTACTCCGCCACCGCCGACGTTGGCCAGGATACTTTGCATATCCATTCCTCCGCCTCCCGCCGCGGCTGAACCCAAAAAGGTTTGGAGAATCGTTCCGCCGAGACCGCCGCCGACAATTCCGGCAATTGAATTTCCAATTGCGCCGAGACTTTTGTCTTTCATGGCCGCGCCGGCGATATTGCCGCCGACGGCGCCACTGACCGCTTCAACAATCAAGTTCGTAATATCCATAGGTTTTTATTTTGATTTTTCTGCTGACCATGGTCGCCCTGTGAATGTTCGTTAGTTTGCCGACCAATCGCGCTCCGCGTCGAGCCCAAAATCATTGTTGATTGGCGGCATTACTTAGGCCTCAACGGCGCGCCTTCTGACTGACGTCTGAGCTACCGGTTGCCGACCGCCGGCTTGTCGACGCTCGCCGCAGCCTCTCGTAATTCTTTATTCATCTGTTCGGAGTAGTACTCCATCAGATTATTTCCCAGCATCCACTTTCCGACTTCCGAGCCCATCAGGTTCGGCAGCATCGACCGCTTCCACTCGACAATCTTCTCATCGTTGGCCGAAATTATTCTGCGGCTGCGCAGATCGTCGAGGTGCGCGTATTGGTCGAGAAAGATAAAGACGTAGTAAATCTGTTTAAGCAGGTCTTCCATTTTCTTTTGTCGCGCCGGTTCCGGCACATCCTTGAACTTCGCTGTGACCGCCTGATCAATGTTCCGCCAACAGAGACCGACCATCGGGTTCTTATCGACAACGAACCGGTTCATCTCAAACATCGTATCGGCAATGCGCTCGTAAGTGTTTTGCCGAATCTGTTCGACATCGACCGCCGAACTACGCGGCGGCGCACCGATTCGGTCGTAGAGCAGCTCCTCGAAGTGATCAAAGAAGGAGAAATCCTGTTGCGCTCCCATTTTTACCACGATGCTGTGCGCGTACGCTGGATTTCGAACGCTGCCGGATTTTTGCGACCGTGCGTCTTCTTCAGTTCCGCCAATGTCCTTGTAGCGAAGCGTGGTGAGGTGAGGCACGTCACGTGTCGGCAGCTGGCTCAGTTTTCGGATCGCCTCGCTGACAATCTTTTCACCATTCGGGCCAACATCGACAACCTCGTCGCGTTCGGCATTAATCACATACAGATGCTCGGCCACGTCTTTGAGAAAACGTTCCTTTCGCGCTTCACCTACGGCGTCCTGCGGCTCCAATATAGCTTTTAAATCTTCTTTCACTCGGCCGAGCTCTGAGTAGGTGTTGGCCTGCATTTGCGCCACGTCCTTGCTTTCCGCCGCAATCAGCTTCACCAGATTCGGATTTTGCGCCAGCGATACGTTCTCGGTCAGCGGCGTGAACATCACGATGCGATGAATCTTGTAAGGCTGCTTTGCCGGAAAATCTTTCATCCGATTAAGGATTGTGCGCATCGCGAGCAGGCCGCCTTTGCTATGCGTGACGATAGTGATGCTCTTGTAGTTTTCCTCGAGCCGACTCAACAAGCGGTCGAGTTTTGCTGCCTCATCATCGAATGCCGGAACATCGCCGAAGAGCGCAGTCTTGAATCCATAAAAAACGAAATCGTAGTTTCGGTTGAAACGTGGATCGTCGAGCAAGACGCTCGGCTTTCCCCAGGTGTCTACATAATTGCCAATGAAGCCGTGGATGAAAATGATGACGTCTCTCGATTGGAAGACCTTGTGGCGAAGATGCAGCAGCTCGCCTTTGTGATGCGGCTCTTCACAAAACCATCCCTTGTCGGTTAACCCGAGCCACGCTCGCGTGATCGAATCGCTAACCAGCGCGCCTTCGGGCAATCGGGCGTAATCAGCGGTTAACACGCGCCCAACGGCAATCTTGCCGATCCAAAACGCGAGCAGCGCAAAAATAATGAAGAGAACATAACGATATCGCCAACAGAGCCGCTTGTAGGAGCAGATGCGATGACATTCCGTGCAACGGTACGATTGATCATCAATCTCCGAACAACAGGCCGGACATTTCATGGCTGTGCCATCCTGGGTCTTGTTTTCCGAGCGAAAACTTATTTTCCGATTCGGCAGTTCGATATCAGACCTTGGTCTTATCGCGAACTGCCGCGTGCGACGAGGGTGGCCGCGCGATGATGGTCCTAACTTTCCTGTCCAGCCGGGATCCGCGCGGTGAAACACGTCGAGCTCGCGGAGAGAGTTGCGCCTCCCAAGTGCCGGTCCCTCCGGGAATTTGCGGCTGACAAGACCGTCTCTACAGTTTGGTGCTTTGAAGCGCTGGCTGCCATTCGTCATTTTCTTCGTTGTTTTGCTGCTCGCTCTCGTCGCCATACAGGTCGATTGGCATTGGAGGCGTCAAATCTCGCCCCACGGTGGGCGTTATTTTTTTCATCGGTTCGAACTCGCGGTCCCGTCGTTTCGTCAGGGCGATGAAAAATGGAGTGACGATCCGCTCGGCGGAATTTCGACGAACGGCACAATCGGTGGCGAAGGCTGTGCGGTCGCAGCTGCAGCGATGGTGTTCAAGTTTTACGGCATCGATGTCGATCCGCAGCAGTTGAATTGGTTTTTGAGCGGCGTCGGCGGATACACCGAGCGCGGCTGGTTGTATTGGGATCGCGCGGCCTGGTTCGCACCCGATCGCGTTCGTCACGTCTACGAAGATTTACCATCATATGCGCTGATTGATTCGAATCTCGCTCGCGGAAATCCGGTGATCGTGCGTGTGAGATTGCGTAACGGCATCACGCATTTTGTGGTCATCGCCGGCAAAGACGGGTTCGACTACCTCATCCGTGACCCAGGCGCCGGCGCAGCCAAAGGCTTTTATCCTTTGCGCGAACTCCACAGCGCCATTGAAGCGCTGCGGTTTTATCAGCCCATCGCCACTGTCAATTCCCGTCTCTCGGCACAACGCTGACGCCAGTAGCTATAATGCCTTCCATCGTTTTTCTTCGCGCGGTGAACGTTGGCGGAGCGAATCTCTGTCGCCCTGCATTACTCGCGAAGCAGTTGCTGAAATTCGATGTCGTGAATATTGGCGCGGTCGGCACGTTTGTGGTACGCGAAGCGGTAAGCGAATCTGTTCTCCGCAGCGCGATCGCGAAGAAGTTGTCGTTCAAATGCGACATCATGATTTGTCCCGCGCGCGACGTCGTCAAACTCACGTCCAAGGATCCATTTGCGCGACAACTGTCGGGACCGGACATCACGCGTTTCGTGAGCGTGCTGCACAAACGACCTCCCAAATTGCCACCTCTTCCGCTCAGTCTGCCCTCCGACAAAGAGTGGCTGCTGAAGATCATTGCGATTCCAGACCGATTTGTGCTCGGTGTATATCGCCGGCAGATGAAAGCGATCGGCTATCTTGGCAAGATCGAGAAGATCCTCGGGGTGCCCGTCACCACGCGCAGTTGGAACACGATCGAAAAAATCGCGGCAATACTTAGACAGGATTAGCAGGATTACAAATCTAAGCCTCCGCGTAGATTTCTGGGCGTTTTCTCAAGATCTCTTTCCTTCTTCCTCCGTTCTTGATTTCCCAATGCGTCGGCGAGATTGCTTGACGACGCGACCCTCCTCAAATCTGCCAGACTTTCACAAAATCCGCGAAGTTCGGTAGAAGATCCCCGGCGGAGTGGAGCAGGACTAGCGCGAATAAATTTTTTGTCCGCGCCCAGATGACGCCAAATAAAACTCCGCTGACGGCGAGCACTACGATCGAATAAGCGATCGCGTTGAGGACAGTCGGATTCGCGCCTAAGCCCTCAACAGTGCCTGCTTGACGAAGAATAAATCCCGGCGCATGCGCCAGCCCGAAGACTAGCGACATCAGAATGACGCCGCTAATCTCAGATTTGAACCACGCGGCGAATCGCGATTGCACGAGCGCGCGAAAGAAAAATTCCTCGGCGAATCCAACTTCGAGAGCCAGCCAGGCGAAGCAGAGCGGAAGACCCAGCAACAACTGATGAGCGGTGAATTTTCCTCGCCGAATCGGCGCCGCTGCTCCGCCGAGAAAGTATTGGAATGCAAGCAACGCGGCGCCGACAACAAAAATGAGCGGCAAATGATTGCCAACGACTGCACGCAAACCTTGGAATTGAATTCCGAGATCGCGGAGTCGATATCCGAAAGCAAAGCGAAAGATCCCCAATGGAACGAGCACGAACACGATCAGCTTTTCTGCCAGCGTGACGAAGAATTTAATTTGTGCTGAATCGATCCACACTTGTGGCAGGTGATTGTCGATCCACTGCGGACCATTGATGAGATAGATTGACAACGCGATGATCGACGCCGTGAGCACGCCTATTTCGCGGCGGCTCGAATGAACGGGGACCGATAACGGAACGGCGTGAATCGTCGCCCCCCAAGCGAGCGCCGGAAAAATAATTCCAAACAGCACGAGCACGATCAGCGCGCCCGCTGGTTCGAAAGTCTTACTCTGCAACAGCACGGCGAAACTGCCAGTGTAAAGCAGCAGACCGACGGCAAATACAGGATTGAAGTACTTCTTCATGTCCGCGACATCTCCACCAATTGGATTCGGTCCAGCCCGCAGCTGGATTCAAAACTGTTGCGAGGCCACGCCTCGTCAGCGCCATCGCTAAAGAAATCGGGGAGCGAGGAAGCCCCCGAAATTCCTTCCTGCGTTCATGCTTTCCTGAGAGACTTGTTCCATTGGAATCGCTCACTGAACATCTTTGGTTCGAAATCCCGGATCGACGCGGGTTCATCAACATTACACGAAAGATCGAGCAACTCGTTCACGGGAGCGGCATAATGGAAGGTCTTTGTCTAGTCAATGCCATGCATATCACCGCCTCAGTGTTCATCAACGACGACGAATCGGGGCTTCATTATGACTACGAGCAGTGGCTGGAAAAACTAGCGCCGCACGCGCCGACCAGTGCGTATCGACACAATCGCACCGGCGAAGACAACGCCGACGCCCACCTCAAGCGTCAGATCATGGGTCGCGAAGTTGTCGTCGCGATCACGAAAGGGAAACTCGATTTCGGGCCGTGGGAGCAAATTTTCTACGGCGAATTCGACGGCCGCCGAAAAAAGCGCGTGCTGGTCAAGATAATCGGAGAGTAGTCACAACTGGAAATTGAAAGCTAAAATCTGAGATTTTCTGAGCGTTGCGTTTTTCGTTCCACTTTCGAAAGCGATCGCGTGTGATAACCGGCACGGATCAGGCGAACGCCGGGCAAATTTTTTTCCCTGCGCGCTTGTGCACGGCCTCCATTAAACGTCGGCCAACCGTCCGATTTTGCACTGCAGGATCGACTGTGATCGGCCCGACACCTCCTATCGCGTTCCGTTCGTCTAGAAAAATGCTGCCAACTACTTTATTGCACTGCGGCCAGTCGCACCTCAACCGCTCAACCTCTCAACCCCTCAACTTCCTCTTTCAGCTTGTCAGCTCTCTAGATTTTCAGCTTTCTAAGAGCGATGAACAAAATTTTGCCTCGGCTAATCGCGACCGTCGTCACGATCCCACTTCTTTCACCGGCGATCGTTCATGCTCGCTCGGCGTCTCATCGGCTAACGGAAGATGCCGCCCTCAACCTCCTTCTGCGCACGTTAAAGCACGACCGTGTCTATGAGGGTCGTATTTCACTGGATTGCGTCACTTTCGAGACCGAAGAAAAGACCAATGCATACTTTGAGTTTGTTTTGCGAGAGAACCACACCGCCACGTGCGGCGGCGATCCGGACACGAGTCCGGTCGTCGACCGCTACCGCGTTTATCGCGCGTCTGGAAAAATCGAATGGCTGGAACCGGTTGGAAATAACTGGCAGCCATACACCCCCCAAAAATCAGGTAGGGGCGGTTAGTAATGTATCAATTTGATACACTACCGAGGCGGTTGACCCTCAGCCGCCTGCGGGTGTTTCGCTGAATCGCCTACCTTTAGCGATCGGGGTGCCTGAAAACTACGACGCCAGTCCGGTTCGGACCCTTGGTACCAAAAAGAATGGAGCATCGCGACCCCGCTGTTGAATTGCGACTGGACTGATGGATCACAGGAAATCGGGAAACTTACTTTACCGAGTTTTCCGATGTCACCTGCGGGATGCTCATATTCGTGTCGAGCAAGAGTACGCGTGGCAAGAATCGAGCCGCAGGAACCTACCATCGCCAGGGTCAGGACGACAGCCGCATAAGACAGGCCTAACTAATTACGCTTTCGCGTAGATTTCTGAGCCGGACTTCGTGAACTCCGTTGCCTTTTGTTTCAATCCCTCTTCGATTGCTATTTCTTCGCTGATTCCGCGCTGGGCCGCGAATTTGCGAACATCTTCTGTGATCTTCATCGAGCAGAAGTGCGGACCGCACATTGAACAAAAGTGTGCCGTCTTGGCGCCCTCTTGCGGCAACGTTTCGTCGTGAAATTCACGCGCGGTCTCGGGATCAAGCGCGAGATTGAATTGGTCTTCCCATCTAAATTCGAAGCGTGCTTTTGAAATCGCGTTGTCGCGGTACTGCGCGCCGGGATGACCTTTCGCTAAATCGGCGGCGTGGGCGGCGATTTTGTAGGCGATGACGCCTTCCTTCACGTCTTTCTTGTTCGGCAACCCGAGATGTTCTTTCGGCGTGACGTAACAAAGCATCGCTGTGCCGTACCAGCCGATCATCGCCGCGCCGATCGCGCTCGTAATGTGATCGTAGCCGGGCGCGATGTCGGTGGTGAGCGGCCCGAGCGTGTAGAACGGCGCCTCCTTGCACCACTCAAGTTGTTTCTCCATGTTCTCCTTGATCAGGTGCATGGGGATATGGCCCGGACCTTCGTTCATCACCTGCACGTGTTGCGCCCACGCGCGCTTGGTCAGCTCGCCTTGCGTGTAAAGTTCAGCGAACTGCGCTTCGTCGTCCGCGTCGGCGATTGAACCCGGCCTCAGACCGTCGCCGATGGAAAAGCTGACATCGTAGGCGGCCATGATCTCGCAGATTTCGTCCCAGTGAGTGTAGAGAAAACTTTCCTGATGATGCGCGAGGCACCACTTGGCCATGATCGAGCCGCCGCGTGAGACGATGCCGGTAGCGCGGAGCGCGGTCAGCGGGATGTATCTTAATAGTACTCCGGCGTGGACGGTGAAGTAATCGACCCCCTGCTCCGCCTGCTCGATGAGAGTGTCGCGATAAATTTCCCAGCTCAATTCTTCGGCGCGTCCGCCGGCTTTTTCGAGCGCTTGATAAATGGGAACGGTGCCGATCGGCACGGGACTGTTGCGAATGATCCATTCGCGCGTGGCGTGAATGTTCTTGCCGGTGCTGAGGTCCATCACCGTGTCGGCGCCCCATTTCGTCGCCCAACGCATCTTCTCGACCTCTTCCTCAATCGACGACGCCACGACACTATTGCCGATGTTGGCGTTGATCTTTACCAAAAAATTTCGGCCGATGATCATCGGCTCGGACTCGGGATGATTGATGTTCGCCGGAATTATAGCACGGCCGCGTGCGACCTCGTCGCGGACGAATTCGGGAGTGATCTCGCGCGGGATACTGGCACCCAATGAGTCACCGACGTGTTGATGTGCGAGATCGTTGCTAGCCGTGGACGTTGAGTCGTTGAGTCGTTGAGAAGTTGAGCCGTCTTCCTTCATCCGTCTTCCTTCATCCGTCTTCCTTTGAAATCCGTGATTTTCACGGATTGCAATGAATTCCATCTCCGGAGTGATCACGCCTTTTCTCGCGTAATACAGTTGCGTGACAGGATGCGAGCTGGCGCGAAGTGGCTTTCTTACTAGCTCCAAGCTCCTGGCTCCTAGCTTCGAGCCGTTGCGAGCGGCCGCGTGTTTTTCAGAAAGCCAGCCGTCATCAATTGGTTTAATCTCGCGGCCCTCGTACGGCTCAACATCGCTACGGTTGCAAATCCATTTCGAGCGCAGCGGCGGAAGACCTTGGGTCACATCGCCATGAAATTCCGGATCGCCCCACGGACCGCTCGTATCGTAGACGCGAACCGGTTCGTTCACTTCAAGCTCGCCGGAAATTGTTTTTGTCGGCGACAGAGTTATTTCGCGGAACGGCACCCGAATGTCGGGACGGATTTTGCCCAATACGTAAATCTTTTTGCTACTCGGCAGAGATTCTCTAACAGAATCTATAGAATCCGACCTACCGGATTCAGAACCCGTTTTGCGCATTTTGCCAATTCTGTCTGAATCAGAATGAACAGAATCAACAAAATCTTCTCCGTTGGATTTCTTCGAACCGTTCTTCTTCATTTTGTCAATTCTGTCCAAAAGAATAAAGCCATGCCCGGCAATCGCATGGCTGAGACAACCGCCTGCAGTCCCGCTCGGACCTCCCTGCGTCGGCATTACCCGCATCAGGTTCAAGGGGTCGTCCAATCGTCGGACCTCTCAGCCATCCGGCTCCCCCACAATTTTGCGTACGTTAAGTCTAAATTAAGAAGTAGAAAGTAGAAAGTGACCTGCCTCCCGCCACGGCTACAGCGTGGCAGGTGACTGACAGGGTGACGAGACTCTCAATACTTTGTCCGCAACTTAACTTCAGGAGTCCAAACATGAATAATTCGAAAAGCGCGGCGTTGCTTACGATGGCCGCATTACTCGTCATCGCCTGAACTGCACTCGGTCAGGGAACCCTTCACGTCGCAGGTAAGGATTACAAGCTCGAACATGCGGGTGGCTTACGAAACGAAATATTCTCGACAATAAAGGCATCGCCGTCTTGCTCTGCGCCTAACCAATACCGATGGATAAACTGAAGAAGACGCTGAAAGCCCGAGGCGATGACAACTTTACGCTTTTTGGGCCGCTGGTGAAGCTGACGTTCGACTCATTGGGTAAGCTGATATCGATTTTCGCTTGGACCGACAACAATTCGATCAACTACTGCGGTGCCGTAGAAGGAGCGAAGGTCGATGCGAGCTTCGCTGACGACAAAGCGCGTGGCAAAGTCGCGTTGGCGGGAGATAAGTGTAAGTTCGATGTCGCTTTCGACACGCCGATCTTGAAATAGTACGCACTGCACCGTTTGTAGCGGTGCTTGTTCCCAAACACCGAACTAAATTGAACAGGCGCTCGCGGCGGCGAGTGCGTCTACAACTTGATCGGCCCTTGTCAGCCCTCTGCGTCCTCCGTGGTCTTTGTGGTGAAAAGAAATCGAATTGCGACGGAGGCGGCCGTCTCTACAATTGCCGGATGAAGGAATCGTTTCTTGTTCCGCTGCTCAGTTTATCGATCGCGTTCGGAGTGCACGCCAGCACGAAACCGCCAGATGAAAACGCGAAACCGATTGATTCGGCAAACTTCGACTCGTCGGTTAAGCCGTCGGACGATTTCTTCCTTTACGCAAACGGCGGCTGGATCAAGCGTACGGAAATTCCTCCGGAATATTCGCGCTGGGGGAGTTTCAATCAATTGATCGAGCACAACAATGACGCGCTCCACGCGATCGCCGACAAAGCTTCGAAAGCGAAGGGCGCCGATCCTGACACGAAAAAGGTCGGCGATTATTTCGCGAGCGGGATGGACGAGAAAACGATCGAAGCGATGCGGACGAAGCCGCTTCAGGACGAGCTGGCGAAAATCGACAACATGAAAGACCGGCAAGATGTGCTGAAAGAGATTGCGCACCTGCACATGAGCGGTGTGAACGCGTTCTTCAATTTTGGCTCCGGCCAGGATGACAAAGATAGCACGCGCGAGATCGCGCAAGCGGTACAAGGCGGACTCGGAATGCCGGACCGCGATTATTACACGAAGGACGATGACACTTCGAAAAAACTTCGCGACCAGTACGTCGCGCATGTCACGAAGATGTTAACACTCCTCGGCGAGCCCGCAGCAAAAGCGGCCGAGGACGCAAAGAAGATTTTGGCGCTCGAAACCTCGCTCGCGCAGGCGTCGCGCACTCGTGTGGAATTGCGTGATCCGCAAAAAAATTACAACAAGATGACGCAGGGTGAGCTCCAGAAGCTCACGCCGGAGTGGAATTGGGGCGATTACTTTAAGGAGGTTGGCCTAACGAATCCAGGCGACATCGATGTGCATCAGCCCGATTTCTTCAAGGCAGTCAACACCACGTTTACATCGACATCGCTGGACGATTGGAAAACGTATCTGCGCTGGCACTTAATTAACGACGCCGCATCCGCGCTCTCGAGCGATTTCGTGAACGAAGACTTCAATTTCAAGGAAACGACATTGCGCGGCACGAAGCAGATCAAGCCGCGCTGGAAACGCGTGATTATTTCCGAGGACGGCGAGATCGGCGAAGCACTCGGGAAACTTTATGTGAACGAGTATTTTCCGCCGGCGGCTAAGGCGCGCGCACTGGAGTTGATCAACAATTTGAAGGAAGCACTGGCCGATCGAATCAAGACCCTCGAGTGGATGGACGCGCCGACCAAGAAAGCGGCGTTGGAAAAACTGGCGGCGTTTCAGGTGAAGATCGGCTATCCCGAAAAGTGGCGCGATTATTCGACGCTGACGATCGATCGCGGGCCGTTCGTCTTGAATGAGATGCGCGCGGAAAATTTCGAGTCGAAACGGCAAGTGAACAAAATCGGCAAACCAGTCGACCGCACCGAATGGGGGATGACGCCGCCGACGGTGAATGCGTATTACAACCCGAAGATGAACGAGATTGTCTTTCCGGCCGGCATTTTGCAGCCGCCGTTTTTCTACCCGAACGCGGATGATGCGGTGAACTACGGCGGAATCGGGGCGGTGATCGGCCACGAAATGACCCACGGCTTCGACGATCAGGGCCGGCAGTACGACAAAATCGGAAATTTGACCGACTGGTGGACGGCGGAGTCAGCGACGGAATTCAAGAAACGTTCGGACGCGATCGTGCAACAATACAATGAGTACGAGCCGTTGCCCGGCCTGCACGTGAACGGCGCTCTAACTGAAGGCGAAAACATTGCTGACGTCGGCGGAGTGAAGATTGCGTATGCCGCGTTGCAAAAAGCGCTCGATAAACATCCCGAGGATCGGAACAAAAAGATCGACGGCTTCACGCCGGAACAGCGGTTCTTTCTCTCGTTTGCAGCAATCTGGCGCCAGAAAATTCGTCCCGAAGAACAAAAACTACGTTTAAACACCGATCCACATTCACCGGCGCATTATCGCGTGAACGGTCCGCTCTCGGACCTGCCGGAATTCGCGAAAGCGTTCAATGTTTCGGACAACGCGCCGATGGTGCGACCCGCTAACAAACGCGTGAACATTTGGTAGCAAGAAGTAGGAGTTAGGAGATGAAAATTCTAACGCACACGCTGTTGCCAACCACTGCCCCACCATTCTGAAGAATTGAAGGACAAACTCAAAAAAGGAAGCGCTCAGCTTTTTTGTTTTTGAACCGCAGACCAGCTCACGTTCGACCAGGCAGGGAAGCTTTCGTGTGTTTCGTCTGTTTTCGTCTGGGGCCGACAATAACTCCATCAGCACCGGCGGAACAATGGACGCAGCGAAAACCGAAGCCAGTTTCAAAGACGGCAAAGCCAAAGGCAAAGTCGCGCTGGCGATAGAAGACGGCGTTCAGAAGTACCTGTTCGAAGTGAGCTTCGATGCGGCCGTAATGAAGTAGGCGGGCGATTGAGGACGATCACCCCGGCATAGTTTTTCCGCTCTCTGAGAGATTCGCTGTGCTCAGGATGACGCGCGAATGTCTATTCGCGCGCCAGCTTCCCACCCCAGGAAATGATTTTCGCTTTCGCGCCGGCGGCTTCGGCTTCCTTGATGTTGCCGGCGCGATTGTAGAACAACGACAAACTCGTCCAACCGATTTGATCGTTCGGTTTTAGCTCGACTGCTTTTTTGCCCGCCTCGATCGCTTCGTTGAAGTGGCCAAGTTTCATCAGAGCCATGCCAAGCGCGTGCCAGCCGTCGAAGAAATTGGGATCGACATCTACGCAGCGCCGATATTTCGTCACGGCGTTTTCCAGATCGCCAATGGCGAGATCGCCGTTGGCGTTGTCAAAGATTTCGTCGCGTGTAGGCATGGGCATTCGCGGCCGACACGGCCGCCTCTACAGCTTCATCCTTTGACCGGCGACAGACCCGCGTTGCGCTGGCGATCGCGCAGCCATTCCATGAAGACGTATTCGCGCGCGTTCTTGAGATAATTTTCTTCGAGCGTTGCCTTGGTCCCCTGATATTTCGCCGGATCCGGCGGCTCGCGTTTTTCCATCAAGACAATGAATCCGCCGTCCACCCACGGAACAAAATCGCTGACCTCTCCCGGTTGAAGTTGCGATGCCACATTTTTGATCATCATCATGTCGACGGGTTGCTTCGGTTTGTCAGGAGGATTTTTTACGTCCGCTTCGTCGCCGATGGTGAACGGCTCCATTTTCTCCGGTTTCAAACCGTCAGCCTGTTCTAAAATGAGTTGCAACGGGTGCCCCGCTTGCAACCCGTTGCGCAACGTTTCAGCGCCTTTGCGGCCCTTGGCAGTTGCCATTTCTCGCGAGCGCTCGGTCTTTATTTGATCGACAATCTTTTGCTTCGCTTCATCGAGTGTCAGTAGCCGCGCTTCGACAACTCCCGTGAGATGCAAGATGGCATAACCATCTGCCACTTGGATCGGGTCGCTGTTCGGTTCCTGCGGCGTCAATCTGAATGCAGTCTGATTTAGCTGCGATTCTCCTTTCAATTTCGGATCCGGCGCAGACATCGTGAACTCTCCGGTCGACTCTGCCGGCAACTGGAATTTCGTCGCGATCTGGTGGAAATCGGCCTCCTTCTCAAGAAGCGCTTGCGAAACGTCATTCGCGCGGTCGGCGAGTTTTTGTAGCGCGTCGATCCGCTCCTTGTCCTTCAGTTTTTTCTGTTCGTCGGTGAGTGCTAGCTTAACGAACTCAACTTTCCGTTTCTCTTCGGCCTTAAGCTCGCTTCTGTGCGTTTCGTAATATTTTTTGATGTCGTCATCGCTGACTTTAATCTCCTTCAGGAAATCCGTTCCGTGGACACGGATAACGCTGATGAAATTTTCCCCGTAAAGCTGTTCGTAGTTCGATTTGCTCTCGCTTTCCGGAAGCGCCACCACCGAGACGACAACATCTTTGATCCGTTTAAGACAAAGCTCGTCGCGCGCGAGCTGCTCCAGTTGCTCATTAGTAAAACCGAACGCTGGAAGCACATTTTGCTCGATTTGGTCGTACTTCGCGGAATCGAAACCGGACGTGCCCTGGAAAGCCGGGAAATTTCGCACCGCCTCGACGATCTCGGCTTTCGAGGGCGAAATGCCGAGCCGCTCGGCTTCGTGTCGTAACACAATTAAATTAATAACAAATGCCGGGAGCTTCTGATCGTCGCTGCCAGCGCTGGGCGCGAGGCCATGAAGTTCGGCTATCCCAAGAACACGGGACAATTGGAACAGGCGTGCGTCCCAACGCGCTTCGGACAAGGTAACTTTGCGGCCGTACAGGTTTGCAAATTCATCCGAGCGAATCAGGCTGGTGTCGCTCTTGACGAAGTAGAGGCAGAACGGCAGGGCCAGGATCGCAATCACGATCATCAGCCAGTTCCGATGTTTGCGGAGAATTTTGATCATGGAGTGGGAGATTCTTAGCGGGGCGACACTTTAGAGTACCGCCATAAACCTGCAAATGGAGGCGGCAATTCGGAACCCAAACGCCAACAGCCCAAACCCCAGGGAAAATCCAAAATCCAGTCTCCCAAAGCTCAAACGCGCTTGTTCTGGAACTTGGTGCTTGGGATTTTCAGCCTCAAATTCCATTTGCGGCTGTCTGGATCAGTTCCCAGACGTTGCGCAGATGTTGTTCCGTCGTGAGAATATTTCCAAGACCGATCCTCATGACAGTGCGGCTGCGCAATTTTGTTTGCGTGATGTAACCGATCCCCGATGCATTGATCCGCTCGACCATCGTCGCGTTCAGGTTATCGAGATTATCGGGATTGCTCGCGATGAAACGGAAGCAGACCACGCCCATCATTACCGGCGCGGCCAATTCGAATCGCTCATCGTTCTTAAGCCACTCCGCGAAAAGCCTTGCGAGTCGGAGATGATCGCGAATGCGGGCGGCAATTCCTTCCCGACCAAACGTGCGCCAAACAACCCATGCTTTGAGCGCGCGAAAACGGCGACCGAGCTGGACCCCATAATCCATATAATTGATCTCCGCGCCAACTGGATCGCGCAGATGCAAATATTCCGGCGCGAGCGTGAACAGCCGGCGCAATCTCCCAATGTCGCGCATGTAAAGCGCACTAAAATCGAGCGGGATGAAAAGCATTTTGTGCGGATTGACGACGATTGAATCGGCTTCGTTCCAACCTGCTGTGACCGATTTGCATTCCGGCAAAAGGGCAAGGCCTGCGCCGTAAGCGCCGTCGATATGCAGCCACATTTTGTGTTCGCGACAGATTTTGGCGATTTCGGGAACCGGATCGACACTCGCGGTCGATGTTGTGCCAACGGTGGCAACAACCGCGAGCGGCCGAAATTTCTCCGCGAGGTCTCGTTCGATCATCGCGCGCAACGCCGCGACATCCATTCGAAACTCGGCATCGGTCGGGACGCGTTGTACATTGTCTTCGCCAACGCCGATCGCGATCGTTCCTTTCTCGACCGAGCTGTGCGCCTGATCGGAAGCGTAAATTCGAAAGCCAGGTAGATCGCGGCCGGTCAACCCTAGCTTGCGTGTGTTCGGCGCAACTTGTTCCCGCGCCGTTGCCAGCGCGTGCATCGTTGAAGTCGACGCCGTGTCGTAGACAACGCCGGTGAACTCGTTAGGCAATGTTAGCCATTGCCGTAGCCAATCGAGCACGAGCGTTTCCAATTCAACGCCCGCCGGCGCCGTTCGCCATGTCATCGTGTTTACATTCAGTGCTCCGGTGATCATCTCCGCGAGAATTCCCGGGTTCGTTGTGGTGCAGCCGAAATAACTCATGAACTGCGGATGGTCCCAGTGGACCACGCCTGGTACGATGACGCGGTCGATTTCGGCGAAGATTTTTTCGAATGGTGTGCCCTTTTCCGGCGAATCTCGATCCAGCTGCGAGAGAATCCCGCCGGGTTGCACATTCGTGGAAAGCGGACGTTCCTCGATTTTCTCGCGATAATCCGCGATCCAATCCGCGAGCTCGTGCAATTCTCGCCTGAACTCCGCGATTGACGTGTCACCTAATGCCTGTCCGGCTCGGACTTCGTTTGGTGGAGTCTTAGATTCGTTCTTCAAAACGCGAACCCCGAGAGTATTATTGAACACGAAACCGCGCGGCGACGCCAATTTCTCCGGTGGAAACTCGCCTGACCACTCCCGAACACGACGGGTTAACCCCTCTACCGGACGACGCCAAAGCGCAAATCGGGCCCGCCGGGCAACGCAATTCCAGTTTGCAGGCGAGCTACTGTCGCCGCACGCTTGTCCAACCCAGGTATGAATCCGGATAAGCTCTTCGATTATCTCGACGGCAAGTTGTCCCCCGAGGAGCGTGCGGCGTTAGAGGAACGTTTCATGTCCGAACCGGAGTTGCGCAAAGAGCTCGCGGTCGCGCGCCAAATCCATGCCCAGATCGGAGATTCTCGGGAAATCGTCGGATTCGCGGGGCCAACGCTAGAACAGCGCGGCGCGGTGCTGGCCCGGCGGGTGGCGGTTGTGTTTACCGTGCTTGTTTTCGCCAATGTCGTCTTTGGCATTTACGCCATTGCATTCATGAAGAAGAAAGAACGCGCGAAGGTCAGCGCGGAACAAAATCGGAGCGATCTCACGGAAAGTCTGGCCCGGACCGCGGCAGTGGCCCTTCCGACACCAACTCTCGAGCTCGAGGAGATTAAATTCACCGCGCCGATCGCGGAACAAAATCAACTCGCCAACGCAATCGTCGGTGAGGCGAAAGCGGTCGGCGGCTCGGCAGCGAAAGGCCTGACCGATCAGAGCGGAGTTTTACTTTTCGCAGAAATTCCCACTCCACGATTGAAAGAGTTCCGCGATGGGATGAGGAAACTGGGTGGAAATGTTCCGGTCCCTCCAGCCCAGAATGTTTCCGGGGAAAAAAACATTCTCCAGATAAGAATTACCAGCGGTGTGCAGCAATGACCGAGCACCCTTGCCTCAATCCTCCAATCGGGGTCGCGACCGGGTGGAGCGTTGAGAGGAAGACGCGAAGTGCTTGGTGAGCAAAAATGCAGATGCCTGAGAAGTTGCCAATCGGGATCACATTCGCGCTGCATTCGGAAAGCTCGGATTTCATCAGGCAACTCCGCCAAGTTGAAAATGGCGACAATCTGCTTTGGGGAAAGATCGGCGATCGCGATGTCACAATTGTGCATACCGGAGTCGGCGCGAACAATTGCAACGAGCGCCTCGAAATCCTTCTGCACAAGGCGCGACCGGAGTTCGTAATCACCTCTGGATTCGCCGGCGCGGTCAGCGAGGAATTGAGCGTTGGCGACCTGATCGTGGCAGAGAATTTTTCCGACCCAAACCTACTCCGTTTAGCCAAGGAAATTTTGCGCAGGCGTAAAGCACGGACGGTAAAACTTTTTACATCGACATCCGTCGTCGATTCGATTTCCGAGCGCAACGAAATCGCGCGCAACTCCGGCGCCGCGGCGGTCGATATGGAAACAGGTGCGATTGTTGCGGTCTGCAACGCGCACGGCATTCCGTTACTTTCGTTACGCGGGATTAGCGATTCGCCGCAAGAGCCGCTTCCTGCACCGCCACCGGTTTTGTTCGACATCGAGCGGCAACGAACAAGCTTTGGTCCGCTTTTTTCCTGTATATTAAGAGACCCTGCTTCGATCGGGCGATTGTACCGGTTTACCCAACAGATCAGACGAGTTCGCTCAACGTTGACTGAAGCGATCGTTACCTTGGTGAAAGAACTTTAGTTTTCCTTCGCTGGTTCGATGTGTACGAGCACATCGGCGATGCGCGGGTCACTTTTTTGAATTGCGCGTTTGACCGCGTGCGCGATGTGGTGACCTTCGCGAACTGAAATGTCGCCATCGACTTCAACGTGAAGATCGACATAGAAACTCAAACCCATTTTGCGCACGAAGCTCTTATCGATCCGCACCACCCCGGAAACCGACACCGCCAATTCACGCACTCGTTCGACGATGTCGCCGCGCGGAGCGGTATCAAGAATCTCGTAGAGAGCCGGGCGAAGAAGCCGAACGCCGATGCTTCCGATTACGAAGCAAACAAAAATTGCGGCCCAATTATCGGCGCTGCGCCATTTTTCCCCGCCAATCAGCGCAATTGAGATTCCGATGAAAGCGGCGATGGAACTCACAGCATCGGCGCGATGACGCCAGGCATCGGCCTCGATTGCCATACTCTCAACCGATCTCCCGAAGCGGACGACATAGCGAAAAAGAGTTTCCTTGACGACAACGACGCTGAGCAAAATTAGTAGGGTCGACGCGGCCAGCTTTGAATGCGGCAAAAACATTGTCCGCGCGCTTTCGATGGCGATTGCGATTGCCGCCAGCAACACAATGGACGCGACAAAAATCGCAGTGAGCGGTTCGGCCTTTCCATGACCGTACGGATGCGTTGCGTCCGGCGGTCGTGCCGCGAAGCGCAGCCCGCCCCAAATGACGATGGAACCGGCAACGTCAAGCGCCGATTCCATTCCATCGGCGATCAGCGCGTAGGCATTGCCGAGAATCCCGCCTACGATTTTGATGATGGCAAACGCGATGTTAACGGCGAGCCCAATGAGGGCGAGGCGCACGCCGGTTTGCAGATTTTGCGCGACAGGCTGAGGATGCGACGCTGAATTCATCGAATGAGCAAAACTATAAAGGCGATCGTTTACGAAACGCACGGAAAACCGGAGGAGGTCTTGCAAATCAAAACCGAACCATGGCCGGAGCCGGCGGCGGACGAAGCGGTTGTCGAAATGCGCGCAACGCCGATCAATCCGGCTGACATCAACGCCATCGAAGGAAAATATCCGGGACGGCGCGAAGTACCGGCGGTTCCGGGATTCGAAGGCGCCGGCGTTGTTGTGGAAATTGGCGCGAACGTTTCAACGATCGCAAAAGGGACATTAGTGATTTTGCCTCACACCATCGGCACGTGGCGTGAAGCGCTTACGGTTAAAGCAAGCGAACTGGTCCCGGTTCCGCCAGAGATCGATCCGGTCCACGCTTCGATGTTAAAGATCAATCCACTGACCGCGTGGCGACTGCTGCACGATTATGTCGATCTCAAGCCCGGGGATTGGTTGATTCAGAACGCGGCCAATTCCGCAGCGGGACGCGCGGTGATTCAAATCGCGCACGAGCTTGGATTCAAAACGATCAACATAGTCCGGCGCGCGGAGTTGATCAACGAATTGCACGCTTTGGGCGGCGACATCGTTCTAGTCGACGGCGAAAAGCTGCGCGGCGAAGTGAACGCGGCGACGAACGGAGCACCGATTTGTTTGGGTCTGAACTCAGTCGGCGGCGACAGCGCGCTACGCTTGGCTAATTGTCTCACGTTTGGCGGAACGCTTGTGTCGTTCGGGGCGATGAGTTTGCAGCCACTGAAAATCCCGACCAGCCTTCTCATTTTCAAAGATCTGCGTTTCCGCGGAATATGGATCAACAAATGGTACGACAACGCCACCCAACAGGAAAGAATGGCAGCATTTAAACCGTTGTTTGAGATGGCGAAGCGCGACCTGCTGAACACGAAAGTCGAAAAGGCTTACACGATCGACGACGTTAAGGCGGCCGTTGCGCACGCGACGCAACCGAAACGCAGCGGCAAAATCATTTTCGAATTCAAGACGTGACCGTAATCGTTGTCGGCGCAGGGATTAACGGCGTTACTTCCGCGATCGAATTAAAAAAGCGCGAACATGAAGTTGTTCTTGTCGATCCGGGCCCCCTACCCCATCCGCTGGCTGCTTCGACCGACATCAGTAAGGCGGTCCGCGCGGCTTATGGTCCCGACGAAGATTACACCGCGCTGGCAGATCGTTGCATTCCGGTTTGGAAAAAGTGGAACGCCCAATTCGGAACCGAGCTTTACCACCAAACCGGCGTCTTGTTTGTTTGCGAGCACTCAATGCAGCCCGGCGGTTTCGAATTCGAAAGCGCGCGTGTCCTGGAGAAACGCAGCCACCCGTTCGAGCGCTTTGATCCGGCGACATTCCATCGACGTTTTCCTGCGTTCGCGCCGGACCGATTTCACGACGGCTTTTTTGATCCGGGAGCTGGTTACGTTGAAAGCGGTCGCGTTGTTACAACGCTTGTTAAGTACGCGAAATCGCTCGGCGTTGAACTGCGCGAACAAGCGAAACTTACCGCGCTCGATGAAAACGATCACTGCGTCGCTGGAATTATTTTGGAAGATCGACCTCGGATCAGCGGCGACGCAGTCGTGATCGCGGTTGGAGCGTGGACGCCGTATCTGCTGCCGTTCACAAAGAAATTTCTGCGCGCGACCGCCCATCCGGTTTTTTATTTGAAGCCGAAAGAGCCCGACCTATTTTTACCGCAACGTTTTCCGTTTTTCGGCGCGGACATCTCGACAACCGGCTTTTATGGATTTCCGTTCAATCAGGGCGTCGTAAAAATCGCAAACCACGGTCCCGGCCGGGAGAGGTCGCCCGATTCCCCCGAGTGTGTCGTCACGTTTGAGGACGAAAACAATCTGAGCAAGTTCTTAAGAGCGACAATCCCCGCGCTCGCGGACGCGCCGATTGTTTATTCGCGCGCCTGTACGTATTGCGACACAAACGATGGAGATTTTTGGATCGCGCCCGACCCGGAGCGGCCGAACTTGGTCGTTGCCACGGGCGATTGCGGACACGCATTCAAATTCGCGCCCGTTCTGGGCGAAATCATCGCTGACGCAGTCGAACACAAACCAAATCCACTTTTGCAAAAGTTCCGTTGGAGGCCAGAAGTGAGATTCGGCGAAACGAAAGAAGCCGCCCGATTTGGCGGCTAGCCTTCTTTGTTCGCTGGTTCTTTTTTCGGCTGCCGCTTGAGGAGCGTGATCTGTTTGATCCGCGCGGAATCGGATGGACTCCAGGTCGCGATGTCGGGATCGTCCTTGAAGGCGTTGTGAACGATGCGCCGTTCGTAGGAATTCATCGGTTCGAGCTGAAGCGATCGCCCGGTCGCGCGCACACGCTCGGCCAGTCCGCGAACGCGCTGAACGATGCGGTCCTCGCGCATTGAGCGATACATCTCGCAATCGACCACAACTTTCGGCGCGTCTTTGTCTTTCGCCTGCCGCAATCGATTCAGCAGAAACTGAAGCGCTTCGAGCGTTTCGCCGTCGCGCCCGATTAAACGACGACTTTCCTCGCTGTAAATCTGCAGGACGAGATTGCCGGCTTCGTTCTGCGACTCTTCGATTTCGACGACGAAGCCAAGATAACCCAAAATGGTGTCGAGTAATTCTTTCGGCGTCATCATTTTCGTTTTCCAGGCGGCATGCGCTTCTCAAGCGTCGGCATCGGTTGTCGTTTGTTATAATAAAATTGCACGATGCTGAAAAGGTTTTGCGCGGTGTAATACAATGCCAAAGCCGCGGCAAAATTGTAGCAGATAAACAAAAAGATCAGCGGCGTGAACATCATGACGCGGCGCTGCGTGGGATCGCCGGTCTTCGGTGTCATCGCCATAAGCCAGATTTGAGTCGCAGCCATGCAGAGCGGGATAATGTTGATCGGCCACCCGAGCCCCGGCAAATGCGCGACCGTGTCGGGCTGAGACAAATCCTTCACCCACAAAAACGGCGCGTTCCTGAGCTCGACGGCTTGCCCAAGCATTTTGAACAAGCCGAAGAAAATCGGGATTTGAATCATCATCGGCAAACAGCCGCCAACCGGATTGATCCCGTAATCCTTGTAGAGCTTCATCACCTCCTGATTCATCCGCGTCGGGTCGTCTTTATATTTTTCGCGCAGCTCCTGAATTTTCGGATTGAGAAGCGACATCCTGCGCATCGAAAGGTTGGCTCTATTTTGGAGCGGCCAGAGGACGATCTTGATAATGGCAGTCAGCGCGAGGATCGACCAACCGTAGGAACCGATGAAGCCGTGCAGCCAGTTTAAAAAATTGAGCAGAAACTGACTGACGATTTTGAACACGCCGAAATCCATGATCTCGGCTTCGTTGTGGTCGAGTCGCGCGAGGCGATGATAAATTTTCGGTCCGACCCAAATCTCAAACTTCGCGCTATAGGTCTGGCCAGGCGGCAATTGAAAACCAGGCATGCGCAGCGCCCCCGCGATTCCGTAAGTTTTTTGCTCGGACGAAATATCGACACGCCGCCCCCAAACGCCGCTAGCTTTCATGTTCAACGGCGCGACCAGCGTGGTAAAAAATTGATCGCTTACCGCGGCCCAATCGGCGTTCGCGAGGTCCTGTTGGTAAAAAGGCTGGGGCGCGCGCGAACCGATTCCGAAAAATCCTCCGCTGCCGCCGAACCAATTCACATCGACGCCTTTTGCCCTGCCGTCTACGCACCAAACGAGTCGCGTATAATACGAATAATCTTTTGGGTGAATCGGCACCGCCGCGCCAAGCGCAATGAAATAACCGGGATTCGCGTACGGCTGCCCACCGCCGTTCACAAGATCGACATCCATCTCGGCAACGAAGTTGTCTTTCTTTTCGTTGCTCGATGGAAAGAAAAACTTCTTCCGAATCGCAACGTTGTCTCGGTTCCGTTCGCATTTAACACTGCCGTCCGGTTCTCGAGTCAACGTGAACTCGTCCAACTTCAGCGAAGCTGACTGGTCGATCATCGCGCCGACCGGCGTCTGATCCTTGGAATTGATGACGACTCGTTGGGCGTTCTGACCGATGTGATTTACCAAAACGGCCTCCGCGATTCCGCCGCCGCGATTCGTTAGGCGCAGCTCGACGTCGTCGTTGCGCAACGTTTCTGTTTTCTCAGCGAACGTCGGTGTGGCTTCGGCGGCGGGAGTCGCGCTTGCGGCGGGAACGGACGACGGCGGAGTTGAAGGAACCGCGGATTCGCTGGGTGCCGCGAGCGGCGTGGCAGTCGCTGACAGTGGCACGGGCGCGGGACGCAGCGGCATTTGTTTGCCTGTCCACCACGTCCACAAAATCAAACCAATGACGCAAAGTGTAACGACGATCCACGCAGTTCGATCCATAAAATCTTTGGTGTCGCGGAATCACGCGCAACGGTCGGAGACCGGAACGGGATCGTGGCCAGACCCGCCCCAAGGGTGGCAACGCCCGATCCTTTTCAATCCGAGCCAACTCCCGCGCCAAGCGCCGTGTTTCTCCACCGCTTGCAAAAAATAATCAGAGCAGGTCGGCTGAAATCGGCAACCAGACCCGGGACCGCCGATTGCAACCAGCAGCGGCGAAAGCGTTAATTGATAAGTTCGAATACAAATGCGAATGAGTCCGCGCATCAGGCGGCTAGAATAGAAGCGCGCTTGGCCAGACGCAACCACTCACCTTCCAACTCCTGATAACTCGCTCTGGCCGCGCTGGTGCGCGCGATCATAACGATCCATGTCCCATTCACAATCTCGTGCTGATGTTTGCGAACGACTTCGCGCAGGCGACGCCGGACACGATTGCGCGTCACTGCAGACCCGAGTGTTCGCGAGGTGATAAAAGCGGCTCGAAAAGGAACAGGCTCGTTTGTTTCGAGCACGCTGAGCAAGATCAAGATGCCGCGCTCGACCTTGCCGTCCCTCTTTACCCTCTCAAATTCGGCTGAGCGCGTGAGTCGACGGCTTTCGGGAAATGCAAAGCGGTTTCTCGATACAGGTTCTGTCATTCCAAGCGGAGTCGAGGAATCTCTTACTATTTCTAATCAGAAACATCTAGAGATGTCTCGGTCCGAGCCGGACTGGCATTCTCGCTCGACATGAGAAAGAGTCGATACCAGCAAAAGTCTTTCGCTTCGCAGTTGTAGACGAAAGACTTGGCAAATAACCAGAGTCAGGCGTTTAGGGCGAAGGCGAGGTTGTGGAACTAAAGGACCCAGTCTTGGTTTCAGTGGTCGGCGAAGACTCCGGCGAAGGAGTGGTCGTCGTGGTCGTCGACTCCGTCGCTGTGCTGGTCGTCGCTTCCGGGGACGCGCTTGCAGCCGTAGCCGGGGTTTCGGTTTTCTGTTCACAAGCCGCAAGCAAGGCGGCGCCAGCCAGGATGCAGATTAATTGCTTCATAATAATAAACAAGATCAGTCCAACGCTGCTTCGCAACAAGAAACGCTTGTTAGCTGTGCGATTTACAATGGCGCTTCGTATTTTAAGCTGTGCGCCTCGGCTACCGCGCGACAGGTCAGCTTACCGTCGCGGGTGTTGATACCGCCGACCAAAGCGGGTTGCTGCTTGCATGCTCCTTCCAAACCGCGATCGCCGAGCAGTTGCACATAGCAATAGGTCACGTTCGTCAGCGCCTGCGTGGATGTGCGCGCGTAAGCGGCCGGCATATTGGCGACGCAATAATGGATCACACTTTCGTCAACGTAGGTCGGCTGCAGGTGCGTGGTCGGTCGCGACGTTTCAGCGCAACCACCCTGATCAATTGAAATGTCCACCAACACGCTTCCGGATTTCATTTTTCGCAGCATCGCGCGCGTGATCAGTTTCGGCGCTTTCGCACCCGGCAGAAGCACGGCGCCGATCAACAAATCGCAGTCCGGCATCAACTCGGTCAGATTCGCTTCGTTGGAAAACAACGTGTTGGTGTGCGGCATCGCGAGATCGAGATAACGCAACCGTTCAAGATCGACATCCAGAATGGCGACATCTGCGCCGAGCCCGGCGGCCATGCGCGCGGCATTGACGCCGGAGGTGCCGCCGCCAACAACAACCACGCGCCCCGGCAAAACTCCGGGCACTCCGCCTAACAATACGCCACTGCCACCATTGTGTTTTGCCAGATAATTCGCGCCCATCACCACCGACATACGCCCGGCGACTTCGCTCATCGGCTCGAGCAACGGCAAACGATGGTTCACCTGAATTGTTTCGTAAGCGATACCGGTCACGCCAGACTTCAGCAACGCTTGGGTGAGCGGTTTGCTGGCGGCGAGATGAAGATAGGTGAAAAGAATTTGTCCCTTGCGCAAAAGCGGGAACTCCGTCGGAAGAGGCTCCTTCACTTTCACGATCATTTCCGCGCGCGCGAATACATCCTTGGCAAGATCAACAATCTCCGCGCCGGCTTTTTTGTATTCGGCGTCAGAATAACCGGAGCCGACGCCGGCGTTGTTTTCGACAAGCACGGTGTGACCACGCTTGGTCAATTGTTCCGCTGCCGACGGCAGCAGAGCGACGCGCTGTTCCTGTTCTTTAATTTCCTTGGGAACGCCGATGATCATTTGACGAAGTGATAAGTGACGTGTGGCAAGTGACAAGACAAAAACATCCGAATCTCGTCACCACGCCAGTTCCTGCTCGGACAACTCGTCACTCAGTTGAGCGACGGATCGTCGGGCGCGGCGGCGAGCATGCGGTACCACGGGCCGAGCCGGTTCATGATGTCGAACCAAAGGCGCGAGAGCCGATCCGATTTCAATGCTGCGCGGCTCGGCTTTTGAACGATCCACGCTTTTTGTTTCATCTCCGCTTCGAGCTGTCCGGCGCTCCAGCCCGCGTAACCGAGGAACGCAAAAATTGGTAGCGCGTCGGCGGATGCATTGAAAAAAGATTTGTCCGCGTCGATCGAGTGCTGATTCAACTTGAGTCCCTCGTCCTTGTGCCACTCAAACGCAGCGAGCATGAGTTGATTGTTTCCAATCGGCCCGCCGAAAAAGACCGGAACGTCCGCCAGATTTTTCGGCGGTGTTTCAGTCACCAAATCCGCCACGCTCTTGTCGAGTGGACGATTGATGATCACACCGATTGCCCCGTCGGGATCGTGCGCTGAAATAAAAAGCACGGTCCGCCGAAAGTTTGGGTCGAGCATGTACGGATGCGCAACCAAAAACGATCCCGCCAGTCGGCGCGGCTTTCCTGGACGCAAATTGCGCATACAAAATTAAACTGCGCATCACAGCCTTCCGCAAGTGCCACTGAACTCTTACTGAAATGCCTGTTGCCAATGCCTTTGCCTGTCCGCGCCTGAAGGAGGAACGTACCATTTTTAGAAATTTTTGTTGCGGTAGCGTGTAAGCTCGGCTAGTAGCTCCGCAGATTTTGGAAGATTGTTCTGGGGGGAACAGCCGCCCTTCACGCCCATCGGGCGTGGGGGGCGGTACTTTTTTTGGGACGAAAGTAAAACGTCCACCGCTGAACGCCCAACGCCGAATGTCGAACTCAGCAAGAATATCGTGGCCGGTCGCATTGACGCTGGTCGTGTTAATTCTCGCCGCCGCCGGCATTTCCATTTTCTGGCGATTGGAAACGTGGCCCGCGCGAACGATTCGTCAGGACACTGAAGCTTTGGAGCGGCTCGGGAAAGATTTGCGCTGGGCTTTCATCGACATCGCGAATTTGCAGCCAAGGATCACGATCAATAATCGGACGGTTGTCGATGAAACAACGCCGACCGCGGAGCTTGCAATTCTTGAGCGACAACTAAAAGTGAAACGCGAATTCCAGCACAGCTGGGCCGGCAGCTCGAAGCGGATCAAGCTAAGCGGAACGTTTGTTGTCAAAGCGGGATTCGATTTGCGCCACGACGTGACGGTTGATGTACGCGCTGATGAAATTCGAATTCAGCTGCCGCACGCCGCGATCGTCGGAATCGAAGAAAACCACGTCGACGTACTTGCGCTCGAGAACGGTCTTTGGAACCGGATCAAAGGCACGGACTTGGAGAAGGAACTTGGTCAGCTTCCGGAAATGGCGCGACAGCAGGCACTGGAAATCGATTTGCCGGCGGAAGCCGAACAAGAATTGCAGCGGCAACTGAACAAGCGCATCCACGCACGGCAGCCGCTCAAGTTTATCTTTACCCCGCCCAACTCGGCCGAGTCGCCCGTCACCAACCGGTAGGAAATTTACGAAGCTACTTTTCGCGGGACGATTTTGACATTAAAGCAGTGAGCGCGGATGCGGAAGAATCGCCTGCTGCTGATGATGTCGTTCGCTGCCCTCATGGTGGCGCTCGGTACGGTTGTGTTCGCGCCGTTTGTCGCTTCAAACGGACTTCGCATCTGGCTGCACTGGCAGGCGCATCGCCAACAACTGAAAATCGAACTTGGCAAGACTAGCGCGCCGTTGCTTCGGCCCGTCTCGATCGAGCGGATCCACGTCACGAGCGAGCCCGGTTCTGCGACACGAATCGATTTCACCGGGGAGCAGGCGCAATTTCATCTCAGGCTCATTAGAATCGTCTCCGGAAAGGGCGATGGCATTCGAACATTGTCGATCAACACCGCCCGCGTTGAGATCCGTCGAGATTATTCTGAGAGCGCGCGGCCGGCGCGTTTCAATTGGGGCGCTTTGCAATCACTGCTCCCTGCTAATTTCGACATCGCTCATCTCGATCTAAGGGTAGAGAACGGACCAACCGTCGTTGTTCTTCATAATGGCGCGATCTCGGGAAATCAAATCGAGTCCGGTCGCTTGACCGCCGGAGAATTCACCATTGCATCGCCATTATTGCGACAAACGTTTTCGCAGTTGCGTGGCGCAACGAAATGGCAGGAAAACCGCCTCAGCGTCGGCGGAATGAATCTTGCACGCGGCCTGGATCTTGAAACGATCACCATCGATCTCTCGCGACTCGATAGAGAACGCGCTGATCTCCAATTCGATCTCGACGTCTTTGGCGGCAAAATTCGCGGCAGCGTTTCAAACGAATGGCCCGGAAAGCATTCGCTTTGGAACGTCGCCGGCACCGCCAGCGGGATTTCCCTCGCACAAAGTTCCGAGGCGCTCGGGTTCACCGACCGGCTCGGTGGATCTTTGCGCGCGTGCAATTTCACGTTTCGCGGCGACCCGCGCGATCCAATGAGCGGGACTGTGTCGATTTGGACCGAGCTGAACGGCCTGAGCTGGCACAATCGCGCAGCCGACGTGATTATGCTCGGCGCAGTTTTCTACGGCCGTCAAATTCAGCTCCAGCAGCTCTACATCAAACAACGTAAGAATGAGCTGAGCATGAGCGGTCAGGGCGCGATTCCATTGAAATCGACCGACTGGCTCAATCCCGATTTCCGCGGTCAAATTCTTGGCAAGATCAACGATCTCGGACAATTTGCGGAACTTTTCGGGGCCGCACCGCGCGCTTTTGCTGGAACCGTCGCGATTGAAGGAACCTTGAACGCTGGCCAGCGGAGGGTTGGCGGCTACTTAGCGGCGGCAGGAAATTCACTCTCGTTCTTTAAACGCCAGATCGATCGGTTCGCCGCCAAAATGAATCTCAAGGCGGATGCACTCGAGCTCGAGCAGTTCGAGGTCATTCGGAAAAAAGATTTTCTGCGCGCACAGGGCAGGATCGACATTGCACATGAGAATGATTATTCAGGCACGATCGAAGCGAAGGTCGGCGACGCATCTGAATATTTCCTGCTCGGACGTGCGAGTGGAATGGGCGCAGCCATTCCGGTCGAGGTCAAGACGACAATCGCGTCCAGTTCGTGGGACACGCAGGCAACCTTTACTTTGCCGGGATCGAGTCCTGTTGATTTCGCCGCCAAATTTCCACTCAAGATCGGTGAGGATTGGAAAACATTCCTGGCGTCGCCCATTGAGGCGAGCATTCACTTTCCGACAGTGGTCATTGCGAGCGCGCCTCAATTCCTGCATCCCGCGATTTTCAACGAAGGAATCTTGAGTGGAACGCTTTCGCTCACTCAGAATCTGGAACATCCCGACATCACCGGCGAACTCCAGCTCTTAAATGGCGTCTTGCAAAATGCTCCGCTCGATCTGACCCGCGCCAGCGGACGGATGACTTTCTACGGCGAGCGAGCGACGCTCGAATTTCTCAACGCCGCAACCAACGACGTCGATCTCTCTTTGAACGGTGAAGTCCACTTGCGCAACAGCAACGACTTGGTGGCGACAATTTCAACCACGTTTCCGATTTTTGACACGACGACAAGCATTCAGGATTGCGTCCGCGGAATTCAGATTTCACCGGTCGACGTAACACTCGCGCCGACCGTTCGAGAGGTCGAACTTCGTGGAGATTTGTTCGGCACCACTTGGAAGTTGGGATTGAGAGAAATCGGCACTTCTTCAGCGACTGCTGTGGCAAATCCATTGATTCGCGAATTTCATTTCTGCAGTGGTCCAACGCCACAAGGCGAAATCTTTAACTTCGGCGCGCGGCCTCGACCAAAGCGTTCACCAACGAGCCCGCACAAACGCGGACGGAGCCGCTAAACGTCAGAATCGATCGAAAGATCGCGGCGCTCGGATTTCGTGGTCACGAGCCAGCGCGTCAATTTTTGTTCGAGATCGCGAGTGAGATCGACACACAACTCCGCACCGGCATCGACCCGTAACGGGCCGTTTGGGCGATCGAATAGAAGTTGCACGCGACGTTGACCGGGCGAGCTGGCGAGCAGTTCATGGACTTCGTGCAATTCCTGGCTTGTTGTCGCCGGCGAAAATTGCAGAAGCACCGCCGGCTCATCGACAGGCATGGATCCTCCATTTCCATTCGAAACCCCGTTCGTCTTGTTTGCGCTCGGTACTCTGATTTTCTGCGCAGTCGCGCGAAGCGAATCGCCGCGCGTGTCGATCGTTCCCAGAATTTCGACCACGCGACCCGGAACAAGAAGCTCCGAAACTGTGATGAAAACGTCGTTCCAAACCACGACCTCAAGCGCACCTGTCCGGTCCTCCACCCACACAACCGCAAATGGTTTGCCTTCTTTGCGCGTGAATTTCTTTTCGAGCTGCACAATCGCGCCCGCCATTTTGAACTGCGCGCGGTCTTCCAAATCGCCTAACGAACTGACCGGTTGATAATCTTTCCTGGCGAAAACATGGCTATACGCGTCGAGCGGATGCCCGCTGACGTAAAATCCGAGCAGCTCCTTCTCATACGAAAGTTTTTCGTGATCGCTCCATGCCGTTACCATGCGCTTTCTGGTCGTGGCCGCGTGCGTTTCATCGTCGAACAACAAGACTTGACCGACTGCTCGATCTCGCAACGCTGCCGCCGCGCAGGAAAGCGACTCGTCGATGCAGGCAAAAAGTTCGGCGCGATCGCGGCCGACAAAATCGAAGGCGCCTGCTTTGATCAAACTCTCGAGCATCTTCCGATTCGCGATGCGTGGTCCAATTCGTCCGCAAAAATCTTCCAGCGCCATGTACTCCCCTGCCCGTTCGCGTTCCTCGATCGACCTTTGCATCGCCGCTTCGCCAACGTTTTTGATCGCGGCCAAGCCATAACGGATTGCCATCTTCCCCTCATGCTCTTCCGGAATGAATTTGAGCGCGCTCTTGTTGATATCGGGCGGCAAAATCGAAATGCCCATTCGCTTACACTCGCCGACGAAGACGGAAATCTTGTCGGTGTTGTTAATTTCGTTGCTGAGCAAGCCGGCCATGAACTCAACCGAATAATGCGCTTTCAAATAGGCCGTCTGATAGCTGATGACGCCGTAAGCCGCGCTGTGGCTCTTGTTGAATCCGTAGCCGGCGAACTTTTCCAGCAAATCGAAAATCGCGTTGGCTTTTTTCTCCGGGATTTTATTTATGCGCGCACAACCTTCGATGAAGTTCTTGCGCTCCTTCGCCATTTTCTCGCGATCCTTTTTGCCCATCGCGCGGCGCAAGAGATCGGCTTGCGCGAGCGAATAGCTGGCGAGTTTGCTCGCCGCGGCCATCACTTGCTCCTGGTAAATCATGATGCCATAGGTGTCGGCGCAGATTTCCTCGAGCAGTGGATGCAAGTATTTGATCGGCGTGACTCCCTTCTTTGCTTTCACATATTCGGGAATCAGCTCCATCGGCCCAGGTCGGTAGAGCGCGATCAGTGCGATAATGTCGTCGAGTTTCGTGACGTCGAACTGCTTCGACAAGTTCGTCATCCCGCCGGACTCCATTTGAAACAGGCCGATCGTCTCGCCGCGGTTGTAGAGATCGAACGCTGCTTTGTCATCAAGCGGGATATTCTTCAGCGAAAACTCCGGCCTGCGTTTGTGGATCAAAGCCATCGTGTCCTCGATCACGGTCAGCGTTTTCAACCCGAGGAAATCCATCTTCAGTAGCCCGAGGTCGTTCAGCGGCCCCATCGGATACTGGCTGATCACGTCGTTGCCTTTGACGTCGCGACAAAGCGGGATGTAATCGGAGAGATCGCGATCAGCAATGACGACGCCCGCTGCATGCACACCCGCGTTGCGCGACAATCCTTCGAGTGTCTTCGCGTATTCGAAGAGTTGTTTGGTCTGCGGCTCAGTCGCGATCGCGCGTTTTAACTCAGAATTTTTCTCGGCGGCCGATTCAAGGGTGATCCCCAACTCGTTCGGAATCATCCGCGCGATGCGATCGGCGTCGCGATATGGAAGACCCATCACACGACCGACGTCGCGCACCACGCTCTTTGCCTTCAGTTTTCCAAACGTGATAATCTGCGCGACCCGACGCTCGCCGTATTTTTGTCGAACATATTCCAGAACCTCGCCGCGGCGCGCTTCACAAAAATCGACGTCGATGTCCGGCGGCGACACGCGGTCCGGATTTAGAAATCGCTCGAAGATCAATCCGTATTGGAGCGGATCGATGTCCGTGATTCCGAGAACGTAAGCGATCAGGGAGCCAGCGGCCGATCCGCGCCCTGGTCCAACCGGAATGCTCCGGTCCTTCGCAAAATGAATGAAATCCCAGACGATCAGGATATAACTGACGAAGCCCGTCTTCACCAGGACGCCGAGTTCGTAAGCGAGCCGTTCACGCAGTTGATTGTCGGTCTTGGCTTGCTCGCCGTAACGCTCCTCAAGTCCTTTGTAACAGAGCTCGCGCAAATAACCTTCGCGAGTTTGTCCAGCAGGTACCGGATATTCCGGATATTTCGATCGACCGAACTCGATCGTGAGGTCGCAGCGCTCGCCAATTTCCAACGTGTTGTCGATTGCTTTGGGAAAATCGCGAAACAATTCGCGCATCTCCGCCGGCGACTTGAAGTAAAGCTCCGGCGCATAACGCATCCGGCTTTCGTCCTGCACCATCTTGCCGGTGCCGATGCAAAGCATCACGTCGTGAGCGTCGTGGTCGGCGCGATTCAAAAAATGGACGTCATTCGCGGCGACAACCCCGACGCCGAGATCTTTCGCGATCTTTGGCAGCACTGCGTTGCACGATCTTTGCTCTTCGAGCCCGTGATCGTGCAACTCGATGAAGAAATTCCCCGCGCCGAGAATGTCGCGATATTCTGCCGCCGCCTGCTTCGCTTTCTCGATGTTGTTTGCTTGAATCGCCGAATTCACCTCACCCGCGAGACAACCGCTCAGTCCGATCAACCCTGCTGAGTGTCGCGCCAGCAACTCTTTGTCGATCCTCGGTCGATAATGAAATCCATCGAGATGCGCGGTCGTGATCAGCTTCACCAAATTGCGATAGCCCATCTCGTTTTCCGCGAGCAGCGTGAAATGATATGCCGCGTCTCGCAGCGAGCTCGCTTTTTCCTTGTGTGAGCGCGGCGCCACGTACGCTTCGCAACCGATGATCGGTTTGATCCCGGCGCGCTGGGCTTCCTGGTAAAATTCGATCGCGCCGAAAAGATTGCCGTGATCAGTCACGGCTACGGCCGGCATGTCGAACTCGGCCGCTTTGACCATCAGTTCCCTCATCCGCACCGCACCATCCAGCAGCGAGTATTCAGTATGAAGGTGCAGGTGAACGAACGAATCGCGCGGCATCGTTGATATAAATGCAGTCAAACGCGGTCAGTCAAATTTGCCAAGCATTCGTGCTCGTCATCGCGGAAAAATCTTGTTTGCAATCGTGTGAACGCATTGTTAATGAAGCGCGTGCTGCGCGTCAAGTTCTGTTGAAGTGAATAAGTGCGCGGTGAGGCCGAAATGAAAAAACTGGAAGCGATCATCAAGCCGTTCAAGCTCGAGGAGGTCAAGGAGGCCCTGGCGGAGCTCGGAATTGAAGGGATGACAGTCACCGAAGTGAAGGGGTTCGGTCGCCAGAAAGGTCATACCGAAATTTATCGCGGCAGTGAATACACCGTCGATTTCCTGCCGAAAGTGAAAGTGGAAGTCGTCATGGCGGATGACATGGTCGAGAAGGCTGTGACCGCAGTTGTCGGCGCGGCTAAGACCGGCAAAATCGGCGACGGAAAAGTTTTTGTGCTTCCGGTGGAACATGCGATCCGCATCCGCACGGAAGAGATCGGCGAAAAAGCAGTGTGATTACGCGAGCCGCATTCAATCCATCCCTCGATGGGTTGTCTCGGCTCTTTTTGTTTTCAGCGGTTTTTGTGAATAACCGACACGGTTGTTCACAGTGTTTCACCAACTCAACTTCTGAACAGACCTGTCTGCCTAGCTTTATGCGAAGGCGGATCAACTTCTAAACATCCCAACACCCAATGGCCAAAGACAAAACTCCATCCGACGTCAGCAAAATGACCAAAGACAACAAGGTGAAACTTGTAGATTACAAGTTCACCGACTTGCTCGGCACCTGGCAGCATTTTACCACTACCCTGAGCGAGTTTCACGACGACGTCTTCACTGAGGGGATCGGCTTCGACGGATCGAGTATCCGCGGCTGGAAAGTGATCAACGCCTCGGATATGCTCGTCATCCCGGATCCGAACACGGCGTGGATCGACATCTTCAACGCCGAGCCGACGTTGAGTTTGATTTGCACAATTGTCGATCCAATCACGCGCGAGCCGTACGACCGCGACCCGCGTGGTGTCGCCGAGAAAGCCGAAGCATATTTGAAATCCACCGGTATCGCTGACGCCGCGTTCTTCGGGCCGGAGGCCGAGTTTTTCATCTTTGACGACGTGCGGTTCAGCTACTCGGGCAACGCGTCAATGCATAGCGTCGAAAGCGGCGAAGGACATTGGAACAGCGCACGCGAAGAATTTCCGAACCTCGGTTACAAGATTCGGCCGAAGGAAGGTTATTTTCCGGCGCCGCCGATGGACACCTTGCAAGACATTCGCAACGAGATGTCGCTCGAGATCGAGCGCGCCGGCATTCCGATCGATAAACAGCATCATGAAGTGGCGACTGCCGGCCAAGCCGAGATCGACGTGCGTTTCGCACCACTCAAGCACATGGCCGATTCGATGCAGTACTACAAATACATCATCCGCAACGTTGCCAAGCGGCACAACAAAACCGTCACGTTCATGCCGAAGCCGCTTTTCGCCGACAACGGTTCGGGAATGCATACGCACATGTCGCTTTGGAACGGCGACAAACCGCTCTTCGCCGGCAACGGATACGCCGGGCTGAGCGAGCTGGCTCTCTTTTTCATTGGCGGAATTTTGAAACACGCGCCCGCGCTCACCTGCATCACGAACCCGACCACGAACAGCTTCAAGCGTCTCGTGCCTGGATTCGAAGCGCCAGTCAATCTCGCCTACTCCGCGCGCAATCGTTCCGCTGCGATCCGGATTCCAACTTACTCACCGAGTCCAAAAGCGAAACGGATTGAGTTTCGCACGCCCGATCCGGCGGCGAATCCGTACCTCGCGTTCAGCGCGATGTTGCTCGCCGGCCTCGATGGAATCCAGAACCGTATCGATCCCGGCGATCCGCTCGACAAAAACCTTTACGATCTACCGCCTGAAGAACTCGCCCAGATTGCGAGCGTGCCCGACTCACTCCGTGGCGCGATCGAGGCACTCCAGGCGGATCACCAATTCCTGCTTCGTGGCGACATCTTCAACGCCGACTTCATCGCGAACTGGATCGACATGAAGCAAAAAGAATACGACGCGCTGCGGCTCCGCCCTCATCCATACGAATTTTCGATGTACTACGACGTCTAATCGAAGAGCGCCGATGATTAACCGCAGAGATTGCAAAGGTCGCAAAGAAGAAGTTCTGACAGAATGTACAGAATTGTTCAGAATGGATTTGGCTCATTTTGTTAATTCTGTCGAAAGCTCTGCGCTGACTCGCTCACTCCCGTTCGCTCACTGTCTACCCTCGACGGTTTGACCGTCTATCCGACCGTTCCGAGGCAGCCGTAATTCTCCGCGTCCGCTGTGATGCGTTTGAGCGGCGCAATTCCCCGCTAAAAAAACGCAATTAACCGGCAGCAGCGGGTTGAGTGGTGTGATAAATGTTTTATGTGAATGGGACAGTTTTGCGCCCGGTAGAGAAGCCGTGGCGGATTTTTTTGGGCGTAGGGGTTTCGATTGCTGCCCTAGCCGTGATCGCGGTTTTGGTGTGGCAGGGGATCTTTGCCCACGGCGCGCCTGATCCGACACAACCTCACACGAGCGCAACAGTCGCGGCGTTGGATATCGGTGTTCTCGTCTTTCGCGAAGGACTGGAGTGCATTCTCGTTCTAGCAGCGATCACCGCGAGCATGACGGGGGCGAAACGCGCGCATCGTAAACCAGTCGCGGCGGGCGCGGGCGTCGCATTCGGCGCGACGTTACTCACGTGGGTCATCGCCGTGCAACTTATCGATTCACTCAGCGACAACATGCGCGCGCTCGATCTGCAAGCGGCGACCGGATTGCTTGCCGTCGTCGTGCTGCTCGTGATCATGAACTGGTTCTTCCACAAGATTTACTGGGGCGGCTGGATCCGTGCACACAATCGCCGCCGCAAGCACTTACTTGAAGACGGACACGGCAGCGACGTGGCGAAACGATCACTACTCTGGGGATTGATCCTGCTCGGATTCACTTCGCTTTATCGCGAAGGATTCGAAGTCGTCTTGTTCTTGCAGACCTATCATCTCCGATTCGGCGGCGGCGTTGTTTTACAAGGCGCGCTGCTTGGAATTGCGCTATCCGCAATTGTAGCGATGCTCACGTTCGTCGTTCAGCAAAAATTGCCGTATCGAAAAATGCTGATCACGACTGGCATTTTGCTCGGCGTGGTGTTGCTCGTGATGGTTGGCGAACAAGCTCAGGAGATGCAGCTCGCCCATTGGATCTCGACAACGCCAATTCCGTCACTGGTTTCGGTGATTCCGAAATGGATGGGCCTCTGGTTCTCGGTTTTCCCGACTTACGAAACGTTGATCGCGCAATTGATCGCCGCGGTCTTGGTGGTCGGATCGTATTACGCGGCGCGAAAACTAGGCGGCGACGTTATGCTGGTTAGCGAAGAACCGGTCCGGGAAGCGAAAGCTGAAGCGCGCGAAGCGATCGCGGAAGAATTGCAGCCGGTCCATTAACTCGGTCGCTTCCTGCGCGAGTTTGAAAACCAGAAGAGCGCGACGCTGTCATTGCTTCCGTTCTTGCGGTACGCTCGCAACAATGATGTCGCTACTTTGGCGCTGTTTTGTCGGCGTCTTTTGGATAGTAGCCTTCTGCACTGGCGCACAGGCCGCAGGAGAGTATACGCGAAATTGGTCGTCACTGGCGCAGGGGAATCCGAGCACGACCAATTCACAGAGCTCGGCGAAGACGCGCAGCCGAATGTCATCGACTACGAGCGTATACGTGTTGTCGCCCTACGAAGTGTTCGTTGGCAATGTCTGGGAAGGCAATCATCGAATTGCTGCATCGGTTCGAGCTCGGAATCGAAAATAAGGTCGGTTTGATCGAGAATCGCGCGCACGAAACCAGTGCTCCATTTGAGGCGCGCTACGCTTTTGCCATTGGAATGCTATCCCGCTAAATCCGATGACTTCGCTGGAATATATCTTTGGCTTCGGCGCAGTTCCGGAAGCGATTCGCTGCGCGATCTCGAATTCTCGTTCGTCTCCGTGTGAGACAGCTTGTTGCAGCGAAAGGTTCAAGCTGTAGCCAAAATGTTCGCCTAGGCGTCGCACAGGTGTTGGGTTGTACGAACGACTCGCCGCGGGTGGCAACTTTCGTTCTGGATCTCGTACGAATTTGGCGGCGCTGAAGTTGGTCGCTCCAGTCCCACACGATTGATTGGACAAATTGCGCGATTCCAGTTGAACGGCGCGCGAAGCTTTCCAACTTACGCGGATGCTCACGTCCGTTCTGCGTTTTGTTTCTTCCGTTGCCCTGATTTTCGTTTGCTTCAATATGTTTGCCGTTAGTCCGGCTTCACGCGAAGGCGGCCCAACGCTGTCACCAAAGGCTTCGCCAACAGCCTCTGCGAAGTCGCTTGCAGCGAGCGCGATCGACGAAAAGTTGTTTAACGGAATGCAGTGGCGACAGATTGGGCCGTTCCGTGGCGGTCGCGCGCTCGCGATTGAAGGCGTCCCGGGAGAGCCGGACACCTGGTATTTCGGCGGAGTCGCCGGCGGAGTCTGGAAGACTGTGGATGGCGGGCAGAACTGGGCTCCGTTGTTCGACAAGGAAGACATTTCGGCGATCGGCGCCATCGCCGTCGCACCGTCAGACCACAACGTCATTTACGTGGGCACCGGCGAAGCGGCCATTCGCGGAAATGCGACCTATGGTACCGGCGTTTACAAATCGATCGACGCGGGCAAGACCTGGAAAAATGTTGGATTGAAAGACACACACCAGATCGGCGCTGTGATTGTCGATTCAAGAAATGAAAACGTCGTGCTCGTAGCGGCGCTCGGACATGCGTTCGGGCCAAACAAGGAACGAGGAATTTTTCGCACAACCGATGGCGGCAAGACCTGGACGAATGTTTTGTTTAAAGACGAAAACACAGGCGGCATTGATATTGTGTTCGATCCACACAATCCAAATGTCGTTTTCGCCGCGCTCTGGCAAGCTCGTCGGCAGCCGTGGTTTTTCTCGAGCGGCGGATCGGGCAGCGGCCTGTATCGATCGGATGACAACGGCCTGACTTGGAAACGCCTCGAAGGCAATGGACTTCCGGAAGGAATTCTCGGCCGAATCGGCGTCGCGGTTTCCGGCGCGGACTCGAGCCGCATTTACGCGATCATCGAAGCTAAAGAAGGCGGGCTCTATCGCTCAGACGATGCCGGCCAAAAATGGACGCGCATAAATGACGACGGACGTTTTCGCCAGCGCGCGTGGTACTTCTCAAGGGTTTATGCCGATCCAAAGTCGGCGGACACGGTTTATCTTCTAAACACCGGCGCGTTCAAATCAGTCGATGGCGGCAAAACGTTTAATCTTCTCCCTGCGCGCCATGGCGATCATCACGGTCTCTGGATTGATCCGCAAAATCCGAATCGAATCGGCAACGTGAACGACGGGGGTGCAAGCATTTCGACGGACGGTGGAAAAACCTGGAGCACGCAAAACAATCAGCCGACGGCGCAGTTTTATCATGTCGCGGTGGACAACGCGTTTCCGTACCACATTTACGGCGCGCAGCAGGACAACTCCAATGTTTGCATCGCTAGCCGGACGGATTCCGGTGTAATCGGCCGCGAAGACTGGTATCCCGCCGGCGACGGCGAATGCGGCTTTGTAATTCCCGACCCGCGTGATTGGCATATCATTTATTCAAACAGCGAGGGCTACATCGTTCGTTACAGCAAGACGAAAGAGGACAATCAGGACATCAGTCCGTATCCAATGGATAACTCTGGCCACGGCGCGAATGATTTGAAGCATCGGTTTCAATGGGTCTCGCCACTATTGTTGTCGCCGCACAACCCGGAGGTAATCTACACCGCCGCTGAATGCGTTTTTAAATCCATCGATCACGGCCAAAGTTGGACGCAAATCAGCGAAGATCTGACGCGTAACGACAAGACGAAACAGCAACCAAGCGGAGGTCCGCTGACCAACGACATCACGTCAGTTGAATATTACGACACGATTTTTGCGCTGACCGAATCGCCGGTGGACAAGGGCACGCTTTGGGCCGGGACGGATGATGGTTTGATTCATGTCACGACGGATGATGGCGCGCATTGGAGCAACGTCAGTCCGAAAATGCCGGAGTGGAGCACGGTCGATTCGATCGAGGCTTCGCCGAGCGACGGTAAGACTGCTTACGCCGCGATAGATCGACATAAACTCGATGACTTCAAGCCGTACATTTTCAAGACGACTGATCTCGGCAAGACGTGGACGTTGATCGTGAACGGAATTCCGGACGGCGCGTACGTGCACGCGATTCGTGAAGATCCAAAGAAAAAGGAAATTCTTTGTGCTGGGACTGAGCTTGGCGTTTACGTTTCGTTCGATAGCGGTGTGCACTGGCAACCATTGCAATTGAATCTGCCACCTTCACCAATTCACGATCTGGTTGTGAAAGATGATGATCTCGTTGTCGCGACGCATGGCCGATCCTTTTGGTTGCTCGATAATTTGACGCCGCTGCGGCAGGTAAATGCGCAGTCCGCGAACGCAGATTTCATTCTTTATCAACCACAAACCGCGCTGCGTTTACATTATCCGGAAGAATTCGATCGTCGCCAACCGGTCGGCGCTAATCCTCCCGCCGGTGCGGTGATTGATTATTATTTGAAGACAACGCCGAAAGACGAAGTGACAATGGATATCTTGGACGCGCAGGGAAGAGTCGTTCGCCATTTGTCGAACAAGGAGAAGAAAGATGGCGAACAACCACCGGAATGGCCGGACCGTGTCGAGCGCATGAAGACAATTCCGGCGAAGGAAGGAATGAATCGGTTCGCGTGGGATCTGCGCTACAACGACCCAATTCAAATTCCGGGAGCGTTTTACAGTGGCACCGGACCGAAGGGCCCACTCGCCTTGCCCGGAGATTACCAGGTAAAAATGACGGTCGACGGAAAATCGCGAACAGTGTCGCTGAAGGTTGTGATCGATCCTCGCAACAGAGGATCAGAGCCGGCGCTGCAAAAACAATTCGCACTGTCGACACAGGTAAACGATCACATCTCGCAATTGCATCAGACAGTGAACGAAATCCGCGATCTTAGAGCGCAGATCAAAACCCTTCATAACCGATTCAGTGACGACGAGCGATTGAAAGGAGCGCTCGCGGCCGCGGACGATCTCGAGAAGAGAATGTCGGACGTCGAGAAGGAAGTGATTCAGGTGAACATGAAAGGGTCGGAAGCAAACCTCGCTTTTCCGAGTATGCTGAACGAACGGTTCGACGCATTCAGCCATACGATCGACACCGGCGATTCGAACGAACCAACAAAATCGCAGCTCGACGTTTTTCAAACGCTGCGCCAACAACTGAACGATCAATTAGCCAAATGGTCGCAGATTAAATCGCAAGATGTGGCGAAGGTCAGCGACATGATCAAAGGAGCAAATTTGCCCGGGCTGGTGATCCCACCGGCCAAACCGGAGACGTCGAAATAAACGAAATCACCTTCCCGATTCTTTGTCTGTCATTCCGACCAGAGTGGCGGAACCTCTTACTGTTTTCTGATTAACAGTTTCGCAATGGCCGGAGAACACTTAGAGATGTCGCGCGTGCGCTCGACATGACAACTGAAAAGATCGACAAGGCAGTCATCCTCGCTGCTGGACGGGGCACGCGGATGCGCGAGCTGACGACAGACTTGCCGAAGCCGATGATCGAAGTCCGCGGCAAGCCAGTTTTGCAATACATCGTCGAAGGCCTGCGCGCCGCCGGCGTTCGCAAACTGCTAATCATCATCGGCTATCGCCCTGAAGCGGTGCAACAACTTTTCGGCGACGGTTCACGCTACGCGATTGACATCCATTACACGACGCAGATCACGCAAGACGGAACTGGACGCGTGGTCGATCTGGCGAAAACTTTCGTCGCGGGCGCGCCATTTATTTTGGCATACGGCGATATCCTAGTCGACCCGGCGAACTACAAACGCGTTGTCGATCTTCCAGACGCTGTTGAGGCGCTCATCAGCGTCACGCTCGGCGAAGACGTGAGCAAAGGCGGCGCCGTATTCGTAAACGAACAGATGGAGCTGGTCGATATTCAGGAGAAACCAGAGCCGGGCGCAGCGACGAGTCCGTGGTACAACGCCGGGCTGTATGCATTTCGCCCGAGCATTTTCGATTTCACGGCAAAATTAAAACCGTCGGCACGCGGCGAGTACGAATTGACCGACGCAATTCGCGAACTCGCGCAATCCGGCAAAAAAGTTCAAGTGCTCGAACTAGCTGGCGAATGGGCGGATGTCCGCGATCCGGAAATTCTCGCGAAGCTGAATCAATTGTAGGGCGTCTGTGTCAGACGATCACCTCATAGAGACGGCCTACAAAATTATAAAGTCTGCTCGGCCGGCTCTTCGGCACCTTCTTCGCCGATTTCTTCTTCGATTTCGCGCCGCCATTCGCGAGATAGCCACGGCCGAAGAAAGCCGTAGAGCAGATAGGCAAGAAACAGAACGGCCGGCATCCATTGGTAGAACATGGCCGTAAGAACAAGAAGCAGACTAATCGCGAGAAAACGCGGGATCGATTTTGTCGTTTTCCAATTGATCGCTTTGAAACTGGGATACTCGAAGCGGCTGAACATCATAAAGGAAAGGAAAAGCAGGAGCGGCGGCAGAACGAACTTCCATTTGCCGAGATGATGTTCACCTTCTGCCAACCAAAGCAGAAACAACGTAATTGACGCAATCAATCCGGCGGCAGCGGGAATCGGGTAACCGGTAAAATTCTTGCCGCCGTTGTTCTTCGATTCCCTCTCATGATTCGCCGCGGCAGTATTGAAACGCGCCAGACGCAGCGCACCGCAGGCAAGGTAAATAAGAGCGATGATCCAGCACGCGGTCCGAAATTCCTGAAGCACGATCCGGTAAACCAAAAGCGCGGGCGCGACGCCGAATGAAACAATGTCGGCAAGCGAATCGAACTCACGACCGAAGGCGCTATCGTGTCCACCAAGCCGAGCCAACCGGCCGTCGAGGAAATCGAACACGAATGCACCGAGAATGAACCAGATCGCCTCATGAAAACGATCGGCTGCGGCGTCAGCGTTCGTACTTTGCAAAAGCGCGCCCTCCAAAATTTTGAGCGTCGCGGTAAATCCGCAAAAAAGATTTCCCGCCGTCATTAGATTCGGCAGGAGATAAATCTTGGAAGGATGCTCGCTCATTTAATCAGGGGAGGCGTGCGATAATCGTCGATCCACCGGAGACGTGATCGCCCACCTTGACCAACACGTCGGCGGCGAGGGGCAAATATACTTCCGTTCGAGATCCAAAGCGAATCATTCCGAAACGGTCGCCCTTCTTGAGCTCGTCGCCCACGTCTGCCCAGGCGACGATGCGGCGGGCGATTGCGCCGGTAAGCTGACGAACGACGATCGTGACGCGCGGATTTTCAAACGCCCACGTTATGGCTTCGTTTTTCTCCGAACAGTCCGCGCGACGCGCATCCAAGCACAGGCCTTCGCGATGTTGCCGGTAAATGATGCGCCCATTGATCGGCGCACGGTTGGTGTGTACATCAAAGATCGACAAAAAGATCCCGACGCGACGCGATTTTGCCTTTAAAAGATCGGTTTCTTCTACGTCGGAGACGTCAGCCACGGTTCCATCCGCGGCTGCGACGACCGCGTTTGGATCAGACGGAATTTCGCGTTTTGGATCACGAAAAAAGAAAACCGTGTAAAAGATCAGCATCCAAAAAAAAAGCGAAACCCACGCGCTAAACAGCCAGCTCACGAGCGCGAGCAGAAGCAAAATCCCGAGGATCCAACGCGCTTCGAGCATAGTTTGGAGACGCATTCCGAGCGCACAATTTTCAAGCGCAAAAGAGGCTGGTCAAGAGGGCAAAAACAGAGTTGAATAAGTCGAAGAAGCCGACCACAATATCGTGGGCTCTGGTGGGCCAACACCTCCAATCCGTGGTGCAAATAAGCCGCTCGGTCGCGTGAGATTATTAGTTGTTTTTTGACTCGTTTTCGATACGCTCTTTTGATGCCAACCCGAGCCGCCGTCAGAGTTGATCCGGACGACGGAAAATCTGCAGAAAAATCCCGTCCGCGTGATCTCGTGACTGCCGCCAAATTGCAAAAGTACGACGCGGCGCAGATCGACAAGCTCGAAGGCTTGGAAGCGGTCCGGAAACGCCCTGGGATGTACATCGGCGACCCGGACGAACGCGGTTTGCACCACATGGTTTATGAGGTAGTCGACAATTCGATCGACGAACATCTCGCCGGCTTTTGCGACAAGATCGATGTCGATGTTCACGTCGATGGCAGCGTTTCGGTTCGCGACAATGGCCGCGGTATTCCAGTTGATATTCATCCGAAATGGAAAATGCCGGCGGTCGAGCTAGTGCTAACGAACCTGCACGCCGGCGGAAAATTCGGGCAAGGCGCTTACAAATATTCCGGCGGTCTCCACGGCGTTGGGGCGAAGTGCACAAACGCACTCTCGGAATGGTTCAAAGCGGAAGTCTCGCGCGACGGCAAGGTCTACCACATGGCTTTTGCCAAGGGAAAAACGACCAAAAAGCTGGAAGTCATCGGCGAAGTCAAGGGCAAGAAGACCACTGGCACGCTGGTCACGTTTTTGCCCGATCCGACGATCTTCACGATCACAACCGAGTTTAAGTTTGAGCGGTTGACGACGCGTTTGCGCGAGCTGGCGTTCCTCAATCCCGGTCTCGAGATCAATCTCACCGACGAGCGCGGCGATTCGCCAAAGAAGGAAGCGTTCCTTTACAAACACGGCATCGAGGAATTCGTAAAACAGCTCGGCGAAAACAAGCAGGTGCTCCATCCGAAGCCGATCGTGATCTCGCGGCAGCGCGAGGAAGTGTTTGTCGATGTTGTCTTGCAATACAACGATAGCTACAACGACCAGATTTTGCCGTTCGCGAACTCGATTCCAAACCCGGACGGCGGCACCCATCTCACCGGATTCCGTACCGCGCTGACGCGCGCAATCAACCAATACGCCAAGCAGAACCAGCTTTTGAAAGAAAAGGACCCCTCGATTTCCGGCGACGACGTGCGAGAAGGATTGATTTGCGTGCTCAGCATCAAGTTGCCGAACCCGCGCTTCGAATCGCAGACCAAGGTGAAGCTCGTCAACACCGAGATCGACGGCATCGTGAATTCGGCGGTCTACGAAGGGTTGATGACTTATTTCGACAAGAACCCGCCCATCGCGCGACGGATTTTCGAAAAAGTCCTCACCGCTGCGCGGGCGCGCGAAGCTGCTCGTAAAGCGCGCGAGACAATCCGAAAAGGCGCGCTGACCGGCGGCGGCTTGCCTGGAAAATTAGCGGACTGTTCCGAGCGGGATCCGGAATTGACCGAGCTTTACATTGTCGAGGGCGATTCAGCCGGCGGCTCGGCCAAACAGGGACGTGATCGTCGTTATCAAGCGATCCTGCCGATTCGCGGCAAACTGATCAACGTCGAGAAAGCGCGCGAGGATCAATTTCTCAAGAACGTCGAGATCCAATCGATGATCACGGCGATCGGCACCGGTATTGGTAAACCGAAAGAAGACGGCAACGGAAAAGACGAAGGGCGCTTCGACATGTCGAAGTTACGCTACGGGCGGATTATCATCATGACTGATGCCGACGTCGACGGCTCACACATTCGCACGTTGCTGCTCACGTTTTTCTTCCGGCAAATGACCGATCTGGTTCGCGCCGGCAAGATCTACATCGCGCAGCCGCCCCTCTACCAAATCAAACGCAAGAAGCGCGAAGAGTACGTCGATGACGACGTGCAGTTGAACAAGATTTTGATTTCTCTCGGCGCGGAGGACGTGAAGCTGAAGAATCTTGCGGACGACAAGGAGATCACAGCCGCACAGTTGAAGGACATTCTCGAGTCACTCGAGAAACTCGCGAAGCTCAGTGAAGTTGTTCGCCGACATGGTGGCGACTTTGAGGAATACCTCGAAGAGCGCAGTTCCAAGAGTGGCAAGCTGCCGACGTATCTCGTGAAAGTGCGCGAAGGCAACGACGAGACGGTTCACTATTTCCACGACGAGAAAGCGGTCCGAAGATTCCACGAAACCAATCTCGATCTCAATCTGTTCGACACGCAGATGCAACAGGAACTGTTGCCGCTGGGGGAGACGCGAGCGCCAACAGCGAAGACGAATGGCGTTCGTCGCCGTGCAAAGTTGGTCGAACTCCATGAATCGGCCGCGATCCAGAAAATTATCGCGGAGCTCGCACGCAAAGGCTTAAAGGTGAATCACTACGCCGCGAGCGATCGGCCAATCTTCGAATTGAGCGAAGGCGAAGGGGAAAAAGCCGTTACCCATCCCCTCTTCTCGATTCCGGAAATTCTCCAGAAAATTTTGGAGATTGGACGACGCGGTGTGCAGATCAAGCGCTTCAAAGGCCTGGGCGAAATGAACGCCAAAGAATTATTCGAGACCACGATGAATCCCGACAAGCGGAAGCTACTCAAGGTCGATTTGAACGACGATAACGCAGTCGATGCCGACAAGATGTTTACAATCCTGATGGGCGACGTGGTCGAGCCGCGCCGCCAGTTCATCGAGGACAACGCACTGAACGTGCGCAACCTCGATGTCTAAGATCGACATCGTGTTAGATTGACAAACTTTCTGATGTACACGGCAAACGAAAAAGTTGATCCCGTAAATGTCGCCGAAGAAGTATCGAGGTCGTTCCTCGATTACTCGATGTCGGTTATCATTTCGCGCGCCTTACCGGATGCGCGTGATGGATTGAAACCGTCGCAGCGAAGAATTCTCTACGCCATGCACGATCTGTCGCTGTTTCCGGGACGACAGCATCGTAAGTGCGCGAAAATTTGCGGCGACACGAGCGGTAACTATCACCCGCACGGCGAAGCGGTGATCTACCCCACCCTCGTTCACATGGCGCAAGCGTGGGCGATGCGCGAGCCGCTCGTCGATGGTCAGGGAAATTTCGGATCAGTCGAAGGCGATCCGCCGGCGGCGATGCGGTACACCGAAGCGCGAATGACGCATCTCGGCGCCGCGTTGATGGTCGACATGGACAAGGACACGGTCGACTTCGTTCCGAACTACGACGAAACGCGGACCGAGCCGACCGTTTTTCCGGCGGCATTTCCAAATCTTCTCGTTAATGGCGGTACCGGCATCGCGGTTGGAATGGCAACGAACATTCCGCCGCACAACCTGGGCGAAGTCATCGATGGCATTTGCGCGCAGATCGACGACCCGGATATCACGCTGGACGAATTGATGAAGCACGCGAAGGGGCCGGACTTCCCGACCGGCTGTGCGATCTGCGGCGTGAGCGGCGTGAAACAGTATCTCGAGACCGGCCGCGGCAGCATGAAAGTGCGCGGCAAAGCCGGCGTCGAAGAACTCAAGGGCGGCAAGGAACAAATCGTCATCACTGAGATTCCGTACGCCGTGAATCGCGCCACGCTCGTCGAACGCATCGCCGAGCTGGTTAACGAGAAGGTTCTTGGCGACATCACGGCTATCCGCGACGAATCGGACGAAAACACGCGCGTTGTGATCGAGCTCAAGCGCGACGCGAACCCGAAGATCGTCATCAACAATCTCTACAAGCACACGGCAATGGAAAGCTCTTTTCCTGCGCTCATGTTGGCAATCGATCACGGACGGCCAAAACTTCTCTCGCTCAAAGAAGCGAACGCCGCTTACATCGAACACCGCCGTGAAGTTGTTCTGCGCCGCACGCGCTTCGAGTTAAAGAAAGCCGAAGAACGCGCCGAGACTCTCGAAGGTTATCTGATTGCACTCGCGAATCTCGACGAATTCATTCGCATCATTCGGGGGTCCGCCAATCGCGAAGAAGCGCGAATCAAACTGCTTGCATTCGATTTCACTAAGAAACAAGTCGAACAGATCGGCATTCTCATTCGCAATCCTGCCCGCCTGACCGAAGGGCGTTATGCGTTCAGCGAGCACCAGGCCAATCAGATTCTTGATCTTCGCTTGTATCAATTAACCGGCCTCGAGCGCGACAAGATCCAGAATGAGTACAAGGAGCTAATCAAGACGATCCAGGATTTGAGCGACATTCTCGCCAAGGAGCAGCGCGTTTTCACGATCATCAAAAAAGAGATGCGTGAGGTTAAGGACAAGCACCGCTCGCCGCGGCTGACCGAGTTCATCGCGGATGAAGGTGAGATCAACATGGAAGATCTCATCGCCAATGAAGGCTGCATCATCAGCATTACCCACGGCGGATTTATCAAACGCACGGCGGTGAACGCATTTCGCGCACAGCGCCGCGGCGGCAAAGGCGTCATCGGTATGGCGACGCGCGAAGGCGCGACAGAGGAGGAAGAAGGCGATTTCGTCGAGCATCTCTTCGCCGCGACGACGCACGATTACCTCATGTTCTTTACCGAAGCCGGGCGCGCTTACGTTGAAAAAGTTTACGAAATCCCGGAAATGGGTCGCGCGGCCAAAGGTCGTTCCATTGCGAACATTCTCGAATTAAAGCCGGATGAAAAAATCGCCGCCACGATTCGGATTCAATCGAAGAAGTCCGGCACCGGTGCGAACGCTGTCGATCAAACCTGGGATGAAAATCTTCACGTCGTCTTCGCTACGCAATCCGGCATCGTCAAAAAATCGAACCTCTCCGATTACCGAAACGTCCGAAAAGGTGGCATCATCGCCATTCAAATCGAAAAGGGCGATCGATTGATCGACGCTAAACTGACGAACGGCAACAACGAGCTCGTGCTGATCACGAAAGAAGGAATGAGCCTTCGGTTTCACGAAGAACAGTTGCGCGATCAGGGCCGCAATACGGTTGGCGTTTGGGGAATTCGTCCGGAGAAAAAGGATCACGTTGTCGGCATCGCGATTGTCGATCCGGATGCCATGCTCCTGGTTGCCGGTGAGAACGGAATCGGCAAACGCACACCGTTCGATGATTACCGCAAACAAAACCGTGGCGGCAAAGGCATCATCACGATGAAGACTGGGGCAAAAACGGGCGACGTCGTCGGCGCGCTGACGGTGCGCGATTCAGACGAAATCATGTTGATCACGACCAAAGGCCAGATGGTTCGCACGCGCGTGAAAGAAATCCGCGAGACGGGCCGCAACACGATGGGTGTAAAACTAATGGACCTTCGAAGTGGCGAAAAATTACAGGCGACTGCGCCAGTGGTGAGTCAGGCAGCAGAAGAAGAGGCCCAACGCGCCGAAGAATCCGTGCCTAAAAAATCTTAAGGGGAAGGGCACGTGGCCGCGTGCTCTCCCGTCGCGGGAAGTTGCACCTGTCACTCCCCCCATTGAGTCGAGTTGTTGCCGCCGATTGGCCAGAAGGTTACGTGGTTCACAAGTAGCGCGTCGTTGTCGATTCTTGCCCGCGGCCGATCCTGTGAACAATATCCGCCGATGATCCCGGTCCAACACGCGGCCGAGTATGGTTTGCGGTAGTCTCATTCTTGACCCGGAACGATCATTCTGTATTGGCCATCGGGCGATTTAGAGTTCTCGGCCGACGCGCTGGACTAATCGATGAACAACGTTTACAAGGCCGCGCAGTTCATCTTGCCGCGTGCGGGTCTTGGCACGGTCAAGAAAGAGCAAACCGAATGGTCGAGAAAACGTGATGCCGCGTCTTCACTGGAGGAGAAATGCAAACTGTGAAGGCGCAGATCAAAGCGCTTCAGAATTTAGTAACGCTTAATGCTTGACGCATCCGCGGAGTTTTTTCAATTGCCCGCGCCTTCGTTTCGATTCGAGGATTTTTCTTTTCAACGTCGCAGGTCGCGGTGATTTGCGGCGCCGCTCCTTCTCCCGAGCCGCGATCTGGGCCCGACGCACCGCGCGCTGTCGATCTTCGATCGCATCGAGCAATCGTTCGCGCGCCAGTTTGCGATTTATCGCCTGTGAACGTGAATCCTGTACGGTCACGCTTATCCCAGTTGGGCGGTGACGCAGCGTCACCGCGGTGGCGACTTTGTTTACGTTTTGGCCGCCGGGCCCACCCGAACGCGCGAACGTCTCTTCAAGATCGACATCGTGAATAGCGAGTCGTACCAATCGCTCCGCGATAGCGTCTCTTTGCATTTGCCCAGCGCAAATAGACGAGTTTCACGATTAATCGGCAACTAGCTTATTGCGCGGAAACCAAGCGCTGCGGAGCTTTCTCCGCGAAGATCGCATCCAAATCGGTCAGCGGTTTTTGCGGCCCGAGATATTGTCGCCTGAATAGCTGCTCGAGATCAGGTTGCGGGTTGAATTGATCAGCACCAGTGATGGAATTCTATCACCCGCTTCTCTATAAGGCTTCCTTTTCCTTTGGCTTGGAGAAATCGATCGCCAACCAAGACATGTTGCCGTCGCGCGCGTACATTTCCATCGCGTAAAGCGATCGATCCATGCTGTAAAAAACGATCTCAAATTCGGGTACTCGCGCGCGACGCGTTTGTAATGATCCACGAGCTGCGGCGTGAACTTACGACACGGTCCGCACCATTCCGCTGAAAAATAAAGCGCGATCAATTTCTTGCTCGCCAGCGCGGTCTCATCCGCGCGGTTAGCTACACCCCGTTTCGGATTTGGACCAGGTCGCCCTTTAGAAATTCTGAAATCGCAGCCGTGCCGCCGGCATTCAGACTAGTCGGCTTGCGTTTACGAAGGATGTCGCTTGCTCTTTCATGTCATCGAGCGAGTCGGCGAAATGTCGCTTCGATAATTTCCTGCATCAGCGAGTTGCTGGAACAGCCCATGCGGAGCATTAAGCTGATCTCACTCACAGTCAGCCGCAACTGCCCAGCCTGTGTTGCAAAAACAAACAGCCAAAAGCTCAGATAAACCCAGCGGCGCATTCACATTTTCGCAGCGGGAGACAGGCCAAGCCGACCACCAAATCCCAAGCTGCGCCAAGACTCAAATGCAAAACTCCAAGAGCGCTAATCCCAGGGAAGCTCCAATGATCAAACTCCAAAAGCGCCTGGCGCGCGGCCAAGCCGAAATTGATGGTTGAATCTTTGGAGTTCCTTGGAACTTGTGATTTGGGATTTCTCAGGGCTATTGCCCGAACAGTAGCGACATTTTGTCCGATACTCCGGCTTCGCCTCGCCATCGACAACGCACCCAGCAACGCTACGGTCAACCGAGCTTGGTAACAGATGTCCGAGAAGTTGACTCGTATCGCGCTGATCGCACCAAAGGAAGCAGCGCGCTTGCGTCTCGATCAGTTTCTGGCGCGCGAGCTGCCGAGATTTTCTCGCTCGCGTCTCCAACAACTGATTCGGAAAAAGTTCATTACGCTAAATGGTTTCCCTGCCCGACCTCGCGATCTCGTCCGCGGCGGCGATTGCATTGAAGTAAAGGAACCGCCGCCGGAAAAGATCGACATCCAGCCAGCAGAAATTCCGCTGGATGTTCTTTTTGAAGATGACGACATAATCGTGATCAATAAGCCGCCAGGACTCATTGTTCATCCGGGCGCCGGTCAACGTGAGCGTACGCTCGTGAACGCGCTGCTGCATCGCTTCCCGATACTTTCCGGGATCGGCGGGAAAGAGCGGCCGGGAATCGTGCATCGCTTGGACAAAGAGACTAGCGGTTGCCTAGTCGTCGCCAAAAACGATGAAGCGCATCGCGTCTTGTCAGCACAATTCGCGGCGCGCACTGTCGACAAAATTTATCTTGCGCTGGTTGCCGGGAAATTGCGGAAGAGTGCCGGCACGATCGAAGAAAAAATCGGACGGCATCCCGTGGATCGACGACGAATGTCGGTCGCGTCAAAGCGCGGCCGGGCAGCGAAGACGGAATATCGCGTAATTAGTTCGTCGGACGAGCTCAGTTTACTCGAATGCAAACTACACAGCGGTCGGACGCACCAGATTCGTGTTCACCTTCATCACCTCGGCCATCCCGTTCTCGGCGACAAAGTGTATGGAGGTAAACATGGCAAAACTTTTCCGCGACAAATGCTCCATGCCTGGAGATTAGGTTTCCAACATCCACGCACGGGCGAGTGGAAGAATTTTGAAGCGCTTTTGCCGCTTGATTTCGAAAGCGCGATTAAGTCGCTGCAGCCGACGCTTTCCTCTGCGCCGCGAGCATGATCAACGCCGCCAGCGCTGGAGCGATAATGAGAGCGCGCATCCAGAGTTCCGCATGCCACGGCAAGCCAAAGAGCCGTTCGTCCCAAAACACGTACATAAGAGAAAAAACGGAGCTTTGGATTTTTTCTTCCCATTGATAGCGAATAACATCGTCACCCGGGACGAGAAGCAGGGCGAGCAATCGCAAGATGATGGTGATTCCCAAAAAGTATTGCCTGCTTTCGGAGATCGACCTTTGGCGGGAAGTGTGAAACTGCGGCCAGGAAAGCGATGCCGCTGGCGAACGCGGTTCCGCCGAAGCGCACCGGCATTTGTTGAAAGGTCCAGTCGTCGAAAAGATTCAACGCGTCAAAAAGAAGATCTCGGCAGCGATAAGAATCGAGAATCTCACAAGAAGAGCGCCGTTCATCCGAGCCGACTTAGTCCGCCTGCATTGCCTCGACCGCCTGGACCGGCATGACCGGAGCGACTACGACGTCGCGGTCATTGATCGGATGCAACCCGGCGCGGTGTGCGGCAAGATCGACAAGCTCCGCGACTCGTGATTTCAAGGCGCGCGCGCGCGACCAAAGAAACAACAAGAACAGCAAATAGGGAGCGACAGACCAAAGATCGAGATGCGAGGCATGAAGTTGGCGATAAATCACGATGCTGAGTGCAATGAGATTCAAAATGACGGTTGTCGTGACCATTCGGTATCGGAGACGTGCGCGGGTAAGTCGCTTCGCGCCACTGTGATCCTCGGTAACGGTTTGAAGAACGATGCTCCACCAAAAGTTGCCGTAGATTTGGATGTCCCATTCGTTCCAACCGGTATCCACCGAGTAACGCCAGCCCTCCTCCTCGAGCAATTGGAAGATCGCGCCCAGCAAATGATGGCGATCTCGCGCCTCATCACTCCAAAAAACACGACGTCGCAGACCGCGACGCGGCTTGGCGTCTGCAGGCAACTGTTCGTGCGCACGAATAACGCTACGAGGTGTTCGCTTAAAATGGAGCCAGGTAAAGTATCGCGAAAATCCGCGCACGAGTGGCTGGAGAAACGCGAGACACATCACAAGCAAACGGGCTGGCACCGTGTCGAACTTCGGTTCGATGTGCGTGCGAACCATGTAAGAAAGAGCGACCGTCAACGTTCCTCCGAACATCAGATAAGGAACAATACGCAACGTAGGCAGAAAAATTCCCAAACCAAAAAGAAACAGTGTCAGCGCGAACCATTCGATGCTGCTCAAATAAGCGGCGACGTCAGACTGCGGCGTCGCATACATCGACTGGAAAAATCCTTCGCCAAAAACGCCGTGATAGATCACCGGGCGATCGATAAACCAACTGAAACGCGGCGCTCCATAAATCTGGCCGCGCCATTTCGCCGTTCCCGTTGGACCAAAGAAGATCAGGTGCTTGAACCGAAGAAGCGATTCGGCTTCGCCGTAACCTTCCTGTTGTTTCAAGAAGGCCCGAAGTGTGAAGCGACGATGATGCCAGACAATCGCGGTCCCACTGAACGCGATCACGCAGCCCATTTGCTGAAGTCGCCAGCAGAAATCGACATCGTCGCCGGCTTTGTGGTACTCGGGATCGAAGCCACCGACTTGTTCGAACGCCCAGCGATAAAACGCCATGTTACAGCCGGGAATGTGTTCGGCGATCGTGTCGGTGAGCAAAACGTGACTCGGTCCTCCCGGCGCAGCCGCCACGCACGCCTGGATCGCATTTTGTGCCGGCGGACTGACATTCGGTCCACCAACGCCGACGTATTCACCGCTCGTCAGCGTCCCCACTAAGTAATAGAGCCAATCGGGATCGGCCATGCAGTCCGAATCGGTGTAAGCGAAAACTTCACCCTTAGCCGCTCTCGCGCCGGTATTCCGAGCCGTACTTAAACCAAGATTCTCCTGATGAATGTAATGGACATTCGAAAATTGCGCGGCAACTTGCGCCGTGTTGTCGGTCGAACCATCGTCGACCAGGATCACTTCGTAGTTCGGATAATTCAGTTTGTCTAACGAAATGAGGCACTCCGCCAAAGTTCGCGCGCCATTATAAGAACAAACGATCACCGAAACGAAAGGTGCCTTTGCCAACGCGCGATGCGGAAAAGTCGAATTGTCCTGACCGAACTTGTCTCGTAAAATATAAAATGACTTTTTCGCTTCGCGTTCACGGGTCACGATTCCGAAGGCCCAATCGTAAACTTCGTTGCCGCCGGTAAACCATTCGTCGGTCCAGGAAAACAGGATCGTTCCAGCAAGTCCGCATTTGGCCACGCTTTCGACGTGCCAGCCGAGCATCTCAGCTTGCTCGTCTTGCGAATAGCGAATCGTGTCGATGCCAAATTCGCCCAGAATGAGCGGACGTTCGCCGGTTAGATTCTGCAAGCGCAGGAGATAGCGTTCGAAATCGCGCTGATCGTGCAGATACACGTTGAAGCAGAAAAAATCGACGTTCTGCGGAAGCAGATACTCGGTCGGCGGATAAGTAGCATAAGATAAAAGAACATCGGGATCGACCGCGCGGCCAATGCGGACCAAATGCTCCACGAACTCAGTGACGCGACGGACGCCGAGCCACCGTGCCATCGTGCTCGCGATTTCGTTCCCGACCAAGTAACCGAATACCGCCGGGTTGCCGACATATCGGCGGACCGTGTTTCGCACCATTCCCGCGATTTCGTCGCGCACTCTTTTCTGGCGCAGAAACTCAATGTGCTTTTCCCATGGCAACGTAATCAAAACACGAACGCCCGCGACGAAACATTTTTCCAGAAACCAATTCGGCGGCGGGTGATAAACACGAAGCACGTTGATTCCGATCTCGCGCATCATGCGAAGATCGGTCTCCGCGGTCTCGGGTTTTCCGAAAGTGTTTCCTTTTTCGTCGGGCTTGAATGGACCGTAGGTCGCGCCCTTGATGAAAAACTTGCGGTCGCCTTCGTAAAAGAATTTCGAAACCGCGCGAATCCGTGGCATCGCCGGCGTCGTCATAACGAGCGAAGGGCTTCCCGAACAACTTTCGCAGTCCGTTCAATGTCGCTCGGCGAATGTGCGGTTGAGATGAAGCCGGTTTCGAATTGAGAGGGCGCGAAATAAACCCCGTGTTCCAGGCACGTGTGAAAGAATTTCGCGAATGTCTCGAGATCACTGCCCATGGCACCGCCGAGATCGGCAACCGGGCCGGGCGCAAAGAACAAACAGAACATTGAGCCTATTCGATGAAACGTCACGTCGATCTTTGCCGCCGCGATTGTTTCGCGCGTGAGATTTTCGAACTGCGCGGCCAGCTTTTCGAGTAATTCCCAGCCGTTGATCCGCTCAAGCTCACGCAATTGCGCCAGCCCGGCGACCATTGCCAGCGGATTTCCTGAAAGAGTACCCGCCTGATAAACCGGACCATCGGGCGAAAGCTGATTCATGATTTCAGCGCGCCCTCCAAAGGCGCCAACCGGCAAACCGCCGCCAATCACTTTCCCAAGCACGGTCAGATCTGGTTTGATTCCGTAAATTTCCTGAGCGCCGCCTCGCGCAACACGAAAACCGGTCATGACTTCGTCGAAAATCAGAAGCGCGCCCTTCTCGGAGCATTCGTCTCGCAAGATCGACAGAAAATTTTCTTTGGGAAAATAAAGTCCCGCGTTCGCCGGAACAGGTTCGAGAATGACACAGGCAATCTCACTTTTAGTTTGCGCGAAGGTTTTTCGCAGAAGATCGACATCGTTGAACGGCAAAGAAATTGTCAGATCGGCAAATGATTTGGGAACGCCGGCACTGTCCGGTCGCCCATGCGTCAATGCGCCGCTGCCAGCCTGGACCAGTAGGGAATCGGCGTGGCCATGATAACAGCCGTCGAACTTGATTATCTTGTCGCGGCTCGTGAATCCCCGTGCAAGCCGAATACTCGACATGGCGGCTTCGGTTCCGCTGTTGACCATCCGGATCTTCTCGACCGACGGCATCCATTGGCAGATCAATTCGGCCAATTCGACCTCGAAGGGGTTTGGAATTCCAAAACTCAATCCACGCGCCGCAGCATCGCGGACCGCATCGACCACAACTTTCGGCGCATGACCGAGAATCGCCGAACCCCAGCTGCCGACGTAGTCGATGTATTGCTCGCCATCGACGTCGAAAATTCTTGACCCGAACGCGCGTTCTACAAAGAACGGTTCGCCGCCAACGTTGCGAAGCGCCCGCACGGGCGAATTGACGCCGCCAGGAATTCGCTTCCGGGCCGCGGCAAATAGCTGCGATGAACGGCGAGTCACGCGCCGAAGATAATCACTAATTCGTTAAATCGCTAAATCGTTAAACGCTGCGCAGATTTGGAGCCGGTGACGCGCGATCTCCAAGTCGCCATCCGAGTTCGCTGCGGTTTGCAATGCATCTTCAACGTACTTTGATAGGTACAAGCGAGATTTGTCTTTCCTCGCGCTAATTACATCGGCCACAGCTTCGTACGACGCGATTGCTGATTGCACAGCTACTTTTTGCTTCACGACTTGAAGCTGTCGCGCCCAACCATGGCGCTTGGCGTGAGCCAGCACAGTGCCTTCGGGAATATTTAGTTTACGCGCAAGTTCGCGCAGACCAACTCCTGCCGCGAAAGCGGTCTTGATCTGTTCCCAAACATTGTTGTTTGATCTTACGGCGCATTACTTGTTCGGAGTTGGTGTAGCGCTTGGTCGCGGTGATCCCCCTTGTTGTACTAGATGCTGTCCAGCCTGTCGTTGCACGACCACAAAGGGATTGTTCTCACCGTAGCTGCGCCACGGTCCAGGTGGCACGTCCTGCGTATCAACAAATTGCCAATCGGTTACGTCCGAGGGTTCCAGTTCGAGATAATCACGAACTGCGGGAGATACACTTAATCCCGCCCCGTTATTAAGATTCGGTTTTGGTCGTTCATTTCCAAAAACGTACTGAAAATAATCCTGACGAAAGGGCCCGCAATCTTCCCATTGGGCGTAGCAGGTGCGGTTGCCTTTGCGAATCGCGACCCAGCGATGCCAGCAAACTGATTGTCCCTGCCCCATGTACGACTGTTTGAACCACGGGATCACCAAAGGCGCTTCCGGTTTGAATTGC
>DATLJP010000012.1:0-35118 GCA_035538875.1 Chthoniobacterales bacterium | reverse complement strand
GACCCAGCGATGCCAGCAAACTGATTGTCCCTGCCCCATGTACGACTGTTTGAACCACGGGATCACCAAAGGCGCTTCCGGTTTGAATTGCCCATGCATCACGTCGTTGTACGGCAACGCGCAATAAAACGGATTTTGCTTGGGAACAAAAGCGACCGGGATGTAGCTGCGGCGCTCAGAGCGCTCCGGATTATCGAATCCGCCGTAGTTCGCCTGCCAGTTTAAATCCCAGGCGCTGCGGAAGTTCGGCACCGGATTATTTCCACCGGCCGATTCACCGATCCAGAAAACGGTCGTCACGATGGTCGTTTTCCAAGGGTAACGCTGCGGCGCCGGTCGGGAACTAGTCGGCACAAACACTTGCGGCTCAACTTTGAGCAGCGCTTGCTCGCGCAGTTTCATCGCGTACTTGGCAAAGTCAGCCGCCGTCGCATAGGGTGAAATCGATTGCTCCTCAGCTTGGAGCGGTGCCGCAGCGCCAATGATGAGCATGAGAGCGAGAGTCCGTTTCATGGCCAAAGGGCGGCCTGTTCCTATGCGATTTTCCCGCCTTACGCAAGGCTTTTCGTCATGGAAAACCAATGCTGCTGGCGGTTAGAGTGTGCAAAGCCCCATTGTTCCCACACCTAAGTCCTGTTCAAGAGCGTGTTCCTGACATATTCCCGGTCGTTTCGCTCCGGGTAATCGAGCGTGTAATGCAATCCACGGCTTTCCTTACGACTTAGGGCCGAATCCACGATCAACGCCGCGACCGTGGCGAGATTGCGAAGCTCGAGCAGGTCCACCGACACTTTAAAATTCCAATAAAATTCACGAATCTCGCGCTGAAGATTACGCAATCGCGCGCTTGCCCGCTGCAATCGCTTGTCGGTTCGCACAATTCCCACGTAATCCCACATTAGCCGCCGGATTTCGTCCCAATTGTGGTAAATCACGACCAGTTCATCGACATCCTGCACGTCACCCGATTGCCATTCTGGCAATGCGATCGCGCGTTGGCTTCGCGAAGATCCACATCCCCGTGCTGATTCCACCAGGCGATGTGCCACAACCAAACCCTCGAGAAGCGAATTGCTCGCCAATCGGTTCGCGCCGTGCAATCCGGTACAGCCCACTTCTCCGATGGCGAACAAACCAGGCAAGCTCGTCGCGCCATTTACGTCCGTTTTGATTCCGCCGCATTGATAGTGCGCCGCCGGCACGACCGGGATCGGCTGCTTCGTCATATCGATCCCCAATCGCAGACAGGTCTCATAGATGTTCGGAAACCGGTCGCGCAAAAATTCAACCGGCTTGTCCGTAATATCGAGAAAAACGCATTGGGCGCCGGAGCGTTTGATCTCCGCGTCAATCGCCCGCGCCACGATATCCCGCGGCGCAAGCGACCCCCGCGGGTCATAGCGTTTCATGAAATCTTCGCCGCGATTGTTGCGCAGAATGCCGCCTTCGCCTCGCACCGCTTCCGAAATCAAAAACGACTTCGCTTTCGGATGAAACAAACAGGTTGGATGGAATTGCACGAACTCCATGTTCGCGATCGTGACGCCGGCTCGCCACGCCATCGCCACACCGTCCCCGGTCGCGATGTCAGGATTTGTTGTGTAGAGATAAACTTTCCCGCAACCGCCGGTTGCGAGCACGATCCGGTCCGAGCGGATCGTTTCCACTTCGCCGCTGTTCTCATCGAGAATGTAAATGCCGAGACAACGATCCTCCGCCGCGTAACCGAGCTTGGTCGCGGTGATCACATCGACCGCCATGTGATTCTCCAAAAGATCGACGTGCGATTGTCGCCTCAGTTCGCGCAGCAATTTGTTCTCGATTTCTTTCCCCGTTTCGTCGCGCACATGCAGGACGCGCCGTTTTGAATGGCCGCCTTCGCGGCCGAGATCGAATTCGCGATGCCCGGACACTTCACGTTCATCGAATTGGACACCAAGCTCAACCAGGTCCCGAATCCGTGCCGGCGCTTCGGTCACGATCGTGCGAACAACAGTCTCGTCGCACAAACCTGCGCCGGCTTCGAGCGTGTCATGCACATGAAGTTCAAACGAGTCCTCGTCGCTTGTAACGCACGCGATCCCGCCCTGCGCCCAAGCCGTGTTTGTATCCCGGCTTCTGCGCTTTGTGATAACCGCGACTGAGCCGTATTTTGCGGCTTGCAAGGCGAAGCTCAGGCCGGCAATACCGCTCCCGATGACGACGAAATCGTACTCCTTCACGAAATAACAATGTTATCGATCAAGCGCGTCTTTCCAAAATAAACCGCCGCCGCGAGAAGCGAGTTCGGTTTTACCGAATCGGTTGGCTGCAAGGTTTCGGCGTCCACAAGATCGACATAATCGATGCAGGCAAACGGCGCTTCGCCGATCGTGTTTCGCGCGAGACCGACCAGCTCTTTGGCCAATTTTTTCCGGGAATCTCTCGCCGCAAGCAACGCTTTCCGCAAAACCGTCGCCTGCTTGCGTTCCTCGGGGTTCAAGTATGCGTTGCGCGAACTGCAAGCGAGCCCGTCTCCTTCCCGCACGGTCGGAACCGCAACAATGTCGACCCTGTAACTCAAGTCACGCACCATTCGACGAATAATCGCAAGTTGCTGAAAATCCTTCTCACCAAACACAGAAGCGTCCGGTTGCAAAATGTTGAAGAGCTTGGCGACGACCGTGCAGACGCCACGAAAATGTCCAGGCCGCGATCTTCCTTCAAGCAGGCTCGAGAGCGAATCCTCGTCGACAAAGATCGAGCGATTGTTTGCATACATCTCTGCTGGGCCTGGCCGGAACAAGAGATCCACACCCAATTTCCGGCAGAATTCTTCGTCATCCTTTTCCGGTCGCGGGTAGCGTTCGTAATCGCTTCCCGGTTCAAACTGGAGCGGATTCACAAAAATACTGACCACAATTTCGCCATCGTTGCCTGCATTCTCGCGCGCGACTCGAATCAATTCTCCATGCGCCTTGTGCAGCGCGCCCATTGTCGGAACTAGAACGCGGCGTTTCGAGCGGTCGCGAGGCGGTATGGTCGCAATCGTTTCTACGATTTGCACGCTGCAATGATGACCTACTCCGCCGCGCGATGCGAATTAGAAACTTTGGTTATACGGTTCGGGGCTTTGCTAAATTAATCTCGTAATCAACGTCAACAACTACGCGCACAACTTCGCGCTCTGGCGTCACCGCGTCGCGGTTGTCCACCTGGATCTGCACGCGAATCTGAAATTTCTTTCAGATAAACTCGGGCCGCGTTCGGAGCCCTATTCCAACCAGATTGCCTGGCGGGCGAATGGGAAAGCTCTGTGACCGAAGTTGGTCCAATTGGCGCGCCGCGCTAATTGATTTATTTCCGAGAAAGAGAACGCCCGGGCAGCGGACAATCGCGCGTCGTATTTTGTCATCGGTTCCCGAAACATGATCCTTGTCACCAAGTAAACTCCGGTCGAGAGAAAGAAACCGCGCTGCAAATCGGATACGAGCACGAATTTCCGGGACATTTCGCGACAACGTTCGAGCACCCGAACAGCATCGTCTTCGCCGAAATGGTGAAGCGCAAGCGTACAAAGAACCAAATCGTACGGCTCGCGCGAGCTCCGTTCCAAAATGTTTCCCTTCCCAAAAGTGATCTCCGCATACTTCGCGCTGAGTTTCTTCGCGATTTCGAGCGTGGACGACTGGTGATCCAGCGCATCGATATGTAATTCGGCGCCAGCCTTTCGTCCGTACTCCGCAACCAAGCGCGGAATATCTCCGGAGCCTGTCGCAAGATCGACAATCCGCAAACGCGCACCCGGTTTGATCCAGCGGCTGAGAAACATCGAGATCAGCGCATAACTGCCGAACCAGCGATTGAGCTCACGAATGTTTTCAAGATCGCGGTCGAGTTCGGCCGAGACCGGCTGCGGCCGATCCATTAGTTCCAGCTCAGTGGGATCGAAGCTTCGCTTCATGCGAGTGCCTGCTCGTCACTCGTGACCTATCACTTGTCACTCAAGAACTTTCGCCAGGACTCCGGCAACTCGGCCGTTTCAACTTCGCTCGCAATGCGGCCTTCGAAGTCCGGCTGAAACGTCGTGCTGGTCCCGTAAACCATGATCACGTCCTCGGAACCTTCCGCGCGAATCGCGTGCGCGACGCCCGGCGGAATCACGACGCCGACATTGTTGCGGCTGCGGTGATTATCACCGTCTACAAAAAGTCGCATGCTGCGCGTAGGAAGACCGGCGCGCACGTCGCGCAGGAAGATCTCCGCTCGACCCTGAATAAAGAACATGATGTCCCATTGTTCGCGATCGTACGGACGCAGCGAATAATTCTGCGGCTGATTGATAAACAGACGGCGCAGCCATCTCTCGGCGGTCGTGTCCGCGGGAATGCTCGGCGGATGAATGTGAAAACCTTTGGCACCGTTGGCGAACATTCGCGCTGCCGACCATTGCTTCGGCGAAAGCCCTATTTTTCCAAGAATGCCATGGCCGTCGCGCGCTAATTCACCAAAACTGCCACGGTGCCGTTGCGGGTGAATCTCTCGCGAAAAGATTTCAACGCCGGGAATCCAAATCCTTTTCAGCTCCACTTTACCGCGACTGCTCGTCAGTTCTCCAGCATCCACGCCCAATTCAGCAACGCGTTGGGCGAGCGTACCGCTCTCGTAATTGCGAGCACTGAGGGCCTTTCTCGCACGCTCATTGAGGCCGATCCACAGATCCTTCTCGTTCATCGTTGTTTGGCAGAGCCACTTACATGCCCAACGAAGCTCCGCGCGAATCCCCACATTATATTATTCATTGCAGCCGCCCGTAGGCAAATTTACGCTGGACGCCTCGGCGAGCGCGCTGGCCGAAATCGATGTTCGAGTATTTGGTTTATCTAGTTTACCGCGCGGGCTTTGCCTTGATCGGTCTCTTGCCGTTAACGGTTGTATTTGGATTTGGAAATGGGTTGGGCTTCTGCGCCTGGCTCGTTCTCGGAAAATATCGCCGGCTCGGACTTCATAACATCGGCATCGCGTTCGGGAACGAAAAATCGCCGCGGGCAAAACGTAGGCTGGTCCGCCGCCATTTTCAGCGCCTCGGCGCAAATGTGCTCTCAAGCCTGAAGCTCGCGTCGATGTCGCCTGACGACGTGCGAGCTCTAGTCAAAGTCGAAAATGCCGAGGCCGCCCATCGCGAGTTGCGTGCCGGCCGACCGCTTGTTGTTATCCTCAGCCACATTGGCAACTGGGAGTTGCAGGCGCAAATGTTTCCAGCAGTGCTTGGCTACATCCGTCCCAGCACCGTTTATCAACCGCTAAAGAATCGTTACATCGACAAACATGTCCGGAGTTTGCGCGGACTCGCTGGTGTCGAACTCTTCGACCGCAACGAAGGTTTCCATAAAGCAATCGACCTCCTGCGCGGCGGTAATGGCATCGGAATTCTGAGCGATCAACACGCCGGCGACCAGGGATTATGGGTGCCTTTTTTTGGAAGACTGGCATCGACCACATCGCTGCCGGCGTTGCTCGCGAAGCGTACCGGGGCGGCCGTCCTTGGCACGGCAATCTACACGGAGGCGCCGGGACGCTGGCGGATGTCGTTCGCGGAAAGGATCGACACTCCGGGAGATTCCATTGAGGCCATTACTGCCAAGGCCAATGAGTTAATCGAGAGGCAAACGCGCGCTGCGCCCGAAGACGGCTTTTGGTTACACAACCGCTGGAAAACACCGCGCCCAAATTTTTTGTTCGCACGCTACAAACGCGGCGTCTTCCTTCCGAAAGATTCGAAGCAACTGCAGCCTTTTAGAATTCTAATTCGCAGCAGCAATTGGCTCGGCGACGCACTCATGAGCGCTCCGGCCGTTCGCGCGATCAAAAACGGCCGCCCCGACACGCACGTTACGATTCTCACACCGGAAAAGATTGCGCCAATGTGGAAATTGCTTTCAGAGGTTGACGAGATTTTGCCGCTTCCGAATAAGTCTCTTTTCAGTGCGACCCGCTTGGTCGCACGACAAAAAAGATTCGACGTGGCCATTTTGTTTCCGAATTCGTTGCGCGTCGCGCTAGAAGTGTGGCAGATCCCGAGAAAAGTCGGTTATCGCGGACATGGCCGTAGCTGGTTGTTAAACCAAATCGTCCGCGAACCGCGTCGTCCCGGTCCGGCGGAACATCACGCAATCCGCTTCTTACGAATTGCCAACGATTGCGGCGCGGATGTTGATCTTACAAGCCTTCCGAACCCGGTGCTGCAAAAGACGGATGGCAAAAAGGAAACTCTGCTCGGCCTATGTCCCGGTGCCGATTACGGTCCGGCGAAGCGATGGTTGCCGGAACGCTTTGCGGAAGTAGCAACCGCGATTTCGACGCAAGCAAAAGCAAAATGGATCCTAGTCGGAACGGACAAGGATAAAATACTCGGCGACAGGATTGCCGCGATTCTCGGCGACAATTGCACGAACCGAATTGGTAAAACAACGATGGAGGAATTGATTTCGGAACTACGGACCTGCCGCGCGCTTTTGACGAACGATACCGGAACGATGCATCTCGCCGCGTTCCTCGGTATTCCTGTCGTTGCGGTTTTCGGTTCGACTGAACCGGCACTGACCAGTCCGCTTGGGAGCAGGCATTTGATTGTTCGACATCACGTCGAGTGCAGTCCGTGCTTTCTGCGCGACTGCCCGATCGATTTTCGTTGCATGAAAGAAGTCACGACGCAGGAAGTGATCGACGCGATGATGTCGATCTTAAGATGAACGCCGATCCGCCACGAATTCGCACTGAAGTGCAAGTGATGTTCTTCGACACCGATTGCGGCGGCGTTGTGTCGAATATCGCCTATTTGCGCTTCGTCGAGATCGGGCGAACGCTGCTTGCTGAAGAGCTCGGACTTCCTGTCGCCGAAATGGCGCACACGCAAAAATACCCCGTGGTCGTTAAAACCGAGATCGATTATCGACGCGTCGCGAAACTTGGCGACCGATTGGTCGTCGAAGGCTGGCTCGACGATTTACAACGCGCGCGATTTTGGTGCGCCTTTCAGATCACGCGCCCGTCCGATAAAAGCATAATTGTCGATTGCCGCCAAATGCTGGCACTCATTGAAATGCCCGCGGCGAAACTCCTACCGTTGCCCGCCGCTTGGAAAAAATATCGCGCGCGCACGAAATCAGCCTAACGAATCGGAACATGACAGCCGACGCTCGCACTTTCACAATCGAAGAGGCGCTGCTTGACCCGCCTGCGTTGCCGCCGCCTCCACTACGTAACGCGCTTTTTGTTTCGCTGATCGCGCTCGCAGCGCTGCTTCACCTGGCGACACTTGGTTGGGGCGATCTCTATAGTCACTCCGAAGGACAATACGCCGGAGCTGCGCGTGAAATGATTCAAACGCATCAATGGCTTTGGCCGACGAATGATGGACTGCCGCGATTGCCGAAGCCGCCCCTCTTGTACTGGCTGATCGTCGGTTCTTTCAAAATTTTCGGCATCAATTCGGCCGCCGCGCGCATACCGATCGCGCTGGCAACGATCGTGAGCGTCGCCCTGACGTTTTTGATCGGCGAAAAATTGAAAGATCACTGGCGCGGCTTTTTTGCGGGGCTGATCTATCTCTGCACGTGTGGAACATCATTGCTCGGCAGGGTTATCATGCCTGAACCGGTGTTCAGCGCGTTCATTGCCGGCGCGATTTTTTGCGGGATTTGCGGTTATCATCGGCGACGCGGACGCGCTCGCTGGTTTCTCGGCGTCTGGATCTGCTGCACGCTCGCGTGTCTCACGAAAAGTCTGCTCGGTCTGATTTATCCCCTGACGATTTTCATTTTGCTCTGTGTCTTCTATCGCAAAGCGCGGCTGCGTTTCCGAGAACTGTTTCATTGGGAGTATATCTTGCTCTTCATCGCGCTGTTTGTACCCTGGTACGTCGCGACCGAATTGCATTTCCCCGGATTTCTGCGGCAGCTTCTGCGAGTTGAATGGTTGGGGCACCTGCGCTCGTTCTCCAACATCCCGGGAAGCGACAACGGAGTCCCGCGTCTTCAATTTCTTTGGATGCATATCGTTTGGTGGTTCCCTTGGTCGGTTGCAGTGATTCCCGGCGCGGTCGCTGCCTGGAGAAAAGTGATCCAGACGCGCGAACTCGAATTTGCTGAGGGTTTGCCGCTGTGCTGGATGGGCGTCGTCTTCCTGCCGCTCCTGATCATCGGTCAGCGTCAGGATTATTATTCCATGAGCATGTGGACTGCGTTCGCAATTTTTGTCGCGACTACGTGGGATCGATTATCTCAACGATGGCAACTTGTCGGTGCGGAACTTGTCGGCTTAGCTGGAATCGTCGCGGCGCTCTCAACGCTATTACGACCGTCCGTCTTGCGAGCCAGAGAGGGCTACGACGTAAACGGCGACGGAAGTTGGACAACGTGGGATGCATTGGAAGCGCTACCCCCTTCTGCATGGGCAGTCTTGCGAGCAATGCTCACGGTGATCGCTTTTTCCCTAATTGTTGCGTCGATCATCGCTCTCTATCTCGCGGCGAGTAGTCGGCCGCGACTATGCTTGAGCGTTTTGGCGGCGGTGATGATTCCGATTACTCTCTCATTAGCGGACGCTGTCGCGCGCGTGGCGCCGCAATTTTCGCTCGCCGACGCCGCGCGATTTTTGGAAAAACGCTTAACCGACAACGACGCCGTAGTTTACGAGGGCGAACTCGATGATGCGAGCAGCCTCGTTTTTTACCTGCATCGCCGCTTTTATTTGGTGAACCAGCCGGCCGACGACGAGATGCACATTGCCAGCGGCGCAAATGTTTCAATCGATGAGGACGCGATTCTGCGCCACTGGGGCGATCCGCAGGCGATCTATCTGATTATCAAACAAGAGCGGATTCCGCATTGGCAACAGCTTCTGACCGAGAGGTTTCACATTTATCATCAAATGATGGTCAACGGTCGGTGCGTTGTCTTGAGCAATCAGCTATAGTCCCAGGGGCTTTTGATGAATCGCGACCGCGGATTTGAAAAATAGCCGCTTGGCGCTAGGTTTGGCGCTCATTTTTAGTCCCATGTCCCAACACCGTAGTCTCAGAGGAACCAGCACTATCGTTGCGAAACGCAACGTGCTGAAGCGTTTCGAGCGCGTCGAGCTGCTAAAGAAGCGCGGCCAGTGGCAAGAAGGCCGCAAAGTCATCGGGCTTCCGAAAACAAAACCGGACGCCTAAAAAGGCGGTTAAGCAGTTTGAGGCGTTGAGTGGTTGAGTAACGATCTCACCTTTTTCAACGACACCTCTTTATGCGTCTTAACCGCTATCTCGCCGCGGCTGGCGTCGGTTCTCGTCGAAAGTGCGATGAACTGATCGCTGCCGGACGCGTCACTATCAACGGGCGCGTTTGCACAAATTTCAACGCACAACCGACCGAGCGCGATCACGTCAAAGTCGACAGCGAGCTGGTTCATCGGGAACGCGCGTTGACGATCTTGTTGAACAAACCGCCTGGATTTGTTTCGACGCGAAGCGATCCACACGCTCGCGACACGATCTTCGATTTGTTGCCGCCGAGGTTTCCGCGGCTTTTCAATATCGGCCGGCTCGACGCGCAAAGCGAAGGGCTGCTCCTGCTAACGAACGACGGCGATCTCGCGCAACGGCTCACGCATCCCCGATTCGAGATCGAGAAGGAATACGAAGTCACGTTAGATCGACAATGGCAGAGCGAACGCGCACACAAGCTCTTGCGTGGAATCTTTCTGGATCGGCAGCGCGCTCAAATTGTGCGGCTGCATCCGATCGGGGCAACGCGACTGCGAGTTGTTCTTCGTCAGGGAATTAATCGACAGATACGCCGAATGTTTTACGCGGTTGGCTATGAAGTAAAACGGCTGACGCGCGTTCGAATTGGAAATCTCCGCCTGGGCGATTTACCACGCGGACATTGGCGCGCGCTCACCGATTCGGAACTCGCAAGCTTGAATACGATTCAAAAGACGCCGCGCGGGCGGGAGAGCAAGTAAGTCCAATTCGCGAGCAAGGCAACGATCGCGGCGAGTCGAAAGAAGCTCTTTTCGACTGCGCTAAACTGCACGATGCGCAATCGCGGCGCGCCCATCACCAAAACGGCAAAAGCGTATGCATCGAAGATCGACAATCCGCCGAGAACGGCAAAGACAAGCGGGTTCCACTTCCACGCGGCGACAAAATCCAGATGAAAGAACGCGATGGCGGAACGCGTCGCGCCGCACGTCATGCAGGGGTAGCCTGTAATTGCCAGGAAAATGCAATGCGGCCAGGGCAACCGCAGCGCGAACCAAACTGCCGCGAACGCCATTCCGCACAGCGAGATTGTCAGCCACAGTAGTTCGTGATCGACCTCGCACGGAGCCAAAGGGCGGCGAACGATCCGCATTTAATGAATCACTGATTCGAGTGTTGCATCAATGCGCCGATACCGCCGAAAAGCATGATGCAAACAACCGAGACTCCACAGCACACGATCAGCGGCAGAAATACTGCAAGAACGGCGCGGCCAGTGTCAGTTTCATGAGCCCGCGCGAGTCCGATGCAGTGCAACGCAAGATTCCAAATTCCAGCGATAAAGCTCCCGCAGAACGGTATGATGATCAGTGGATACGTGGAACCGATCGAAAAACAAACGACACGAAATGTCGTTTCGAACGCTTGCTTGGCACCGCCGACAATCATTAAACAAACGTGGAAAATGGCAGCAGCGATAAAGATGCCGATCGTCAACGCGATCGGGATAAGAATGATCCCGACGAAGACGCCAACGCTCACTCCAAACATCCCGGCTATTGCGTTGTGCCGATTGCTGCCCACGAACGCAAGGGACGGCATGAAGAGAAGGAAAAGCAGATAAAAAATGTAGCCGAAGCTGCCGCCGATCAGTCCATAAAGGAGCGGTTCACCTAATCCGCCCTCGCGACTCATCGCCGTGAACGCGTCGGCCGGTCTCGTCAGCACCATCTGCAATGTTTCAATGAAGGCGGAAAATAACCCTTTGAGGTGGCGTCGATCCCAGGGCAAACCGCTCCCCGGCGTGACCGCGGCGGTTTTCGGTCCGGCACTCGTAACAAGTGTGGCCGGAGGCGTCGGAGTTTGCGGTGGCGCGGCGCCGACCTTCAACGCAGGCGCAAAATCTTCCGAGAACTCGGCAAATTGCGAGAGCGGCCGCCAATTCGCCATTCCTTCCTTCCAGCCGAGGTCGCTTCCGACAAAACGGCCAGCCCGAATTCCCTCGCGAATTTGCTCTTCCGGAAATGCGCCCAGACTCGTTGCGCCCCGATTAACATGGATCATCGCCATAATGCGGCGTTTTAGTGATCGGCGCGAATAAAGTCAACGTCAGGCTCGCCCGTCGTTGTCGAGTGCTCGCCAGAAATACCACGCCGCGACGGAACGATGCGGCGAGAACTTCCTTCCGTGTTTCAAAAGTTGCTTCGGCGTCGGCAATTTTCGTTTTCCGAACGTCCTCGCAAACCCCTTCCGGACACCGTAATCGTGTACGGGCCAAACGTCGGGGCGTCCGAGATCGAAAAGTAGTAACATTTCAACCGTCCAACGCCCGATGCCGCGCACTGCGATCAAGCGCTCGATGATTTCTTCGTCACTCATTTTCGCCAATGTCCGGGCGCTCGGCACTGTACCGTCGATTGTTTTCACGGCGAGATCTTTAATCGCCGCAACCTTGCTCCGGGAAAGGCCAGCGTCGCGCAACTTTTCATCCGGCGTTTCCAAAACCAATTTCGGATCGAGGTATTTTTTTCTTGGATAAAGGCGGCGGACACGTTTCCAAATCGTGGCCGCGGCTTTTCCGCTCAGCTGTTGATACGTGATCGATTCGGCGAGCGCGTGGAACGGCCGGACCAATCCGCCAACTTTAACCCTGTAACGCTCCGAGCGCGCGATTAGGGCCGCCATCCGCGGATCGGTTGCGGCCACATGTCGATGTGCTTTGTCATTGTCCATATGTCGATCTAGGTAAAATGACGAAGCATGAATGTCGAATTCTCACGCTTGCTCACGCAAACGTTTTCGGTTTCGTAAATCATGGTGCAAACGCAACTCACCTGGTACGGGCAATCCGGTTTCAAAATCGTCACGCCCGGCGGAAAAACCCTGCTCATTGATCCCTGGCTGACGAATCCAGTTTTTGAAAAAGGAAAGGAAACGCTGACTGTGCTGAGAGATGTCGATCTAATCTTGCTTTCGCATGGACACGGGGATCACGTCGGCGATTCCGTCGAGATCGGACGAAGGACGGGCGCGAAGTTAGTGGCCAACTTTGATTTGTCGGCAGCGGTTGTGAGCGTGCTCAGTTATCCAGCGAATCAAGCCGGCGCCGATACGACCGGCCATATCGGCGGACAACTCAATTTACTTGCTGGCGAAGTAACCGTCTCATTTGTTCAGGCGTGGCATGGATCAACTGTGCGCAAGGATGAAAACTCACCACCGGTCGCGGCGGGAATGCCGACCGGACTCGTAATTGGACTGCGCGACGGCCCGATCATTTATCACACTGGCGATACCGGATTTTTCTCCGATATCGCGCGCGTCTCCGATTGTCGCGAGATCGACATCATGTTGGTCTGCATCGGGGATCATTTCACGATGGGACCGGCCGGCGCTGCGGATGCGGTGAAGCTGGTAGGACCAAAGATTGCCATTCCGATGCATTACGGCACGTTTCCCGTGCTGACCGGAACGCCCAAAGCATTCGGCGAGGAATTAAAAAAACGCGGCGTAAAAACTAAGCTCCGCGTGATGAGCGTTGGGGAAACGATTACAGTCTGACGTCTCGCGCGAGAAGATTGAAGCTATTCAGATTACAGTCGTCGAAGGGAAAAGTGAAGCTGGGCATCTTGGAAACCGGCGCTTCGCTGGTGGAGACGTTGGTGCCACTGGGATTGGCAACCGTCGCAACGAAATTGGTCGAAGCGATCGCGACTAATTCGATTTCGGAAAGAATTCGGCGCAAACGCCTAGTTGTCGTTAAGCGGCGCAATATTCACAGCGAACAATTGGCCGAGCTGACGAATCTTTATTTCCGCGTGTCCGGCATCCCGATCCGATTCTGGAGCAAGGTACAAGATTGGCAGCGCTGGGAAGTCGATTGTTTTCAATGCTCAACGGCGATCGTTTTCACGCGCGCCCTTCCGGCCCTCGAACGGTTATCGAAGATAAACTTCCGGGTAAAAGGTTATGGGAGTATTTGAATCGCGGCATGCTGACGCAGCGCATGCTGATCGCCGCCGCGTTTGAGTTTCGCCGTGCTCATCAATTTTGGAGCGACGAGTTTCAGGGTCGCTGGTCACACGGGATGCCAGCAGCACCAACGTTATTTATGATGCGAGCAACAATCGCGCGCGCCTGATCGATTTCGAAATCTATCACGAAGAAATCGCTGGCCGCGTCCGCGCCACAAGCGGACGACCTGCTCGTTTTCCTGCTCGATCTGGTTGGACCTTTGCCGACCCGACAATGGTTGCCGTTCGCGGCCACGTTTCTGGAAGCGTATGGCGATGCGGAAGTAATCGCGCAACTCAGAAAGCAACTCGATCTCCCCGGCGGCTTGGCCTGGATCTGGTGGGGTTGCGGACCAATTTTACGAATCCGACAAAAGTAAAACGGCAACTCGCGAACCTGAGCCGCGCAACCGCCAAATTGGAATTCTATGACGGGGCAGCTTCTGCGCGTGTTCCCAGCAAACGCCGACCCTCAATCAGTTGCCAGGTGATAAGCCCTGGAATTCCAAGGCTGAGTTCGCGCAGCCGCGCGATCAAAGAAAGGGCGAACGCGCTATCGCCGGGAATCCCAAGTAGACTACCGACGAAAATGTAGCCGCCTTCCTGAACGCCGAGAGCACCCGGAACAGCGAACGCAGCTGCCCGAATGGTGAAAGCCGTGCTTTGAAGTATGAGCGCGCTCACAAAAGATGCTGGCAAATCCATACCGTACAGCGCAATCCAGACTTCGCCCGCCGCGGCGATGAACGAAACAATCGTCCATCCACAGCACTCCAAAAGTGCGCGGTGACGAGCGTACAGCGAACGCACTGCCCGATCCAAAGAATCTCCGTGCTCGACAAGTGACCGCCATTCGGACGAACCGGCCAGGCGTGAAATAACGCGTCCGACGAAACCGAACATTCCCAATCGCTGTGCGAAATAGAATCCGGCGAAGGCAAAAAGACCGATCATCGTTCCCCATATGGTCGGCCCGACGAAACTCGTTTTCCCGGTTGCACGCACGAGCAGCAACGATCCGAGCAGCGTATATCCGGCGGTGATAAACACGCCCAGAGTAAGATCGACAATCACCGTTCCGGCGGCGATAGCCAGTGGCGCGCCTTTGATTGCCGCCAGCCGTGCGCGGACAATGTCTCCACCCACCGCCGCCGACGGCACGAGCGTGCTAATAGATTCGCCAACCCAACGCATCCAATAAAGTTGACCGAGCGAGAGACGTTCCGGTTTTGGGAAAAGCACCCACCAGGCGATGGCATCCAGAAATATTGGAATGGAATGATACACGACGATGCCGGCAATGACCCATTTCGGCGTGACGAAGGCTTCCATGACTCTGGCCGCGCCCTCTCGAATTAAGAGAGCGGTGAAAAGCGCAGCTCCTCCGAAACCGAGCAGATAAAAAGTCAGTTTGACTTTATTTGGTGATTTCATTTCAAAGCGTTCGTCGCCGTGACGGAAAGCGATCGTAACGCTAACACAAAACGCGGCTGCACGCGTTCTCCGAAAGGGAGAAAAACTAAACCAGCGAGTTTGCCGCGGGCGCCGCTGAGGACTCTGCCTCCGTCACAACTGGAACTGGGACCAACGCCGGTTCCGCTTCTGGCAGCACGTTTACAATTACCGGAGGCAGAGCACTTCGCCGCCACGGACGCACGACGAACCGGCAAAGCGTCAGCCACGTCATCCCGAAAAACACGCCGGCCATCACATCCGTTAAATAATGCGCGCCGAGCGCGATTCGACTCAATCCGACGAGAATCACAACGAAACTTGCAACTGAGAAAAGCAACACCCGCCCGTCTCGACTCTTGATTACCGGAATCAGAAAGAGTGCGAGCTGGCCGTGGAGAAGAGTCGCTCCGATGGTGTGACCGCTGGCAAAGCTCTAGCCGGACCAGTCCACGAACCAACCGTCCTCAAACGGCCGATGTCGATGGAACAAAATTTTCACCAACTCGTTCGGCGGCATTCCGCCGGGCACGGCGATAACAACGGTCACGAGGGAGCGCCACCAACGTTTAAAGATGAAAAACAGGACGGCAATCGAGAGGACAACGGCGATCCATTCGCTCGATCCGAACTCAGTGACGGTGCGCAATACGCTGACGAAGGCCGGCGCGAGATCAGCATGGAACCAAACCGCGACACCGCGATCGACCCCAGCGATCGGATTTCCCACTACTAAGAGGGAGGGGTGTCACAAAAAAGCTGTGCAAAGTAATGGCAATTCCAATCCAGTCAAATGCGAAGGCGTATTCCCAGCGCGCCCTCTCCCTATATTGTCGCTTGCTGAGAAAGCCGAAATACGATACACCGAAGCTCGGATCGTCGATGCGAATACAAATCAACAGTCAGTGCTCACGTCAAATGTCATGAATCGCCTTCACCTCGCCTTAACCGTCGCCCTTCTTACGGCGGGGCCGTCCATGATGGCCGGCACTTCCGTGGAGCTGCGGCAGCCGTCGCCATCGCCGACCGATGAAAACAAGAATTCTACGGAACTCTTTGAATACGAGACCACTTATACCGGCAACAGTGATTTTAAGGATTATGGTGGAAAGTTCGGTGACGGCGACTCGCTCTACAACGATATTAGCTATGCCCATCGATTTCTGATTACCGGTAACTGGTATCTCCGTCTTGGAGTTGAGTACGAGCGATTCGACTTCAATGGTACCAACAATGGTTTGCCTGATCATTTGCAAACCATTCACGCGCTTCTGGCCTACGAATACATCGTCCACGATCACGCTGGCGCCGGAATCGAGATCGATCCCGGCCCGTATTGGCAAAATCATATCGACGGTGATTCGATCGACATTCCCTGGAAAGTGTGGGTCACCTTTCCACTCAAGAAAGATAAGATTTTTGGAGTGATCGGAGCCGGCGGGTCGCTCTATTCCAATCCGATCGTTGCACCGGGCGGTGGTATAATCTGGCTTTTTACCGACCACCTACGTCTCGAGGGCGTGTTCCCAAAGCCCGCCGTCGTCTACAATCCAAATGACGACTGGGAATTCCGCATTGCGGGCGATCTATTTTACGAAAGCTACCGCACAGATGACGTGATCACTCCAGCAGCGAAACTTCAGGTCCACAACGCGATCGTGCAGTACAGCGAGTATCGCGCTGGTTTTCAGGCGACTTACTCGCATTTTAAGCCATTCGATTTCACGATCGATGCTGGTTGTACGATCAGACGCTATTTTGATTTCTTCCGCGCGGAAGCGGGTGTGAAGAGTGATCCCGCGCCTTACGTGCGCTTCGCGATCGAAGCGAAGTTCTAAGGGAAAATCTCGTCGAGCTTACGCGCGATCGATTGGCTGCCGCGCACCCTCAAGCGGCCGGTCATATAGGCCCACGTGCCTTTGAGTTTGCCGTTCGACATTGCAACCCAATCGTTGTCGCTGGTGATAAAGGTCACGCTTGGATTGTCGATCTTACCGCGCCCCATCTTGTAGGTGCCATCGTTCACTTCGATCCACCATTGGCCGCCGTTCGGGCCGCTTAATTCCCACTGATATTTGACGTGAACGCCCTTCGCCTTATTGGCCTTGAAACTTTCGCGCATCCCGTCAAACACCTGTTGCGGCGTAGAATTTTCTTCCGCCCGCATTACAGGCGGACAAAGCGACGCAAACAGCGCCGTTGCTACGCAAATCAAAACGCGACTTATTTTCATCTCCCTATTTGGATCGCTTCCGCGAATATTTTTGCTTCCCTAGCTCAACTCATATAGCTCGCCGCGGCGGTGCGCAAAAACGCTTACGCAACTGCGTACCTCATCAATGACTTGTTTCGAGATCTCCGCCTTGATCACTTCCTCACGATCCGGGGACGCGCTCGCTAGACGGTTGCCGGAAGGGTCACTAATCATCGACGAGCCGCAGAACGTAACGTTGTCGTCGGTACCGACGCGATTGGCGATGATGAAATAGCTTTGGTTTTCAACCGCGCGCGCCAGTGCCAGGATTCGCAAATGTTCCCCGCGCACGGCTGGCCAGGCGGAGGAATTCACAATCACGTTCGCGCCATACTTCAGCGCAAGCGTGCGCGCCATTTCCGGAAAACGGAGATCATAACAAATGCTCAGGCCAACATTGAAGTTGTCGATTTTGCAGGTGACGAATTCGTTGCCGGGAGAAAGACAGGTACGCTCATCGAGCGGCGCAGCGGTGACAAGGTGCGTTTTCCGATATTTCGCAATGACTTCGCCCATCGAATTCACGAAAACCTGTGCGTTGAAAATGGAATCGCCTGCGCGATCCGAGATTCCAGCGACGATCGAGATTGAGATTTTCCTCGCGGCTTTTTGGAGCTCGAGAATTGCACCATCTTTCCAGGGTCGTGCGTGCGTTTGAATCACCGGCATCGAATATCCGGTGTCGGTCATCTCCGGAAAAACGACTAGCTCCGCGCCTGACTTTTTCGCGAGTGCGGCGAAGTCGCGGATCTTGCGCAGATTTGCATCGAAATCGCCGAGCGAGCAGGAGATCTGAGCGGCCGCGACTTTCATGAATTGTCGATCTTAACGCAAATCTCTATCGAGCGCGCCAATCTTGCGAATCTCCGGCCACTTAAACGCCGAGCCGATCACGGCCAAGATCGTTCCGATTCCACCGCCCACAACAGAGATGACCGGACCGAATAGCGCCGCGGTCAATCCAGATTCGAGCGCGCCAAATTCGTTTGAGGTGCCAATGAAAATATTGTTCACAGCGGAAACACGGCCCCGCATTTCATCCGACGTCACGAGTTGAACAATCGAGCCGCGAATAATCACGCTCACGCTGTCGAGCGCGCCCGCGATAAACAACATCGATAAGGAAAGCCAAAGCGCCTTCGACAAGCCAAAAATGATCGTGGCGATTCCAAAACCGGTCACGCACCAAAGAAGCGTTTTGCCGGCTTCGCGCATCGGTGGCAGATAGGCAACGATCAACGCCATCGCGAACGCGCCGATCGCCGGCGCTGCACGCATCCAACCGAGTCCGACTGCGCCGCAATGCAGAATTTGATCGGCAAAAATCGGAAGCAGCGCGACCGCGCCGCCTAACAAAACGGCGAAAAGATCTAGAGTGATCGTCGCGAGAATCACTTTTTTGCTGAACACAAACTTCGCGCCGGCAGCGAGGCTGCGCCACGTGCTCTCCTTTTTCAGGCTGCGCATCTGTTTCGCGCGTGGGATTGGCAATGCGAGCAGAAAGAATAAAAACGATGTGATCGCGTCAATCGTGTACACGACCGGGAAACCGCGATGTGCAACCACAAAACCGCTGAGCGCTGGCCCAATGACTGAACCGATTTGGAAAACGCTGTTGTTCCAGGTCACTGCGTTCGAAAATGTATCGCGAGGCACAAGCGTTGGAAAAAAAGAACTGCGCGCAGCCCACGAAAACGTGCGCGCAATCGCGCCGACAAAAAGCAACAGATAGATCAGCGGAATCGAAGCGTCATCGAAATGGAATGTTTGCTGGTGCTGCTCAAATACTCCAGCGATTGCGGTCAGTTCGTGATTACAGGCGCTCAAGATCCGTATCTGCGGAATGGCTAGATGTTGCCAGGAAACCAACGCGAGCAGCGCGGATGCGATCGCGCTCAAAATCTGGGAGACGAGAATGATGTGCTTGCGGCTAATCCGATCGGCCAAATGTCCAGCCGGCAACGAAAAACCGACGATTGGAATCGCAAAGACAAATCCGACCAGTCCCAACGCAGTCGCTGAATGCGTGCGTCGATAAATTTCCCATTCGACCGCGACTGCGAGCATTTGCCGGCCGATGATTGACAATAAATTGCCGGTGGTAAAAAAGCGGAAGCCGCGTGAGCGAAAGGCGGCGTAGGGATCGTGCCGCGGCGGTGGTGGAATTATCGCGCCGCAAATTTCCGGATGGCCCCCGATCGGCGATTCGTATTCGTTAGGCATGGTCCAGCGCGAAAATACGCGCACGAAATTGTAATTTCAGCCGCAGTTGCCGCAACTCCTTCGCGCGAAAGAGGCGATCTAAACTATTGCTGCGCGTTGACTAAGTTAGTAAAAAACGGCTACATGGCGGACAAAAACAGCAAGCAGCCTTTGAACGTTCCCGGATCCTGGTTCGTCGACACTACCTGCACCATGTGTCGGACTTGTCTTGAAGAAGCGCCGATGCTTTTGAAAACGAACAGCGACGAAACAGCCGTCTATTTTTTCAGACAACCCGACGGCGATGCTGAGACCGCAGCCGCCCAGCGTTCGATGGAAGTTTGTCCAACACTCGCGATCGGAAACGACGGCTAAGTAAGATCGGCGACCGATGCCTGGACCTTGCACGCGGACGAACCTGTTTCCGGCGAAGGTTGTGGTGAACCGCAGTTTGTGCGGGCGAAAGGTCCGTGGAAGACACGTGCCATTTCGAGCTCAAAGGCCGGGGATTTTACCAAAGTCGCGGACGAATGCGCAAAGCGACCAAGACGAAAGGAAAGAACCGGCTCTTCTTCCGGTCGCAGCACAAACACTGCAATTATTTTTACGAAGATGCGTTCGAAAAATTGCAGAGCGACGGTTTGCTCACGCGTCTTGATCTCGCGTGGTCGCGCGATTCGGCGGCGAAGTCGTACGTCCAGCACAAAATATCGGAAAACGTCGATGAAATTTGAAAATGGATGGATGCGAAGGGACGCATTTCTTCGTTTGCGGCGACGTGCGCCACATGGCTAAGGACGTGGACGCCGCACTCCGTAAAATCATTCAGAACAAAGGCAGCGAGTCGGAAGAAGAAACAAATCAATACGTTTGACAAACTAGAAGCAGACAAGCGTGACGTCTACGTCTATTAGGAAGACAAACTCGTTGCAATAGAGCCCTTGTCGCTCTATCTGTTCGGACTTCGTTCGTGTTTCGTCAGTGGCCATTTGTCATTGCTGAACTCACATGCCGGAAGTTACCGCTCCACCAAAACCTGCTGCACCTGCGTCGCCATGGACGCGGCAAAATCCATTTCCTGGGAAACTCATCGTCAATCGTCGATTGAGCAGCGGTGACTCAGAAAAGGACACGCGCCATTTTGAAATCGATCTCACGAACTGGGGGTTAAATTTCGAACCGGGCGACTCGGTCGCGGTTTATCCGACGAACGATCCGAATTTGGTGAACGAAATCCTGCGCTCCCTCGGTGCGATTGGTGACGAGCAAGTCACGGCGGGAAAAACGCACAAGGCACTTCGCGAAGCGTTGCTCCGTGATTTTTCGATCACGCAGCCGACGCCGAAATTTTTGAAAGCGATCGCCGGGCGCGCATCGGCCGCGCCCATGCTGAGGGAATTGCTACATCCGGACCGCAAGAACGATCTCCAGAATTATCTTTGGGGCGTCGAAGTCATCGACTTCTTGCTCGACCATCCGTCGGCAAAATTTGCGCCGGAGGAATTCGTCGGATTGCTGACTAAATTGCAGCCGCGACTTTATTCAGTCGGATCGAGCCTGAAGGTGTTTCCAAGTTGCGTGCATCTGATTGTCGATGTTGTGCAATACGAAAGTCGCGGGCGGATTCGCAAGGGCGTCTGCTCAACCTTTCTGGCCGAACGCGCCGACAAGGTCCCGGTACCGGTTTATCCAAGCCTAGCTAAACATTTCCACATGCCCCAAGATCAAAGCGCTCCGCTGATCATGGTTGGGCCGGGAACAGGCGTGGCACCGTTCCGGGCCTTTCTGCAGGAACGCCAAGCCGTTGGAGCGAAAGGAAAAAACTGGCTCTTCTTCGGCGCGCAACGCGAGAAATGTGATTACGCTTATAAGGAAGATTGGGAAAAATTCACCCGCGACGGAATTCTCACTCGACTTGATTGCGCGTGGTCGCGCGACCAAGCGCACAAGATTTACGTGCAAAACAAGATGCTCGAACACGCGGCTGAGATTTGGAAATGGATGGATGGTGAAGGCGCGCAGTTCTTTGTCTGCGGCGACGCGCGACGAATGGCAAAGGATGTGGATGCCGCGTTGCGCAAAATCGTTCAGGAACAAGGTGGTAAATCGGTCGACGAGGCTAACGCTTACGTCGAAAAACTTAAAACCGACAAACGTTACAAGCGCGACGTGTATTGATTTGTTATCGAGGCACGCCTTCGATGAAGTTTGGGCCGAAAAGCCGCGGAGGAAATCTTGACGCGCGATCCAGCCTCGGTGGAACCGAACAGGAATCACGGTCATGTTCGTCGACATTCGTTCGTTCACTGCAGGTTCCGCGCATTTGTCACCGACCAAAGCGGTAGGATTCCTGAACGAGTTTTTGCGGGCGATGGTGGAAGCGGTGGAAGGCGAACACCGTGGCATGATCAACAAATTTCTCGGTGACGGCTTCATGGCCCTGTTTGACATCGGGGGAAACGACCGCAACCATTCGGATAAAGCATTGGCCGCTGCGCTGATCGATTCAGCGCACAATGGAACGATTTTGCGCGCTGCCGCCACAACCGGTGAAGAGCGTAGACTAACTAGTGGAAATTTTTACGCTTGTAAGCGACTGACGGCGGCGGCGACAACGCCAATAATAAAAATTGTCGCGCACAGTATTGCGGCAAGAACGCCGACAACAAGCCATGCCGGCCTATAAATCAAAGTGAGCTTGCCGCGAGAGCCGCTCGGCACCTCAACAATTGGAAATAAACCGCGATATGAGTCGACCCGAAGCTTCTGGCTCCCGATTGTCGCTTCGTACCCGCGAAAGAAAGGTCTTGAGAAAGTCAGAAGCGCAGGCGCGCCCGCGTGTGGAACATCGACATCTGCCGTGACCCAGTTTCGCGAATCGTTAATCTTAGAAAGCGTCGCTGTGGCAAATTGATCGTTCGGCCGGGAATCGATCGAAGTAACTGAGCGAACGCGCGCGAGCGGCCCTCCGATTCGATAATAAACGACGGCCTCCTCGTTCGACGTAACATATTCCCAATCCGAACCGAGCGCGGGACCGATTCCCGAATCCCACGCCACGACGAGTCCATCCACGCCGAGTTGTGCGAGCAAGCCGTTCGCGTTGGACTGGTTCCACACCAAGTATTCAGCCTCGTGCGGGTTAAGCTCGCCATGGATTCGAAAATCGAATTCGCGCGCCACGCCAGCCGGAAGAATTGGACTGTAACCGTTAATGAAGTGCAGACCGGCCCACATCGACGTGCTGCCTGGCCTAACGAGTTGACCAATTGCGTGCGATTTTTTCTCGACTCGATAATTCGATTCCGGCGCAGGATAAATGCTCAAGTACAATCGCTGCGGATCGAGCGGCTCGGGATCCAGCAATTCCTGACTCAGATCGTACTTGGGCACGCCGCAATTCGGCGGAATACAAATGTAAGTCGCAAGCAACATCGCAAACGTGACGACTGCCGGAGCCCAGTTCTGCAACTTTTCGCCGCCGATAAACCATTCGCCCAGCAACCAGACGACGGCGATCTGAAAATAAATCAACATAAGCGTGGCGCCGTAATCGCCCTGGGTTTGAAAGATAGACATCGGAATTGTGACAACGATGAGCAGCAGCACGGACGCAGCTGCGGTTGGGGATCCCGGACGCAGTTGCAGGACTTGCGCGGCGCAAAGCGCGAGGACGAGATGAAGAAGAGGCAGCCAGCGAAAACTCCAGCGAAAGACTCCGGCCGTCGGAATCATGCAAAGCAAAAGCACGAGCAAGAGTAGGATCAGATCCCATTTCACTCGGCGAACCAACATTCGTGGCCGCCAGAGGAATCCGGCGATGAGCGCGGCCGGCGCGACGAGACCGTTCGCCAATTCCGTCGCAGTGTGCGGAAGATAACGCGTGGAAAAATCCGCCCAATTCACGGTCCAGCACGGTAAAATTAATCCCGGCAAGGCGCGCCACGGAACAATCCACTGCCAATGCGCGTCCGCCGGCTGGAGTTGTTCACGCGCGGAACCGTAGGCGTAATCCAAAATCGCGAGCCATGCCGAAGCACACAGTCCGAAGCCAAGCGCTGCGCCGCCGAGCATCGGCAGAATCGAAATCGAATTTTTGTTTTGAGTTAACGACTTGATCGCCAACCACGCAATCAAGAGCACGAGCATCAAGACGATGTAGGGAAATCCTCCGGTCACGACCAAGTAAACGAACAGCGCAGGCCAAAGGAATCGCCAGCAAGTCCGCTGTTGATCGAGCGCACGTTCGAGTCCCCACCACGCCCACGGGATCCACGCAAATGCACCGAGCGCACCGAACCAATCGGTCGCGCCCCAGCAAATTATCCAGCCGTTCAACGCCGCGGTCAGCGCGACGAAAATCGACACCGACGTGGAAAATTTCCGATCACGCGCGAGCAGAAAAGCGCCGGCCGCGAGAACAAAAAGATGCGTGATCGAAAGCGCGGCCGCTTGTTGCGAGAACGTCAGCGGAAATTTCCAGATCAGAACGACGACGGCGTCTACAAAAATCGAAAACGTTCCGTATTGGAATTCGCCGGCCAGATTACTGCAAACCCACGAGTATGGGCTCAAGAGCGGCAAATGATGTTCGCTCCAACTCCGCGCGACGTCGGCGAACACCGGCAAGATCGATATTTCGTAGTCGTCGTTCCAAAAAAGGAGCGGATCGTGCCAAAGCAGAATCAGGCTGAAGGCAACGATAATTAGTCCTGCGACGATTGCGCCGAGAAAATCTTTTCTCAAAGGACGACCGGTTTTCCTTCGGTCATAACGAGCACTTTGTCTTCGATACCGTGGACACGGGCGGATTCGCGCAATCGTTGCAGCGGTTCTTCAAGTGGCTCGTAACCCAAACGAAAACTTCCATAGTGCATCGGGACGAGCGTTTTCGCTTTCAGTTCATTGAAGGCGCGCACTGCTTCTTCCGGATTCATGTGAACTTCGCGCGCCAGCGGTGGATCGTAAGCGCCGATCGGCAAGAGCGCGATCTCGATGTTGTGACGTTCGCCGATTTCCTTAAAGCCCTCGAAATACGCAGTGTCGCCGCAATGAAAAACGGATCGACCGTCGACGCCAATCACGAAGCCACCAAAGCCGCGATGTGTATCAGCGAGAAAACGCGCGCCCCAGTGATGGGCGGGCGTGAGCGAAACGCAGAGCGGGCCGAGCTCGATCGTCTGCCATTCATCCAATTCGTGCACAATGTTAAAGCCGAGGCGGTGGACGAGTCGCCCAACGCCCACTGGAACGACGATGGGTTGATCGGCAGCAATAGCTCGCAACGTTCGGCGATCGAGATGATCGAAGTGCGCATGAGTGACGAGAACAAAATCGATCGATGGTAAATGATGAATATAAAAACCAGGTTCCTTGAGTCGCTTGATCACGCTCAGCCACATCGACCAGATCGGATCGATCAACACATTAACATCGTGACTTTGCATCAAGAACGACGCGTGGCCGATCCACGTGATGCAAATCTGCCCAGGCTGCACTCTTGGGAAAAGCGGTCGGGCATTTTGCGCGCCAGAACGTCTTGTGAAAAGCGATGGGATCCAGACGCTGGTGATGAAATTACGTTTCGTCCAATCGCTGCCCGGACGCAATTTAACGCGCTTCGATTTTTTGGCGCCAGCGAGCTCTGCGTGGCGAACGATTTTGCGCTTTCTCGAAAAAGGATTCGGCACAGACCAAAGACGATATAAGCGTCGCGGATTGAATCAAACCCTCACGCCCCGCCTTGGGTGACCAAGCGGAACCGCAGCTTCCAATAGGCCATCGGCAATCGCGGCGGGAGGCAGGCAAAAATTCCGTAGTGGCGTTGCGGGTTTGGGCGCGGATCGCGCTCCGCGTCCAAGGCTTGGAAGCGTTGAAAAAGGAGATCGTCGCCGAAGAACGCTCCCGGAAAATTGCGCTGGACGAATTTTCGTTGGGACGAGTTTGGCGGAAAATCGTGAACGAAAACCGCGCACGGCTTTTCGGTGCGGAGAAGGTCGACAGCAAGCCTAAGCGCGCGGAAGTCTTTCGGACCGTCGATCAAAACGGCCGCGTCATCTTCCAGTCGCTGCGGCAAAATTTGGCGTGAATCGCCGTAAAGAAGATCGACATTCAATTCGTTCTTTAGTTTCGCTTCGGCAGCGGGAGCGTTCTCGGATTTTCGATCGTATTCGACGCTGATGATTCGCGATTCGGGAAAACAGCGCGCGAGAATGAGCGTGCTCTTGCCGCGCGCGCGACCGGATTCGAGAATTTGCTTCGGCGCGAATGGCTTGACCGCTGCGTAAAACAAAAACAATTCGCTCTCCCAAATTCCGCCAAAGCCGGCTTCGCGCGGGATCTTCGCGATAATCTCGCGATATTCAGGGAGCAGAGCGTCGGCGTAGTCTGCGACAGCGCTTTTGTTAAGCAACGTTTCCGGCATCCAGAGAATCATCGGCGGTTTGTGTGGTTAGGCCACCAGATTTAAGTTCCTGGCGATGGAAAATTTGCGGTTCGACGAACGCGCATGCTTTATCGCCGGCGCAGCTAAATCGGGAACGACGCTTCTCGTGTCGCTCCTCGACAATCATCCCGAGCTGCTCGTGATGCCGCAGGACACTGCGTATTTCGCGACCGTGTTGACCAAGTATCGCGATCGCGGGCGCAGAGCACAGTTCGATTATTTGACCAAGGAATCTTGGACGAACGTGCTCTTCGGATTTCAGGTGATGCGCGGCCGCCAGGATTACGCCGAATTCCCGAAGAAGAAATTTCTCGAAGCGTTCGAGCGCGTGGCGTTCGATCCGGCAAACGCAGATAGAGACTTGCTCGTGTTGATGATGGAAGCGTACGCAGAAGTGGTCCGTGCTCCGCTCGATCGAGTGAAACGTTGGGTGGAAAAAACTCCGGCGAATAGGAATTACGTGCCTGACATCTTCAATCGTTTTCCGAAGGCGAAACTTCTTTTGACAATGCGCGATCCCCGCGCCTTGCTCGCGGCCCAGATCGCGCTTGAGCATACTCGGAAGACGCGACGCTTCTCCGTTTACTACGTTGTAGCGCACTGGCGGGCGGCGGCAAACCTCGCGAAGAAAATTAGAAACAAGGAAACCGCGGGTTTGGTTGTTGGCTACGAAAAACTGACGCTCGACCCGAAGACGTCGATGCAAAAGGTATGTGATTATCTCGAAATCAATTTCGACCCCGAGATCGTGCTCAATCCGACAAAAGTCGGGCGCTCATGGGCCGGAAATTCCGCAGCCGGCACTCGATTCGCCGAAATCAGCACCACACCGGTAGAGCGCTGGAAAAACGAATTGCACGAAGACGAAATCGGCTGGGTCGAATGGCATTGCCGCGATCTGATGCCAGAGTTTGACTACGAGCCGCGTCTGACCAAGCGGTCGCTTCGCTACTTCATGAAACCGATTCGCGGGGAGCGACCGAAGGAATTCTTCAAGTCACGGGCGTATTCGTTGAGAGATCGATTCAAGGGCTGACCTCGAGCGCAGTGGAGCCACGCCCTATGGGCCCGTCTTCATCAGAACCACCTATAGGTGCGCGACTACAACTTGATTGATCAGAGTTTTCGGATTCAGTTTTCTTCCGATGCGCAGCAAGGGAGTCCTTATTCCCGTCATTTTGGTTTGTTCGACAGCGATGGCGTTTGAGTCACGCCTGCCGTTCAAAACGATTTTCAAAGGGCAGGATCAGTTCAGTCGGCTGATTTCGCTCGCCAAAGAGAACAGTTGGAAGTCGCTGCCGATTGGCGAACGCACCGCAGCTGTGGGACAATCGCTGACTGGCACCCGTTACAAATCGTACACACTAGAAATCGATAACCAGATCGAGTCGCCATCGGTCAATCTCACTGGACTCGATTGCTGGACGTTCTTTGAAACATCACTCGCGTTCGCGCGAATGTTAAACGAGCCAGAAGAAAATTGGACGCCGGAAAATTTTCTTCACTACATCGAACTCGATCGCTATCGCGGGGGCGTCTGCACGGGCGAATATCTTTCCCGACTGCATTATTTGGAGGACTGGCTGTACGACAACAATAGGCGCGGCCTGGTCGAAGATCTGACATTGAAGCTTGGCGGCAAAACCGTGCCGCACGCCGCGCACGAAATGACCGCCGGCTGGCGCCATTATCGTTACCTTGCAGCGAACAAATCGTTACTTGGGCCGCTTGCGCGTATGGAAGCAAACGTTTCGGCGCGGCCGCTTTATCAAATTCCAAAAAATCGCGTGGCGAAGATTGAACCGAAATTACAAAGCGGCGACATCATTGGGATCGTGTCGCACGATGGCCGTTTGTATTCGACATCGCATGTTGGCCTGGCGCTGCGGGCGAGTGATGGGGTTTTGCATTTCATGCACGCATCGGCGCCGCACAATTACGATCACGTACTTGTTGATTCGCGTCTTTCGACGTATTTGAACACTTATCGTAGCGACACCGGAATACTGGTCGCGCGCCCCCTGAGATAAGTCGCAGCCGGACTGGCGTTCTCTACGGCGATTGTTGTTGCGCCCATTATCTAACAAGATCGACAATCTGGTCATGATGGTGTCGGTCCTGCGATTGTCGATCCTACTTGTTGTCGGTGCAGGATCTGTCTCCGGCGAAACGAAAATTCGGGTCGGCCATTTTCCAAACATCACCCACGCGCAGGGAGTTATCGCGCATGCGATGACGCGACAAGGAAGAGGATGGTTCGAGCAGCGACTCGGGCCCGACACAAAGATCGAATGGTTTATTTACAACGCCGGCCCGAGCGCGATGGAGGCGATTTTTGCGAAATCGATCGATTTAACTTACGTCGGCTCGGGCCCCGCGCTGAACGCGTATGCAAAATCGAACGGTGCAGAGATTCGTTTGATCGCAGGCGCGGCAACCGGCGGCGCCGGTCTGGTTGTTCAGCGGGATGCGAATTTGAAATCGCCAGCGGACTTTCGCGGGAAAAAAATCGCCACGCCACAAATGGGAAATACGCAGGACATCTCCTGCCGCGCGTGGCTTACGGAAGGCGGATTAAGAATCACGCAACTCGGCGGCGATGCGCAAGTGATCCCGACGCAAAACCCGGATCAACTCGGGCTCTTTAATAACAAAAAAGTCGACGGAGTGTGGACAGTAGAACCGTGGCTGTCGCGTCTGGAGCAGGAAGCATCCGGCAAAGTGACTGTTGAAGAAACGGAAGTGGCCACAACGATTCTGGTTTCGAGTGTGAGGTTTTTGAAAGAACAACGTGAGCTGGCGCAAAAGTTTGCCCAAGCTCACGCGGAACTGACGGATTGGATTGTAAAAAATCCCGATAAAGCGCAGCAGTTGCTCAAAGCCGAACTGCTGGAGGAAACGAAGAGTGACATGGCGCCACAAGTGATTGCCGCGGCGTGGAAGCGAATTGTTTTTACGTCGGAAACGCCACGCGCAGCGGTTGAGAAGTTCATGCAGAACTCGGTAAAGGCTGGTTTCATTAAGACCGCGCCCGATCTTTCGAAACTTTTCGAACAACCGTAGATGTCGCTCCAGGAAGAACTCAAGGGACCACCACCGGCGAAACTGATTGTTGATCATGTTTCGAAATGGTTTCGACAAAAGCGGCAGACCGTGCATGCGCTGGATGATGTGTCTTTCGAAGTCGCCGAAGGCGAATTCATTGTCATTGTCGGACCAAGCGGCTGCGGAAAATCGACATTGCTCGACATCATCGCGGGCTTGGACCATCCCGACAAAGGTCGGGTCCTCGCGGACAATCAACCGGTTTATCATCCTGGACGGCATCGCCTGGTCATGTTCCAGGAATCGGCCCTCTTTCCCTGGTTGAACGTTTTCGGCAACGTGATGTTCGGTTTGAAATTAAAGCCCGGATTGCGCAACTCAGAACGCCGCGAAGTCGCAAAATTCTTTCTCCAGCTAGTCGGCCTCCAAAAATTCATGGACGCGAACGTGCACGAGCTATCCGGCGGAATGAAACAGCGCGTGGCGCTGGCGCGCGCGCTCGCACCGAATCCGCGCGTCTTGTTGATGGATGAACCGTTCGCCGCACTCGACGCGATGACGCGCGAACAACTTTACGGCGACATCCAGAGAATCTGGGAGAAGCGCCGCAAGACCATTATTTTTGTCACTCACAACGTGCGCGAAGCAGCGTGCCTGGCCGACCGCGTGATGATCATGTCGCCAACGCCCGGGCGGCTGCGCGAAATCTTCGAAGTGAAACTTCCACGGCCCCGAGATTTCAACAGTATCGAAATCGCGCGGCATGCGGCGCAGTTGACACGCGTGTTGAAAGGTTACGTTCCGAATCCGACGCGAGCGCAAACATGAGACGAGCGTTAGTTGCGATTTTGTTTTTCATAGCATTGATCGCAATCTGGAGCGCGATGGTGCGCGCGAGAATCTGGTCGCCCATTCTGCTGCCGTCGCCGGGAAGCGTGGCGAAATATTTGGAGAGCGCGTTTCGCGACGGCACTTTACTCCAAGCGACCGCAGTGACTCTTCAACGTCTGTTGTTCGGATATGTGATTGGATTGGCGATCGGCTTGCCGGTCGGTCTGTTGACCGCGTCTTCAAAATTCGTGGAAGATACAATCGGTGTGCTCGCGCTTGGTTTACAAACCCTACCCAGCGTATGCTGGGTACCGCTCGCATTGCTCTGGTTAGGACAAACCGAAGGCGCGATGCTGTTCGTCGTCGTCATGGGAACAGTTTGGTCGGTTGTCATCGCGACCGACACGGGGGTGCGTACAATTTCGCCGATCTTCGCACGCGCGGCGCGGACAATGGGCTCAGGACCATTTCATCGCTGGGTGCACGTGATTTTGCCGGCATCATTGCCGCACTTGATCAGCGGAATGAAGCAGGGCTGGGCGTTTGCGTGGCGTTCGTTGATGGCCGCCGAAATTTATGTGACGATCCTCACCGGCTTTGGTCTTGGACATTTGCTGCATTACGGCCGCGAATTAAACGCGATGGACCAAGTGATCGGGATTATGCTTGTGATCGTGGTCATTGGGCTGTTGGCCGACAAAATTTTGTTCTCCCCATGGGAACGCTTTCTTCACCGCCGATGGGGGACAGGGCGACTTTAGGTTAGGCGCTAATCCACGCCGAGCACAGAACCACTGGAATGGCGGAGGCAGAAGTTGTAGGAAGAGAAACTGTTGCGGTTAATGGAATGAAAATCCTGTGTGTCGTTGAACACGGCAACGCTCCGAGCACGCGACTGCGTTTGCGGGATTGTTTGGATTACTACGCGGCTCTCGGAGTTGAGGCGACGGTTGTTCCGACGCGGCGTTCGAGCGTAACGGAGCGACTACGCGTTCTGAGGGAAGCGCGCCGACACGATGTCGTCGTTCTTTTCAAGACGATCGGCTTTAACGAATTCGAGCTAGGCCTGCTTCAGCGCGCCAATCGACGGATTGTTTTTGACTTCGATGACGCAGTCATGTTTCGCGAACAAAAGCATCGGCGGCCACTGCGTGGCAAGGATTTCAAAAAGTTTCTGCGGACGGTTCAACATTGCGCCGCGGTCGTCGCCGGGAACGATTTTCTCGCCTGCTTCGCGGAGGCCGCCGGCTGTCGGGCGATCATTCTGCCGACGTCGATCGATCTTCGGCGTTATCATTTGAAGAAAAGTTTCAACCAACCCGGACTGACGATCGGCTGGGTCGGGCTGAGCGATGGTTTGCCCTATCTTCGCCATATTCAGCCGGCGCTGCAGTGTCTGAGTGAAATGTTCCCCGGATTGAAGTTAAAAGTGTTTTCGGACAAGCCGCTTCAGCTCGACCGTGTGCATGTAGAGAACGACCCGTGGCGCTTGGAAACCGAACAAGCCAATCTTGCGAGCCTCGACATCGGGATCATGCCGCTTTGGGACTCGGTTTGGACGCGTGGAAAATGCGGTTACAAAATTCTACAATACATGGGCGTGGGCACAGCAGTCGTCGCGTCCAACGTCGGCGTGAACCACGAAATCATTTCTCACGGGGAAAACGGGTTCCTAGCGCGAACACAGGACGACTGGGTCAACGCGCTATCCAGTTTAATTCGCGACGCCGAGCTACGGAAGACGTTCGGGTTGCGCGGGCGCGAGCTGATCGAGAAGCGGTACTCGTTGGAAAGCTTCGCCCAGGGTTACGTAAAGCTTCTGCAAGAAGTCGCACGCATTCCTGGAGAATCGGAGGACTCGCGTGGTCGACGCAGTTTCGGACGTTGGAATTTTAGTAGCCGCGCTCGCGAGCTTTCCGGCGGCGACGCAGTCGTTATTTCAGTGCCGAAAAGCGGACGCACCTGGGTCCGCACTTTTCTCTGCGCCTATTTCTGCAAGCGGACCGGCAGACCATTTACTCTTCGACCGGATCGTTACCACGAGCCGAACATTCCACGGATGATTTTTTCCCACGATTTCGCTGAACAGCGAATGAAGGCGCGATTTTGGGAGCGCGTTCGCGGCAAGTATCTGGTGCCGGCGCGCGAGCTTGCGCGGGCGCAGGTGATCCTTCTCGTGCGCGATCCGCGGGACGCGTTCGTTTCGCTTTACATGCAATTGGTTCATCGCACGCGCGAAACTCCTCAAGAATTGAAAGCGAAGGGCATCGGCGATCTTTTGCGCGACCGGCGTTACGGAATTCTTTCGATGATCAAAACAATGAACAACTGGTTCGCCGAGTTCGGGCGCCGCCAAAATTTCACTCTGCTCCATTATGAGTCGCTGCGAGCGGCGCCGGAAGAAACCTTCCGCGCGATTCTGGCGACTCTGGGCGAGACTTCGCCCGACCTAGAAGCATTCAAACACGCGCTTGAGTTTTCCGATTTCGCAAACATGCAGAGACTGGAAGTCGCAGGGGTCTTCGATTCGAAAATCTTGCGCTCCCGCGACGTTCGAAATCCGGAGTCGTTCAAGGTTCGCCGTGGAAAAGTTGGCGGCTATCGTGATTACCTTTCGCCGGAAGACCAAGCGTTCGCCGCCGATGCCCTCAAACATTTGGACGCGCGTTTCGGTTACACCGCCTAATCATTTGCAAATGCAAGATCGACCTCGTGCCCCGGTCATCATCATTGGCGCGCATCGTTCAGGCACAACTGCAACCGCGCGCGCGCTGGAATTGGTCGGACTGCAAATCGGCCAGCACCTTGACAGCCATCGTGAACCGCGGGCACTGCAAAAATTACACGAAGATTATCTGCGACGAAACGGCGCGGCCTGGCACGATCCGAGACCGTTCCTGAAATGGATCGCGACCGCGGAAGGAATGGAGGATTGCATTTGTTATCTGCGAACAAATGTTGAGCAAGATTTTGCCCGCGTCTTTGGTTATCGCTGCAATCCGAAAGGAATTTGGCTTCGGTTCCGGATTAACTTAGGTGCACCGTGGGGTTGGAAAGAACCGCGCACCACACTGTTTGCTCCCGCGTGGCTCGAGATTTTTCCGGACGCGCGAGTCTTACATGTGATCCGCAATTCGTTAGCAGCGGCGGAAAGCATTCGCGAGCGCGAGTTAAAATTTCAAGCCGCCGGCGACCCTCCGAGCGCCCGACTTTCGGATGTCGAGTACTGCAAACAGGTCATTGAAACGTATCTGAGCGCCGCCGAACGCGTTGCTAATTTGCCAAACTATCAACGGCTCCAATTCGAAGAGCTTCAGGCGAACCCGCCCGCGATGCTCGAGCAATTGGCGAATTTCTGTGGTTTGCGAGCGGTCACGCGAAATCTCGCTGCCGCAGCCGCGAGTATTCGGCCGGCCCGCGTTAGATCGATATCATCCTAAGATCGATCCGCCTTCGCTGAACGTCAGCGCGGCTCGAACCTACGGCGGGCAGGCATCTTACTTCACGTGCATCGCATCTTCCCAGCGAATAGCCGCACGCAATAACTCGGTCAGTGAAGTGACTCCGAATTTTTCCTTTGCGCGGGCGCAGTAAGCCTGCACCGTTTTAAGACTCAGCCGCAAATCCTCCGCGATCTGCGAAGGCGTTCGGCCCTGACCGAGCAGTCGGAAAATTTCAAGTTCCCGATCACTAAGGCGTTCAATCGGTGTCGCAGCCGACGTTTTGCGCGAACTCATGCGTTTGGCCATTGCATTAACGACACGATCACTCACGTAAATATCGCCCTGGGCCACACGCCGGATAGCAGTGAGCACATTCTTCGTCGTCTCGCGTTTCATCACGTAGCCTCGCGCTCCGGCATGCAGCGCGCGCTCAGCATAGAGCGCTTCGTCATGCATTGAGAGCACGATCAGGGCGATGTTTGGAAATTGAGTTTGTAATGTCTTAACCAATTCGAGACCGGATTCGTTCTTGAGCGAAATGTCGATCAATGCGACATCGGGTTTGCTCGATCGGATTTCGGCAATCGCGCCGGCCGAATCCTCCGCTTCACCGCACACGACGAGGTCGTTTTGCTGGTTAATTAAGTTGGCCAGTCCGTCGCGAACGAGCGGATGGTCGTCAACAATGAACACTCGGCGCTTGCGCGCCACTCCGTTGGACGATTTCTGATTCATAGTTTTATTTTCAATGAGTCGGCTGCGGCGTGTTTAATTTGCAAGTCACGAGCGTGCCGCCTTCGCGGTTTTTCGTGACCGAAAGCTTACCTCCGATTAGGGAAGCGCCATGCGCCATGAGACGCAGACCCAAGCCCGGTGGTTCGGGAAGCTTTTTTGGAAAACCGTGACCATCATCGGATACCGCGAGCATCAGCTTTTGACCTTTGCGTGCGAGTTCGATGTCGATCTTGCAGGCGCCGGCATGTTTGACCGCATTCATCACTGATTCCTGCGCGATGTGGTAGAGCTGCGTCGCTGTTGTGGAATCACCGACATCCACTGCGTCATCGTCGTTGAAGGTGCATGGAACTCCAAATCGTTCACTGATGTTTGCCGCCAAACCGTGAAGCGCGACATTCAATCCGTCGGCTTCCAGTTCCGGCGAAAAGAAACCGCGCGCAAGGTTTCGAGTGAGATCAATCCCTTCCTCAATGTAGCGAACAACCTTGTCCGCTTCCGACACCTCCTTCGCCGACCGCTCTGCCAGTTTTTCACGGAGAACCTGCGCAGCCAGTGCGGTCCCCGTCAAATGCTGGCCGAGACTATCATGCAAACTCTGACCGAGACGACGCCGCTCGCGGTCAGCGATCTCATTGATTTCATGGTCCAGTCGTTCGCGCTCGGCCATTTCGCGTTTTAGCGCTGCCGTTCGATCGCGGACCCGCTGATCAAGTTCCTTCAAAAGCGTGCGCAGTTTCGAGAGTAAAGTGGTAAAGACGGCATAAGAAGTAAACGCCATCCCGATATTCCACAAACCGACTGTCGGCACCCCAGCGACAACGTCAGAAGTTACCCACGCGATGATACTAAGTACTGAAAACCCCATCCCGATCCAAAAAGCGCTGAACCATGTCCCCAGCCCAATCGGGACAAGGTAAAACAGGAGAAAGCTTTGTTCGGAGCCCGTGATATAATCGACGTAACCGAGGCCCGCCGTAAGAACGACACAAAAAGCGATTAGCGCAGGCTTTGATTTCGTTAGGCCAATTTGCCGCAGCAGCTGAACCATGGTCGAGGACGGTGGAACCAGCAAGTTGGATGGAACATACGCCATGGTTTAAATTACTCCATTGAACCCGATCCAGCGAAAACCCTTCACTTATTTTTGTGCCGGACTCTGTACCGCTTTGCGAGAGCGTCCCTCAATGGTATATTTTAACTTACGGGGGCGCACTGGCTTCGACTCATCGTCGGATGCGCAGGCGGCATGTCGAGGATGGTTCGTTGGCCTCGTAAAAAACCGAACCAAAACAAATAAACGCAGATCACGAAGATCTCGCTTTCGCGGCGTAATTGACCGTGACGTTTTCGCAGCGACGCCTGCTAGCGACGAAAACGTGGACAGCAGGCTGGCGGATTGGCGGAGCGACCGCGCCTGATTCGCAAGATCGATATCGCGGACGCTCGGGAGTTGGCAGCGCGCCGGTGCGACG
>DATLJP010000011.1:0-43606 GCA_035538875.1 Chthoniobacterales bacterium | reverse complement strand
GACTTCGCGTAGGCGCCGATCAACGGTCGCGGCGAAGGAATCTTGGAACGAAAGTCACTCGCGAATCCGCTTTTGGTCCTGATCTCCACGTGCCCAGCGCCTCGGCTGTTATTGTAAACGAGAACCGATCCAACGGGTGCTTGGTATGGGTCGCCTACCGGTAGCTTTCGGAAACCGTAATGGTTGACCAGTTCCTTGGCCGCGTCTTTGGCGTTAACACTTGTTGGGTACGAACTGACTGCGCCAGAAGCGACCAGGGCCTGCTTCACATAGTGCCAGCACTGCTCCCGCGAATGCGCGTGCGCGCGCTCTTCGGCAATGCTCGCCGCTCGCATCAGTTTTGGGTCAATCGAATGATCCAATTTGGGGAAAGGGTGAACCATTTTCTTCGGTTGATATGTCGTGACGACCTCGGCTGAATCGGTCTTGCCGTTAGCGTCTCTGAAAATGAATCTGCCTTTCGCTGATCCGACCACCTGGCCGTGCGCCGCGGTGGCTGTGAAAAATGCGAACCCGGCAATTAGTGTGAACCGGGGAAAAACAGGGCCAATTTTTGGCATAAACAGAGCGACCTATCGAGTAGGATCGTTGCCTCTGCAACTGATTTTTCTTAAAAACCGCCGTTTTTAGAATTTGTAATAATTATAATCTCGACGCAATCTCTATCATTCGTCCCCGCATTTTCGAGTCCGGGAAACGGCCAAGTCCACTTTCCAGATTGTCCTTCAGATGCTCCAAATTGTTGGTTGCCGGAATTGCACAGGTCACTGCTGGATTAGCGATTATCCATTTGAGGGAGAATTGTGCCCAGGACTCGCAATCAAATTCTTTGACCCAGTCCGGCAGCGGCTTCCCGCGCACGCGACTGAAGAGATCGCCCCCGCCAAACGGGCGATTGATAATGACCGCCACCTGTCGATCTTGGGCCAGCGGTAGAATTCGCGACTCGGCTTCGGGCTCCATGATGGAATAATTGATCTGCAGGAAGTCGACTTTTTCGGCGCGCAACACTTTCTCCACGTCCGCAAAGGCGCTCGAATTGTGATGCGTAATGCCGATGTATCGGAAACGGCCTTGAGCTTTCCATTCGCGCATCGCGGTGAGTTGTGTCGAAACGTCGACCAAATTATGCACCTGCATCAAATCGATGCGTTTGGTTTGTAAGCGCGACGCTGAACGTTCCATCGATTCGATGCCGGCTTGCTTGCCGCGCGTCCAAACCTTGGTGGCGAGAAAAAGTTTGGTCCGCAGCCCCAGTTTGCTCGTGAGAGAACCGACAACTTCTTCGGCTCGTCCGTACATCGGCGAGGAATCGATCACTTGTCCGCCGAGTTTCACGAAAAGTGACAGGACTTCGCCCAGTTGTGTTTCTTTGTCTGCGGTAAGATTGACGTCAAAAATGTTCCAGGTGCCGAGCCCAATCACCGAAAGTTTCTCACCCGAGGATGGAATTGCACGCGTCAGCATCGATGACGTTTCGCTTGCCGTCCCGCCGCTTGATGAATGGATCGGCAGGACCAATCCCGCCGCCGCCGCGCCAAGCAATTTGGTCGCTTCACGTCGCGTCATGTTGTTCATTGATTCGAAGGATAAACCTGCGTTCGTAATCGCCAAACATGAAGAGAATCACGCGCCGCCACTTTATCAGAACTACGGCCGCGACTGGACTTGTGCTCAGCGCACCATCGACGTCGTTGTTCGCGGAGAAAGCTGTGAAGCCGTTGCGAATCCTGATTCTCGGCGGGACCGGATTTACCGGACCGTATCAGGTGCGCTACGCGCTCAGCCGCGGCCACAAAATCACAACCTTTAACCGCGGCAAAACACATCCCGGCGAATTGCCGGCTGAAGTCGAGCAGTTGATTGGCGATCGCAATGGCAAACTCGACGCGCTGAAAAATCGTCAGTGGGATGTGGTGATCGACAATCCGACCACAATGCCGGCATGGGTGCGCGACGCGGCTCAGGTCTTGAAAGGAAATGTGGAGCGCTATGTCTTCATCTCCACTATTTCCGTCTACACCGATCCGCCGCCTGCCGGTGTTGATGAAAATTCACCGCTTCTCAAATACGAAGGCGCTGATCCCTACAAAGAAACACTCGAGGCGATGAGAGCGGGCGGTTACAAAACCTACGGCCCTCTTAAAGTTCTGTCCGAAAAGGAAGCTGAGAAGTGGTTTCCCGGTAAAACCTTGATCATTCGTCCCGGATTAATTGTCGGCCCGCACGATGAGACTGATCGCTTCACATATTGGCCGGTGCGAATCGATCGCGGTGGCGAAGTTCTAGCGCCCGGCGATCCGAAAGATCCGGTCCAATTCATCGACGCGCGCGATTTGGCGGAATGGACGATTCGGATGGCAGAGAATCGCGAAACCGGAATCTACAACGCAACCGGCCCCGCCAAACCGCTGGGCGTTGGCGGAATGCTCGATGGAATCAAGGACGCCGAAAAATCGAACGCGACGTTCACTTTTGTTCCCTACGATTTTCTCAAACAACAAAAGGTCGAAGCATGGTCGGACATGCCGGTCTGGGCGGGGGACGAGATCGGTCTGTCCCGCACAAAGATCGATAAGGCGTTGGCGAAAGGCTTGACCTTCCATCCATTCGCTGACACCGCGCGCGACACGCTCGCCTGGTTCAAATCGCTCCCGCAAGAGCGACAATCGAAAATGCGTGCCGGAGTCACGCCCGAACGCGAAACGGAGGTTTTGACTGCGTGGCATCAAAAAAAGTGAACGGCATCATCGCGTTTCTAGTTAGCGTCTGGAACTTAGTCCGTGTTGACGTAAAACCGAACGAGCTTCGCGCGCTTTGGCTCGGTTTCGCTTTTCATTTCATCATTCTGACGGCGTACTACATCGTGAAACCGATTCGCGATGGCATCGCGGCCAGCAACAAACTTGAAACATTGCCCTGGATGTTCACTGCGACCTTGGTTGTGATGCTGATCGCGAATGCGATCTACGGCGCGATCGTCGCCAGGATGGAGCGACGAAAATTTATCCCGTTCGCCTATGCATTTTTCATTTTAATTCTGCTGCTCTTTTTTGTGCTCATGGGAACCGGGTCGCCTGCACACAAAGGTTGGACCGAGCGCGCGTTCTACGTCTGGGTCAGCGTTTTCAATCTCTTTAACACGGCAATTTTCTGGGCCTTCATGACCGACCTGTTCACAGTCGAGCAAGGCAAACGTCTCTACGCTTTCATCGCAGTGGGAGGAACGCTCGGGGCCATCGTCGGTGCTTACACCACGTTGAATCTTTTTCGTGGGATGGGGCAAGCCAATCTTGTTGCGATTTCGGCAACTCTGTTCGCAGTCGTTTGTTTTCTGGTACGATTTTTTCCAAGAAGCTACACTGGTCACACTGAAACGTCGTCCGCTCGAGAAGAGCCAATCGGAGGCACACCTTGGTCTGGTATCACGCACATTGCGCGTTCGCCTTATTTGTTCGGCCTGGCTACTGTCATCCTGCTTTACACTATTACGTCAACGTGGGCTTATTTTCAGCAAACGACTCTTGCTGGTTCAGTGCTGAAGACTCCCGCGGACCGAACCGTGTTTTCCGCAAGCCTTGAAATCTGGGTTAATAGTCTCACTCTCGGAATTCAGATTTTTCTCACAGGCCGGTTTCTGAAATGGTTTGGCGTTGCGTTCACCCTGACGGCACTGCCGCTTATCAGCATGCTCGGGTTCGCAGCGATGGCGATGGTGCCGAGTCTGGCGATGCTCGCATTCTTTCAAGTGACGCGTCGCGCTGGTGCTTACGCGTTGATGCGTCCGTCTCGCGAAATTCTTTTCACCGTTTTGCGGCGCGAGGACAAATACAAGGTCAAGAGCGTGACCGACACCCTTGGTTATCGTGTTGGCGATCAACTGGGCGCGTGGTCATACGGAGGACTCGGAGCAAATGGGCTTCACCTCAGCCTTAATGCAATCAGTTGGATTGCGGTGCCCGTCACGGCGGTCTGGTGCGCGCTAAGTATTTGGCTTGCGCGCAAACAACACGTCTTAGCCGAAGCTCAAACGAAACCTGATCAAACCGGCAAACTCGGCGACGTCGCCGCGCCGGAACCGGCGTAAGTTGCGCCCATCGCTGTTCGGCGCGAAGCGTAAACAGAAACACTCAACGGAGGAATTTATGGCGGCACGAATTGGATCGGCGGTGTGGGAAGGAACGTTAAAGCAAGGCAAAGGCACGATGAAACTCGGCAGCGGCGCTTTTGAAGGGCCGTATTCATTTTCTTCGCGCTTCGAAGACGCGAAAGGAACGAATCCCGAAGAGCTCATCGGCGCTGCCGAAGCCGGCTGCTATTCGATGGCCCTCTCGGCCAATCTCGAGAAAGCGGGACATCCGGCCAAACGAATCAGCACTACCGCGGCGGTGAAATTGGAAATGGTCGGCGGCGGTCCAAAAATCACGACCATCGACGTGAAAACGGAGGCGAACGTTCCAGGAATCGACGACACAAAGTTTCAAGAGCTCGCTGAGCAGACGAAGAAGACCTGTCCGGTCTCAGTCGTTCTCGCCGGCGCACAGATTAATCTCGACGCGAAGCTGATTCGTTAGTCGATCTACTTGGCCAGTTGGTAGAGATATTCGACGAACGACATCACCGCGCCGTCGAAGCTTTGAATTTTCGGGTTCGCCGATTCAATCACGTAATACTCATCCGGTGCGTGCGCGCCGCTGCCGTGACCGAGACCAAAATGTCCAGCCGCGAGCTTCAATGGTTCGCCGGTGAAAGCGTAACCGGGATAAGAACCTGCGTTACGTGGCCAGAGCAAGGGATCGACGCCATTTTTTTTGTAGGCGGCAATTTGCGCTTTGATCAGTGCTGAATCTTTCGACGTGCTCGTTGGATCGTAACCGCCTGTCATGTTCACTTCGATGTCGCCGAAGCCGTGCTTTGCCAAATGCGCCCTCAAAGTGGCGAGCGCATCGACTGCTTTCATGTCCGGAACAAGCCGCATGTCGATCTTCGCCACCGCGCGATGCGGTAAAATCGTTTTGCCACCCGGACCGGTGTAACCGCCGACCAATCCTTCGATATTCACTGTCGGCTGCGATTCAAGCCGCTCGTTCGCTTGCTGCCACGGCAAATCGTCAATCCAATGTTGGGTACTGAATTGTTTTTTCGCGTTCGCTTCGCTTCGCACTTTCGACACGTTCGCGATCATTGCCTTTTCCTCCGCGCTCAACGGTCGCGGTTTGGGATAATTGTCTATCGTAATCGTGTTTCCATCGGCCGATGCGAGCGTGTTCAGCGCGTGAATCAAATGCCATGCCGGGCTGTCGATCATCGCCTTGAGCGACGAGTGAATGTCTTTCGCCGAACCACGTCCCCATTTCGCGCCGTCCGAGACCAATTCGAGCTCAATTACACCCTTCGATCCGAGATTCACCGTGACGATGCCATCGAGGTCTTGTGTTGCTGACGGCATAAAGACGCCGACAGATTTCGAGAGCGCTGCCTGCACTTCCGGCCGATGAGCGAGTTGCTTGATGTGCGGGGAGCCGATTTCTTCTTCGCCTTCCGCGACCAACACGAGATTAACCGGCATTTTCTGATTCGCGCCGCGAATCGCGTACAACGCCGCAAGAAACGCGGCCTCCGGTCCTTTTTGGTTTACGGCGCCGCGACCAATGATCGCTTTGCCGAGGGGTGCCTTGTCAACGAGTCGCGCTTCGGTCGGTGGCGACGTCCATTCTGTGGGATCGAACTGTTTCACGTCGTACATAAAGTAAAGGCCAACCGTTTTCGGCGCCCCAGCATCGAGCGTTGCGAACACGCCCGGCTTGCCGTCAGTGTTGATAACCTCAGCCTTTTGAAATCCAGCGTCGCGCGCCAGCTTGGCAATGTACTCTGCGCCTTCGGGATAACCGCGGTTCTCCGCCGCGATCGACACCTGTGCGATCCAGTCTTGCAATCGCTTTACCGCCTCATCGTGTTGTTTCGCGATTTCGGCTTTGATGTCGGCGTGATCGTCGGTTGCTGCGACGCAATCGTGCGCTGCGAGCGTGAGCACAGTGAAGCAGACAAATAGTCTTGATCTCATATTTAAAGTGCCAGACTTTCTTGTTTCGGAGCTGACGCAGTTGCCGTCAGCCTACTGAATTTCTTAACAAGTTCGTCAAGCTTGGCGATGTAATAATCGACGTTCTCGTCACGATTTTGGGGATCGAAATCGCTGGCGAACCGGGCCGCTTCGTAAGCCGGCACCTTCTTGGGCGTACTCTTAATATAATAGCTGATCTGGTCGCCCGGTTTATAGGTGCGTCTGCTGGCGAGAGCGAGCTCGTAAGCCGCGGCTCGATTTCGCGCCGAGCCCGCGATCTTGGCACGATATTTCTCCAGCGAATCCTGGAGCGTGTCTGTCTTCATCAACATGTCAATCTTCCATTCGCGGTTTCGGATTTTTCTCTCGAATTGGCTCCGAAGATCGACGATCGCCTCCGGTCTACCTTGCATAATGAGCTTGATCATTTCTTCGAGAAACACGCGCTGAAATTTTTCGAGCCCACGCGACTTCAACGCGCCACCTTTGATGATCACGTCGCCGTCTTTTGTCAGCAGCGCGTAGTTCTTCGCCTTATAACTGAACATGGCCGCGAATTGCTCGTCTAACTCAACTTCGATACCTTGCGGCAATTCGCCGGCCAAACCTTCTTGCAATTCACCGATGTCGATCTTGTCCGGTGGCACGAAATAAATTCCGTCAGTGTCGACCTCGATCACTTTCGCGCCGTGCTTCTTCAGCCACTCGATCATTTTCTTGAGCAAATCACGACCGGTTTGGGTTACGCGTGCGGCAGCGTCAAAATCAGCAAAATGTCCCTGCGCGAATCCGAGGTAACCGTAAAAGCTGTTGATCAAGATCTTGAATGTGTTTTGAAACGCTTGGAGATGTCGTTGTTCGCCGGGATTCTTGGCGGCGCGCACCTTCGCCTTCGCTTCCAGTCGAAATTTCCGGAGATCGGTCAACAGATTCCGGAAGATCTGGAGCCGATCACTTTGCGGAAAGCAATCGAACTGAAGCATGATCGACGGATAAAGCGACGCGACGTCGCAATGCCAGACGTTGTGCGCGACGCCGGTGAAGAAGATGTCCGTATAGCCGCCTTCGAACGATTGCGGCAGCGGCAACTCCGGGATCGAATGCTTCTGTCGGAAATATTCGCGGAGAAACAATCCGTTGATCCGCGTCGCATTCCCGCGAACAATCACGTCCTGATAGTTGTATGGAAAAACTTGCGCCTGGATGAAGTAGCTGGGGCTGAGTAGTTCCGAAACCCCACGCGTCTCGCGCACACCGCACAACACGCGACGTTTGAACGTCTCATTGTTGTCGATGTAAGCGCGATCCAGTTCCTTTCCTCCGAGCGCGGAGACTTCTTCGTCGCAAAATCCGAAATGACGTGCGACGTCCGTACGTTCGAAACCCGCCAGGGATCGCATTCCGACATCGTAAAAGTGCGCCAGCAAGAAAGTGTCAACGAAATGGCGGCCGTCCATCGCGAACTTGGGATAATCGATCGTCTTCTCCGCGATTTGCAGCCGCGACGGGCGCGAGCGCAAGAATCCGCCACTGCGGCCCCAGTCGAGCTTCGTTTTTAGTTTCTTTGCCCGCGTGACGAGGTAAGCCAGATCGGACCGGAACAAATTGTGTCCTTCGATCACGTCGGGATCGCGCTCTTTGATTAACGCCGTTAATCGCTTGATTGCGTTTCTCTCGGATTCCTCAGTTTTCTTTGGATCGACAACGATCAGCTCTTCCCAGCCAGTGTTGTCAGAGAGCGCGATGCTCATGATGTGTTCGTCATTCGCTAGAACCTCGAGCTGCATTCGCTTGAGTTCCTCGAACGGCAAATCTTTGAATAAAGTGCGCCCGGTCGCGGTCAGGTAGTGTTGGACCGGATCCGTGAACGCGAAGAAATCCCGCCCGGCGTTTTTCAATCCGTTGCGCAATGCGATCAGTTCCTTCCAACTGTCGACCGTGATTAGCCAACTGAACTTCAGATCGCCTTTGAGCTTGTCGGCTTCGATCCCAAGATCGGCGACATCCGCGTCGGCCCAGACGAATGGATGAAACGGTTCCACGTCGGTCATTGTCGATCCGTCCTTTTCGCGGCGGTAGACTTTGACTGTGCCGGTTTCGCCGAGCTCGATCGCCACGATGCGCGGCGTCGGATCGACGCCGAATAGGATTTCATTTTTCTCAAATTCCATCCCTCAACAACTTTCTGTCATTCCGAACAATACGCCAGTGCGCCTAGGACTCAGGAATCTTACTGTTTCTAACTTAGACCGGAAACATCCAGAGATGTCTCGCCTCCGCTCGACATGACAAAGGAAAGAATCGGCCGATATAACTCGGATATGAGGATTTATTCATTGTGGATCTTGATTTTTTCGATTGTGGCTGCGCGTTTTGCTGGAGCCCAGGAGACGTCGGTGGAAAAAGCTGCGGTCAGCGAGTTGCCGTCGTTGCTTTCTATTTATAAAGACATCCACGCGCATCCGGAACTTTCGACCCGGGAAGAAAAGACGTCAGCATTGATGGCAAAGGAATTGCGTGCCGTCGGCTGCGAAGTCACAGAGGACTTCGGGAACTACGATAACCCGAACCTAAAATGCTACGGCGTCATCGGGATTATGAAAAACGGCACTGGACCGACTGTTCTGGTGCGCACGGACATGGACGCGTTGCCGGTCGAAGAAGAAACCGGTCTGCCCTACGCGAGCAAGGTTACGACCAAGGATGACAACGGCAGGGAAGTGCACGTGATGCACGCGTGTGGCCATGATGCTCACATGGCGGCGTTTATCGGTACGGCGCGCGCGTTGCAACGCCTGAAGGGCCAGTGGTCGGGAACGATCATGTTTGTTGCGCAGCCCGCCGAGGAAACCGTTGGCGGGGCGCGCGCATTGCTCAAGGGTGGCCTCTACAATCGCTTCGGCAAACCCGATTTCGCGCTCGGTTTTCATGATAAGGCCGATCTACAAACCGGGCACATCGGGGTCACACCCGGCTACACTTACGCGAATGTCGATGGAGTTGATGTGACGGTTCGCGGAATCGGTGGTCACGGCGCGTATCCACATAAAACCAAAGACCCGATCATGCTCGCGGCCGAAATGATCAATGCGTGGCAAACCATTGCTAGCCGCGAAAACAATCCGCTCGACCCGATCGTTGTCACGGTTGGGTCAATCCACGGCGGCACCAAGCACAACATTATTCCCGACGAAGTGAAGATGCAGTTGACAGTGCGCACTTATAAATCAGAAGTGCGCGATCGCGTTCTTAAAGCGATAGACGAGATCGCAAAAGGAATTGCGAGCGCCGGTGGTGTTCCTCCAGACCGCACCCCGATCGTTACGGTGCTGAAAGATCAATTTACGCCTTCGACTTACAACAATCCCGACTTAACGAAACGACTCGTAGCCGTCTGGAAAAGGACGTTAGGTGACGAAAATGTCGAGATTGTCGATCCAACAATGGGAGGTGAGGATTTTTCCGAGTACAGTCTACCGGACCACTCGATTTCGGCGGTCGATTTTCACATTGGTGCCGTCGATCCTGACAAGATGGCGCAGTATAAAAAGGAGGGGAAAGAACTTCCGACTTTGCACTCGAGTAAGTTCGCGCCGGTGCCTGAGCCGACCATTCGCGTCGGCATTATTGGGATGACGAGCGCGGTGCTCGACTTGATGAAGAAATAATCGCGCTCGCGATTATTTTACCTTGATGTTTTTGCGCAGGAAGGTCGGGACGTCCAGATCCTGGCCTTCGATGATCGTCGGTTCGCTTTTTTCAAAACGGCCGCGCGTGACTGGCTCGAACTCCATCATCTCCTGCTTCGAGTGAATGTATTTTTCCTTCGGGGGCTTGGGCTCCTTAGCTTCCTTCTCAACGACGGGTTTTTTCTTCGGAGGAATCAAACGCGGCGCCAGCCTCTTAACAATTGCGGGAGGTGGAGGTGGCGGTTCAACGGGAATCCGTTCCTCGAACGGACTCAAATCGCTTGGAGCGGGCTGCGGAACCGCGGTGATTTCGGGTTCGGGCATAATTTCGATCTTTGGAGCGGGCCGTGGAGCTGGTGATGCTTTTTCAACTTGTTCCAACGCAGTAGGCGGCGGCGCCAGAAAGGGCTCTGGCTTTGCCGGCGCAACTTGCGAAGCAATTGAATCTTCGGTTGCAAGCGAGCTGATGATTGTGACGCTCAATCGGTTTCCCATTCTTCCATCAACCGCAGTCCCGAACACGATTTGAGTGTGATCGTGCACGTGCCGCCCAAGTTCTCGCATCAAAATTTCGACTTCTGATAAAGTCATCCCCGGCCCACCGGCGACTTGAACGAGAACGTGCGACGCTTCGGAAAGCATTCGCCCTTTGTCCATCAGCGGATTCTTCAGCGCCTGAGTGAGCGCATCGTGCGCGCGATTATCGGAATCCGATTCGCCGACGCCGAACAGGCAGCGGCCATTTTGAGTGCGCAAAGCTGCAAACAAATCATCAAAGCCGATGCGAATTAGACCGGGACGTTGAATCAAATTGACGATCGAACGCACACTTTGGCTAATCGTCATGTCCGCGACACTAAAGGCTTGATGAATTCCAGCTTTCGGCGCGACCATGTCGCCCATCCGATCGTTCTCGAAGCAAATCACCGCGTTTGCAACTTCGTTCAATCGCGCGAGAGCATCTTGTGCTTGAACCGCGCGACGTTTTCCTTCGAATGAGAACGGGAGCGTTGCAAAACCGATCACCAGCGAGCCGGCTTCGCGCGCCAGCTGTGCGACAACCGGCGCGGCGCCCGAGCCAGTCCCGCCGCCAAGTCCAGCGCAGATAAAGATCATCCGCGCGTCGGCGATGGCCTGCCGAATATCATCCGCAGATTCGATTGCCGCCAGATAACCAAGTTCCGGGTCGCCGCCCGTTCCGAGACCGCGTGTGCTTGTACGACCGAGCTGCACTTTGCACGCCGCAACCGAGCTGGCGAGCGCTTGCACGTCAGTATTGATCGCAATGAGATCGTTTTTTTCCATTCCGTCGAGCAAAACCCGATCGAGCGCGTTTGAACCTGCGCTTCCAACGCCGACTACTTTGATGGGAATTGGTTCCTCCTGCCGTTCCGGCAAGCTGTAATTTTTACTGAGTTGGGTCATGTCGATCTTTCTGTTGTCATCGCTTTCCGCTGAAGAATCTTCCAAAAATTCGGCCGAGGCCGCGCCGCGGCCGGTCGATTTGCACGGCTTGTGCGTATTTGAGCAAGCCGATCGCGGTCGAGAACTGCGGATTCTCGGCCGCCGACGTTAAACCAGACAATGTCTGCGCGTAGGTTACATGCGCCGGCATTTCAAAAATTTCGCCTGCCAGATGATCGATCCCATTCAACAGGCTGCACCCACCAGTGATCAAGATGCCGGCGCCGACGTAATTAATGAACGGTTCTTCCTCAATCGTGCGCTTGAGCAGTTCAAAGATCTCGCGCAAACGCAAATGAATGATTGTGTTAAGCGTTTCCCGCTCGATCTCTTTGCCGGCAAAACCGGAGTCATTCTTAAGCAGAATCGTTTCGCCGGGAAGACAATTGCCGAGAACGCAGCTGCCCTCGTTGACCTTTAGTTTCTCGGCCCGCGCCATCGGAATGCGCAGACCCATCGAGATGTCGTTGGTGATATGATCTCCGCCAACGGCGAGCACGCCACTCTGTTTTACCGCGCCATCGACATACAAAATGTAATCGGTCGTGCCACCGCCGATATCGACGACAAGCGCCCCGAGATTTTTTTGGTGTTGCGTCAGCACGACTTGAGCGGACGCGAGTGCGCTGAAAACGACGTCTTCGACTTCGAGCGGTAATTCCTTGACGCAGCGAATCGTGTTCTGAATCCGGGTCCGGACGCCATGAATGATGTGGAAATCGGCCTCCAGTTTTTCTCCCAGCATCCCGACCGGATTCAGAACGCCGTCCTGACCATCGACGTGATAATGTTGAATGATCGAATGCAGAAACGCGTTCTGCGCCGGAATGCTCACTTCCCGCGCGTTGACCTTTACATCTTCAACATCCTGCTCGTCGATCTCGTCCCGTTCTTCGGGCAACATTACGCAACCGCGGTTGTTGAAGCTTTGGATGTGTCCGCCGCCGGCGGCAACGTAAACGCTGCGAATCATCACGTCGCTTTTCTGTTCGGCGTCGACCACCGCTTCGTGAACGCATTTCATCGCTGTTTCGAAATCGACAATCTCGCCTTTGCGCACACCGCGTGATGGCGCTTGGCCGACACCGAGAATCTTCAAGGTTCCATCCGGACGCGTTTCACCAACGACGACGCAAATCTTCGACGTCCCAATTTCCAAACCAACGACTAGATCATGACTTGCCACGCTGTTTAATTCTTCTTGAAATGTTGCCAAAATCCGCGCTTTGTCGGTGTCAGAGTAGGAGTAGGAGACGGAGTTGTATGCGGTTTGCTCGCTGTTGGCGAAGGTGAGCGCTTCGGACGCGATTTTGTGCCGGCCAATATGGACGGTTTTGGTGCGGTGGTTACCGGAATCACTTTCATCAGTCGCGGCGATTCCTCCGGTTGAATCGTTTCGTTAATCACTTCGGTCGCCGGTTTTTGAAACGTCACTGGAATATTGCGTTGCACGAGCAGATTGACGGTTGCCAGCTCGCGATGTGCGTCGTCCGAATAAATCAGGAACTGCTCAAGTCGCTGCAATTGCAGATCGAGATCATCGAAGCCGAAGATCACCGTGCTGTGGTTCTTGTCGGTCACGACAAGGCAATAGCCCTTTGAAACGTCGATTTCCCGAATTTGGAAACGGGTTTGCATGAAGCTGCGTGTGCTCAATCGCAACAGCTCGAGGGCGGCTTTGGCGTCGGGTGATTCGACAGTTTTCCCTGCTTCAAGCGATTCGCTTTCGCAACCCAAAATTAGCGGCAGTCCCAAATACTCAGGCAGCAATTTCTTCTCTTTCATTAAGACGCCGCGCGCGTCCACCAGAAATGCGACGTCGGATGCAAACGGATCCGCAATTCGCTTTTCCGTTGTGATCCATGCGATCGGTTTGCGCTCGACGATCCGAATGTCGATCTCCGACGGAAGCTTTCGGATGACTTCGACTTCATCGATCTGCGGCAAATCCCGCAGCCGTTCATGAATGCGCGCGAGGTTCACTCGAAAAATGTTCTCGCCTTCACGCAGGTCGGCCACGCTCAGAATCTGCTCGCGCTGCAACGTGCCATCCGTCTGCACTTCAATATTAGTCAGGTTGTAGTCCGGATTATCGATGAATAACCGCTTGGCGGCGATGCGACCGCCGACGTAGATCGCGGAAATCAGCGCGGTGACGAGTGCGATCTTTGAAAAGACGACGAGCAGTCTGCGATTACGATGCCGCACGGCTTTGCGCGAACGCACTTTGACGTCGAGCAAATGTTGTTGCCGGCGTTGACGGAAGCTGGAGAGCCGGCGATTGCGGGGGGGTCGTTGCTGTCGCCTCATTGCCCAGCGCGCTCCCTTCTCGCGCGCGACAATTCGACGATGCGAAGGCAAAGGTCGACGTAATTGATTCCAGCCGCCGCGGCCGCCTCCGGAAGGAGACTCGCTTCTGTCATTCCGGGGATGGTGTTCACTTCGAGCACGAATGGTTTGCCCGCGTCTGACAACAGCACATCGACACGGCCGTATACTACGAGGCCAAGAGCGCGAAACGCCTGCAGCGCCAGCTCCTGAATTTTTTTCGTCAACGCGTTATCAATCTTCGCTGGACAAACATGCTCAGCGCTCGCGCCAGCCTGCGGATTCAGGAACGGGTACTTGGTACTGAAATCGTAAAACCCGCCCTTTGGAATTATCTCAAGTATCGGCAGGGCTTGATCACCGAGAACACCTATCGTCAATTCGCGGCCAGATACAAATTTTTCTATTAACAATTTGCGATCGTACTTCGCTGCTTCCTTTAGAGCGGCATCGAGTTCATTTTCTTTTTTCACGATCACGATTCCGACCGTCGATCCCTGACGCGCCGGCTTCACGACCAGCGGCAGCGACATTTTCGGACGCTGGTCCGCGTCGATCACTTCCGATTCTGGCGTGACGACGTTGTGCTCGAGAAATTTTTCCTTCGACAAGATCTTGTCGAACGCGATCCGACTTTGCTCAACGCCGTCGCCCGTGTAGGGCACGCCACGATCTTCCAGAATCTTTTGGACCTGCCCGTCCTCCCCGAAGGTTCCGTGGATCGTAATGAAGGCGAGATCGACATCGTTTGGTAATTGGAAATTTTCACCGCGAACATCGACGTCGACGACGTCGATGCCAAGCGAGCGCAGCGCTTTCGAAACTCCGCGACTGGTCGCGAGCGAAACATCTCTCTCCGACCCTGGCCCGCCCGTCAATACCGCAATCTTCTTTGGCAAATCCTCTTTCTTCATCGGTTTGGCTCCCCAACGATCTGAACTTCTGTTTCCAATTCGATTCCGCGTTTCGCTTTCGCCTCTTTCTTGATCCGATCGATCAGCTTGAGCATGTCGGTCGCAGTCGCACCGCCATCGTTCACGATGAAATTCCCGTGCACTTCCGACACGCGGGCTTTCCCGACTGCTGAGTTTTTCAAACCTAATTCGTCCACCAGCAGTCCGGCCGGACACTTTTCAGGGTTTTTGAAAATGCATCCCGCGCTTTTCGCAATCGGCTGAGTAGTGCGGCGTTTCTCCTGGGATTCATGCAGACGCGCTTCGATCTCGTCACGCTTTGCCGGTGTCCCGAGAAACGTCGCTGAAACCGCAAAGTTTTTCTCGAGCAGTGGAAAATGCCTGTAGTGCACTTCGACTTCGTCGCGTTTTTTCTCATGCGCCCCCCCATCCGTGTCGAGATAGCGAACGCTGACGATCTTCTCAAAAGTTTGCCCGCCCATTGCGCCGGCATTCATCCGCAACGCGCCACCAACCGCGCCCGGAATTCCCTCCATCCATTCGAGCCCGCCGAGACCCGCGCCGCGCGCGGCATAGGCGATCTCTTTTAATTTCGCGCCGACTCCGGCGGTGATTTCGTTGCCGTGGATATCGATTTTATCGAAGTCGCCGCCGGACGGATGAGCAACCACGCCGCGAATTCCACCGTCGCGCACGAGCAAGTTTGAGCCGCGCCCGATGACGAACAGAGAAAGATTTTCGCGGTGACAGAGGCGAGTGAGCTCCGCGAAACTTTTTTCATTACGCGGCTCAACCCAAAACTGCGCCGGACCGCCCACGCGCAACGTGGTATGCTTCGAAAGCGGCTCGTATAGGCGAACGTCGCCTTCTCCGCCGACAATTTCTTTCAATTTCTCGGCAATGACGAGATCGGCAGCAAGGATCGACAATTGCTCGTGAATGTTTCCGGCGCCAAGGCTAAGAACGAGATCGCCGGACTCCAGCATGTTGCCGACGTCGCGGTGAACCTGTTCCAAACGCGGCTGATATGAGACGCCGCGATGTCCGTGCGCGGCGATTTCGTCGGCGATCATCTGACCGGTCACGCCCGGGATCGGGGATTCGTTTGATCCGTAAATGTCAGCGATGACGACTCGATCGGCTTGATCGAACGCCTTCCCGAATTCCTTGCGGAGTGCTTTCGTGCGCGAGTAGCGATGGGGTTGGAACATCGTCAGCACCCGCTTGCGCCCAACTGACTTTGCTGTCTTCAAAGTCGCGCTTATTTCGGTTGGATGGTGTCCGTAATCATCGACCAACAGAAACCGCGGGCTGTCGTATTTGATTTCGAAACGCCGCCGCGCGTGTTGAAACTTCGTTAGCGATTTCACGATTTTCTCGAACGGGACGCCGAGCTCAGTTGCGAGCGCGATCACGCCGAGTGCATTGCGAACGTTGTGCTCGCCTGGGACATTCAACACTGCTTCCCCAAGGTTTACCTTGCCGGCGTGAACGCAGAATGTTGACGCGAAGTTTCGCAAGTCGATGTCGGTGGCGCGATAATCCGCGTTCTCAGACAAGCCGTAACAGATCACTCGCTCGGAAGATCGACACGTGCGGCTCGCGTTCGGGTCGTCCGCACAAAAAAAGACTTTGCCGGTGGTTTGGCTGATCAGTTGAAGAAAGACTTTCTCGATCGCAGCCAGGTCGGTGTAATAGTCGAGATGTTCCTCCTCTAGATTTAGTACTAGGGTGTGCTCGGGGTGAAACAAGGCGATTGTCCCGTCGCTTTCATCGCCTTCGGCGACGAAAAACTCGCCGCGCGCGTCCCAATGCGCATTCGTTCCAAGGATCGGAATTTCTGCCCCAACGTAATGCGACGGGTGCAATCCGCCTTCACGCAGAACATGCGCTGTCATCGCCGAGGTCGTGGTTTTCCCATGCATCCCAACAATGAGGATTCCGCGTTTCGCCGACATAATCGCGGCCAGCGCTTCAGCCCGCCGAACGGCTGGCCTTCCGGTTTCGCATGCGTTTTTCAAAATTGGATTGTCTGGTTTGATCGCGGACGAATAGATGATCAGCTCCGTTTTGCACGCGTCTCCGGCGCGATGTTGCTGACAAAATTTCAAACCGAGCCGTTGCAGCCGGTCGGTCTCCAACGAATCCGATTTGTCCGATCCGCTGACTTCGTGGCCGAGTTGGAGGAGAAGTCCGGCGATTCCGCTCATGCCGCTGCCGGCGACGCCGATCAGATGAATGGCGTGGCGTTCCTGCGTCAGGAATTTCACCAGATCGACACTCTTCGTCATGACTGCGTGTATTTTTCCATCGTTGTCGCGACCTGATTTGCAGCGTCTCGCGGCGCAATCTGAGACGAACGTTGCGACATTCGACGAAGCTGCTCCGGATGAGCGATCATCTCGCGGATCTTCCGAGCGAGTAATTCGGGGGTAAGATCCGATTCTTTCAAGAGAAATGCCGCGTCTGCGCGCGCGAAGATTTCGGCATTGCGAGTCTGATGATCGTCCGCGGCGTACAGGAACGGAATCAAAATGCTGGGCAACTCGAAAGAAGCGATTTCCGCCAGACTGGCTGCACCCGCGCGCGCGACTGCGAAATCAGCCGCGCTGTAAACTTCTTCCATGTGGTGATGGAATGCCGCGACGAAAGCCCGGATCCCTTCGCGCTGGTAGTGTTCGGCGACCAACCTTTCGTCGCGCGTTCCGGAAAGATGAACGACCTGGAGCGGCGCTTCGCGCAGCAACGGTAATGATTTGATCATCGCTTGGTTAATGCCGCTTGCACCCTGACTTCCACCCATCACCAACATCGTAATCGCATTCGTTTCGAGGCCCAGCCTTTGGCGCGCTAATTGCCGATCCAAACGTTTCAGCTCGCTGCGAATCGGCGTGCCCGTGATCTCGGTGCGCGCTTTTGGGAAAAATTGAGCGGCTTCTTTGAAACCGAGCAAGACCGCGCGAACCATCTTGGCGGCGATCCGATTCGCCTTTCCTGGGACCGCATTTGACTCATGAACAAGGGTTGAGATTCCGCGCACTCGTCCCGCGAGAATCGGCGCCGTCGAAGTGAATCCGCCCATCCCGATCACGACGTGGGGCTTAAATTTTTGGTAAATCGAGCGGCAGCGTGAGACGCTCTCAGCGAAGCGACGAATGAATCCGAAGATCGCCGGGGAATAAATCGAAGGCAGCCCGACGGTGGGAAGTTTTTCGAAACGAAACTGCGAGCGCGTGGACAGCGCGAGGCTGTCGATTTCTTTTTCCGAAACAAACAACAGCACTTCGTGTCCGCGTTCGCGGAGAACTTCGGCGACCGCGATTCCCGGAAAGAGATGGCCGCCCGTTCCTCCACATGCAATGACCGCGTTCATTTCGTGCTTGCGATTATTGGTTAAATGCGCGGCGTTAAGCGCACTTGCAGGGAAGTGCGTTTCTTGATGCCCGGCTCCAAAACGCCCTGACGATAAATGTTCAACAAGAGACCGACGCAAAACAAACATCCGGTCAGGTTCGAGCCACCATAGCTGATGAACGGCAGTGGCAGACCTTTGTTCGGCAAAAGTGAAGTCGTGACTCCGATGTTGACCGCCGCTTGCAGTGCAAGGAGACAAACGACGCCTATGGCGGTGAGTAAACCGAATCGATCTTTCGCGTGGAGCGCGATCATGATTCCACAAACAATCACAACTACGAAAAGAAAAACAACGATGAGACTGATTCGCAACCCCAACTCTTCGCCAATCATCGGGAAAATGAAATCGGTGTGGGCGTAGGGGAGGTAGAGCATTTTCTGGCGACCATTCCCGAGTCCGAGGCCTTCGATTCCGCCACTGCCCCAAGCGATTAGTGCCTGCATTTGCTGCAGTCCAGCGTCCTGTTTGTAGCGCTCGAGATCAGTGAACGCGATCAGGCGTTCCATTCGCGAGTGCGTCGCGGCGACGAAGATGACGCTGTCACCGATGATGCCGAGGAGCCCGAGAAGAATTGGGTTCGTTCCGGCCACGAACATGACTGCAAATGCGGTTGCTCCAATCAACGCCGTCGTACCTAGATCGACCTCAAAGAGAATCATCGCGAGCAGCGCGCTGACAACCGCCAACGGAATTGCAAAACCGAAAAGCGGGCGTTTCGTCAATTGTTCGTAGCGCGAAAACCACCCGGCGAGAAAAAACACCGCCGCGAGTTTCGCGATTTCAGATGGCTGGAAACTTATCGGTCCGAATCCGATCCAGCGGCGTGAACCGTTGATGCGCAACCCGACATGCGGAACATAACAAAACATCAGCGCAATCGCGGCGAACCCGAGCCAAATCCACCACGTTCGCTGCCAGAAGTGGTAATCGATCAGTGCCGCTGCGATGCAAATCCCCAGACCGATGCCGAGCCACATCGATTGGCGTTTGAGAAAGAACAAAGCGTCACCATGGCTGTCTCGCGCAAAAGCGCTGGTGCTAAAAAGCATTACGATGCCGATAACCAAAAGGCCCAGCACCGCGACGAACAGGAAGTAAGCGCTTTTTCGATACATTAACTATTCGCTCTTCTTTGACGCTTTTGGCTTCTCGGGGATCAAAAGCTTTTGCCCGATCTTCAACTTCCGCGAATCATCGATGTGGTTGAGCGTGACGAGGTCATCGTACGAAACCTTGAACTTCTTCGCGATCGTTACCGGATTATCGCCTTTGGCGACAACGTACGTTTTTCCTGAGTCGCTCACCTTCGCCTGCGGTTTGGTCTTCTGCGCGGCTGGAAGAGGCTGCGGTTTCGTGTTGGCCTGGGCGACTCCGATAGTTGTCGCCGTTGGTGACAAAAGCAGCGACGTCTGTCGTGTTTTGATTGCGTTGAACGCGATGATTCCCGCAACTGCGACGACGTGGAGTAGAAGCACGATGAACAACGCGTGCGACAGTTTCATGCTCGGTTCGGCGAGCTCGCCGTAGTCGGGCGTCGGGGCGCCGATGCGAAGCGGCCGACGCGCGGCGTTGGCGCGGAGTTTCTTGTGTTTAAACTTCAATAAGTTTGGCATTAGAAACTTCCTTTTCATTGAGGGAGTGCTTGAACGAGCGCTCGAAATTGATCCCCGCGATCGGTGTAACTTTTGAACATGTCGAAGGAAGATGTGCCGGGCGAAAAGAGGACAACTTCGCCAGCTTTGGCGGTGGCGTGGGCGCGTGCGACGGCGTCAGCGAGCGACGCCGCGAGCTCACTTTTGACCGCACCGTCCCAATCGCGCGCGATTCGTTTCGCCATTTCGCCGATCAAGATTGACGAGCGAACTTTTTCCTTCACCAAAAAACGCAGCGGCTCGAACGTGAAGCCCTTATCTTTTCCGCCGGCAATGAGAATCACCGGTTTGGTTTGGGCGCGGAGCGCTTTCTCGACCGCATCGAGGTTTGTCGCCTTGGAATCGTTGATATAATCGACGCCGCCGATTTGCCGGACAAACTCGCAACGGTGCGGGCGCGGCTCGTAAGCGCACAGGGGCGGGACCATTCTCTCGAACGGCAAACCGCGCGCGTGACCGGTTGCGAGCGTCGCCATCAGGTTCTCGATGTTGTGAGATCCGCGCAGTTTCGTCTGGCTCAATCGAAGCACCGGCTTGTTTTCAAAAACGATCGCACCTTCGGACAAACGGAAGTCCGCGCGATTGCTGTAAGCGCTGAAGGTGATTTTTCGCGCGCGTACTTCGGTCAAACTTTCAACCGCATTCACGATTGCGACATCGTCCGCCGTTTGATTTTCAAACAGGCGTAGCTTGGCGGCGCGGTATTTGGTCACGGAACGATAACGATCGAGGTGATCGGGCGCGAAATTGAGCCAGAGCGCGGCTGATGGGTGAAACGTTTGGATCGTTTCCAATTGGAACGAGCTGACCTCGACCGTGAGCACATCGTATTTAATTTTCTCGCGTGCGACCTCAGAAAGCGGTTTGCCAATGTTGCCACAGGCAATTGTTTTCTGTCCGCAATCATTCAACATCTGAGCGAGCATTTCAGTGGTCGTCGTTTTGCCGTTCGTTCCGGTGATTGCAATGACCGACGTTTCGGCCGAACGCCAGCCGAGCTCGAGCTCGCCGATGGTGTCGATCTTGCGCATGGAAAAATTTTGCGCGAGCGCTGAGGCGGGATTGATTCCCGGACTCAAGACGACAAAATCATATTCACTGGAATCGCGATCGGCAGCTTCTCCGCAAATCACGCGAATGTTTTGCGTCCGCAAGGTATCGATTGTCGATTTGAGCAGTTTGTTCTCCTCCGCGCTGTCCAGCACGGAAACCTTCGCGCCTTCGTCTTTTAGTAAGAGCGCCGCGGCAATTCCGCTCAAACCTGCTCCGAGGACTGCGACGTTTTGATCTTTGTAACGCAATTTTACCTCAACTTCAAAGTCGCGAGTCCAAGCAGCGCGAAGATTCCCGACAGAATCCAAAACCGCACGATAACCGTGTTCTCCTTCCAGCCGACGAGCTCAAAATGGTGATGCAGCGGCGACATCACGAAAATTCGCTTGCCAGTGAGTTTGAAACTCAACACCTGCAGAATGACGGAGACGGCTTCGATTACGAAAACACCGCCGACAATCACGAGCAGCAATTCCTGTTTGCAGCAAATGGCGACGACGCCAATCAAGCCGCCGATCGCGAGCGAGCCGGTGTCGCCCATGAAGACTTTCGCGGGATGACAATTGAACCAGAGAAATCCGAACCCGGCGCCGATGAGCGCGGCGCAAACCACTGTCAGCTCGCCAGTAAACGGATAGAAAGGCACCTGCAAATATTCCGCGATTCGAAAATTTCCGGCGGCGTAGGAAAGAAACGCGTAGGCAAACGCAACCGTGATCGCGCAACCGCTGGCGAGCCCGTCTAACCCGTCGGTCAAATTCACGGCGTTCGACGCTCCGACGATTACTAACGCAAAAAACAGCAATGTGAACCAAGTCCCCATGTTGGTGATGACTGGCGTTTTGAAAAAGGGGACGTAGAGCGATCGGGCCTGGACCTCGATTAGGGGGCTGTTGAGAAAGACTGCGGCGATGATGAGGGCGAGCGCGATCTGAAAAACAAGTTTGATCCGGCCGCTCACGCCGTCTGATTTTTTCTTCGTAACCTTGAGGTAATCGTCGGCGAAACCAAGAACCCCTAGGTAGAGCATGGCGAACAGCACGAGCCAGACGAAACGATTGTCGGGCCGGGCCCAGAGAAAACTGGCAATAAAAACCGTTCCAATGATCAGAACGCCGCCCATCGTTGGAGTTCCCTGTTTGCCGCCATGCAAGTCGGCCAGACGATGAACTTCTTCCTTCGCGCGGATGGGCTGACCGAGCTTGAGCGCGGTTAAAATTCGGATGACGTAGTTTCCGAACAGGAGCGACAGAACAAACGCTGTGATTGCAGCCGCGACCGCGCGAAACGTGACGTAAAAGAAGACGTTGAATCCGCCAAACTGGTCGCTAAGGCGATGAAGATAGTACATCATAAGCGGGCGCCTTCTGATGAGCTCTGTTTCGCGAATGCTTCGATCACACCTTCGGTGCGTGCGAGCCGGCTCCCTTTGATCAACACGAGATCGCCCGGAGCAGCGACGCTGAGCAGCAGCTCGGCCGCTTCCGATGTCGATCCAACAGTCGCGCTGTTTTCGAGTCCGGCCTTTTCCGCAGCTTGCGCAATAACTTCGCCCATCTTGCCGATGCCGATCAATTGATCGATTTTGAACGCGGCGGCCGTTTCGCCGACTTCTTCGTGGCCACGCTGCGTTTCCTTTCCAAGCTCGCGCATTTCGCCAAGAACGGCGATGCGTTTTCCATCGGCATCCAATTCTACCAACGTTTGCAGCGCTGCCTTCATTGAATCGGGGTTTGCGTTGTAACTATCATCGAGAAATTGCACGCCGTTAATCTCTTTGACTTGTAAACGTGCCTTGGCGAGTGGCGCGCTGGCGAGACCGGCAGCTGCTTCCTCGAGCGAAAGACCGAACGCGCGACCAGCTGCGACTGCAAGCAGCGCGTTTTGCACCATGTGCAACCCGGGAACCGGCAACTGCGCGCGACAACGATGCGCTCCTTCGATGATTGTGAAGTCGGATCCGTCCGCGCTTTGCTGAATTTCGATCGCGCGAATCGTCCCTTCTTTTGTTCCGGCAAAAATCACGTAGGCGCGTGTCAGACTCGCGATTTGTTTGCTAAACGAGTCGTCGGCATTCAAAATCACGGTCCCGTTCGCGCCAACGGCTTCCGCGAGCGCGCTTTTTTCTTTGGCGATCGCTTCGCGCGTTCCCATGAATTCGAGGTGAGCGACGCCGATGTTGGTGATGATAGCGGCGTCCGGCGCGGCAATTTTCGCGAGCGGCGCCACTTCGCCCGGATGATTCATTCCAATTTCCCAAACGCCGACTTCGTGCTGCGATGTTGCTTCCAGAATTGTGCGCGGCAATCCGACGTGATTGTTGAAATTGCCTTGCGTCTTGGTGACGCGAAATCTTCGACCGAGTACCGACGCGGCAAAATCTTTTGTGCTTGTCTTTCCGTTGCTGCCGGTGATTGCGAGGACGTTGATCGGCAGCGATTTTCGGTAATTGGCGGCGAGATTCTGGTAGGCGAGCAAAGTGTCCGCGGCGCGAATGATCGCGAACTGAGCAAGAACCTTTTCTCTCCAATTAAGGTCGACAATCGATCCGGCGCCGCCGGATTTAGCGACGTCCTCGACAAATTTGTGACCATCGAAATTTTGGCCATGCAGAGCGACGAATAATTCCCCCTTCTTAAGGGTTCGCGAATCGGTGCTGACTCTTTCAACCGAAGCGTTGCCGTCGCCTTGTTCGAGCCTGGCGCCCGCAAAATCGACAATCTGTGAGATTGACAACGGATTCATCTAAATTCCACCGGATGGCTTTCGATCGCGCGTCGCGCCACCTGAATGTCTTCAAACGGCACAGTGTGATCGGCAAACTCCTGATAGTTCTCGTGACCTTTGCCTGCGATCAACACGATGTCACGCGGTTGCGCAATTTCGACTGCACGCGAGATGGCCCGCGCGCGATCACTAATTTTTTCGAAGTGGCTGCCGCGGAATCCCTTCTCGATCTCGGCGATGATCTTGTCCGGATCTTCTTTGCGCGGATTATCGGAGGTAATGATAGCGCAATCAGCATTCTGGTCGGCGACTTGGCCCATGAGCGGCCGTTTCTCGCGGTCGCGATTTCCGCCGCAACCGAAAACCATAATCAACCGGCGTGGTTCAAGTTCACGCAACGTTTTCAGAACGTTGAGCAGCGCGTCCGGCGTGTGGGCGTAATCGACAAAGACCTGGAACTGCCGTTTCGCGGGGACGATTTCGAGCCGGCCAGGAACTTGTGGAGATTTAGCGAGACTCAGAACCGCGTCGCGCAATCCGATTCCAAGCGCATTCGCAGCCGCGAGCGCGGCGACCGAATTCACGACATTGAAACGGCCGATCAGCGGAACACGGACGAGGTAGCTTTTTCCGCGCGCGTCCAACTGATAGGACGTTCCACCGAATTCCATCCGATAATTCGAAGCGCGAAAGTCGGCTTTTAGTCCGGTGCCGAAAGTCACGAGCGAAACCTTACTGTCGATCTTCTCGATCAATTTTTGCCCGTAGCGATCGTCGATGTTGATAATCGCGACCGGTTTTCTCTTTCGCTGCTGGAGGCCAAGTTGCTCGAACAATTTCGCTTTCGCTTGGAAGTAACTTTCCATCGTCCGGTGATAATCGAGATGGTCCTGCGTGAGATTTGTGAACACGGCAACATCCCATTCAATCCCGCGCGTTCGCTCCTGGACGAGCGCGTGCGACGAAACTTCCATCGCCGCCGCCTGGCACCCGGCGTCCAGGATTTGCGCCAGCAACTCCTGGAGATCGAGCGATTCGGGCGTTGTGCGGGCGGCCGGCAAAACGCGCCGGCCGATTTCATAACGGACTGTCCCAAGCAAACCGCAGCGCGTGCCTGCTTTTTCGCAAATGTGTTTGATTAGAAACGTTGTCGTGGTTTTGCCGTTTGTGCCGGTAACGCCTGCGAGTTTCAGTTTTCGCGCGGGGAAATTGTAAAATCGGGCGGTGAGATCGGCCATTGCGCTGCGTGTGTTTTCAACCACGACGCAGGTCGCGCGGGGATTTTTCTCGGCGTGCTGGGCCACGATCACCGTGGCGCCTTTTTCAACGGCCTGGCCGATGAAGTCCCGGCCATCGCTTTTTTCGCCGCGCAATGCCACGAATAACCCGTCCCTTTGCACACGGCGCGAGTCATACGCGACGCTTTCCACCGTGCGATCAACTGGGCCGATGATTTCGCGAATGGGAGTCGCGGCGAGGAGAGTTTTGAGCTGCATGAGGGTCCGCCATCTATAGGCCAAGGAGTCAATGGCGCGAAGAACTGGTTAAGGCAACGCGCTCCACCGGGATGGCTTTGCGAATCTCCTCATGCGGCTCAAGATCGAGATAACGCGCCGCCTTTTCGGCGATGCGCGAAAAAATCGGACCGGCCACGAGTCCGCCGTAGTTTTGCTCGGGCTTGGTTTGCGCGTCGTCTAAAACGACGATTCCCACGAATTCCGGGCGTTCCGCCGGCAAATAACCGCAGAACGAAACGACTTCTTTTCCTTTTTCATAGCCCCCGTGTGGCCCGACTTTTTGGGCGGTGCCGGTTTTTCCGGCGATGGTGAAACCGGGAACTGCGGCCGGCGCGGCGGTACCGCGATCACTAACGACGCCGCGTAATGCGGTGCCGATTTGATTGGCGGTTTGCGACGAGATGACTTGTCGCAAAACGATCGGCGAAATCGTGCTGATCGTTTTGCTATCGCTCGTCGTGATCGCTTTAACGATGCGCGGTGTCATTAGTTTGCCGCCGTTTGCGATTGCGCACATCGCCGTGGCCATCTGCAGCGGCGTGACTCCGATCTCGTGCCCCATCGGAATGTGCGTAATCGAAATTTTGCTCCACGATTGCGGCGGTCGGATCACACCTGGAATTTCGCCCGGCAACTCAATACCCGTGCGCTCGCCGAAACCAAATCGCCGGATGTATTCGTAGAATTTCTGGTCGCCGAGAGTGACGGCGAGTTTGGCGGCGCCAATGTTGCTTGATTTGACGAGAATGTCTTTGACGCTGAGATCGCCGAACGCAGCGTGATCATGAAGTGGGGTCCCGCCGTAATTCCAAACGCCATTTTCACAAAACACATAGGAATCGAGACTGAATTTGTGTTCGTTCAGCGCGGCCGCGGCCGTTACAATTTTGAATGTCGAACCCGGCTCCATCATGTCGCAGATCGCGCGGTTCTTCATTTGCTCTGGCTTCGCTTCGGAACGTTTGTTCAAATCAAACGCCGGCCGGTTTGCTATCGCCAGGATTTCGCCGGTCTGCGGACGCATCAGAATGATGACCGCTTTCTTCGGCGAATACTCGCGCATCGCCGCGTCGAGTTCGTTTTCGACGATGTTTTGCAAGTTAAGATCGACGGTCAGGTGGACTTGATAGCCATTGCGCGGCGCGCGTTCCTGGCCGCGATAAAGGACAATCTCCTGGCCGGCGCGATTGTGCTCGATGTAGCGATAGCCGTCCTGGCCTCGCAGGTACTCGTCGAGTGAGCCTTCTACTCCTTGAATGCCGCGATGCTCGAAGTCGGTAAAACCGATGACGTGGCAAAGCATTACGCCGTTTGGATAAATGCGCGTCGCGTCCTCTTCGAAGTAAATGCCGCGCAGATTTTTAGAGCGAAGCTTTTGGCGAAGTGAATCGGCGTTCGCTTTGGCCACTTCACGTTTCAAAACGACGTAGCGCCGGCCGGTATGAAGCTTTTCCGAAACTTCTCCGTGCGGGAGCTGCAGTTCGTTCGTGACGAGATCGACGGTCGCCTCGATGTCGGTCAGGTGAGTCGCATCCGCCACGACCGTTTCGACAGGAACGTTATTGGCAAGGACTTCGTTGTTTACGTCGAGAATAGTCCCGCGGTTGGCGAAGATCGGCTGTTTGATGACATGTTTCTCAGCCGCCAGACCCGCGTACTGGTCGTGCTTGATCATTTGAAGGTAGATCAAGCGGAATGAAAACGTGCTGAAGAGCAGAACGAAACCGAGGCAGACGATTGCGCATCTTGTTCGGCTGTTCCATCTCATCTGATCACTCGCTGATTGGAAACTGGTCGGACTTGGTCGCCTTGATTTCGCGCCGGCCGAGTCAGACGAACAATGTTCTGCTCGGCGATCGGAACCATTTTCAAATAGCCTTCTTTTAACCGCTGCTGCAGCGTGGAACGCGACGTGAGCGCGGCGATCTGCGCGCTTACCACCTCGTTTTGCATCCGCAAGTTCGCGACTTCGTTCTCGAGCGCTTTCCTGCGGTCGCCCAGATGATAAAGCTGGAGTGTGAGATATACGTAACTCAAGCCGGTAAGGGCGAGAAAGCCTGTCAAAACGATCCAGCGCGCGAGCGATGCAGCGTTGACTTCATTCCAATTTTTTCGGGAGCGACTCATCTGATTTTCTCCGCCACGCGCAGTTTTGCGCTTCGCGAACGCGGATTCGTCCGACGCTCATTTTCACTCGGTTCGATTGGTTTTCCGGTGATCGCGCGCAGATCGAATACCGGATTGCGCTGCGGTTGCGGCCACTCGGGCCGATCAAGCCATTCACGGCTGTGATCGCGAATGAAGTTCTTCACAATCCGATCTTCGAGGGAATGGAAGGCGATGACGACGATGCGCGCTCCGATCTCCAGGCGCGCAGTAAAAACGCGCAGACCTTGTTCGAGCGCGCCGAGTTCGTCATTCACTTCCATGCGCAATGCTTGAAACGCTTGCGTCGCCGGATGGCGGCGACCATGTCGACCGACAACTTTCTCGATCGCGCGCGCAAGCTGCAGAGTTTCGGTGAAGGGCGCATCTTTACGCATCTTCACAATTAAGCTGCCAAGTCGACGAGCGGCTGGTTCTTCGCCGAGATCGCGAAATATGCGAGTTAGATCTTCTTCGCTGTAATTATTGACGATGTGCGCGGCGGTGATGGCCGATCTTGGATCCATCCGCATGTCGAGCGGGCCGTTGCGCACCATACTGAAACCGCGCCAAGCGTTCTCGAGTTGGCGCGAGGAAACGCCGAGATCCAAAAGGGCGCCGCCAATCCTCTGAACGCCAAGCTCGTCGAGAACTTTGTCGACGTCGCGGAAATTCGACTGATGTAGGGTGATACGTCTGCCGTACCGCGCAAGTTGCTCGCGCGCCTCTGCGATAGCATCCGGGTCCTGATCCAGCGCGAGAACGTCAGCGCCCGTTTTCAAAATCGCTTCGGCGTGTCCGCCGCTGCCGAGTGTTCCATCGACAACCAGTGAACCCGGGTGCGGCATAAGCAATTCCACCGCTTCCGCGGCCAGCACCGGGCGATGGTAAGTAAAATCTTCCATTTCCTGCGGCTCCTCTTCCAAAACGAGCGGTCCCGTCGCAAACCAAACCGGACGCTCAAATAATAATGCGTTCATACTTGGATTGATTACAAACCAATGACGTTGGCGACGTGTTGGTAAGTGGGCGTCTCCTCCTCGTGCGCCTTTCTCCGTTTCTGCAAATTCCAAATCTCGAACCGACCGCGGCCGCCAACGAGCACTACTTCGCCTTTCAATGCTACTCTTTTGCATAGGTCCTCCGGCAAAACGAGGCGGCCTTGTTTGTCGGCGGCGCCATGTTGCGCGCGGGCGTGGAGCTGACGAAAAAAGACGCGCCGGTCGCGCGCAGAAATATTTGGGTCGGCTTCGGCATCGGCGCTCATACGAGAAAATTCTTCAGGCGACATGACCAGAAGAAATTGGTGAGTCGCTTCCGGAAGAATGATGAATTCCTCGGCATCACGGTGTCGCCAGCGCGCGGGAATGGTGATTCGATTTTTTTCGTCGATGAAGTGACGAAACTCGCCGGCGTAGAAGCGTTGGTCGGGCGTATGCATGGGCGGGTGGAGAATTGTTCCATTCTAACCCACTTTTCCCCACTTTTAACCACTTTCCGGGCCAAGCGTCAACAAAAATTATTGCCCTCTTTGACCGTCTCTTCCGGTCTAAACTGCCGCTCTCCAAACGATGCCGCGTGATCCGCTTCTCATTGCTTTTTCGCGGCGATTTAGTTTTGTCGCCGTTCTTGAAGGCGCAAGCGTCGGCGACTGGCTCGAACGACACCGTTCGCGCCACTGTTATCGTTAATGCTGACGGGTCGCGGACGACCTATCAGTAGGACAATGCCAAGCATGAAGCGATCGCGACTACGGCTTATGTTGACGGTAAAGCGCGCGGTAAAGTCGTTTATCGCATCGACGACGCTGGACGCTTCGCGAGCGGTGTTCTCTTTTGACCGGACGAGAGTTCCTTTTAAAGACCGTATATTAAGTTGGCGCCGTGGGTCAGTCGGAATAAGAGAGCCGTTTGACCAAGGAGGACGCCGTAATCAATAGGATCGTCGACAAATACAGTTCGGCCGGAAAGCAAATCTACTTAATCTATGATGCGTCCGGAAAATTAACTCTGGGAAACACCAGCGCCGACGCCGACCGTGTCGCCAAGGTCCCATAACACCCTCGGGCACTAGGGTCGCTACGGCTTGCTCCGTGACTGAAAAAGAGCTAAGAAGATAACCCCCATGGTTGACTACATCCAAAAGGGTGGCTTGCTCATGTGGCCGATTTTGGTCTGCAGCATCATCGCCGTCGCTGTCTTCCTGGAGCGGTTTTCTTATCTGCATCGCGCGACGATTCATGTCGGCGAGTTTCTCAAGGGGCTTTCCAATCTGATTCAGCGCCGCAATTTCGCCGAAGCCTTGCACGAATCGGCGGGAACGCCTGGTCCGGTCGCGCGTGTGATTCACGCCGCGATTCTTCGGCATGACATGTCCCGCTCCGAACTGCGCGAAATCGTACAAGAGGCTGCGCAACTCGAAGTGCCGAAGCTCGAACGCTTCCTCGGCGTATTGGCCACGCTCGCTTTTCTCGCGCCGTTACTCGGTTTGCTTGGAACTGTTTCGGGGATGATCGACGCCTTTGGAATGATCGCTTCTCATGGCGGCTATGCGACGGTCACCGAACTTTCCGGTGGCATTTATAAGAGTTTGCTTACAACCGCGGCCGGGCTCGTAGTCGCGGCGCCAACATTTGTGGGCTACAGCTATCTTTCATCGCGGGTGAACACGATGCTCCATGAAATCGAGCGCGCCGGGATTGAGATTGTACACATGTTGAAAGACAGCGAAGCGCTCACCGGCATTATCAGTTTCCAGAAATCGTCCGAAACGCTGCCGAGTTCCCGAGAAGCTCATCGCGATCGTTAAATCTCCATCGACCGGGATGAAACTCAGCCGGACAAAGGAATACAATTTCGGCTGGCTTGTCGTCTTTCCGCTCGTCGACGTCGTCTTTCTCTTGATATTTTTTCTGCTCCTCAGTCCGAATTTTGTCTTACAGCCGGGGATCGCCGTGTCTGCGCCGGCGTCTCCGTTTCTACTCGGAGCGCAGCGGAACCAACAGATCATTAGCATCACCGGCGGCGCGGTCCCGGCGATTTATTTTCGCGACCAAAAAATCTCCCTTGACCGACTCGGCCCGCTACTGGATGCCGCCAAACGTGAGAACCGCTCCATTATTATTAAGGCTGACCGCCAGACCCCGTACGAGTTGGTCGTAGCCGTAACCAATGCCGCGCTCGAACACGGAATCTCCTCCGTGTCATTGGCCGGCTCCGTGCCGAAATGAATGCTTCAGCCGCGCCGCCGTTACTCTTTGATTGGGACGCGCCCCGCCGTCACAACTTTGCGATTACCGGTTTTCTGATCGCGTCATTCGCCGCGCACGTCGCTTGTTTTTATCTTTTCCAAATCGTTTACCCACCTACGGTGTCGCTTACGCCTGCGCCGCAACGGGTGAATTTAATTAGTGCCAATTCCGAGCAAGGAACTGCGCTCCTGCGCTGGGTTGATGCCGAGGATCCCGCCCTCGTATCGACCACGCGAAGACCGGCAGATACAAGGCGCTATCTGCTCGGGAAGATCCAGCATGTTCCTTCTTATTTTGCCAGCGAACCGGTGTTGCAGGCGGCGCCACCGTTGACTGTCGATCTTCGCGTCCCGAGCGCCCAACCAGTCGGACCAGTGCCGATGACGGCTCGCGCCTCGGCAACGCCGATCGGGGTCGTTGCAACGAAAGTAACGTTTTCGCGCGAGTTTGATTCGCTTGGACAACCAAAGTTTGTTTCGACGACTTTTCGCGCATCCGGTCATGAGCCACCGGAGAATGCGCAATTCCGCATCGCGGTCGATTCACAAGGCGCGGTTCGCTATTGCCTGCCGTTGAGCTCATCCGGTGATGCGACTCTTGACGAACAGGCGCGCAATCATCTCGCGCTCTGCCGTTTTCCGGCGAGGCCAGTCCTGACCACACTCGAAGGGGCGACTTCGAATGGCGACTCGCTCGTTTGGGGAATCGCGATGATGGAATGGGGCAACGACGTCTCCGCGGCGAACGCAAAACCACTCCAGAGCGCGCCGTGATTCGCGTCAGTCTGGCTGCGCTGGTCACAATTTATCTACTGCTTTCCCTTGCTACGATTTTCCTTCTCTGGATAGTAGGTGAGTGGAAGCGGCGCTGGCGTGAGCGGCGCGCATTGCGCTTCCGGTTACGTTGCGTGATTTGCGCGTTTGAATTTGAAGATCGAACGGCGGTACTACTTCCACGTTGCCCGCGTTGCGGCAGTTTGAACGAAAGGTTTAGATTGGAGCAGATTTAGTTATGGGAATGTGGATTGGCCGAAATCGAAAAGCGCGCGTCACCTACGGGTTTGACGAGATCGCGCTCGTGCCGGGTCGCGTGACGATCAATCCGAATGAGGTTGACATCACGTTTCGTTTGCCGCGAAAAAATGCCGATCCGCTCGAATTGAAAATTCCAATACTGGCCAGCGCCATGGACGGTGTGGTTGATGTTCGATTCGCCGTCGCGATGAGTAAACTCGGCGGCTTGGCAGTGCTCAATCTAGAAGGCGTCCAGACGCGCTACAAAAATCCGCGGGAAGTGTTCCAAAAAGTTGTCGATACCGACAAATCGGAAGTCACAGCACTGCTTCAACGAATTTATCAGGAGCCGGTCCATCCCGATTTGATCGCAGCGCGGGTGAAACAAATTAAGGACGAAGGCGGCATCGCCGCGGTCAGCTCGATTCCGCAACGTGCGGCTGAGTTCGGCCCGATCGCGCAGGAAGCGGGGGCCGATGCTTACGTCGTGCAAAGCACAGTTTCGACCGCGCGCCACATTTCGAGCGAATATAAATCGCTCGACCTCACAAAATTCTGCCGCGACATGGGCATACCGGTGATTGTCGGGAATACCGTCAGTTACGACGTCACTTTGGAAATTATGGAGTGCGGTCCCGCTGGCGTTTTGATCGGCGTTGGCCCCGGAGCTGCCTGCACATCGCGCGGGGTGCTTGGACTTGGCGTGCCGCAGGTCACGGCTACAGTTGATTGCGCAGCGGCGCGCGATGCTTATTTCAAAAAGAGTTCGCGCTACGTCCCCATTATTACTGATGGTGGAATGAGCAAAGGCGGGGACGTTTGTAAAGCGCTGGCGTGCGGTGCCGACGCCGTCATGGTTGGGAGCGCGTTCGCCCGCGCGCAAGAGGCGCCGGGTTCCGGTTATCACTGGGGCATGGCCACGCCGCACGTGAATCTCCCGCGCGGCACACGCATTAAAGTCGGCACGACAGGTCCATTGAAACAAATTCTATTCGGCCCGGCCGAAGTTGATGACGGCAGCCAAAACCTCGTCGGCGCCATTACTACTTGCATGGGCAACGTCGGCGCGAAAAACATCGCCGAGTTTCAGCAGGCCGAAATCATCATCGCGCCGTCGATTAAAACCGAAGGCAAACTTTTCCAAGCAGTGCAGAGCGTCGGCATGGGAACGCGTTGATCTTTAACGATTCAACGATCTAACGATTCACAATCATGAACAACGATCGGCGCGTCGTAATCACAGGTCTTGGCGTCGTCACACCCGTCGGCAACGATCTCGCAACGTTTTGGATGAGCCTCAAGGACGGCAAAAGCGGTATCGGAAGAATCACCGCTTTCGACATCACACAATACGATTGTCAGATCGCCGGCGAAGTCCGTAATTTCGATCCGAAATCAGTCTTCAATAATCCGAAAGACGTTCGGCGAACTGATCGATTCGTCCAGCTGGCGATGGGCGCGGCGAAGATGGCCGTTCAGGACAGCGGGCTCGACCTCGATAAGGTGAATCACGATCGCTTCGGCACAATCATCAGCAGCGGGATCGGCGGACTGAAAACGCTCGAGGAGCAATTCACCATCCTGATGAACAAAGGTCCGTCACGGACCTCGCCATTCACGATCCCGATGTTGATTAGCAACATGGCGAGCGGCATTATCTCGATGGAGTTCGGTTTGCGCGGCCCGAATCTTTGCATTGTCACGGCTTGTGCGACTTCGAACAACTCGATCGGTGAATCGTGGCGTCAGATCAAATTTGGTGACGCGGAACTTTTTCTCGCCGGCGGTTCCGAAGCTTCCATCGTCGAGATCGGTTTGGCCGGATTTTCCTCGATGAGAGCGCTCAGCCGCCGCAACGATGAACCGGAGCGCGCTTCGCGTCCATTCGATCGCGATCGCGACGGATTCGTGATGAGCGAAGGCGCGGGAGTTGTTGTCGTCGAGGAGCTCGAGCACGCGAAAAAACGCGGCGCAAGGATTTATTGCGAGCTGGCCGGCTACGGACTTTCCGCCGACGCCTACCACATGACCGCTCCGCCAGATGACGGTGACGGCGCCGCACGCGCGATGAAAATTGCACTCGAGCACGCGAAGGTCTCCCCCGATCAGGTCGATCACATCAACGCTCACGCGACTTCGACCGGACTGGGCGACATTGCCGAAACCAAAGCGATCAAAATGGTTTTTGGTGAAAAACAGGCGAAGAAAATCGCGATCAGCGCGACCAAATCGATGACCGGCCACCTGTTGGGCGGCGCCGGTGCGGTCGAAATGGCTGCAGTCGCATTGTCGATCCGCGACGGCATGGTTCCGCCGACAATCAATCTCGAAAATCCCGATCCGGAATGCGATTTGGATTACACCCGGAACAAGGCGCGCGAGAGAAAAGTCCGCGTTGCCCTCAACAACTCGTTCGGCTTCGGCGGCCACAACGCTACGTTGGTCGCGACCGCGTTCGACGGTTAACGTTTATTTCTTGGGATTAACCGGGAAGTGTTTGTTCTTGAGATGTTCGGGAACGCGTTTGGTGTGTTCAGCTTCGATTTGTTCTTTTGCTTTGCCTAACGAATCGACTGCTTCGCGGCTCTTTTTCGCGCGACACATATACATCGTTGCGTGAGCCAGCGGAATCTGGGCTTCGGGCATGCCGACAAATTCGACCGATTGCTGAGTCGCGATTGCGAGAGGCAGTGCTTCGGGATCAGCGAGGCCGATATCTTCACTCGCGAAAATAACGATCCGACGCGCGATGAAACGGAAGTCTTCGCCGGCGTGCAGCATTTTGGCGAGCCAGTATATGGCGCCTTTTTCATCCGAAGCGCGCATGCTTTTGATGAATGCGCTAATCGTGTCGTAGTGCGCGTCGCCCGCGCGATCGTAAACGACTGCCTTCTGCTGAATGCTTTCTTCTGCGACCGCGAGTATAAAATGAATCACGCCTTTTGAATCGGGCGGCGTCGTGAGTACGCCGATTTCAAGCGCGTTTATACATTTCCGCGCGTCTCCATCACTTAGCTTCGCGAGGTGCCTCTTCGCATGCTTGTCTATCTTAACGTTGTAATTGCCGAGGCCGCGTTCTTTGTCGGTTAGCGCGCGATTAATCAAAGTTTCCAGTTCATCGGCGCTGAGCGGCTCGAGCTGAAAAACATGGGATCGCGAGACTAGCGGACTGTTAATGTAGAAAAATGGATTGTACGTCGTCGCGCCGATCAGTCGCAGATTGCCCCTCTCGACATCTGGCAGCAGGATGTCCTGCTGAGCTTTGTTGAAATGATGAATTTCGTCAATGAACAAAATCGTTTTCTGACCGGAAGTCCGAATTCGGTTTGTCGCGGCGGCAAGTGCGCGCCGCATTTCTGAAACGTTGCTTTCCACGCCGCTCAAGCGGACGAATTTCGCGTGCGTCATGTCGGCAATGATGTGCGCGAGAGTCGTCTTTCCGGTGCCGGGTGGTCCGGACAAGATCAATGATGGCAAACGATCCGCTTCGATCGCGCGCCTTAACAATTTCCCGGGGGCTAGAATATGCTCCTGCCCAACAAACTCCTCGAGTGACCGCGGCCGCATCCGCGTGGCTAGCGGCGCGGCTTTGTTTACTGCAGGTTCGATATCCTCCTCTTGGAAAAGCTCCTGCACGGACAAGTATATTCGATTCCCTTTACCCGCTCATTTACCTATGAGATTGGCCGTCGCATCGAGATGCCAGTCATAACTGATCCCGGCAGAAGTCATAACATGTTCATCGAGATCCGTCTGTTTCCGCCATCCCAACGCGGTCATCCGCCATCCCAACAAGGTCACGGAAATCACGAGGAAACTGTGCAAACCATCGCGCTAGACCTCTTCCCGTCCAAGCTTTTTCTTTTCGGGCTACCCAAAGGGTATTCCGCCCAGAAAGGGCTCAGTCCCTCATTATAGGCGTTGCCGTTTTGATCGATAATCGCCTGGATTTCCCCTGGGTGCTTTACAAACAAACGGAATCCGACGGGCGAGCCGTAGTCCTGAACGTAAATGCTGTATCGCTCCAGCTTCAGCGCGTTGAGCAGATCGTCCGTGACAGAGGCGAGGTGATCGAAGGTGTAACCAAACTCGGCCTCCGATGGATAGTCGGAATAGCCGAAGCCCGGATAATCAGGCGCGACGACATGATACTTGGTCGCGAGTTTCGGAATCGATGGCGCGGCAGCGGAGGGCCACTGTGTCATCCTACTCGGTTTGTTGCAGCGCTGGGGCGACCGACCCTTCTCTCGCGCCCTACGGGCGCAGAAGCGGCAGGTTCGCAAAGCAGTCATCGATGCTATTGCCGATTTGTTCAATCCAACTTGGAAGCCTACTGAGTTCCCGCTAACTTATGCTTCAGCGCCACATTAGCATGACCGCCATACGCCTAACCAATCGCTCTAGCCAACCGCTGGCCGCTTTGAAAAGTAGAATCTCGAAATTAGAATGTAGAAAGGCGGAGCGAAGCCGCGATTCCGTCAGCGGCCGCTCAACTTGTTCTCGTTAGATGTAATGCGCATCGACTTGTGCGGTGCGGCCCTGAATCCCTGCGGCAAGGAAGCTTTGTCGTGGACCTTGATGTTGAGCAAATTAATGCTGCGCTCGACGAACTTCAGCATTCCATTAATCACGTCAGGACGATAATTGTTCCGAAGAAATGAACTGGGAAATGCTGGCAGCGATGGGCCAACTGGCAGCGGTGATTGTCGGAATTCCGTCGTTGATTTATCTCGCGCTGCAGATTCGAGCGCAGACCAAAGAGCGACGCCAAGCGGCAGTAAATACGCTGACGGTTCAATGGGGCGATCTGACGTGCGCGTTTCACGAAAGCGCGGAGTTTAGCGCGATCTATCTCCGCGGCATGCAAGAATTCGAAAACCTCGACGCGATTTCCAAACTTCGAGTGAGCGCGTACTTCAATCGCTTTTTAAAGAACTTCCAGGCCATGTATTTCGCGCATCGCGGCGGAATACTTCCCGACCAGCAATGGGGGGAAATGGAACGGACGATGGCGGACGTGCTCGCGTATCCGGGTCTTCAACAATGGTGGCGGACGAGAAGACATTGGCACACTGAGGAATTCGCCCGCCTGGTGGATTCAATCATCGCGAGAGCCGAGAAACCAACCGCTTACTCAAGCTATGACCTGAGCAAGATTGCAAAAGAAAGTCACGAGTGACCGTGTTTAGGTCCCATGCATTCGACCGCAAAATGCCTAACCAATCGATGAAGCCAACGTCCCCCGATGGATTGAGCCCAATCGCGTTTGCCACAAACCCCGCCCGTGGCTTATCTCTTTCTCGTTAGGCGACTTCTCCCAATAGCCATGCCCCAAGTCCTGCGGTTCTCCGGCACGGTCAAGCGAGATCCTGCCATCGCCCGCTGGATGAAGACGCATTCGGATGAATTGGGAACCGTCGCATGCGGCTGGTTTGAGGCCATGCGCAGGTGTGGAGATGATGTGCGGGAGGTATTGCACGATGGGTGTCCAACCGCGTGTGTGGGAAGCGCGGCATTTGCCTACGTCAACGCCTTCAAATTCCACATCAATGTCGGGTTTTTCCGCGGGGCCGAGCTCACCGATCCGAAAGGCCTGTTGGAAGGCACAGGTAGGTTTATGCGGCACGTGAAGCTCGGGCCCGGAAGGATTGTCAACGCCGCGGCCCTCCAAAAACTCATTGATACCGCATACACGGATATGAAGCGGCGCTTAAGAGCGGAATAGTTTGAGCTGGCGTTAGAGTGATTGGGACCCTTCGAGTTATCCAGACGCCGCATATGACGGCGAAGAGTGAGCCAACGCCTAACCAAACGATGAAGCCAACAGCCCTTCACCGCTTCGATGTCGATCTTAGCTAGTGTGATTCAAAGTCTTTTTGCTCAGAATTAGGGTAGCTGTGAAACGAAACGTGAAACGGGGTGAAACGAGCATTGTTTTTAGCGAAATGAGCGCATGCAAGGAAGAACCCCTCGATTTCAGGGCTTTTTACCGCATCTTCAGAGGCAAGAACGTCTTGAATCGGACATTCGTTTCACGTTTCCCGCCTATACCCTTGAAATGTGAAACGAGACGAAACGAGGGTGAAATGAAGATCACTTTGTTTCGTCCAATTCGGTGGGCTCGATTTCTGGCTTTTCTTGCCACGTTTGCTCTCGACAGTCGGAGTCTACATAATAACCATGTCCTACGTTCCCTAGGACGGGACAAAACATGTCCTCGGAGAGTCCGCGAGCGAGTCGAGCAGCGGATCAACTTTTAATTGCGGTAATGCTTAGACTGCATGAGTATCTCCCCCCTCGCGCGCGCGCACGTGCGCGGAATGGTGCGGCTGGGGGCCTGCTGCGTCCCTCTTTCCCTCGCGCGCACGTGGGACGGGTCGAGGCAGCAAGAGAATGCGTGATGGCAGCTCGCCGAAACCAACTTTACTGGTGTTGCGGCAATTGCTAGAACCTCATCGTGCGATTAGATCCCTTTCTACGCCATCCGCTCACACTTTCCCTCACTGGAACGTTGTTAGGCTCCCTGTTGATTCCATGGATAGTCGGTCGTTCCAGCAAACAGGCGGCTCTCGCTGATACAAGAGTGAAGCAAGCCATACAAGTTATGGCCACATCCAATGGAGTCGACGCCACGATTAACAAGATCAAGACGGCATTTGAGGGTTTCGAAAAAGACACCCTTTCAATCGAGCAACAGGATGAGTTTCTTCGACGGCGCGAAGATCTCCGTAAACGAGTGTACGATCTTTACTCTGACTTTGATAGCACTGCCTGGTGGTGGCCACGGAATATTTATGACCAAGCCCACATTCTCCATCTTATCTCGCCCGCGCGTTTGGACAAACTGAACGAATACATGGGACAGTACAATACTAATCTGGTTGAGACAGCCCACGCGATAGACATTCCCTGGAAGGCATATTTGGGGACTGATGTCATCACGCACGGACCTGGCGCCAAGGAAATCATGCCGTCATTGGACAAACAACTACGCAATTTACAGCAGCAACGTGGTGAAATCGCCGGGAATATGGCTGCGTTATTTCAGTAGCGTTCTCCACTCGATGCGGATCGCATTACCTTGCCTCACTGTAGAGCGATCGCGTGGCATTGCGCTCTCCCCCGAAGGAAGTAAGAAGGAAGATTGACGAAGTTCGGTAGGACGGACGACTAATCCGCCTACGCCGAGGTTCGCGCGCGCGAACTAGGACATCTTTAGAGCTCGTTCACTCTAACAGCTTTAACAGCTTTAACTCACCGAGCATGGTCGGGATTAATTCGCTGACAGTCGGATGGCACCGCGTAGCGGGGCAAACGATGGCGACCGCCACGGAAATTTCGCGCTGCCGTTCAACACCGAGGGCATGTATCGTGGCTGGGTCGACACCGCGGGCCCGTGGGCACACCGCCATCTACGAAGACGTAAAAATCTGGCCGACTACCTCCACACGAAAAGAATATTTCTCAGTTTTGCGCTGCTCTTCCTCGCCGCGCGTGCGTTCGCGGCCGAGGCAGCGAAGCACGACAGCTTCGATCTCGTGCAAGCCGGCCGCCACGTGACGGTGTGGTTTTTTGTGCCCGCCGAAGCGACGCCGCAGACGCCGATTGTCATCGTGATGCACGGCGTGCAGCGCGACGGCGAGCGCTACCTCGAGAACTGGATTCCGCACGCGCGCGCGAAGAAATTTCTCCTCGTGGTGCCGGAATTTTCGCAAAAGGAATTTCCGGGCGAGGAAGGCTACATTTACGGCAACACCGTCGACCAAGCCGGCCACGCGCTGCCGCGTGCGCAGTGGTCGTTCAGCGTGATCGAGCCGGTGTTCGACGCCGTGCGCGCGCGCCTTGGCAACAAGACCGAACGCTACCGGCTCTACGGCCACTCGGCGGGCGCGCAGTTCACGCAGCGTTTTATTTATTTTGTGCCGAAGGCGCACGTGGAACGTGCCGTCGCGGCGAATGCCGGTTGGTATATGCTGCCGGATTTCCTGGGCACGTTTCCCTACGGTTTGAAAAACACGCCCGTGACCGAGGCCGATCTGCGTCACGCGCTCGCGCTGCCGCTTACGGTGCTGCTCGGCACCGCTGATACCGATCCGCAGGCAAAGGCGCTGCGCCACACGCCGGAGTCGGATGCGCAGGGGATGTTTCGCCTAGCGCGCGGCAAATTTTTCTTCGCGCACGCCGAGACCGCGGCGCGCGAAATGAAGACCACGTTCGGCTGGCGGCTCGCGTTTGCCGACGGCGTCGCGCACTCGGACAGCGGTATGGCGCCGTTCGCCGTCAAACAACTCTTCGACAACTAAATTTTTTCACCCGCAAACTAGAAACCCGACCAAGTAACCCGCCATGCGACCCCGACCCACGTGCCGAAGGTTTGTTCGGTGACACGAATGAGAAAGCGATTGGCCGACAACATCGATGCGATGCAACGCGTAACGCGCGCGCGCGCGCGCGTAGGACTGTCGCAGCACTGCCGAGGGGATTGTGGCAGTCGACATTACTTGTTGCCGTCTGAATGCGCGAGTTTCTCGAAACGCGGATCACCTCGGAGCGGATCGAAATCTGGCTCGAGTCGCAACAAGGCGGGAATAGAAGGACTCTCTCGCTCGCGCGCGTGGAATGGTGCGGGTCCAAGAAAGCCGCCGTTACAATTGTCAGAGGCCTATAGCGTAAGGCTTTAAAATCTTCCGACTTCGCGGAACCAATGAAGAGCGCGCTGGATCTCAGCGCTTCTGAGGCCGTGACCGCCAAAGAATCTTTCCAGACGGACCTCCTTAAACCCGGTGCGTTTCAGCGAATAATAAACATTTTCTTGCGCACCTACTGTCGCGACTTGGTCGGCTGTCCCGCTGCTGATCCAAATCGGGACGTTGAGGAAGTCTGTCGGCGGTTGATAATCTTTGTAGCCCGCGGTCACGCGGTCGGAGCTGATTCCCGCGAGGAACAACCCGCAAATTCTAAGTCCGTGATTCTTTGCCAGCATGGCCGCGAGAATTCCGCTTCGTTTCGCTCCGCCGGAAAGACCAGCGAAAGCGATCGGCCATTGCGCCGATTGCGGCCATTCATTGCGAATCATTTGCAGTCCGGCGGTTAACGGTGCCAATCGCCACTGCAGTGAATCTGCGTTTGGGCGAATGTTCGCGTCGGTAGCGAGAACAACCCAACCTTCTTTCATTGCTGCATCTCGGTACCACGGCGCGTCCATTATGCTGGTGCAAGCGAAATCGGTTGTTGAGGTGACGATGAGAATCGGCCATGGCCGCGACGGATCGAAGCCTTTCGGAAAAAATAGCAGGGCATGACCGGCAGTCGGCCGCGGATTGCCGCCTTCGGCAGCGTACCGCTGGAAGTAGTCGCTCAACGGAAACTGCATATCTAGCGTGCCGCCGCTTTGAACCTGATGCCCGAGGAGAGTTGCTGCTTCCGTGGTCGCGCTGAAAAAGGGAAACAGCCCTAATAAGCTAGCACTAAGCGTGCGGCGGAGTAATTTACGACGCAGTCGCACTGGCGGGAATAAAGTCGGCACCGTCATCGAATCGTTGCTGGTGCTTACCTCCTCCTTGTTAATTAAATCCTCCATTGGGGCACGTTATGTGGCCGGTTCGCGTTGAACACGAGCCACTTCTTTTTTTTGCCAGAGCCCACTTTCGTCTTTGGAAAGATCTAAGGCAGTTCTGCATCGACAATCGAGAGCACCATTTCGGTAAATGTACGGCTATTATATAATGGCCCTTCGCCGCGGACTCCATCAGTTACGCTCTCGAGTCCGGCAAAATCATTAACTCGCTAAACCAATCTAACCAATCGATGAAGCAACGACCCCCATGATCGCTTCGTCGCTTCGATGCCGATCTTAGTAGCGTGAGCGAAATTCCTTTTTTGCGCAGAAAATTGTCGGCGGGGGTAACGAGTTACCTTTGAGCACCGGGAATCCTGGCAGACACCGCCCCCGGCTAGGGTAGCTGTGAAACGAAACGTGAAATGGGGTGAAACGAGGGCAGTTTCCCGTGAAACGAGAGTCTGAATTTTTGCGGAGCCTCGTTTCAGCCCCTATCTCACCAGCGAAATTTTTCGCAGCGATAATCGATAGATTGGTGCACTGGCTGCGCGATATCGTCGCTCGAATTTCGTTGTCGGAAGACCAACATGTTCAGAATCGAGAAGCGAAAATCTGGAATTCCTTCGAACAACTCCCTGGATTTGCCTGAAGTAATCCGATTGATCGGTGGCGATTCGAAAGAGTCCGTCATCGACGAGAGCGCGATGAATTGAATTGAGAAAATCTGTTGTGACGATCCGGCGGCGGTGATGGCGACGTTTTGGCCAGGGATCGGGAAACAGCAAGTAAAATGTTTCGACCGACCCTTCCGGCAAAAGATAACGTACGGCGTAAGAAATCTCGACATTCAGAACACGGACATTTTCGAGCGCGGCCGTTTTGCGGCAGGTTTTTGTGACGCGGCTGGCTAGTTTATCAATACCGAGAAAATTCCGCTCGGGACTGCGCTGCGCTAATTCGCACAAGAATGAACCGTCCCCGCAGCCAAGATCGAGATCTAACGGCGCAGTGCGGCCAAAAATCACGACTAGGTCGAGGGGCGCGAGGTATGTTTCTGGGATCAGTTCGATCACGAATTAAAATTAAGCCGCAGCGCGGCGATTCAACCGCACAACGGGCGCAAAATTGGCGAAGGTCTTAAGCGGGCGGCCTGCTTCGGCGCTGCGAACCCGATAATGAGCATCGCCGCTGCCAGAGCCACGTGCAGCCCGGTATCGGCAGGATTATTCGAGATCATGCCGAGCAACATTCCGTTGGGATCATGAACCCGAGCACAGCAACAACGGCATACACTAGTCGGAAGATTTTGAACCACAAGCTGGCGGCTCCAGCTCCGGCCATGGACGCGATCAGGACGATCGCGCCCCGACGCGATGTGAACGATGCTGTGCATCTTATTCACCATAAAGATGCCAAGAAGCATGTCCTCCTTAGTGATTCCGGGAATGAAGCCGAGATTCCAACCGCCAAGAAGACGATACCGAAAAGCATTCCGAGTGTTTTAGCCATAGTGATCTTCTACTGGTTTAAGGGGGTTCGCTTATGGCAGGGGGTGCGCGTGTAGGCAAGTGAAAAGCACATTTTAAGGCCAACGATTGCGGCGGGCGAATGTCTAACATCGACGACATGAAAATTGTTTCCTTATTCGCTGCCTGCCTGACATTGGTTGTCAACCTTTCGCTGGCGCAGAGTTCGCCGGCGGCAACGAAGACCGCGGTTTTTGCAGGTGGATGTTTCTGGTGCATTCAACCGGCGTTCGACAAGGCGCCGGGCGTGATTAAAACAACAGTGGGCTACTGTGGCGGGAAAGAACCGAGTCCGACCTATGAGCTGGTTCGTTCCGAGAAGACGAAATACCGGGAATCAATCGAAATCGCCTACGATCCGGCGAAAATCTCGTACGACCAGTTGCTCGACATTTACTGGAAACAGATCGATCCGACGCAATCGGATGGCCAATTCACTGACATTGGTCCGAGTTATCGCGCGGCAATTTTCTACGGGAGCGATGAGGAAAAAAGCATTGCGGAAGCTTCGAAGGAAAAGCTGGCGAGTTCACGCAAATTCGAGAAACCGATCGTGACTGAAATTTTGCCGGCGATGAAGTTCTGGCCGGCAGAGGATTACCACCAAAAATATTACCAGCAGAACCCGGAACATTTCGAGGCGTTCGAACACGGCTCAGGGCGAGTCTTCTTTCAAAAGAAAAACTGGGCCGATAAGCCCTGAGACTTCGCAAATCTCGGGGACGCGTTGGCCGCGAAGTCTTTAGAATTTGTAGACTTGGGTCTGGCCTGAATCGACGAATTCCGCTCTGTCGACAGAGAGCGCTCCTTCACCGCTCGATGAGCTCTCGCAGGATTTCCACGAGCCGCTCCGGCTATTCGGGTAAGGCGCTCATCAATATTATAGACGCCGCCGAGGCAAGCTTTTATTTGCTCGTCCTTTCGACGATTTATCATTCCCTGCGCACACATGCGACATGCGTGGATGCGGCCTGAAGGCATATTCTTAATGGCCCCGGTTACACCAGTATCGTTCCTTTCCGTCTGCGAACGAGTCAGCTACGCCACATTGTGCTTCGTGACGTTGGCGCACAATAGAGAACAAGGGCGAACTTGTTGTCGGTCTCGTTGTCACCGACAGAATCTTCAGACCTATTTTACCTATGAGAATGGAGGCGAGGGGAATCGAACCCCTGTCCTCGTCGCTTTCGACGCAAACATCTACATGTTTAGCCGGCGAGGATTCTGAGAAGCCAGCGTCGCACCGGCGCGCTGCCAACTCCCGAGCGTCCGCGATATCGATCTTGCGAA
>DATLJP010000010.1:0-35559 GCA_035538875.1 Chthoniobacterales bacterium | reverse complement strand
CAAGTTCTTTGATCACCAAACTGAATACCAATGTCTATGAAACAGTTTTTCCTAATCTTACCAGCATTCCTTTTTGCGAGTTTGGCCTACGCCCAGAGCAGCACGAACTCCAAAACCACCAGCAGTCCGGCAGCGGGCGAGCACTCGACACCCCCGATATCAACATCGCCGACAACTCCCCCCACTGTGGCGTCAGCGATCGACCGTGAAATCAGCGTCGTTGAAAAGGAACTTGTGGAGGCGGCCGAAGCAATGCCGGAGGACAAGTTCGATTTTTCTCCGGAGAAATTGAACGTTGCCGGCAGCGATTATAAAGGCGTGCGCACGTTCGGGGAACAGCTGAAACATGTCGCCGCCTCGAATTATCTCATCTGGGCGCCGATCGTGGGCGACAAAGCGCCGGCCACCGCTAATGAAGGGAAAGGTCCGGACGACATGAAGAACAAGGCCGAGATCATCAAGTTCTTGAAAGATTCTTTCGCCTACGGCCACAAGGCGGTTGCGACGCTGACCGTGTCGAACCTAGTCCAACCTATCACCAGCGGAAGTGGCAGGCCAACCACCCGGTTGTTTCTCGCTACTTTTGCTCCAGCTCACGCGTTCGACCATTACGGTCAGATCGTGGAGTATCTACGCATGAACGGAATCGTGCCACCAGCCAGCCGTGCGGGTAACTAAGGGGCTCAAGCAGAAGTAGATGTGCGACTGAAGCGAAAGCTCACCAAAAAGCAGGCCAAGCGCACAACCAGTTCAGTTTGACAATGCCGCCCGCGCTTGCGACGTGATGACCAACACAGCCGGGTGCATGAGCTTGCGCTCGGCGCTGATGGCATAGAATTGCTGGCCGCAATTCTGGGGGCGCCCGATGCTTCGGAAGCCATAGCGCGTAACAGCTTCTTTAACCACCAAGGTTGGCAAGGCGAAGAAGCCCAGGCCGTGCACCGCCGCCGCTGTCATCAGGGCCGCGTCATCGAACTCCGCCACCACGCGAGGGCGAATTTTCCGGGCTTGAAACCATTTTTCCAGCGCTCGGCGCAGGGCGGTGTTGTTTGCCGGCAGCAGAACCGGCGCATCGTTCAGTGATTGTGGAAATTTGCGCTTGAGGGTGGCGGCCAGTTTACGCTCGGCGCAAAACGTCACGCCACATTCGCCCAGGAGGTGGTTGAAGACTTTAACGGGGAGTGAACTGGGTGCGGGTTCGTCCGCCAGCACGATGTCCAGCCGGTAGGCGGCCAGTTTTCCGAGCAGGTCGGCCACGCTTCCTTCGCGGCAGGCGGCTTGAATGGGCTGCTCAAGTTTGAAGATGGGTTTAATGATTTCGTAGCTCACAAGCTTGGGCATCGAGTCGGTGATGCCGATGTGGACTCGCAACGGACGTGCGCCGGGTCGTTGCCGGGTGGCGTCGAGGAGTTCCTGCCCCAGCGAAAAAATCTCCTCCGCGTAGCCCAACGCGCGATGGCCGGTCTCGGTCAGCGCCAATGCGCGTCCACCCCGTTGGAAAAGTTTTTCATCTAGCGTGCCCTCCAGTGCCGCAATCTGCGCGCTGATGGTCGGCTGGGAGACGTGCAGTTTTTCCGCCGCCTTCCGCAGGCCGCCCTCTTTCGCGACCACCCAGAAGTAACGTAGATGATGGTAGTTCAAGAATTTCACCCGGCAGCGTATTCGCTTTAACCTAAGAGTCCATTCCAAAAACAGTAATAGGCTAAGAGTGACACCCGGGCCAATGTCTAACGAATTAATAATTAACATCAACAAACATCAATACGGAGGCACCATGAAGAAAACAATTGTGACCCTCGCCTGCTGCGCACTGATTGCGCCGCTGGCGTTTGCGCAGACGCGTTCGACGTCTAAAGGAAAAACCGCAACTACGACAGAAACAATAACGGTAACTGGTAGGATCATCACAACGACCGAGGATGGCGCGGCGACAAGTTATCAGCCGGTCAAAACTCTCGTTGTTCGCGAGGACAGCTCGAATAAGCCGGGCACTTATGTTCTCAACGGGCCTGGTAACGTTGTGGACAAAGCGGGAGCAGCAGTCACAACCGCGGTCAAACCCAACACTCGCGTGCGCGTCTACTTCACGGACGTGGGCAATCAGCGTGTGATTGATCACGTTGTCGTTTTGGACTGAGTCTACGCGTCTGGGATCTCACTAACAAAGCCGCACGGGTTCCACGAATCCTGCGGCTTTTTGGTAGAGTTTGTGCGCAAGCCAGCGCCGGGTCAGGCCTGCTCCCGGGATATTTCAAGGCTAACGTGTAAATCGCTTGGCCTAAAACTCACTGAACTCGATCACACTTCCCGCCACGTCGAAAACGCGAATCACAGCCATCATGTGAGCGGCTGTAAAACTTGGCGTGACCCGGCTTGCAGCCACTATCTGAGAAAATAAATGTCCGGCTTGTCGCTTACTCCGGCCTTCGCCATGGTCTGGCGCACATCGTCCGAAGCAATAAATGCTTTCGCCTTGTCGAAATCTTCCACCGAGAAAAGAAGCAACACTTCGTTTGGGTCGTCGGCGTTGCGGAAAAGGTGTTCCTCCTTTACTCCAGCCTTCTGTCGCGCCGACAGGTGCCCGTCATAGACCGGCTTCCATTTCGCGAAATCAGCGACTTTGTGACGAATCAACAGGTGCATGATTAGCCCCCTTCTGTTACTTATTGCTATCGGCGCAATGGCCAAGCCAGTCAACACCGGAAAGACGTCTCTTGGTCTGGTTTTTCGTGACCATAGTGCACGGTCATTGGATTGTCGTGGAAGCAACAAGCGGCATGTTTGAACGCGAAGCAAGTTGTGGAGCAGCAATCAGACGACAACTCAGGAGGCGCGTATTGACTCCCCGAACACTTCAACGAACGCCGCGTGCGCCAAAGACGCAGATATCCAGTTCCTCATTTCGACGACCGCGCATAAACGTGCATAGAGCGGTTAACTGGAGCGATTGGTCAATCGTTGATCTGGAACTGCTTCGCGAAACCCCTGTGGAGGTTTGGCTGTCTGCTGGAACTGATCGACGAACTTCACAAACTTCTCACTGAACCAATGCGAGCGTAAACGCCACCAGGCCTGAACTCCGGGATATCCATTGACCTCTCGCATGGCCGCTTCCCACCCACGCCACACATCTTCTTCCAGATGGCCCTTCGCTTTGAGGTGATATATCTCCTCAAAATTTCGAAACTCCCCGTGCATGCGAGCAAAGAAGCGTCCCCTATCAGTGCCTTCGAGAGATTCGAAGTCGTGGACACCGCGATGATACACATCATGTAAATCCGGATACCGGGCAATTAGTTGAATCCAATGATTATAGGCGTCGTGCATCGAGCGCATCGCAGCTAGGTGCGTGGCACCAGTATTCTTTCGGACTTCCCGCGCCACATAAATCAGAGAAATAACGACCGCAACCGCGCGACGACCTGGCCGATTGCACTAATCGCTTCCCAATTCCATTGCATGATCTAACGAGAAAGAGATAAGCCACGGGCGGCGCCAGTGGCAAACTTGTTTGCAATGGTTTCTTCTATGGGCCGTAGCTTCATCGCTTGGTTAGGTCTGTATGCTTCGAAGCCAACATAGAGCTGATAACATAACTCAACCCATTAAAGGTTTGACAAAATTTTGCTCGATTTCGCGCGACCAGTTATTGTCATGGATGTCAATAGAACTGGAGCATTTCATGCTAAGACGAACCATTCCATTGCTTTGCTTCGCCTGTCTCATCGCCACCACGTCCCGCGCCGCCGACGAACCCTTCATCGGCAAATGGAAGCTCAACCTCTCCAAGAGCAAACTCGCCGACCAAATGACGATCGCGCTCGTCGGCGCAAACCGATACGCGCTCACCTTTGCCGGTGTCGGCGAGACCGAGACGCTGGTGGCCGATGGCACCGACCAGCCCGGAATTCAGGGCACCACCATTTCCATTGCGGTTGAAGCGCCCGGCAACTGGAAGATCACGCGCAAGAGTGGCGGCCGCACCATGCTCACCGCAATCTGGAAGCTGTCCGACGACGGGAAGACGCTCACCGACACCTTCAGTGGCAACCAGCCAGATGGTTCGACGTCGCGCATTGACTTGGTCTACAAGCGCGCGGAGGGTAGCGCAAGCAACTCCGGCATCCCAGGCACTTGGGAAACCACGGAAGAAAAGCCCGATTCAGTGTATGAGATTGAAATCCGACCTTACGAGGGCGACGGCCTTTCTTTCATCAATCCCGGCGGCCAGCCAGCGAAAAACGTGAAGTTCGATGGAAAGGACTATCCGCCCGCGGGCGCCAGTCCCGCTGCAGGCAGCGTGACATCCGCGCGCCGCCTCGGCGATCACTCGATCGAATTAACCAAAAAACTCAAAGGCCAGATTGTGGAGACTCGCGAGATCACCGTTTCTCCCGACCTCAAGACCCTGACCATGACCCTGCACCCCGTGGACCAGCGCCTGCCGAACATCCTCGTCTTCGATCGCATATAAAGCTTGAGCTCGGCGAAATCGCGCCATCGCCAGCGTCAAAATCGTCGAGCAAGCCTGCGGCCCAGCCTCTACCTCGGGTTCCAGACAAGCCTCTGCGTCGGCGACAAAACACGCGAGAAAGACGACACTATTTAGAGCGTCGCCGAAGATCGACAGTCTTCCGCCGATGCAATCATGCAAACGGCATGCAATCGGGCTTATATCGTTAAATCGCCAATATCGTGCGCCCGGGCTTCTTAGACTTTCTCAAGCCGGGTCCAGCGGCTTAGTCTCACATTTCAGTGACAATGGCCCTGCGCCGATCAGCGTAAGCCGCAGGCTAATAACCGCTTAACATCAGGGTGACAGCGGCTAGCGCGGCTGGTGGATAGCTAGATTTGCTTTCCTGCTCTTATATAAAATAAGTAAAAAATACAAAAACAAAGGGACAAGGGCAATTGCCAAAAATGCAATCGATTGCCTCGGCGGCGTGATTCGGTCACCAACGGCCACAAGAACTTGGCGTTTCCACAAATAGGCTCGGTGAATCTCAAGTTCTCAGGTAAAATGAAAATCTAATGTCGTCTGCGTCTTCCACAGACGTGAAATTCGAGATCGGGCACGTTTTGTTTATCGACATCGTCGGTTATTCGAAATTGCTCATCAGCGAACAGAGCACGCAGCTTGAGGTGTTGAAGGAAATTGTGCGTGGAACAGAGCAATTCCGGCTCGCCGAGACCGAAGGCAAACTATTGCGCCTCCCGACTGGTGATGGCGGCGCATTAGTGTTTCGCACCACCTCGGAAGCGCCGGTTTTATGCGCCTTGGAGATTGCTAAGGCACTAAAAACCCATCCCAAGTTACGAGTGCGGATGGGAATTCACAGCGGGCCGGTCAGTGAAGTGGCTGACCTAAATGAACAAGTCAACATGGCCGGAGCCGGAGTTAACATCGCCCAGCGCGTGATGGACTGTGGGGACGCTGGGCACATTCTTCTGTCTAAGCATGTGGCGGAGGACCTGGAACATTTCCCTCGTTGGCAACCCCAGTTACACGACTTGGGCGAATGCGAAGTCAAACACGGCGACCGTCTTCATCTCGTAAATCTCTACACTCAGGAAGTGGGCAATCCGGAAGCGCCGACAAAATTCCGGCAAGCGGTTGAAAAGGAGGAGACGGCAATCTCCAAGCCTGAGGGGAAGCCGTTTGCATGGCCGCGGGCATTGATCGCAGCGCTCATACTTCTCACAGCCACTGGCGTCGGCTATTATTTTTTCTCACAGAGAGCGGGTCCGACCACGTCGGAGAAAAGCATCGCAGTGTTGCCGTTTGAAAACCTGAGCAGCGACAAGGAGAACACCTACTTTACCGATGGCATCCAGGACGAGATTCTGACGCGATTGTCCAAGATCGCCGACCTGAAAGTGATCTCCCGCACGTCCACCCAGAAATACAGGAGTGCACCGGATAATCTGCGTGAGGTCGGCAAACAGTTAGGCGTGGCAAATCTAGTCGAAGGCAGCGTGCAAAAAGTCGCCAACGCCGTGCACGTAAATGTGCAGCTCATTCGAGCCGCGACGGACGAACACATTTGGGCCGAGAGTTATAATCGCAAACTGGACGATGTCTTCGGTGTCGAAGGCGAAGTAGCCAGCGCGATCGCGGACCAACTTAACGCCAAGCTGACCGGCGCCGAAAAACAGCAGCTCGCGTCAAAGCCGACAGATAATCCGCAGGCGTATGACGCTTACCTCCGCGGTTTGGCGCTCTACCGCAAAAGCGGCATGGACAGTAATCAAAAGGCTGAGCCGTTCTTGGAGCAGGCTGTCCACCTCGATCCCGGCTTCGCCATTTCCTGGGCACTTTTGGCGAGGATTAATGCTTCGGAATTCTTTAACGGTGACGATGCGAGCGAAAAACGTCGCGCAGCAACGCGCGCGGCGCTGGATACGGCGGTGCGCTTGCAACCCGACCTCGCCGAAGTGCAGCTCGCGCAAGGCTATTATCAATATTATGTGGAGCGCGACTACGACGGTGCCGCCGGCCGCTTTAAGGAGTTAGTGGCTAAGTGGCCTAGCAATGCCGAAATCCTGGAGGCGCTTGGGCTTATTCTACGCCGACAGGGTCATTGGCAAGACAGCACTGCTTATCTCGATCGCGCTGTGGCACTTGACCCGCTCTCGCTCAGCCCGCGGTTAAATGCAGCACAGCTTCGGTCTTTTACACGGGATTACCCAACCGCACTTCGCGACATCGACGATGCCCTGAATATCTCGCCCGATGATGTCAACTTCATCTCGTTCAAGGCCCTGAACTACCAAGTGCAGGGCGAATTGGATCAGGCGGAAGCTGCCCTCGCCGATATGCATGTGCAACCGACCGACGGAACCGGCATCCTCGCCATCGTAAATCAGGCGCGACTTCGCCGTAACTATACCGCGGGTATTAAGCAGCTCGAAGCGCTTCTTCAACTAAACCAGGCCAGTGCGCCAGATGACTTCAACTCCTGCTTTTTGAATCTGAGCGTCGGCGATTTGCGGCGGCTATCCGGCGACACCAGCGGCGCTAACGCCAATTATCTTCGCGCTCGCGAAGCGTTGCTCGCTATGCTGAAAAATCAGCCGAACAACTCCAATGCTTACGATTTGCTCGCGCTGGTCTATGCCGGGCTTGACGACCAAGAAGAGGCGATGAAAAACATCGACCGAGCCGTCAAATTGCTTCCGATCGCAAAAGACGCTCTTCAAGGAGCTTTTTGGGAAACTGATCGTGCGCGGCTCCAAGCCCGATTCGGCGATCGCGACGGTGCTATACCAGCTCTAGCGAGCTTGCTAAAGATACCTGGATATTTAACGCCCGCGTTTCTGCGTCTCGACCCCGACTTCGATCCGCTACGGAATGATCCGCGCTTCCAAAAACTCGCCGCTTCGGAAGCGCCGAGGCAATAGCGGGAACGGACGAACAAAGCTTGCTCGGCATGATGCTGTGATCCGCATTTATGATGCGGCTGGCAATCGTCGCTCCACTGGCTCAGGGCCAGGCGTTCCACGTTACGATACTGAAATGTGATACTGAGCGGGTATATTTGCCGCCGCGAGAGTCAACGTGACTTCACACGCCATTGCGAGATTTCATAGGTAAATGCGCGTTAGTGCGTGTGACGCCGCGTGAGTAAATTCGTTAGGCCGACGTCCCGAACCAGGCGCTCTACCAAGCTGAGCCACAGCCCGATATTATGTAGCTAACTTCTTTTACTGACGGCGACTTACTCCGGCGGCGGCGGTCGCCGTGGTTTGCGACGGAAGCTGCTTATTCTAGCGGAGCGTTTTTTTTCGTCTCTTTTCCATTCAGCGAAGTAGGGGCGATAAAACTCAGCAGTGCATCTGGTTTTGGTTAGCAAACCAGTTTTTGAGGAATTTCTTATCGCCGTCATATCTTGTTGGCACTGCTTCGATGAAGCGTTCAATCCACTCATAGGCACGTTTCGGGCGGTTTTCGCCTGTGATGTGCTTTATGGCTTCTTCGAAGTTCAAGTTCATGGTTTAAGGCCTGGGACGTGCGCGACAGCTGCCCGCAGTGTTTCAAGTTCGTGGTGGGTGTAGCCCTGGTGCACATCTTTGTCAGAGTGGCCGGTGAGTTTCATTCTTACTTCCGGCGCGACTCCGGCGTTGGCCATTGCAGAGGTGAAGGAATGCCGCAGAGAATGGAAAGAGAGGCTTGAGAGGATGCGTCCACCACTTGCCTGTGCGTGTTTGCCATTGATGCCGGCTTTTTCCATGATGGCCTTGAACTGCCCGGTCAGCCCGTGTTTACCGCCTGTGTCTCTTCCTGCGAGCGTCGGAAACATTGGCGTCATGCCGATGCCTGGATTTTTCCGCAGTGCGCGCTCTAACTGCGGATGCAGCGGAACGGTGAGCGGTTTCTTCGTCTTGTGCTGTGTGAAGGAGAGTGTCTTGTTTTTCCAATCAAGCGCACTCCACTGCATGTTGGCGACATCGGAAAGACGAGCGCCGGTGAAATAGGCGAGGAGAATTGCACCTTTCCAGTCGCCTTCGGAGGCTTCAAAGAGTTTCGCCACTTGCTCCGGCGTGAACGTATCGCGCTTGATCGAATCTTCTTCCACTAATTTGTCGAGCACAACGCAGGGGTTTATGTCGGTTTTGTGAACGCGCAGCGCCGCGTTGAACCCCGCTGAGACGACGGTCACGCTTAAATTTGCTGTGCGCGTGGTTTTCCCTGCGCCGGTGATAGAATCGCGGTAAGCCAGAACATCGTCAGAAGTGATTTGATGCAGCCACAGTTCAGCACGTTGCCCAAGCGAGGAAAGGAAATCGCGGACCACCTGCTCGTAACGAGCAAGGGTTTTGGGACTACGCGCTTTTTTTAATTTGAGCCAGTGCTCAAACCAGGCCTTTGCAGTGTAGCTCGCTAAGGGCTTACCTGTGGACGCCTCAAGGATTTGCGAGATTAATTCCCGTGCGCGGTCTTCTGTGAGTCGACCGGCCTTTGCTGTTTCACAAGCCCTCGCAAGCGTTTCACAGAACACCTTCGCCTCTTTTTTGCCTGTGCACCTGGTAGAACGAAAAACGCGTTTCCCGTCTGGCAGCTTGTAAGCGCAATACCAGAAGGGCGATTTACCACGGGGGTCTTTATGTATGCTCGCCATCTGGTCATAACCTAGTCATAAAATTCAATGGTGTGCAAAGAGATTCTTTAATGTGTTTTACCTAGGAAAGTGAAGGAGAGGCGGGGGCGGGAATCGAACCCGCGAATAGCGGTTTTGCAGACCGCAGCCTTGCCACTTGGCTACCCCGCCGTAAGCAGGGTTTGAGCGTAACGCGCGACTTAACCGTGTCAACGCGCTGGATTGCCAAAGAGAGAAGACGTGCCTGAGCACCGCACGCGGTGGGTCGAAGTAGCGTTAAAGTTCGCAAGCTATTTGGCGGTCTATCGGCGTTCGGCGATTTCGCGTCATCACCGATTAAAATGAAATGATCGTGTTAAGGAGACTGGCCGCGAGGTAACTGCGCCCGGCCATGCGGTCGCCAGGTATTCGGTGTTTCGTGCTAAATATCGGTGAAACACGACACCCAAAACCAGGAAACAAATGCCGAGACGACACCGGCGATCACTCTAGGAGTAGCGGCAGTCTGCAGTGTGTTCAAATCGCCGCGGACCTTAACGTGCGAGATCGAATTGTTCAATGGTTTGGGGGGGCGGCCCGCCTTTGCCGAATCAATTTCGCGCGCCTTCGATGCCATGAGCTACGGCGGGGCCAGACCACTACTTTCGCATTTTGGATTTCGAATTAGTTTCCCGTCCGATGCCACAGTTTGCTTATCGAGCGCGCAACGCCCAAGGCGAGCTCGTCGAAGGCGTCTTGGATTGCGCCGATCGCACGATCGCAATTCATCAGATCGAGCAGCAACGGTGCATCCCGATCCGAATCGATGTGATCGGAGTTCGGCGGGAAAGTTTTGATAAGAAGGAATCTGCGGCCGTACCCCAGACGCCAACGCAAAGTCTGAAGATTCCACAAAGTCAGTTGCTCATTTTCACAGAGCAACTGGCGCATTTGCTCCAAGCCGGGATGACCTTGGATGAGGGATTGTCGATCTTGGAAAAACGGCTCAAGCAACCACGGGTTCAACAGATGACGCGGACTCTGCACCGAGCGCTGATCGATGGCCGCAGTTTTTCGCAGGCGCTTCGCGAAATGCCTCGAATTTTTCCACCGCTGTTCGTCAATCTGGTTGCCGCGGGCGAAGCGAGCGGCACGCTTCCGGAAATTCTGCTGCGACTCGTAAAACATTTGATGCAAGCGAAAAATCTCCGCGATCGGGTCCAACAGGCGCTGATTTACCCCGCGTTCCTCGCGATTGCTGGCGCGGCGCTGATCACCATCTTTATCACGTACATGGTGCCGCAATTGCTCGGCTTCATGGCGCAAATCGGCGGGGCGCTTCCGTTGCCAACGCGGATCCTGATGCAGATTCATCACGGCATCATCACTTACTGGTGGATGGCATTGTTAATTGTTATTGGCGCGAGCGTCGGTTTTCGTGCATTCGTGCGCGCGGAGGAAGGACGACTGACCTGGGACCGCTTTCGATTGAAAATTCCGGGCTACGGGCGGGTGATTCGTCATCGTTACTACGCGCAATTTTCGCGCACGCTCGGCACGCTGATTCAAAATGGCGTTCCGCTCTTGCGGGCTCTCGATCTCGTAAGCGAAATTGCCGGCAACCAGTATTTGGAACTGAAAATTACAGATGCGCGTCGCGCTGTTGTCGATGGGGCGACTTTGTCGGCAGCGCTGAGTTCCCAACACATTTTCCCCGATTTGTTTACCGACATGATGGCCGTTGGCGAACAAACGGGCCGCTTTGGCGAAACGATGCATACGATTGCCGACGTTTATGAGCGCGAGCTCGACCGGAACGTTGCGATCATTTCGCAATTGATTCCACCAGTCATTATCGTCGTGATCGCGCTCGTGGTCGGACTCGTTGTCTACAGCATTCTTTCAGCGGTTTTTGAAGCAACACATAGCTTGCAGTTCAGACCGCACTAACATACGATCCGCGACCAAATGGTCGCTCGCTTCGTTGCGTTTTTTTGTCTAATTGGCGCAACATCTACGGCACTCGCACAGGAAGCGTTCAGCAACGGCTTGCCGCAAACCACTGACGAAAGCGCGAGCGCGCGAAGCGTAGTGGAAAATGCGTGGATCGATTTGCGCCAGTATCCGAAAGCGGCGTCGCGTCCACAAAGCGCGCCCAGCTGGGTCGAAGCAGTCAACATGACTTCTACGACAGGAACTGACGGCACACCTCGATCGGTCTTTCGCATCCGCGTTACGCCTCCAAGTCCGGATTACCAAATCATGTTCTTTCGGATCTTCTTCGATGATAAACCCGACGCGCGGCCGGAAATCGTGGCTTGGGATGAATTGGGCTCGCAAGTCTTGAGATCAGGCGAACTTGGTTCGGGTTTCCCTTTGCCTAGCTCCGATTCTGTCATGATTCCAATGAACGGAATTTCAACGCTCGACATCGAGGTGCCCGGCGACGGCAAAACGGTCCGCGGGGCGTACATGGATTGGATGACCAGCAGCGAAGTCGTGCATCCAGTCAACGCCGAGCATCGCGATGTTATTCCGGAGCCGTTTTCGTCGCTGCCACCGCTGCACTCACCCGATCAAGACGTTGAACATTTTGGGACGGTAACGGCGACGCTAGCGGGCGAGACTATTCCGATGGGTCCCGACGCACAACACGGCGCAACGTTCGAGTTTGGGATCGAATCGCAGCCGTTACTCGCACTCCTGACATTCGAAGTTGCCAGCCCGCAAATTGATTCACCACCCGAAGTTTACGTAAACGGCGAGGATGTCGGACCGGCAACGCTCACTCTGCCGGAATTGGCCGACCCAGGTTATCGCGGCCAGATGGAATCGCTCCTTAAAGAAATGCATTTCCAATACACCGGCTGGCTCCGCGCTCAGAAGCTGATCCCGGTGAGCGACTTGAAGGTCGGCACGAACGGTGTGATCATCTTCAGCGGCGCCAGTACATCGACATCGGCGATTCGCGGAACGCAGGTGCAACTGAAATATCTTTGGGAAAAATCGGATTATCTCCTACAGGCCGACCATTAATTGAACCGCGACCAGCCGTTGCGTGTCTCTTAGATCGCAAGATGAGGAAACGAATGAATCAGTCAGGTTTTACGCTGCTTGAGATCATGATCGTGGTTAGCATCATTGTGATCCTGCTCGGTCTCGCCATTTCGAAAATCGGAAATCCCACTGGTTTTGCCAAAGGAGTCGCGGTTAGGGCGGACATTCAGGCCATCGGCACTCAATTAATGCAGTATGAAGCAATGAATGGCTTTTATCCGACCACCGAACAAGGACTGCAGGCTCTCGTCACTCAACCCGAGAGCGAGCCGCGACCAACCCGCTGGTATCCGTTTTTCAAAGAACTTCCAAGGGATCCTTGGGGCAATCCGTACATCTATCGTTGCCCTGGCATCAAGCATCCTGACAAATACGATTTGTTTTCGACCGGACCTGATCGTGTGCCCGATACGGCGGACGACGATTGGGGCGAATAATCGCCGGTTTATTGCACATCTCCGATCGCGCGCAAGCTCATATTCTAGCGTGATGCCCGACCGACGTCTTGCTACACAGGGATGTATCGAACTCAACCGTCAAACTGCGTTGGATCATAGCGTTCGTCTGGAACTCTCGCGTGTAAAAGTTTCCTAAGATCGACAGGTAACTATTCCTCAACACTGGGCGGTGGAGTGCGCGCCGGCGTTGGCATCATTTGCGGTGGGTTTCGCTGGATTGTTCCGCGCACATGCGGTGTTGGCACGGCATAGGGCTGAGTTTGTCCGGGCTTCGGGAACGCCGGCTGTTGCTGCGCTGGGGGAGCAAGACCTGGCACAGGTGGCAGCGGCTTGTTCGGCATCGGCTGACTCAGAACAGCTTGATTGAAAGTCAGCGTGCAGAATTGGCCGTCCTTGCTGATCGTCACCTTGGTCTCGCCAACTCTGTCCGACCACTCAATGTTCGCGATTGAAAAGCCGTCCACCGGCTCCTTCGTGGTCAGATATTTCTTAAATTCCTTATCGGCACTGGAAGCGAGTGTGACCGTGGCGCCGTCCGGCGACCTTGCTGCGTTAGCAATGTAGAGATCTTTGCAAGCATTCGGCGTTGTGGGCGGCGCGATGACAGCAGTGGCGACAGCGAACGGTGAATGATCGAGCATGCCTTTGTAGCGATCGAAACTCAATTTCGTCGGCAAATCATCACCGTGGAGCGCAGGAACGGTCACGAAGAACGCGAAGGCCGACATGAACGTTGTTGCTTTTCTCATGACTTACCTTTTCCTCGGTTGCGCCGGCGCAAACCAGCGCGCGATCTTGAATTTGCCGCGCATCATGGTCGCATCGTTGTTGTCGATGACCAGATTCACACTTTCAAAGACAACGAAAGCGTCCGGTTGTTGAACGTCATAAAGAAAATGAACCAACTCGGGCCAATGGCTGCTCGTTTCAATCGAAGCAAAAACGGCCTGATGAGTCGGCGTTGTTTCGCCGGAACCGATTGCCGGGTTTTCGATCAAGATATTGTACTTGCCGGCGATCTGTTTGAGTTGATCGAGCAACGTGGAAGCCTCCTCGGCGCCTTTCATCGTTGGCTGAGTTTTCTCCAGCCATTGCTCGCGTTTCGCCCACACCTCGCGTTCTCTCATATAAAGGGTCTGCTCGGAACGCGTCGCTTCACGCGCGGATAGTTCGCGCCGCGAATTGCTGATATTTCCCAAGATCAGTCTCCAAACGAAAAGATTACTCAGCGCAAACAAAATGCCTACGATTGCGAGTGTCATGATTTGCTCGCGCCGATTCAGTCGAAGATAAGCGACTCGCAGTTTCTCAATCATTTCGGCTTACCCTCCAAACGAAATTGCGCGTGATTATTTGGCAAAATTCGCGGCGCAGGCATATCGAACCGGAAGTTTTGCAGACCGGCGTTCTTTTTCACTCTCTCGGCAAACTGATAAGCGACCGCTGCGGTGTTGGCCTCCCCGTCGATCGAAAGTTGCCGAGCCGATTGATTGTAAACGGTGATGCGCACGTCAACGGACGCCAAACTTTCGTAGAGATGCAACAGAATCTCGACCGGATAAAACCGCGAATCGATCGCCGGTGCGAGCGCCTTCCAATTCATTTCGGTCTCGCGGATGAATTGGGTTTGCGGCGCGTCTCGCGCAATTAGCCGATCGAGCCGCGCGATGGCGACGCGAGTGTAACCGAGATAAAGCAGAAAGAGCAGTAACAGCGCGGCGTAGGCGCCACCAGCGAACGTCAGACGCTTTTGCCATTCGCCACGCCTTACCAGTTGGACCCGCCGTTGCCGCCAACTGTCCGGCAAAAGATTGAGCTTAACCGAAGCTGGCGGCGTTTCGATGCCGACGAGTTCGGTCGCGCTCGCCAAAATTCCCTGAACGGTGTCGCGCAGCTCGTAACAACTTTCATCGAGCAGCACATTCGGAAACGCGGTATTGATTCCTTGCAGCTCGGCGCTGAGCGCTAGTTGTGGCAGCTCCATTTGCAGTTGCTCCGGCGCGTTCCCATCCAGCGTGCGAGTGAGACTTACCTTTCCGTTTTCGGTCACAGCGGAAACCAGTGTCTCACCTTCGGGATAAATCAGAAGAGCGCGGCCTTCGGGAGCGTATGTCATCGCGCGTTGCGCCGCGTAAACCGTGATCTGCCGCGGAATGATTCCTTTGTTGAGCAATGGCCCGGCGATTTCAGTCAGACGCTCATTTCTCACAGCGACGGCAGAAATCACGCTTTCATGTCCGTTTTGCTCGATTAATTCAAAATCGGTCGTCACTTCCTCTGCCGAAAAAGGCAACGCTTTCTCGATTTGAAGTCGCACCATTTCTGGAAACTCCGCTGGATCGACGCTCGGTAATCGAAATCGCTGCGCGAGTACAGCTGCGACCGGCAAACTCAACACGACGTCGTCCTGCGCGGTCACGAGGGGAACGGCTTCATCGAGTGTTTGGAGCAAACGCACGTTCCATTCGCCGTTGCTATCGCGCGCGCGCAGAAGATTCCAGCCGTGCGCCGTCGGTGTGATGAAAACTGGTGAGGATTTTGTCTCGATGACTAAAACTCCTTCCAGCTGATTACGGATGGCTGAATACCTACTCTAGTGAACACGACTTGGATCGTTCGCGTTGCGACTCCCGAGCGTCCTGTACTGGTAGCACGAAAAAACGGCACCGGTACACTTAGAGAGAGCACTTTTTTTATCTGAGGCTGAGTGATCTGATCTTGTCTGAAGCCCATCGCAAGGAGGACCTCGTCATTACTCTTGAAGAGCGTGTCGTCTTGGGTGCCGTCAATTCCGTCGGCCCCCCGCCGTAACTGCAAGAAACGGTCCACAATTTCCGGAGTCATTCCGGGAAGCGCCAAGAGCACATCGCGCGAAGCCCACGTTAAATCGACACCTTGTCCAGTGTTTACGGTAAAGTCATCGTCCCAACCCGGCACGGACGTGAATTCGGACCAGCCTGCGACTTGTTTCAATTCTTCGATACGCCTTAGCACGTCGTGTGCAGGATGGTAGTTGTCGCTCTCCGGTGGCGCATTCAAATGATGCAATCCAGTATTTTGTTGCACCCAATCCTGCAACGCATCGACCATTGCTTCACGCTCGTTTAGGTCGATCCCCTTGTTTTCGAGATACCGTCGCAAGACGTCCAATTTGTCCGGGTCCCCGTCCCGAACGAAATAGTTGATGTCCAGACGTCCGCCTTCTCCCGTGAGCCGCACCAGATAACCACCGACATCCTTCAATTGGCCGCTCAGATTGGGCGATCCTGGCTTGATCAGCGGATGTAAAGCGATTTCCGCGCCAGAACAGGCGAGTGCTTCGGCTTTCAGCATTCGAGCGCCTTCCCCCGCAATCGACAGCCGCGAATCGATGTCGAGCGCCCAGGAAATCACTAACGCGCTTAATAGGAAGAGCGCCCAGAGCGCAAGCATGATTGCAGCGCCAGAATTCTTTGTTCGTCGTGTGTTGTCGCTGCGCTCAACTCTGTTCAACGGCGTCATTGCTGAAATTGCGAAAATGGTGTTCTGCGGATCGGAATGACAACCTCCCATGGTGTCGACCTGTCGCTGCGTTCCACCACTAACTTGATTAGAGTTGGCAAATTGGGATACGGCCAACGGTCAACCCATGTATTCCCGTACGTCGGAGGAGGAAAGTAGCTGATTTGCAGAGCCCGCACATCCTCGATCAACGGAATCCAGCTTTCATTCGCGTTCGTCAGCGACGAGTCATCCTTTGGTTTGCGCAAAAAACCGAGATCGAAGCCATCGCTTTCCTTTCTTGGTTGCAGGTGCAATGTGACCACAAAATCGCCGGAAGCGTAGCGCGTCATCAAACCCGGTCCCACGCCGCAAATCCATCGCACTTCGTCGCGTTCACGATCGTTCAACTTGAAAGGGTCTCCCAGCAGCGCCCCCTTCCCTGAAGGCAAACTTTGCCACTGCTGTGCCAGGACTTCACGCAGGCCATCGTATCGCGCGTCGGCCGCGATCGCGTCCGAAGAAAGACGAATCGCAACCATGTTGGATTGGACAAAGCGATAAATCGCGATGGCCATCGTGGCCAAAATCGCAACGGCCATGATCATTTCAAGTAACGTGAAACCGTGGCGCCGATTAACCCGGACGATAAACATAAAATTCGATCTGCTGCGATTGCGCAGTGCCGCCGCGGGTCCATCTCGCGATCAAGGTTACGCGATGCATACTTGAGAGCTGTGCCCCATATTCGTCCTGCAGCGGAGTGGGAACCGTTTGCTGGATTACCTTCACGGTCCCGTAGCCCGTGTCGATGTTGTATTCCTTCGATGGATCAGGTGCTCCGGGCGTGGCTTGCACTTCCGCCATTCGATTGGCCAAAATCTGACGAACGCGATTCTCCTCCGCGTTCAGCGTGTTCGCATTCAAACAATTTTCCACCGCGCGACCAAGCGCGAGCACTCCTAGTGCGAAAATCGCCAACCCGATCAGAACCTCATACAACGCGAATCCAATCTGACCGCTGACCGCTGACTTCGGATCTCCGATCTTACTTCGCTGCATATTGTTCCAATTTTCCGTGCCCAGTCAGGGCTGAATAACTCTCGGTCCAGGTTCCAGCTCTTCCTTCGTAGTGAACGGACGCAGGCTCGCAGGTGCCAGTCGGCCAGAAAACCCATTCACCGGGCGGATTCTTTGTCAGCGCGGCGGGAAGCGTCAGAATTAATGTTGCTTCCGGTTGCAAAGGGAACGCCGCGACTGGTTTTTTTTCTTCGTCTTTCGTGAACGCTTCCGGTTGCACGGTCACTTCACTCTTCCCCCAGACAATCAGGTAAGAGCGACGCTCGTTGACACTGCGCTCCTGCGCTTGCCGGACCAGATTGTTAAATTGATCGAGGGACGCGCGGAGTTTCCGATCCGCAATGACGCCGCTTAGGCTCGGCACTGCCATCAAAAGCGCCACCACCAAAATCGCAACTGCGATGGTGATCTCGACTAACGTAAATGCCCGGCAGCGCTGCATCGGCGAAGTTACGCTCCCTGCGAGAAATCACAAGATGGACGCTCGGTCCGACTCTCGGTAGGGCTCATGCCAGATTGCTCTTGCCAAATTGCCTTGCAACTTGGCCCATCGAGTCGGAATGTTGCCTCGAACATGAGCATCCTCGCCAGCTTGCTGAATCTTGGAGGGCCAGATCTCATTTGGATTCTTCTCCTCATTCTTCTGCTCTTCGGCGCGAAGAAACTGCCCGAGCTCGCCCGCGGAATGGGCCAGGCGATCAAGGAGTTCCAAAAGGCAAAAGACGAGTTCACAGACGAGTTGCACAAGGCCGGCCAGACCGACGCGGCGGCGAAGACAAACGCGCCGGCATCGACTGTTCCGCGAGCCGACGCTCCTACCGGAGGCGCGGCCCAACCCGACCCAAACCAATCAGTGAACCCCGCCGACAAACCCGGCTAGCCTTTAAATCTGAGCCTGACTAGCATTTCATCCGACGCGACAAAGGGCAGTCGACCTCCGCGCCCGATTACGACAATTTCGCGCCCCTAAGCCATGCCCGACGCCAACCTACGCGCCCGCATTAAGGAAATGCTGGTCAAAAACTTGATGCTCCAAACCACGCCCAACCAAATTGGCGATGACCTGCCTCTTTTTGGTCCAAATGGTCTCGGCTTGGACTCGATCGACGCGCTTGAGCTGGTGGTGAGCATGGAAAAGATCTTCGGCGTGGGCGTCCCGAACTCGGAGGTGGCCGGGAAGGCCCTCCGAACAGTTAATACGATCCACGATTATATTCTCGAAAAACGCCCGGAAAGTGTTCAGACTGGTAAAAAGAAGATCGAAAATTCGGCGTGAATTTACTTCATCTCGAGAGTAGCGGCAGTTGGGGCGGACAGGAGTATCGGACCTGTCTCGAAATCAACTGGATCAACGCCAACGGCCACCGGGCGTGGCTCATTTGTGATCCGACGAGTGAAGTAATGATGAAAGCTCGCGAGCTCGGAACACCGGTGATTCCAATGTCGCTCAAGCACCGCATCAATCCGCTCGTTTCGTTTCGAATCTGGCTTTTCTGCCGCCGCAATCGGGTTGATCTGATCAAAAGCTATAGTTCCAAAGATCACTGGCTCTGTTTGCCGCTTTTTCTCTGCGGCTGGCCAGTCACGCGCGCGCGCTGCATCACCGATCCGCTTGGCCAAAAGAACCGCGCCTTCATATACCGGCATGGTTGCGCGAAAATCGTGGCCGACGCGCAAGTCATTAAAAATGAATTCATCGAACAATACGGAATTGCTCCGGAAAAAATCGAAGTGATCGGTTCGGCGGTCGATCTCGAGAAATTCTCTCCAAACCGCGATCGAATGAAGTTCCGGCGCGAGGTCGGGTTGCCGGCGGAAGCGCCGATCATTGCCAACATCGGCATGATCCGGCCGGACAAGGGACAATTTAACCTAGTGGAAGCCGCGCGGATCGTGCGCCATCAACGGCCCGACGCGCATTTCGTCTTCGTCGGTGAAGCGACCGGCGGTCGAAGCCGGGAAAAATGGGTACGAAAGGCGATCGATCGAGCCGGTCTCAACGGTAACGTCCTGATGATGGGATATCGTTGGGACATTCCCGACATTCTTGCCGCCGCGAACATCGTGGTGATCGCGTCGCGCCACACTGAAGCGTCGCCGATTGTTTTGCGTGAGGCATTCGCTAGCGGCCGGCCCGTTGTGGCCACACGCGTCGGCGATGTTCCTGAAATCATTGTCCATGGCGAAAACGGATTGATGGTCCAACCGAACGACAGTAACGCGCTTGCGACCGCGATCCTGCTTTTTCTCTCTGACGAAAATCTCGCCGAGCGCTGCGCCGACAAAGGCCTCCGCTATGCTCGCGAACATTTCTGCTTCGATCGGATGATGCGCGCGAAACTCGATGTCGATCTTGCGGTGGTTGAAGCGAGCAAGAAGCACCGCAATCGCGCCAAGGATTGCAACGGCGCTAGCGAACACGCGTCGATCGCGACTGCTGAGCCGATCCTACCCGATTGACGCGGCGTTAATCGCGTCGATCAGCTGGCGCAACCGGCCGAAGCTGTGCCGATGCGGCATCAGAATTAGTCGAGGCAAACCCCAGATCTCCGGCTCGTTCTCTTCCTGTCGCAACGCCGTGTGCTGAACGATCTCGCCCTGACGAACGATGTCAGCGAAATTCTTGTTCAAATCGGCAACCGCACTTTGGGATAGCGGCCGACAAATTCGTAAGACTAGTTGCTCCCCCACCCAACGCGCGGAGTGGTAGACATTGTAGAACTGCAAAATCTCGGCGATCGCTGCATCAACATCGCGCGCGATTTTAAAGAACGAAAAATCTTCAGATGAAACCAGACCGAGCTTGAAAAGATATTCGCTTAGAAATTTCACCCAGGTTTGCCAATAATCTCCGCCGGGCCGGTCGAGCATGACCACGGGAATAATGCGCGCCTTGCCAGTCTGCATCAGCGTCAGCACTTCGAACGTCTCGTCCATTGTTCCGAAGCCACCCGGGAAAAGCGCAAACGCGTGTGATTCCTTCACGAAATTCAGTTTGCGATCAAAAAAGTAATTGAAATTAATCAACTTGGGATCGCCATCGATGACTTCGTTCGCCTGCTGCTCAAATGGCAGACGAATATTCAAACCAAAACTGTCCTCGCGCCCCGCGCCGCGCTGGGCCGCGCCCATGATCCCCTCACCGCCGCCGGTAATGACCATGTAATCGTGCGACACCATCGCTCGCGCAAAATTCTCGGCGACTCTCGCTTCCGGGGCATCCGTCGTAATGCGAGCCGAACCAAAAATGACCACCTTTCGAAATTGTGAGTACTGCGCGAAAACCTTAGCCGCATAACGCATCTCTTTCAGCGAACGATTAATCAATTTCAGATCCGCCACGCTCATTTCGTCACGGGCCATCTTCAGCGCCGTGACGATCATCTCATCAATCAGTTCTGGATTCTTGTTCGCGCCCCAATCGCGAACTAATTGCTGTACTCGCTCATCGAACGGCGCTTCGACCGTCCAAAGCCGACGCGCCGGCTGATCCTGAATTGCTCCCGCCGTAAAATCTTCCACTTCGAAATGTAGAGGCGACTACACCGCGATCAAATCGGCCAAAATCTCGCGTATGTGACGAATCGGCAGCGAGTAATGACCTTCGCCTTCGATAAAGCGCGGCACACAAGTTGGAAGTCGTTCGGCAACGTATTTCGCGACGTCTATTGAAAAAGCGCGGTCTTCTGTTCCGTGCCAGAGCCGCACCGGAACATCAACATCCTCCAATCGAAAGCCCCACGGCCGGCCAAAGATTTCTGCGTCATGGATGAGTCCCTTTACCGATGCTCGCCAGGCGCGGCGTTGACTTTCGAAACAGGCCTCGAATGCGACCGAATCTTCCAACGCCGTCGCGTCACACGGTCGCAATCTCAAGATCTTCAAGATCAACGGCCGCAAGCGCTCCGGCGGGCGAATGCTTGCAAGCATACCGGTCACATAAAAGAAAGCCTGCAATGTTATTCGCGAATGGCGATAGAGCCAGATCAATCGGCGATAAAGCGAGAGCAATCCGGAATGATCCCGAAGATCGATAATCGGTGGAGCGCCGCTGGCAATCGCGACCGCGCAGACTCGATCCGGAATTTTCCACGCGGTTGCGTACGCGTACGGCGCACCACCTGAGATCGCGAGAACTCGAAATCGATCAAAACCGAGATAATCGGCCAACTGCTCAACGACGTCCGGCCAATCAATCAGTCTGCGATTCGATTGAAAACTCGAGTCGCGAATTCCTGGCCGATCGGGCGAAATAATCTTCACACCCAGTTCGCCCGCCGCCGCGTCGGTCAGTTGGGCCATCGTTCGCGAGCTTGGCCAGCCGTGGCAAAATAAGACAGGCGTGCCGATCGCGCTGCCGTATTCGACAAACGCCAGTTCCCCGCCATTTTTCAGCTGCACAAATTTGCAGTCCTCCATTGGATTCCAACTATTTGCCCAATCTTCGCGCTAGGAAAATCCTCTTTCCCGACAAAGATTCGCGCTGTAACTTTTTGCACGTAGACCTGATTCCGTTTTCGTAATTCAAGTGTATGAACGAAAAGAAACCGATTAGCGGCAAAATCTCGCTTCATGGCAACGGAATGGGAGTTCCAGCGCCGGAAGACATTGAGCGACGCGCGAGAGAGCTTGCGATGATTGACGAGCGCGATCCTGACCAATTTACCGATGCAGATTGGAGCCAGGCCCGTGAAGAATTGCTGGGCGACCTTGAGACATTGCCTCCCGAAGAAGACGACAAGAACATAAAGCTGGAGGACGAATGGGAAGTAACTCCAGACGATCGGGGGCATCGTGTGCCCCGGCCGGGCGTCGAAGAAGAGGATGAGACTATTGGCGAACATCTCGTGAGCGACGGGCGCGAGGAAGCAGCTCACGATCAAATGCTGGAAGCGCGCCGCGAAGAACTCCAACAGGAGGGTGGAACTACTTGATCCAAACCGCGGTCGCTCCAGAAAGCCGACCAGCGACCGCGCAACCGCGCTCGCGCGCAAGCTCGTCTCCTGCTGAGGAGCTTCTCGCCCGCTTCCACGAAGTCAGAGAATTTAGCGCGAAGCTGGCCGAGAATCTCGCGCCGGAAGATTGTGTCGTGCAATCAATGCCGGAAGTCAGCCCGACGAAGTGGCATCTCGCGCACACCACCTGGTTTTTCGAGACGTTCATTTTGAAAAAATGGATTACCGGTTATCGCGACGCTGTTCCAGGATACGCCTACCTCTTTAACTCCTACTACAACGCCGCCGGGGCCATGCATCGCCGCGATCTGCGCGGCCTGATCTCTCGGCCAACCGTTGATGAAACAAAAAAATATCGCGTGTCAGTCGATGCCGACATTGATGATCTCGTCTCAAGCGCCAATGAGAAATTATTCCGCGAGATCGAGCCAATCCTGACTCTTGGTATTCATCACGAGCAGCAACATCAGGAACTGCTCATCACTGACATCAAACACGTTTTCGCGCAGAACCCGCTGTATCCGGTATTTCGCGCCAACAAAATCGACGACGGCAAGATCAACATCGAAGCCCCGAGGTTTGTCGACTTCGATGGAGCCACAATTGAGATCGGGCACGACGCCAACGGGTTCTGTTACGACAACGAAGGACCACGGCATCGCGCACTGGTTTTGCCGTTTTCACTTGCGAATCGGTTGGTTACCAACAGCGAGTATCTTGAGTTCATGCGCGACAAAGGCTACTCGCGTTCGGAGTTTTGGTTGTCGCTAGGCTGGACTACACTCAACGAACATAACTGGCGCGCGCCACTTTATTGGACAGAGGGCGACGGCGAATGGTGGAATTTTACTTTGAGTGGGCTCCGCAAAGTCGATCTGAATGAACCGGTAACCCATTTGAGTTATTTTGAAGCGGATGCCTACGCAAACTGGGCTGGCATGCGGTTACCAACTGAATTCGAATGGGAATGCGCCGCCGCCAAGAGTGACATCGACGGAAATTTCGTTGAGAGCGAGCGATTTCATCCAGCTCCGCTGAGTCAATCGCCGCGAGACGGACAGCTCGCGCAAATGCTTGGGGACGTATGGGAATGGACTCGCAGCTCTTATTCGCCATATCCGGGCTATCGGGCCGAACCGGGCGCGCTCGGCGAATACAACGGCAAGTTTATGTGCAATCAATATGTCCTCCGCGGCGGCTCGTGTGCGACTTCGCGCACTCACATTCGCAAGACCTACCGCAATTTCTTTCAACCCGATAAACGGTGGCAATTCATGGGAATCCGTTTGGCACGCGATCTTTCGTGAACGAGAAAATTCCTTCTGCGGTTGAAGCCGCGGCGAAAAAAAACTTTAGCGGAGAAGTCCTGGCGGGCCTTTCGAAATCACCGCGACAACTGCCGTGCAAATTTTTCTACGACGAACGGGGCGCGCAATTGTTCCAACAGATTTGCGATCTGCCCGAGTACTACATCACGCGCACGGAGATCGAGATTCTGCGATTGCACAGCGCGGAGATGGCCGCGGCGCTCGGGGCGCAGATCGAACTGATCGGTCTCGGCACCGGCGCAGGAACAAAAACGCTGATCTTGCTCGAAGAGTTGCACGAGCCGCGCGTTTACGTGCCAATCGACATTTCGAAGGAACAGCTCGAAAAATCGTGCGCGCGGTTCAACAAGATGTTTCCGACGCTGCAAATCCTTTCCGTCTGCGCCGACTATCTCGAACCGTTCGAATTGCCGTTACCGCGCCAGCTTTCCGCACGGAGCGTCGTTTATTTCCCCGGATCGACCATTGGGAATTTCGAGCCGGACCGGGCCGGCGAGTTTCTCTCGCGCCTCTTCGAACTCGCGAGCGAAGGCGGCGGTTTGCTCATCGGCGTTGATCTTCAGAAAGATCGAGATGTCCTCGAGGCCGCTTACAACGACAGCGCCGGCGTCACTGCGCAGTTTAACAAAAACCTGCTCGCGCGAATCAATCACGAGCTGGGAGGTGATTTCGATTTAGCTCACTGGCTGCATTACGCGATTTACAATCCAGCCGAAGGTCGCATCGAACTTTATTTGATCAGTGAGATCGATCAGAGCGCGAAAATCGGCAACAACACATTTCAATTTCGGGCCGCCGAGAAAATTCTGACCGAATATTCCTACAAACACACGATCGGTGGGTTCATCACACTGGCGCGCCAAGCCGGATTTCATTTCGAGCAACTCTGGACCGACGATGCACGCTGGTTTGGTGTCTTTTATTTCACCGTGGCAAACTAGCAACCGGTGAGCGCGCTCGTTCAGCTAGTCGGCGTTTCAAAAGCCTTCGGCGACGCGCCGGCCGTTCACGGACTCGATCTTTCGATCGACGGTGGCAAAACCACGGTCCTTATTGGACCGAGCGGTTGCGGCAAATCCACGTTGTTGCGTTTGATCATCGGCTTGCTCGAACCCGATGGCGGCCAAATCCGATTTAATGGCACGGAACTTCGCGCGGATAAGATCGATATCGTTCGGCGCCGCGTGGGTTATGTGATTCAGGAAGGCGGACTTTTTCCGCATCTCACCACGCGGGGAAATGTTTTGCTGATGGGACGACATCTTGCTCGCGATGAAAAAGAGATGTACGCCCGGCTTTCAGAACTCTGCGCACTAACACGGTTTCCGGAGAGTCTTCTCGATCGCTATCCGCTCGAGCTATCCGGCGGCCAGCGTCAGCGCGTGAGCCTGATGCGCGCACTAATGCTTTCTCCCGAGCTGCTGCTGCTCGACGAACCGCTCGGCGCGCTCGATCCGCTTGTGCGCGCGGCTTTGCAAAAAGATTTGAAGGAGATTTTCGCGCGACTTCAGCAAACGGTGCTCCTGGTTACGCATGATCTGGCGGAAGCCGCCTATCTCGGAGACCAGATTGTGCTCATGAACGAAGGGCGAATCGTTCAGCAAGGGTCGATTGCTGATCTTCGCGAACGACCGGCAAGCAATTTCGTTTGCGATTTCATTAACGCGCAACGCGGGTTGGTGGCAATATGAAAGCAATCTGGGATCCACGAATCCAGGAATGGTTTAGACGAATTCTTATTCTTTCCTGGCTTCCTGGCTTCCTGATTCTTTCTGCTTCAGCCACCGAGCCTGTGCGGATCGGTTCAAAAAAATTTACCGAGTCGTATGTGCTCGCAGAAATCGCGAAGGAAACATTGAGCGACGCTGGAATTTCCGCCGAGCACCGTCAGGGGATGGGCGGCACGATCATTCTTTGGGAAGCGCTCTGCGGCGGCCAAATCGACGCATATCCGGAATATACCGGGACGCTCGTCCAGGAAATTCTGAAGCGAAGCGATCGGATGCATGGCCCTTTCATTACCAATGAGCTGCGCAAACTGGGAATCGCGATGACGAAGCCTCTCGGCTTCAGCAATACCTGGGCGCTGGTGATGCGGCGCAATCGCGCAAACGAACTTGGGATTCGCACGATCAGCGATCTGCAAAAACATCCGGAACTGAAAATGGGATTGACTCACGAATTTTTGGACCGACAGGACGGCTGGCAATCGCTGGTTGTCGCTTACCGATTGAGTCTGCAAAACGTGGTCGGAATCGATCACGCGCTTGGCTACGACGCGCTAAGAAGCGGTCAAATCGACGTTAAGGACGCTTATTCAACCGACGCAAAGATTGAGCAATACCAACTCGTCGTACTCGAGGACGACCAGAAATTCTTCCCGCGTTACGATGCGGTGTTCTTGTATCGACTTTCGCTCGATGAGAACGCGATTGCTTTGTTGCGTGGGCTCGAAGGAAAAATCGACGAGCCGACAATGACGCAGCTCAACGCCGAGGCTGAGCGCACAAAAGATTACGCGCAGGCCGCGGGTTTGTATTTCGGATCCAGCACAAAATCGACCTCGTTTTTTGGCGAAACGCGTCCACACAAACTCGCGAGATGGATTTCCCGTCATCTTGAGCTAGCCGGGTTCTCGCTGTTGCTCTCGATAATTGTTGGAGTTCCTCTTGGAATTTGGGCGAGCCGCGGCGGCGCGATTGGTCATGTCATTCTCGCTTTTGCAGGAATCGTGCAAACGATTCCATCGCTCGCGTTGCTCGCGTTGCTTGTACCGCTGCCGTTTTTCGGAATCAGTGTGACCACCGCGATCGCCGCGCTTTTTCTTTACGGCCTGCTTCCAATTGTCCGAAACACCGCAACCGGCTTGCAGGATATCCCCCGCGCCTTGCGCGAATCCGCGATCGCACTTGGCCTGAATCCGGCAGCGCGACTTTGGCAAATTTATTTGCCGATGGCGTCGCGCTCCATTCTCGCCGGAATCAAAACGAGCGCCGTTATCAACGTGGGAACGGCAACACTGGCTGCATTGATTGGCGCGGGCGGTTTAGGCGAACCGATTCTGAGCGGGCTCAACTTGAACGACCATGCCACGATTCTCCAAGGTGCGATTCCGGCCGCGGTGCTGGCGTTGCTCGTGCAATCATTCTTCGATCTGCTCGATCGCGTTTTGATTCCGAAAGGGTTGCGATTATAGGATCGACATGGCGATTGCGTCGATTAATCCGACGACGGGCGAGAAGCTGAAGGAATTCAAACCGCATTCTGACGCGGACATCGAAAAGTGTTTGAAGCGAGCGGCGGAGGCGTTCTCGAGACATCGTAGGGAACCTCTCCCAAAGCGCGCACAATTGATGATGGGCGTCGCAACTTTGCTCGAGGACGAGAAGAAGGAGCTCGCCCGAACGATGACGCTCGAAATGGGCAAGTTACTGCGCGATAGCGTCGCCGAGATCGAAAAGTGCGCGCGCAGCTGTTGTTATTACGCAGAAAACGCGGAGCGTTTTCTGGAAGACGAGACCGTGCAGACTGACGCGCGCCGAAGTTATCTTCATTACGAGCCGATGGGCGCGATCCTCGCCATCATGCCATGGAATTTTCCTTTCTGGCAGGTGTTTCGATTTGCCGCGCCCTCATTAATGGCCGGCAACGTCGGCATTCTCAAACACGCGGCGAATGTTCCGCAGTGCGCACTAGCGATCGAGCAACTTTTTGGTCGCGCAAGCAACGACGAAGGAATTTTTCAAACGCTCCTAATCGAAGCCAACCAGGTTGAAAAACTGATTGTTGACCCACGAATCAAAGCCGTCACGTTGACTGGCAGCGACAAAGCGGGGAGCATCGTCGGCAGCGAGGCCGCGCGAGAAGTTAAGAAAAGTGTGCTCGAACTCGGCGGCAGCGATCCGTTCATCGTCATGCCGAGCGCCGATTTCAGATTGGCGGTCAGGACGGCGGTAAAAGCGCGCACCATTAACACCGGCCAGTCTTGCATCGCGGCAAAGCGATTTTTTATTGCCGACAAAATCTATAACAAGTTTCTCAACGACTTCGTTGATCAAATGCGATCGCTGAAGATCGGCGACCCAATGTATGAGGCGACGGAGATCGGTCCGCTTGCGACCGAATCGATTTTGAATGGGGTGCATGAACAGGTGCAGAAGACACTGGCGATGGGCGCGAAATGTCTGACTGGCGGTAATCGAATCGCCGGGCCAGGATTTTTTTATGAGCCGACGGTGCTTGTCGATGTTCCAAAAGACTCGCCGGCATTTCGTGAAGAAGTTTTCGGTCCGGTCGCAGCCGTTTTTCGCGTTCGCGATGCCGACGAAGCAATCGAGCTCGCTAATGACAGCCGCTATGGACTTTCCGCAAGCGCTTGGACGACCGATCCAATCGAGCAGGAGTTATTCGCTTTCGAATTGGAATCGGGAATGGTTTTCATCAATTCGATGTCAGCATCCGATCCGCGATTGCCGTTTGGTGGCGTGAAACGATCCGGCTTCGGCCGCGAACTCGGCGCCGCCGGCATTCGCGAATTCATGAATGCAAAGACGATCTGGATTGCGTAACTCAGGGTCCACTGCGGGTCGGTTGGTTCGACCTGTAAGAGGCGATGCTCCTTTCGAGATCAGATATCAAACCTTCGTTGCCGGTTGTTTTGGCGATATCGACCGCTTGTCGTGCGATTGCGATCGCGTCGCTGAAGCGACCGGCTTCAGCATAAGCGGCGGCAAGTGTTCGGAGCACGATCGCATTAGGATGTCCGGCACGTTGCGCGACGTCTCTGGCTAGGTGCACTGCACGTGCGCCGTCGCGCAGTGAGTCATCGGGCGCGGTTGCGAGAACCCACGCCAGATTTACTTCCGCGTTCATGTGGCCGGGATCAATCTCCAAGGCTTCTTCCAAATGCATCACCGCGCGTTTCGTATCCCCGGTCTGGAGTAAGGCCAGGCCGACATTGTTTTGCGCGTCCGCGTCGACGGGTCGGATCCGCAATGCTTCTTCGGAATGCGCGATCGCTTCATTCACACGACCGCGCCGCATCAGGAGGTCGGCGAGGCTCGCGTGCGCAAAATAATTGTCTTTCGTCACCGCGATCGTGTGTGTCCAAAGCGTTTCGCTGTCGCGCCAGTATGAAGCTTGGACGCGTGCGATGAATGCGCATGCGAGAATTACAACGACCGCACCGGCGGCCGCGAGATGAACTCGATAACGCCAATTCGACAAAAGATCGCCGGTGCCCCACGCGATCATCAAATAAAGACCAATCTGCGGAAGATAAGTGTAACGATCGGCGTGCGCTTGAAGATTAACCTGAACGATTCCGATCACCGGCAGGAGCATCACAACGTACCAAAGCCAGCCTACGAACAAGTACGGGTGTGATTTCCGCAGCGCGAAAACGCTAATCGTTATCGCAACCAAAACCGCCGCGGCGGCAATCGGTTGCCAGAGCGGCAAACCATCTGGCGGATACGGATAGAAGACGCCGAGGTTGGCTGGCCAAATCGTCTGCCAGATGTAAACGAGATAGCTAACCAACCCGTTGCCGGCTCGCGTGAGGAATGGCAACTGATCGGCAGCACTGTGAGCCGGTGCGATTCCACGCGAAGTTAGAAGTGCGATGATCGCCGACAACACGAACAGCGGAAGCTTCTCCACAATCAATCTCGTCCAAGTCGTTCCGTTCTTTGATTTCTGGCCTCTGATTTCTGGCCTCTGACTTCTGGCCAGCGGCCAGTAGTCGAGCAGCAAAAGAATCAGCGGAGTCGTCACCAGCATCGCTTTCGAGAGCAATCCGGCTGCGAACGAGATCGACATCGTCAGGTAGCGCGGAATCGAAGGCTTGCGCGTGTAATAGAAATACGCGGCGAGCGTCAGCACGAAGAAGACGCCGCTCAAAACGTCTTTGCGTTCTATAATCCAAACGACCGATTCCGCGCGCAGCGGATGAATTGCGAAAATCGCAGCGACGAGAGCGCTTCTCCAGTTCGAGTTGCGAGCCGCGCCGCCAATAGACTGGTCCTTAACAGAAGTCATTTTTCGCAATACGAGGAATAAGAGAATGGCAGTCGCTCCATGAAGCACAACGTTCGTCAGGTGAAACAGACCCGGACTAAATCCGTAAAACTGAAACTCGAACATGTGGGAAACGTTTTGGAGCGGAAACCAGTTCGTCGAGGGCCAATGGGTGAACGCCCATTTGATGTTGTGCAGGGTGAGGCCGCTATTGATCTCCGGAACTTCGTAAACGTATTCGGGATCGTCGAAGTTGATGAAGGGAAATTTGATTGTCTGGCCGAAGACAAACCAGACAAGCGCAGCCAGACCTACACAAACTGTCGCGATGGTTCCGTGTTCGGAGATTTTATTGCGCATTTCGCAAATTCGGATCCCGCAACGGCATGTGACGCTGATAAAGAGCAACATCTCCCATGATCTCAACAGCGAGCCCTTGTTGGCCTTCTCGATCCGCTTGTTCCGCCGCGCGCCGCGCGGTTTCGATCGCGTTCTCGAATTGACCGGCTTGGGCGTAAGCGGCCGCTAGAGTGCGAATGAAAACGGCATTGCTCTCTTTGGAGAGCCGATTCGCTTTAGTCGCAAGCTCGACCCCGATTTCGTTGTTTCTGAGCGAATCGTCCGGCCCGGTCGATATCACCCACGCAAGATTGTTGAGCGGAAGAATTGCGTCCGGATCCGATTGCAAGGCTTTTTCGTAATGATCAACCGCTTCACGCAACCAACCCTTTTGGACAAGCGCGTTGCCTAAGCTGGTGTGCGCGCCGGCGTCATAAGGGTGGATCGACAATGTCGTGCGCCATTCTGCGATCGCGCCGTCCAGATCGCCCTTCTGAAAAAGCGCAGTGCCGAGATTGTGGTGCGCATCCGGATAATCGGGGCGGAGATCGACCGCTTGCCGCAAGTGAACGATCGCTTCATCGAGTCGACCTTGACGTGCGAGCACGTCGCCGACGCTGCCGTGAATCAGGGCGAGACTGAAATTATAATGCCGATTCGCGCTGCGCGAGCGGATCGCGAGCGCCCTCTGAAAATAGGAAAGCGCGTCGTTGAGTTGCCCTCGCTCCATCAGCGACGTTCCGAAATTTGTCAATGCAACATCGTTGTCTTTTGTCACGGCAAGCGTGTGCGTCCACAGCGTTTCGCTATTTCGCCAGTAGGCCGTTTGCTTCCACGCAATCAAGCTCAAGAAAATGACAACGATGCTTCCGGCGATGGCCAGGATTTCTTTGCGGCGTGGCAATGCCGTCGAAACGTCGGCAATCAGCCACGTGAACACGACGTACAATCCGATGTGCGGCAAAAAAGTGTAGCGGTCGGCATGACCTTGAAGGCCGACCTCGATAATCCCGATGACCGGCAGAAGCATGATGAGATACCACAGCCAGCCGAAAAGGAGATATGGGCGAGCGCGCCGCGATGTGTAAACAAATAGGGTGATCGCGAGCAAAACCGCGACCGCTAGCAAAACTTGCCACACCGAAAGCCGATCGTCCGGATGCGGATAAAATACGGCGAGGTTCGCCGGCCAGAAGATTTGCCAGATGTAGGTGACGTAAGTCACGACCGCGTTTTCGAGCCGCCAAAGGAATGGCAATTGGCCGACCGACGAGGGTGATTGCACCTGCAAGGCGAGCGCGATGACGGATGACACCGCGGACAACCCAAACAGCGGCACTTTTTCAACCATCAATTTTGTCCAGCTCATTCCGTTGGGTGACTTCTGGCCCCCCATTTCTGACCTCTGATTTCTGTTGAGTGGCCAAAAATCGAGCAGCAACAAAACGGCTGGAGTCGTCACCAACATCGGTTTGGACATCAACCCGCAAGCAAACAGGATCGACATCAACAAATAGCGGCAGATTGTCGGCGCGCGTATGTAGCGCCCGTAAGCAAGAAGCGTCAAAAAGAAAAAGACGGCACTTAGAACATCTTTGCGTTCCGCGATCCAGGCGACCGATTCAACTCGCAACGGATGAATCGCAAAAAGCGCGCTAACAAATGCGCTCCTCCACAATCGGCCGGTGATGTTGCGTAACCAAACAAAAAGCAATAGCACAGCGATCGTGTGGAGCAGCACGTTCGTGAAATGATGACCGCCCGCTTTGAGATCGAAAATCTGGCGATCGATCATGTGCGAAATGAGCGTGAGCGGGTGCCAGTTGTCCGTTTGCGTGTCGACGAACGCACCCGCGAGACTATGCAGAGTTAATCCAGAACTAATCAGTGAATTCCCGTAAACATACGTTTTGTCGTCGTAGTTTACGAAATCGTGCCCGAGCGTTTGTCCGAAGACGATCCAGATCAGGATCGTGATTGAGGCAAAGATCGCGAACTGCGCGAGACGCGAGGACGAGTCCTTTTTAACTCTTCCGGCCCGGACTTTCATGTCAGCGCCGCGCGCCGTCTTTTATTTCGGTGGCGATTCACGATATGGAGTCTGCGCCTGATAAAGATCAAGTTCATGGCGCAACGCTTCGGCCAATGAACTCTCCTTTTGTGCGGCCGCCAAACCCAACGCGCGCTGCGCAGTGCTGATCGCGCTGGAAAAAGCGCCCGCTTCGGCGTAAGCCGCAGCCAACGTGCGAAGGACCATCGGCGAATCACCTCCTGGAAGCGTTGTCGCTTTCGTCGCCAGCTCAACGGCGCGTTTGCCGTTGCGGACGTCGCCTGTCGGACACGTCGCGAGCACCCAGGCGAGATTATTCAGCGCGTTTCCGTCGTTCGGGTCGATCTGCAAACTCGTTTCCCATTGCTCGATTCCGCCGCGAACGTCGTCGTTCTCAACAAGCAACACGCCGAGATCATTGTGCGTTGGAACATCGAACGGATAATCCTTGAGCGCCGTCCTCGCGTGCGCGATTGCGCCCGCGCGCAACTCCCGGCGCGACTCGTCCACTCTTCCAAGCGACGACAAGGCCGCCGCGAGATTCTGATGCGTCATTTGATTGTCGGGCGTCACCGCGATCGCACGCCGCCAAAGAGAGACACTGTCTCGCCAATAGGTTGTCTGTTTAAAAGCGAGAATCAGCGCCGTTGCGATCGAGCAGGCAGCGACCGAACTCAGAATGACCTGACGGTTTCGCCATTGTCGCGTAAGCTCGGCGCAGGTCCAAGTGACCAGCATCGCAACTCCAACGTGCGGCAAATAGGTGAACCGGTCGGCCCGCGCTTGGAAACCGGCCTGAAAAATGCCGATCACCGGAGCGACCAGAATCAAATACCAAAACCAGCCGACGAAAACATAGGGATAGGTTTGCCGAACGAATATCGCGATGACGGTGACCGCAGTAATCAGCGCGACACAAGCTGAGACTATCCAAAGGTTCAATTGATCGTGCGGGTGCGGATAGAACACCGCGAGATCTGTCGGCCAGAATGTTTGGCGAAGATAAATAACCAAACTGACCGCCGCGTTTTTCAGGCGAGGCACAAGTGGCAATTGTTCCAGGGACGCCATCGTCACCGTCTGCGCGAGCATGGTCGCGACCGCTGTCGCCGCCGAAAGAACAAACAATGGGATTTTTTCGGTGACGACTTTTCCAAATCCAGCGAAATCGTTGGTACGACACAACGGCCAGTAATCCAGCAACAACAGCACGAAGGGCACGGTGACGAATGTCGCCTTCGACATCAGTCCGCAGGCCAGAAAGATCGACATCATCACATAGCGGCCGACATTTGGCGCACGCACATAACGGCAATACGCGCCGAGTGTGAGCATGAAAAAGACGCCGCTGAGGACATCCTTTCGCTCCGCGATCCAAGCGACCGATTCGACCCGCATTGGATGAATCGCGAAGATCGCAGCCACGAAAGCGCTCCGCCAAACCTGGCCAGTCATTGCGCAGAAAACTAAAAAAAGCAAGACGGCTGCGATATTGTGCAGCAAGACGTTGATGAAGTGATGACCGCCTGGCTTCAATCCAAAAATCTGACAATCCAGCATGTGGCTGAGCGTTGTCAGCGGATGCCAGAGACTCGCGTGACTGTGAGTCAGAAACCAATTGAGGCCGTCGAGGGTGAGCCCTGCAGCAATATGCGAGTTTTCATAAACGTAACGGTCGTCGTCGAAGTTCACGAAGCCGTGTCGCAATGTTTGGGCGAAAACGACCCAGATGATGGCTGTGAGAAAGACACAAGTCGCCAGAATAATTCGGCGATCGTTGCCCGCGGTCGCCTGCGCCGGAACGGTCGGCATCATTAAACGGGCGGCAGCGACAGTCCCCACCGCGAAAGACGAAACCGCACCGCAGTTCCAAGACAGCCGAGACCGTAACGAACGCTTCGACGAAAGTTAATCGACGATCCTTCTGGCAGATATTTCGCGGGGCAGGTGACCTCGCCGATTTTGTGACCGAGCCAGATAATTTGAGCGAGCATCTGATTGTCGAAAACAAAGTCGTCGGAGTTCTTTTCGATCGGCACGCGCTCGAGCAGACTTCGAGCAAACGCACGATAACCAGTGTGATATTCGGAAAGCTTTGCGCCGATCATGAAATTCTCGACGAAGGTAAGGAAACGGTTGGCGACATACTTCCACCACGGCATTCCCCCGTCGAGCGCGCTCCCGCCGAGAATACGCGAGCCGAGGACGCAGGGATAAAGACCGCTGGCCACGAGCGACGCCATCGCCGGCAGAAGTTGCGGTGTGTATTGATAATCTGGATGAATCATCACCACGATGTCTGCGCCGGCCGCGAGCGCGAGGCGATAACAGGTTTTTTGATTTCCGCCGTAACCACGATTCTCGGGATGCACTTCGACTTGCACATCTTTTAGTGTGCGCGCGATCGCCACCGTCTCATCATGGCTCGCGTCGTCTACCACAATGACAAGGTCGACAATCCCCTGCTGCATAACTTCGTCGTAAGTGCGCTGCAAAGTTCCCGCGGCGTTATATGCGGGCATCACGACTACAATCTTCTGGCCGCTTAACATTTGAATAGGTTGACCGAACGACGCGCACCATCCGCATTGCCATTCGCCTCATCAAGTGCGAATACTGCAAAAAGTCTCCTCAATTCCAATGTGGAGTTGAACGACTTCGGCGGCATCCATGAATCTCCTCGTGCTGTCATGATCGAGGCAATTTCGAAGCGAACGTCATTTCGCGCGATCGTGATCGTCTGTTCGTGTTCGGAGCGCATTCCCTTGCTCTGCGAGTCGTATTCATCTGGGACGACGCCGATCACTTGACCCAAAATCCGTTATTGGACCTCTCGGGTTCAAAGAAATTTGGACGACGCCGCGGGCAATTTATTATCCGCTGGCCCGCACGGTCTTTTGGGCTCTCCACAAAGTCGTCGGTTTGAATCCGCTCCCGTATCATCTGTTGAACGGGCTGATGTATTCGGGCTCGGCCCTCCTCCTTTGGCGGGCGTTGATTCCGGATTCGAGCCCCGGCCGACCCCAGTCTCGTTTTTGCCCTCATGTGACCTAATTTCGTAGGTAGATCGCGGCATTTTCCGGTAAAACGACGTTGCGCAGGAATGCGCAAAGATGCGCTGCAAAACGAACTCTATTTGGCAACAAATGGCAACGCAGGGGCTGCTTGGATTGGCCCGGATCGGAGCCCGCCGACACGTTCCAGCTCATGGACCAGATCATGGAAACGTTTCCTGCTAGCCGGGAACGCGTTTTCGCGCTGGCATTTCTTCGTCCCGAAATCGGAACGTGGTGTCCCACAACTGAATCACTTCCCGATTGGCGGGAAAAACGTTGCGAAGTTTTAGTCGGTGATTGTTAACGACTTACAACTTCGTTTGAGGCCGTGGCATGGGCATTGCAGTACCCATTTTCGAAATGAAAAAACTTTTGAATCCAGGGAGCAGTCGAAACGCTTCTTACTAGCTTGAACATAATCCGGGATTTCAAGTTTGCGTTCCGGCAGCTGCTGAAGGCGCCGGCGTTTACGATTGCAGCGGCGACTGTGCTCGCGCTGGGGATTGGGGTGAATACCGCCGTGTTCAGTGTGGTGAACACTCTTTTCTTTGCTCCCCCGGCTTACTCCAAGCCATACGAAATGGTGCAGCTTTTTTCTCAGGACAAGAAGGATCCGAAAAAGTTCCGCGGTTTTTCGTATCCAACCTACCTCGATATCCGC
>DATLJP010000009.1:0-3843 GCA_035538875.1 Chthoniobacterales bacterium | reverse complement strand
CAGACCGAACGAACCGCCTTGTGCCGGATCGACCGAGAGCTGGGTGACGAATTGGCCGGTGACTGTGAACTCGACAATCTCACTCGGCTGACTCGGGTCACTATTGATCACATCATTGTTAGTAACCAACAGATGACCGTTTGGAGCCATCATCATCGCGAGCGCACCGTGCAAATGCGTGTTATCGCTATAGATGACAGTGCCTGTCCCATTGTTAGTTGTTGTCTTTTCGGCATTCTGAACCGCATACACCGCATTATCTAGGGTGGAGGCGACAAAGAGCGTGTCGTGACTGGGGTCGTACACTAATCCAGTGGGCGCGTCCACGAAGGTCACCGGGTCACTCTGGTGCTGATAACCGGACGCGATCACGGTCTTGCTCATGACCGTTACGCCAGTCGAACCAACGCGAAGGTCAAGTCGCACTACCGTACCAGCAAACGCATTGGAGACAAAGGCAGTGACGTTGTTGCCGCGATCGTCGACTGTCATGTCCCATGGACCGTTGATCGTTGGGTCGGTGATCGGGGTTAGCTGATTGCCCTTGCTATCGATCACCAACAGCGAGCCGGGCTCGGGGGGGTCTCAACTGTACCATCAATTGACGGCACGTTTCCGACAATCACGAAGCCTTGCTGCAGCACCGCCAACGCTGTGGAAAGACCGAGACCCTTGGATCCTGTTGGGTGAGGCGGCCCGGCAAAGAAAGTCGAGAACGAACCATCGGCGCCAATCCGCACGATGGTAGTCCCTGTGCCTTGCTTGTTGTCACTGTTGTTGAAATTCGAAACCAAGATGTCACCAGGTTGGAGCGGCCCGCCGTTCCCGCTGAAATTCTGCGGGACAAAGGCCACGCCATACGGATTCTGGTCCCCGTTTGGAGGCACGGTGGAAATGTTCTGCGGGCTGGGCAGAAATTGACTGACCGGTGGTCCGGCATTCAGCGCCCCGATGGAAAAGGCGGCGACAGTAACTGCTGTAAAGAGAATCTTATTCATATTAGTTGAGAGTTGATTTCTTGGTTGTTTCGCGCCGACGAGAATCATCGGTTGCATCCCTGTATCAGCGGTACCATTTTGAGGCCGCGAGGAGTTACCTTGAGGCCAAGTATTGAGTCCAGAAATTGCCAAGCTGTCTCGCGACTGCTCTTTGCTCGTGCACAGTTCCCCGCGCACGCGCGAGAAGGAATGCCGGTTACGCGCGTGGAACTGTGCGGCTGGGACCATACTCGGTCCAGAGACCACACGAAGTAAGCGGGTCTGTGGCTTTTACGTTTTGATCGTAGTGCTCGGCGAAGGCCTGACCTGGGCGAGCACAATCATCGAGTTGGTGAGGCAGAAGGTTGAGAGTTATTAGCTGAGAGTTGATAGTCCGGAGGGAGCGCTTCCGGGATGAATTCTCAACACACAACTCTCAACTATTCACTCATTGCATGGAACGTCGCCTGACAGCAATCCTTGCCGCCGACGTGGTGGGATACAGCCGGTTAATGGGGATCGACGAAGTTGGTACTTTGGCCCGTTTGAAACTGATTCATGACGAATGCATCAGCTCAAAGGTCAGCGCGCATCAGGGGCGAATCGTGAAGCTCACTGGCGACGGCATCCTCGCCGAATTCCCGAGCGTGGTTAACGCGGTATCTTGCGCGGCCGAGATGCAACGTACCCTGCGCGAGCGCAGTTCGGAAGCGCCGGCTGATCGCCGTATCGAATTCCGAATGGGGGTCGATCTTGGCGATGTCATGGCGGAAGACGATGACATTTACGGCGACGGCGTAAACATCGCGTCACGTTTGGAGGGCATTGCCGATCCCGGCGGAATCGCGGTATCGCAAACAGTTCGCGACCATGTTGGGAACCGTCTCAATCTCGCTTTTGAAGATTGCGGCGAGCAGAGTCTGAAGAACATCGAGAAGCCGATTCATGTCTACAAAGTTGTGATGGCGGATGCGGATTTTCGGTCAACGTCTTTGAAGACCGAGCGACCCTCGATTGCGGTATTGCCGTTCAACAACATGAGCGGCGATCCCGAACAGGAATATTTCAGTGACGGGATAACCGAAGACATCATCACTGATCTATCCAAAATCTCCGGGCTTTTCGTCGCAGCGCGACATACCGCATTTACCTACAAAGGCAAAGCAATCAAGGTAGAGCAAGTCGGTCGAGAGCTTGGAGTCAATTACATCCTCGAAGGAAGTGTCAGAAAAGCGGGAACGCGCGTCCGCGTTTCGGGACAATTGTTCAGCGTGAAAGATGGCGATCACCTTTGGGCCGAACGTTACGACCGCGATCTGACCGATATCTTCGCCATTCAGGATGAAATCACCCACGCGATTGTCGAGCAATTGAAGGTCAAGCTGCTCTCGCAGGAGAAAAAGTCGATTGAGCGCTTACCGACCGATAACATTGAAGCTTACACCTACTATCTGCGCGGCCGGGACTTTTTGCATCGCCGCTCGAAACACTACAGCCGCATCGCCCGGCAGATGTTTGCCAAGGCCGCCACCCTAGATCCGAAATATGCGCGCGCCTACGCGGGGATGGCCGATTGCGATTCATTTCTTTATCTGAACTACCGCGTCGATGTACCCATTGATGGTCTTCTCGCGACTGCCCAGAAGGCGCTCAGCCTAGATGACTCGCTGGCTGAAGCTCACGCTTCGCGTGGACTCGCGCTTTCGGCGGCGCAACGCTATGACGAGGCGAAAGTAGAATTTGAGCGGGCGATCGCATTGGACCCTAATTTGTTTGAAGCGTACTACTTCTATGCTCGGGCCAGCTTCGCGGAAGGAAAGATAGAGCAGGCCACTCGTCTTTTCGAACGCGCATCTCAGATCAGGTCTGATGATTACCAATCCGTTTGCCTTCGCATTCATTGCTATCGGTCCCTCGGCCGAATCGCAGAGAGTAAAGACGCCGCTCGCCTGGGCTTGCAACTCGCCGAGCGCGAACTTGCGTTACATCCCGACGATCCCAGGCCCGCCCACCTGGGTGCCGGCGCGCTTTTCGAGCTCGGCGATCTGGAACGAGCGCGTGAATGGGTTGATCGCGCCCTTGCAATCGATCCTGATGATCCGCTCACGCTCTACAACGTCGCGTGCGGCTACACCAAACTGGGCAATCTCGATGCGGCCTTCGAAATGTTGGAGCGTTCGATCCGTGGCGGCGGTCCCGAACTCGCAAATTGGGTCAAATACGATTCCGATCTCGATGGTCTTCGCAGTGATCCGCGTTATCAGAAATTCGTCGGGTCCATAGGCTCGAAATAGGAAATGCTGATCGCGAGGGCCTAATACTCGAATCCTACGTCGTCTTCCTGTGCCCCATTTTCGTTTTGCGGCAGGAGATAGCGAAACTCGGCGGCTTTCCTGCCATTCGGACCCGCATCGCCTTTTGAAACGATCTTGATCACACCAAGACTTGCGGGCGCGAAGGTGATCGTGTGTGCCCTCTTGATAGCTCAACCCGTCACACACTTTCGCGGTATCGCGGTAACTGAGGAAATATTTTTTGTTCTTATTCGTCGAGCGGCGGCATCGAGCAACGCAAGCTCGCGGTTATCATGTGCACCAACGTGTAAGGCTGGCGCATCTGAATTCTTTGGCATTTGATGGCCCAGCAAATCGCCAAGGCGTGCTAGGATTTGTGCTAGACCTGCGGTTTCGTAATCCGGTGTAAGCCCTTCGAGCGCAGGGACATCCCTCGCACATGTTCGAACATTAGCGACACAAAACGGCCATTTCCGACGCTGATACCGTCAACATCGCGTCAACAGTTTCGGTAAGATGCTTCGCCCTCGCGCACGCGCGTGCGCGTATCGTTTCGCGCGGAAGCGTTCCGC
>DATLJP010000008.1:0-113833 GCA_035538875.1 Chthoniobacterales bacterium | reverse complement strand
GCATAAAGAAACTGCATAAAAAGAAACGACCGTGTTTTAGTCGGGGCGTGCTTGTTTATTCGCTGCTCCGATGGCCGTTATCCACCCAAAGCGCGGGGCAGTTGCAATCGATTGCAATTCCAATGCTGTTTTTATGCGTTGGCTTTATGCGAAGCCCAAGAAGGTGGACGTTGCCCTCGCGACTTAGCTTCCAGAGATTCAAACGTTAGCTTCTAAAAGGCGTCGCTAAGAACTCACCGACGCGATTCTCCAAAACGTCGAGGATCGTCGAGGACGCGTTTCCAGCAAGCGAACGTAAAAGAAGTAGCGGCTATCTACTCTGAGGCGCGTGGCGCGCGTGCGGTTTGGTCACTCACCGACGTCGCTAAAGCTTCCGCGAAAGAGTGGGCTGAGCACGCGCTGCGGTTCTTTGAACTGTTCGTGGAACGAGCACGCGCCTTGGAGCGAGCAATGCCCCGCTGCTGAAGTTCGGACCGTAGCGGATTTTGCTTGGATCAGTGATTGCGCCGGTTTCAGGTATCTTGCTTGCGTGCAGGGCCAAGGCGTGCGCCCAGAAATCGTCGGCGTGCCCGGCCTCGTTCGATTCGGCGACAAACCGGATATTACCGGCTGCCGTCGTCTCTTTACGCACGGCGCGATGTGACGCGATAATTTTTCGATCGTCCGGGATGCGGGCGGTGCGATCTTCGAAAGCGGCGCGCAACGGATAGACCAACTCTTCTTTGACCGCGGCGGTGAACGTGATCGCCTCGACCTTGTAGGCGCCGAAGCGTTTTTGCGCGCGCTCGACCAACTGGCGTCCGATGCCCGAGTTGTCGATGCAGGCCCGCTGGAGCGACGGCAGTTCGAGCAACTCGTAGAGGCGACGTTCTTGTTCTTCAAAGGCCGTCTTCTGCAGGGCGACGCGATGCACCGTGGGCCGAAATCCGGCGACAGCTTTGACGATCCAAAAGACGGTCAAGTCTTTCGTGCGCGCGATGTCGCCGCCGAGGTAGAGCGGGTCTTTGCACTCGCGCAATTCTTTCAAGGACATCTCCCATTTTTCGCCGGGCCGATATTTGCAGGCGTCGAGCAAGTCAAAGCTAAGGAAGGCCGACGCGTCATCGCTGGGGACGCACATGAACTCTTCTTGGAAAGTTTCTTCATCAGGGGCACCGGCGCGGATGTAATCGAAATACTGCGCTTCATCCATTCCCGATCGCTCATCATCGTCGGGCAATTTGCATTGCAGTTTGTAAAGGAAGCCTTCTTCGAGCGCGTCTTGGAGAGTGACGCGATGGAGTGAAAACTTTTTCGGGTTTCCTTTGTGCCGCGCTTCGAGGATTAGCTGATTGAAATAATTGGCGGTGCCGCGGTGGGTTGAGAAAATCTCCAGTTGCCCGCCCCATGTGATCCCGGGATAAGCGATCGAGTAAAGTTTGCGGGGGTCTGGGTGAAGCGCGAACTCGTCGAGGACCCGATCGCCGCGTTTACCGGCTTGCGCGTCGGCATTACTCGACATGGAATGGATACGCAGACCGTTGGCGAGACGGAGCGTGAACGCGGTGTGCCCCTCGTCGTCGGGAAAGACGCGGCAATTGCCCGCAAAATCTTTGGGAACAAAGGATGGGGCCGTTGGCTTCATCGGCTGGTTAGGCTGCTCAACTTGAGGAGAAGTTTCCGTTATTTACTTCGAGTTTTGCGAAGGAGGTTGCTCGGCGAGTTTTTGGAAGCGCGGATCATTCCGCAGCGGATCGAACATTTGATCAAGCCGGAGCAGCGCAGGAGTGAGCGGTAGCTGACGCGCTACTACGCCGGCGTACGGGATAGAAAGGAGTTTCTGAATCGCCGGAATGGCGTGGTCGGCGTCTCCGCTTTGCGCAGCTACTCGCGCGAAAATCTCAACTGGGCGCGCTCCAAACACCGCGTCTTTCTCGATCGGATTGCTCTCCATGGCGCCTTCGACCAGCTTCAACGCAGCCGATTTATCGCCGAGGTCCACGTCAGTCAGCGCAAGAGCGCCAAGAAGCAGATAATTTCCGGGCTGTTCTTTAAATAGAGGTTCTAATTCGCTGCGGGCTTGTCGCCAAGTTTCCTGAGCGCCAGCGTGATCGCCGGTTGCTTCCTTGACCCAGCCTAAATAGAAGCGCAGTCCGCCAATGTTATAGCCCAGCACCGGATCGGGCTTTGCTAATATCTCCTCTAGCTGAGAAGTGATTGGTCCCGGCCGACGCTCCAGGATGGCCTGATAAGCCTGTACTTCCAACACCTGAGTGTTATCTGCACCGGGATGCAGCGGAGCAAGTAGCGAAGCAGCTCGCGGAAGGTCGCCTTCCATTTGCGCAATGCACGCTTTCAGCGCCACTGGATAGGGATCGTCGGGCGTGATATCGAGAGTCTGATCGAGCTTTCGCAGCGCTTCGGGGAAACTACGCAGCGCGATGTAAGAAAGCGCGTGCTGGCTGAACAGGCCAGCATCGCGGGGGTCGAGGCGCTCTGCTTCGTTGAAGAAAGCTTCGCTCCGGTCCCACTGCCCTCGTCGTCGCGAAAGATATGCCAGCGATTTAGGGATAAGGCTGCTATTGGGCAGAAGCTGGCGTGCTTGTTCAAAGTAACGCTCAGCCGTGTCGTACTCTTTTAAACAAGAGTAGTGATAATAACCCTTGGCGTGCAACGCTTCACCAAGGTTCGGCTGAAGGGCAAGCGCTGTTTCGGCCGCCTGCCGCGCTTCCTCACAGAGCGCAGCTGTTGGTTGAAGACTAAGGGAAATATAACCAGCCGCATCAACGTATGATAGGAGCGCCCAACCAAGAGCAAACTTTGGATCTAATCGCACTGCTTCTCTTAGATACTTTTGTGCTGCGACGTCGTTGGTCGCCAATCTTGCCGTTTTCCGTGCGTAAGCGAGTCCACGCAGATAGGCGTCATAAGCCTCAACGTTGTCAGTCGGTTTGGCGGCAATGACTTGCTGTTCCCGACCCGTGAGTTTCGCCTGCAGTTGATCAGCGATGGCCTTGGCCACTTCACTCTCGACGGAGAAAATGTCGGTGAGTTTTCGATCAAAGGTGTCCGCCCAAAGATGTGAATCGTTAGCCGCTTTGATTAACTGCACATTCACCCGCACCGCGTCGCCACTCTTTTGCACACTGCCTTCCACGATGTGAGCCACGCCGAGTTGTCGGGCAATCTCAGGCAGATTTTCCGGTGCGCTCTTGTAATGTTCCGTCGATGTGCGCGAGATCACCTTTAGATCGGCGATCTTGGACAAGCGCGTCAGAATTTCGTCTTGGATGCCATCGGCAAAATACGCGTTGTCGAGATCGCGGCTTCGGTTTTCAAACGGAAGCACGGCGATCGATTTGTCCACAATCACTTTCGAGCTAAACGGATGTGAGAAAATGTAAAATCCCGCCGCGGCGGCGACTGCAACTATAATAAGCGCGGCCACCAATCTGCGCGATGGTCGAGCCGATTTCGCCCCGGATACGGCAGTCGCCGGCGCTGTTTGCGTCCCTTTTGCTAGCTGCATTTTCTCAGGCACATGCCGATTACCGACTTCGTCGGTGTAGAGATTTACAGTGTGGATGCGGACGCCGTGTTTCACTTCGCATTCGCCAAGGTCATGCAGACACGGTTGCCACTGCCGGTATTGTTCCAAATCGTCCGCGACACGCCGTGACAGGAGAATATGACCCGCATCACCGCAATCCATCACGCGCTGCGCCACGTTGATGCCCGCACCAGCAATGTTGGCTTGTTCGTTTAGATCGGCGATTTCATTGACCGGCCCGCTGTGAATCCCCATCCGCACTCGAAGTTCAGGATGTTTTTTTAGCTCTTTACCGATTTCCAATGCGCACAAAACCGGCGCTTCGGGATTAGTGCGAAAGACGAGAGCCCCGCCATCGCCAGTCGGTAAGCGCAGCAATTTGCCTTCCGCTTCGGCCAGCCGGAATTGCTCGGTTGCGCGAACGATTTCCCTCAACTTTTGCATCTGCTCGCTCTGCTCGTTGATGAGCAATTTGGAGTAACCGACGATATCGATAAACAAAACGTGCCCGATCTCGAATTTCACGTCTGAGGAAGACGCCGACGACATCAGACTTTCATTCTACCTGAGAACCCGAGATTCACCGAGCCTATTTGTTCGGGGTGCCAGCGGCCTCTGCTCTCTTCGGCCAGCCTAACGAGAAAGAGATAAGCCACGGGCGGGGTCGCTGGCAAACACGTTTGCGATCATTTGCTGAGGGGCCGTTGGCTTCATCGGCTGGTTAGATGGGAACGCCAGTATATCCAGTCTTGCTACAGCGCGGAGCGGTCGTTTTACAGTGCCTGAACACGCGCACGCCATTTCACCTCGTTGACACCGACGACAAGGAGCCACAGGGCCAGCGACAATTCGGCGACAAGCGTTACCCACTGAAGATACGGGATCGGCAATGCGAGGAAGAGCCGGAAGCTGTTGATCCAGTAAGTTACGCCGGCGACGATCATCAGCAGGCCGAGAATTGCAGGAAGAAACCTCGATTGAAAGATGAGGATTCCGATCAGGACGCAGAACACGCCAAAGAACGTCAGACTCACGCTGAAGGCATAGCCAAACATCCTTATCGGACCAGCCGCGAGAGCCTGAAGTTCGTCTGGATCAAAGGCGTTGCGGTATGCCGGAAGGCTGAATGTGAACAAAGGCTCGATATAGTTGAAGAGATTGACGGCCTCGATGATGGCTGACGCAGTGATGAAAAGCAGGGCGAGCAAGGCGAGGCGTGGGTTCACTACCTTGAGAAGTTCGAAGAGGATGAACCCCATGGGTAGATTGCAGATGACGACGATGGCGGCGGCCGTGAAGCCCAACCGATAGAGCTGCTCATGCGCGAGGAAGTTGGCTGCGGTCTTAGCTAGGTCGTCAGCGACGATCACCTGACCGCGAACATACAGGTAGGCAAATAGGGCGAACGCGGTGATGATCAGGTAAAGCGTGCCTGCAACGCGCGCGAGCAAACGCGGATGCTCGGTGAAAGTCATTAGCGTTGTTGCCATCTAACGAGAAAGAGATAAGCCACGGGCGTGGTTGGTGGCAAACACGTTTGCGATCATTTACATGAGTTTTGTCATCTGCTCGATTCGCTGGAGTGCTTCCTCACTGAGTCCGCCGGAGACGTTCACGCTTACGCTGCGGTGATCGAACTGGACGGGTTGCGGGTAGAGGGAGGAGCGGAGCGCTTCGAGTATCTTTGCCCCTTCGAGAGAATCGACGACGATGTCATCGCGTTCGGCGAGTTGGCGGGCGGCTTTGAGCAGGAACTCGCTCATTCGCATTTTGGTTTCCTGCCCGCGTTCGTGCAATATCGCGGTGATGGCATCGGTTACGTTTGGAGCTGCGGGTGCGTTGTCTCTAGGTCTTGCGAGGGCGACGTCCTTCGTCCATCCTTGGCGATGGGCGTGGGCTAGGATGGTGCCTTTACTGATGCCGGTGCGAGCGGCCAGTTCGCCATAGGACGCGCCGGCGGCGCGAGCGATCTTGATTTGATCCCAGGTGGTGCGAGAAACTGCGCGTGGCATAAGTTCTAGCGCGTGATTTTGTTTCCGAGTGCTCGACGCTGACGCTCTTCACGTTCATGAACGCGTTGCAGCGGTTCAGGTAGTGTTCGCTTGAACATTTATACCGGTTTGTGTGAAAGCGCAAAGCTTACTCGCTGCGCCGGTGAGCCTAAAGGCTACGTCCTACATGTAAGCAAGCCCCGAGGTACGTGCGGCAATGCCCGATAAGACCAAGGTCTGATAGACCAATGTCCCAGTTAAAGCTCCGCATTTTTTCAGTTCGTTAGGGACTCCGAGCGTAACAAACCAAGCGAAAGAAAAACCATGAACGATAAACGTCATATGAAGTGGGCGACCGCATTATCCGCGGCCCTTATTGCAGTCACAGCGCTAGCAGCGGATCCAAAGCCGAACATCGTTTTCATCATGGGCGATGACATCGGCATCTGGAACATCGGCGCTTACCACCGAGGCATGATGGCTGGCCGAACACCGAATCTCGACAAACTTGCTAAGGAAGGGATGCTTTTCACTGACTATTACGCTGAGGCAAGCTGCACTGCCGGCCGGGCAAATTTCATCACAGGTGAATTGCCTATCCGCACCGGCATGACAACTGTTGGTCAGGCCGGCGCGCCGACAGGGCTCCCTGCCGAAGCGTGCACAGTCGCGACTGCCCTCAAAGCGCAAGGCTACGCAACCGGCCAGTTCGGCAAAAATCACCTTGGCGACAAGAATGAGTTCCTTCCCACGGTCCATGGTTTCGACGAGTTCTTTGGTTACCTCTATCACCTCGACGCGATGGAAGACCCTGCTCATCCCAATTATCCGCAGAACCTGTTGAACGTCGTCGGCCCACGAAACATGGTCCACAGCTGGGCCATGGATACGGATGACGCCACCGACATGCCGCGCTGGGGCAAGATTGGCAAACAGAAGATCGAGGATGCCGGAACGCTTTATCCCGAACGGATGAAGACGGTAGACGACGAAATTCTCGATTGGACCATCAAGTTCATGGACAAAGCAAAAAAGGATAACAAGCCTTTCTTTGTCTGGCTCAATCCGACTCGGATGCACATCGTTACGCACTTGTCGGACAAATATGAAAAGATGCGCACCGCCGAAAATGGATGGTCGGAAGAAGAAGCCGGCATGGCTCAGATCGACGACATCGTTGGTTCGGTAATGAAGTATCTGAAAGATAACAATCTTGATGACAACACCATCGTTGTTTTTACCACAGATAACGGCACAGAAGTGTTCACTTGGCCAGATGGTGGCACCACACCATTCGCGCAATCCAAAGGGACCATCATGGAAGGGGGATTCCGCGTGCCATGCATCCTGCGGTGGCCCGGCCATGTGCCACCAGACTCAGTGCAAAACGGAATCTTCTCCGGAATGGACTGGTTCCCCACTTTCCTCGCCGCAGCTGGGAATCCCGACATCACTAACCAATTACTTAAAGGGGTGAAACTCGGCGACCGCACTTACAAGAACCACCTTGACGGTTACAACCAGACGGACGCGATCACTGGCAAAGGTCCATCTAATCGCCACGAAATCTTTTATCTTGGCGAAAGTTCCGTCGGTGCCGTGCGCATTGACGACTACAAGTTCCGCTTTATCGACCAGCCCCGCGGCTGGTTGGGTGAAAAGACCCATGTGGACGTGCCTTACATCACGAATCTGCGGCTTGATCCGTTCGAGCGCAACGGTTGGCCCAACGAGGGTACAAAAGAAGGTGCGCAGCAATACTTCGACTGGTTTAAGTACCAATTCTGGCGCTTTGTTTTCGTTCAGCAGGTCGTAGCAAAGGAACTGCAAACCTTCATTGAATACCCGCCAATGCAGCGGGGTGCGAGTTTTAATCTCGAAGCAGTGAAAGCGGAGATGGCAAAAAGGATGCAACAGGCGGAGACGGCGAGCAAAGGTCCGAGCCAATGACGGAAAACTATCAGGAAATTGGAACCGTAAATGACCCGGTGAATCACAAATCCCTATATCTTCTAGAACAAAAAAACCACGTAACAAACGATAAATTGTGAAGTTGTTAACCACGTTAGTTGTAATCAGTGTCGCAATTATCCTGGCGTTAGGAACAGCGACAAACCTGTTGGCCGGAGGGAGCGCCACCAAAGAAAACTTACTCGCGCAATCGGGATTCCGTCTTAAGACCGTGACATCCGAGCGGCAGCGAGAACAAATCGAGAGGTTGCCTGAGGGGCAAGTCTCGGCGGTCACGTACCAACAGAAGTTGTACTACGTCTATCGAACGATGAACAAAGATCAGGTCTACATCGGCAAGCAGCAGCAGTTCGATGCCTACAAACAGGCGCTCAACGGGGCAGAAAACACCCGTCGGGTTCAGCAGGAGATGCAGGATAAGCCCGACATGGTCTTTGAAACCGCCGGACCCAATCACGTCCGAATTAATGAGTTCGACGGATTTGGACCGATGAATCCCTTCGGCGACGAGTAGTAATTCGTTTATGCCGGCCTGTTTTTTATTCTGAAAAGTAGGCCGAAGTGAAGCGTCCAAGGTCCCGTGCCTGCAAAGGATTGCGCTTTTCTTGGTTTCGCTGTCAGAGGTTGTTCTGTTTTTCTCATTTGCTGTTTCCTTTCTTGGTTAGTAGGTGGCGGGATTAGTACAACGGTTGCCAGAGACGAACCAGACTTCGGTACATTTTTTGCAAGAATTCCTGCAAATTTGGTAAGTGGACTAGAATTCTTATGCTGGTCTTCCTGCTTCACGCGGCGATAAGCGACTCAGTCATCTTTTGTGCGGGATCGAGTTCAGCTCTTCCGGACGTCTGCCGCATCAGGCTTGCGAGGAATTCGCCGACGAATTGCTGACTTTGCGTTTTTAGACAGCCTTCTGATGAGAAGATCAACACGGACGGATGATGATTTAATTTGAACTCGAAACGGCCAGGAGCGACCAAGCCTTCATGGCTCTGACCAATGGATTCTTTCGCTAATCTCAGCGGCTCGTCGATGTAATGACCGTTTGTGTCCGCGATCATCTTTGGACTGCGAACATTCGGAAGCCACGCTAACCGGCCGCCTTCCTGTTCAGATTCAAAATGGAATCCGACGTCGCGATAACCGCGCGGAGCGCACGCGGCAAAATACGGCCGAACAACCAGCTGAACTGGAGTTGAAGAGCCCTTTAACTCCCACGAAATCGCGATGTCCGACGAATCGTCGGCCACAAACATTTGCTGCTCGATTGTCAGATCATCGGAAATTTTGAATCGCGAATGAGGCCAAGAGATGCGGCCGAAAAGCCCGCCGTCAAAGGGCGACTCCGGATCGAGCATCGGACCGTTGGATGAAAATTCGTAAATGCCAGAGGCCGTGGTGAGAGTTGCTTCGAAGCCGACCAGCGTTGGTTCAGAAACATCTTTGAAGGAGCGGATCGTGATCATTTGAGTTCCTTTGATGATCTGTCGCTGCCTGGGGGCATTCCTTACAAGTGCCTCCCTGCGGGAGGGATTCGACTCCCCGAGGACGTGATAAATCCCTGTAAGGATCCGAACGGTTCCCCGACTCATGAATATGGAAAAGCTCAAGGTGAGTTCTGCCCGGCAGGCGCCTTGGAATTTGCGCGACGAAGCTGTCACTCCGGAAGCGGATTACATTAGACGGCGCGAATTCCTGCGCGTTTTCGGTCTCGGACTGGCGGCGTCGGCGATTTTGCCGATTACGTCACGTGCCGCCTCGACAGGGTTCCCCGATTCACTCAACGGAAATTACAAACTGGACGGAATCAAACTGACCCCGGAGGAATCGGTCACCAGCTACAATAACTTTTACGAATGGGGCCTGGCCAAAGATCAACCGAAAGATCAATCAAACCGAGGCTGGAAGACCGAGCCGTGGACCATTGAAATCGGCGGGTTGTGCGCTAGTCCGCAGAAGATCGACGTCAACGAACTCGTTAAGCTCGTCGGCCCGATCGAGCGCCGGAATTATCGCCATCGTTGTGTCGAAGCCTGGTCGATGGTGATCCCGTGGGACGGCTTTCCGCTCGCGAAACTTATCGATCTCGCTCAGCCCAAACCGGAGGCAAAGTTCGTGAACTTCACTTCGTTCTTCGATCCGGCGAACTGTCCAAATCAGCGGTCAAAGGAATTTCCATGGCCTTATACAGAAGGACTCACGATCAATGAGGCGCGCAACGAGCTCGCATTCATCGCGACCGGTCTTTATGGCAAGCCGCTGCGCAATCAGAACGGCGCGCCGATCCGGCTCGTTGTGCCGTGGAAATACGGGTTCAAGAGCGCGAAGTCACTCGTCAAGATTGAATTCACCGCCGAGCAGCCCAAGACGCTGTGGAATGAAATGGCGCCGAATGAGTACGGCTTTTACGCGAATGTGAACCCGAACGTGGATCACCCACGCTGGAGCCAGGCAAGCGAGCGAGTGATTGGCGCGGGATTCTTTTCAGGAAAACAGCCAACGTTAATGTTCAACGGCTACGAGAAACAGGTTGCGCATCTCTACGCTGGGTTGGACCTGCGCAAGAATTTCTAACGTGAACTTTCTACTCAAACTTTTAGGCGACAAATTGGTCGCGTTGACTGTGTTGATTGCCGTCGGCGTTTGGCTGTTGGTTATTCCGGCTTTCACTGGTCAACTCGGGGCGAACCCGCTCGAGAAAATCCTTCATCAGAGCGGTGAGATTGCGGTCTGGACGCTTGGTGCAGTGCTTGCGTTGAGTCCTCTGCGCATTTTATTTCCTCAATCCAGAATCGTTGGCGCGCTCAATCATCATCGGCGCGTAATTGGTGTGGCTGCGTGCGTCTACGGTCTGTTGCATCTGTCGGCGCACATTCTTTATGAGGGCGGTTGGGATGGATTTGTGCGGAGTTTGTCCAAGCCGTTTATCTGGTTTGGTTTGGCTGGGTTGTCGATATTGTGCGTGCTCGCCTTAACAAGTAACAATTTTTCAATTCGGAAACTTGGCGGCAAAACCTGGAAGCGTTTACATCGATTGGCTTATCTGGCTGCGGCAATTCTTATTTATCATCAAGCCATCGCGGGCAAAGGCCACTGGCAAATCGCGCGCTGGTTACTCTTCCCGCTGGCAATTCTGCAGGCGGCTCGTGTAATCAAAACGCTTCATATGAAATGGACGCGTCGAAATTGCACTGAACCGATAGTCGGGGCAGTTACAACTTCCGCATGAATAGCCTCGACATTCATTCCGCGGCTGAGCGTTGGGTGGACGACCACGGTGAATGTCTGTTTCGATTCGCTTTGATGAGAGTGCGTAAACCAGAAGTCGCCGAAGATCTCGTTCAAGAAACACTCTTAGCCGCGGTGCGCGGCTACGAAAAGTTTGGAGGCCGATCTTCAGAGCGAAGCTGGCTCTGCGGAATCCTGAAGAACAAGATCGTTGATCATTTTCGCAAGCTCGGGCGCGAAACCTCTTTTACGGACATGGAATTTCTGTCCGACGAGTTTTCGGAGAAATTCGTGTCGGTCGGCTTTTGGAATCACGACAAAGGCCCGGTGGAGTGGAGGCCACAAGCTGACGAAGTAATGCATCGCAGCGAATTCTGGCAAACAATGCGCGACTGCTTAGCGAAACTTCCACAAAAGATCCGCGATGTCTTCACGATGCGGGAGATGGACGATGTGCCCAGCAAGGAGATCTGCGCTGTTCTTTCGATCACCGACAGCAATCTGTGGGTCATGCTACATCGCGCGCGAATGTCACTCCGCGAATGTTTGGAGATGAATTGGTTTGGAACTAGAGGGGAAAGTTAATGGCTGACGAACCATATAACCCATCGCCCATTGGAAATCCGTCCGTTCTCGCGAGGCGAAATTGGTGGCAAACCAAGCTCGTCATTTTCATTGGCAAACACACGCCAAAATGTCGCGACATGGTGAGGATCCTGTCGCAATCAATGGACAAACCGATGCCTTTGAGCATGCGGATCAAGAAACGGATTCATTACCTGATCTGTTGTTGGTGTCAGCGATACGAAGAGCAATTGCTTTATATGCGCAAAACGGCCCTAAGATTTGCCGAGCACGCGGACGAAGCGTCGGCAGTTCCGGTTTCGGGAGAAATCAAAGAACGTTGGAAACAAGCACTGCGAGCGGAACCGCGTTCGTCGCGGTCAACATTGCAGGAGAAAGGGCATGTGCATGTAAGTCATGGGCCAGTGGTCCCGCGACGAACGTGGAACTTCATCTTCCTCGTGGCTGCTGCCGCCTTATTACTAGCCGCCTTTCTGTTTTGGATGAATCCGCCGCGCGCTCCGGTCTCGTTAGCGGATTATCGCGATGAAATGATTAGCTTTGTCAAGGTCGCGCCTAATTTGGAAATGCAATCCAAGCAACTTTCCGAGGTGATGGATTTCCTCGACAAGGAAAGTGCGCCTTCACGATTCGCAATTCCGGAGAAAGTTCGAGCGATGGAGCCGGCTGGCTGCCGAGTTCTGCGTTTTCACGGTCACAATGTCACGCTGGTTTGCTTTTGGCGGAAAGATGGTGGCCTGCTTCATTTGTTTGTGATGGACCGAGCGGCTTTACCGAATCTCCCCGATAGGAAAGACGCGAAATACTCCGCGCAAAACGGTTGGACGACTGCCGCATGGAACGAAGGCGACCACACTTTCCTGATTGCTGTGCAAGGCGATCTACAGTTGATCGAGCAACTTCTGACTAATTCGTAACGGTCGCGTGTAAGGATTAGGTCGGCACCGCGACAAATTGGGTGAAAGCAGCCGGGCAAAAGTCCGGCGAACAAACAAGGAAACACCCAATGATACACAAAACCATCATCGCTTCTTTAATCGTGTTCGGCATTGCCACCACCAGCAGCTTTGCCCAGGACATGCACAAGAGCGGACCGTTCCAAGGCGCCAAAGCAAACAAGGGCTACGTCACTCACGCGACGGAAAACGGCAAGAGCACACTTGTGCTCTCCGACGATTTCGTTCCGCCGCAGACGCCCGACCCGCATTGGCAGGTCGTGGACTCAAACGGCAAAACGTACCTGCTCGATCGGCTCATGACCAAAGACAAGAAAGTCAAAAAGTCGATCGTCGTTCCTGAGTACGTGCCCGACATCGCAAAAGTGCAGATGTGGTGTGCGTTTGCTGAAGTAAATCTCGGCGAAGCCGCATTCGAGCATCCGGTTAAGTAGCTAACAAATAAATGCCGCCTGGACGCGCTGCCTCGCGCAGCGCGCCAGGTCGGCGAAAGCGCAAACGGAGAAAATACTTATGAAAAAACTGATACTGATGTTTATCGGAACCATCTTGATTGGTGCCATTACTCAAGCGCAAGTCGTTGAGAGGAAATCACTGAACCTCGATGGCGCAAAGAAGGCAATCGCAGCCGCGGTCGATTACGCCAAGAAGAACAACGCGCCAGGCGGCGTCATCGCTGTTGTCGATGAAGGCGGGAATTTGATGGCGCTTGAGCGACTCGACGGAACGTTTGCCATGGGCGCAACGATTTCAGTCGGCAAAGCTCGCACCGCCGTTCTGTTCAAGAAGCCGACAAGATTCTTCGAAGAGTTGATTAACAAAGGTCGGACTGCAATGACCGCGGTCGACGGATTTACGCCGTTGATTGGCGGAATCCCAATCATGATTGACAACCAGGTCGTCGGGGGAATTGGCGTGAGCGGAGCAGCCAGCGCTAATCAAGATGAAGAGTTGGCCATCGCGGGTGCAAACGCCTTGATGAATGGCTCGGCGAAAATGGAAATGCCTCCTGCTACATCGAAGACCGACAATCCGGCAACACAAGCCGCGCAGGCCACATTTATCGACAGCAAAGATGTCTCAGCAGCGTTTGCTAAAGGCATGCCGTTGCTTGAAACGGCCGGCTACAAAGTCCATGCGAGCCGACGCGTCGAACCGGGTCAGGCAGAAATTCATACGCTCGACACAGATGTGATTTATGTAGTCGATGGTTCCGCAACGCTCGTGACCGGTGGAAAGGCAATTGATACGAAAGAAATTGGGCCCAACGAAATCCGCGGAACAAGAATCGAAGGCGGCCAAGAACATCACATCAGTAAAGGCGACGCGGTGATTGTTCCGAATGGAGTCCCACACCAATTCACGGCCGTGAAAGGCGAACTTCATTATTTCGTCTGTAAGCCTACGGCGCCAGCGGGCGACCGACTCACAGCACGCTAAGCAAAGGAAATCGCAAACAATTGTTATGAACACCTCGTTTATCAATTCGCCATTGCACTTGTGGGCGGTTGAAGTGAATCGGTGTCATCGCCGGGCCGCTCAACGCGCGATCGAGCATCGGTTGCTTCGAATCTTCGTTTTCGCGGTTGGGCTGGTCTTGTTTGTTGTGACACGCGCTCTAGCCGAAACGAATGCTGACACGCCGAATGGGACTGCAGGTGCGACGATCGATCTCGCGACGAAGGAGGGCGTCGATCTGGTCAAGGGCCAGTGGCGATACAGCGACACGAAGATTATCCAGGTCGATTTCAAAGCGGCCGGTCCGGATAAACAGCCGACCGGAAAGCCGATCAAAACTTACGACTTCACACCCCACGCGGGCAGCTTGGATTTTGACGATTCGAAATGGGAAAAAATCGATGCCACGACAATAGACGTACGCCGTTCGACCGGCCGGCTCTGCTTCAATTGGTATCGAATCAGTATCACCGTTCCGGATCGTGTGGGTGAGTTCGATCTTATCGGGACGACCGCGGTTTTTGAAACGTCGTTGGACGATTACGCCGAGATTTGGGTCGACGGCGAACTCGCACGTGCTCTCGGGCAAAGCGGCGGTTCCGTCATCAAAGGTTGGAACGCTCCGAATCGGTTGATCGTGAGCCGCAGTGTTCAGCCGGGACAAAAGATTCAGCTCGCGATTTTCGGAGCAAACGGTCCCCTCTCGAATCCGCCGACCAATTACATTTGGATGCGCGAGGCGAAGCTGGAATTCTACAAGGGCGGCGTTGTTCCCGTCGCGATCACACCGAGCGAAGTGAATGTGGAAGTGATTCGCAAAGATCCCGGCTTGGACGCGATCGTTCCGCCGAATCCAAAGATTTTCAAGATCGCTGAAGGCTTCAAATTCACCGAGGGACCGGTTTGGGATCGCAACGGCGGTTTTCTTCTCTTTAGCGACCCCAACAACAACACGATTTACAAATACTCGCCCGAAGGAAACGGCACGCTCACAGTGTTTCGCGAAAAGAGCGGCTACGAAGGCGCCGACATCGCGGAATACGGACAGCCTGGTTCAAACGGTCTCACTTTTGATCGAGACGGCCGGCTCACCATCAATCAACACGGTAATCGTCGCGTCGTCCGATTGGAGAGCGATGGGCAGCTCACTGTTTTGGCTGACAAGTTTGAAGGCAAACGCTTGAACAGCCCGAACGATTTGGTTTATCGCAGCGACGGAACACTTTATTTCACTGATCCGCCGTTCGGTTTGCCGAAGTTCTTCAAAGATCCGCGCAAGGAATTGGATTTTAGCGGCGTCTTCGCGGTCAAAGATGGAAAAATCATGCTTGCGACCAAGGATTTGAGCGGTCCGAATGGTCTTGCCTTTTCGCCAGACGAGAAGTTTTTCTACGTCGACAACTGGGACGATCACAAGAAGATCGTCATGCGTTACGAAGTTCAGCCCGACGGATCTCTCAAAAACGGCAAACTCTTCTTTGATATGACGAGCGCGGGAACGGAGGACGCGCTCGATGGAATGAAGATTGATAAAGCCGGGAATCTTTACGTTTCCGGTCCCGGTGGCCTCTGGATCTTATCGCCGCAAGGAAAACATCTCGGCACGATCATCGGGCCGAAGCATCCGCACAATTTCACCTGGGGCGATGCTGATGGGAAGACGCTCTATCTTTGCGCGCGAAGCGGGCTTTACCAAATGAAGTTCAACATCGAAGGCATTCGGCCGTGAGATTCGCGAGATCGACATGTGGCGCGCGCTGAAAGAACATTGGCCGGAATATTTGTGCGAAGCGGCAGAGCTCGGAATTTTCATGATTTCCGCCGGCCTGTTTACGATTCTCCTGCATCATCCAAGATCGTCAGTCGTCAGCTGGATTCCGTCGGAATTTATTCGGCGGATGCTGACCGGAATGGCAATGGGCGGGACGGCGATCTTGTTAGTCTTTTCACCGCTTGGCAAACGTTCAGGCGGTCATTTCAATCCCGCTGTCACACTGGCGTTCTGGCGACTAGGTAAAGTCAAAAGCTGGGACACGGTTTTCTACATTGTCGCGCAGTTTGCTGGCGGCATTGTCGGCGTCTCGATTGTTTCTCTTTTCGTGCGGATGGCACTCGCGCATCCATCCGTGAATTTCGTTGCAACATTGCCCGGACCTCGCGGCGTGTGGGTCGCGTTTGTGGCTGAGTTGATCATCGCGTTCATTTTGATGTCGACAGTTCTGCGCGTGAGCAACACGCCGTATCTGGCGCGCTACACAGGTTTGTTCGCGGGCGCGCTCGTCGCAACATTCATCACGTTTGAAGCGCCGTTGTCCGGAATGAGCATGAATCCGGCGCGCACGTTCGGCTCAGCCTTTGGCGGTCAACTTTGGACCGGGCTCTGGATTTACTTCACCGCACCGGTCTTGGCGATGCAGTTGGCCGCGACGTTGTACCGCCGCCGCGAAGGCGTTGTGTATTGCGCGAAACTTCATCATTACAATAACCAACGCTGCATCTTTAAATGCCGCTTTGCCGATTTACTCGAACGCGAACAGGCCAGCTGCGGAACCGCGAACACGATTAGGAATGAAATCGTCGCGACTTAATCTCGCGATCGCCCTGCTCGCGATCTTTGCATCCACGACGTTCGCCGATATCAGCGTAGATGGCGTCGGAATCACCGTCAGCGACATGGACCGATCGGTCGCATTCTTTGCCGCGCTCACATTTGAGAAAATTTCCGACGTAGAAGTTCTCGGTGAACAATACGAACATCTCGAGGGCGTGTTCGGTGCGCGGATGCGAATCGTGCGGATGCAGCTCGGCAAAGAACACATCGATCTCATTCAATATCTGGCGCCACCTGGCCGGCCAATTCCGGTCGATTCGCGCAGCAACGATCTTTGGTTTCAGCATATCGCAATCGTGGTCCGCGACATGGATCAGGCGTTCGCGAAGTTGCGCGAGCTCAAAGTGCAGTTCGTTTCCACTGCGCCACAAACATTGCCAGCGACGATTCCAGCCGCCGCCGGAGTCAAGGCGTTCTATTTCCGCGACCCTGACCAACACAATTTGGAGATTATTTATTTTCCGCCGGGTAAAGGCGACCCGCGGTGGCAGGAGAAAACGGACAAATTATTTCTTGGGATCGACCACACCGCGATTGGGATTTCGAGCACCGATGCGAGTCTGAAGTTTTATCGAGATTTGCTAGGCGTTCGCAAAGCTGGGGAAAGCGAAAACTTTGGGACTGAACAGGAACATTTGAACCAGGTGTTCGGCGCGCATTTACACATCACTGGAATGCGCGCGAGTGCGGGTCCCGGTGTCGAATTTCTTGAATATCTAACGCCACGAGACGGTCGCCCCCGACCGCGTGACGTTCATGCAAACGATGTTGTTCATTGGCAAACAATGATAGCGACTGATGATGTCGATCTACTGGCGAAGAAGCTGGCTGATAGTCACGTAGGTTTCGTTTCTTCCGGGGTTATCGCTATGCCGGAAGACAAGGCGGGCTTTTCCAAAGCCGCATTGGTTAGCGATCCGGATGGGCACGACGTTTTGCTGATTCAGAAATAGTGCATCCGTCTCTCGTGCGTAGAATCTGATTCCGACGACGTCATGCATCTTTACGAAACCCATCTTCCGGTCGCGAACACCGAGACAGCGAAGGAGTTTTATACAACGATTGTCGGTTTGCCGTTCGCGTATCGGGATCCGACACGCGATATCGTTTTTCTTTGGGCAGTGTCGAGGGAACAGGGGATGGTTGGTCTTTGGGGACCTGGCACGGCTTATGGGCCGGCAAATAATTCTCAATTCAAACACCACCTCGCATTTGCGGTGACATTGCCGGAGTTGTTTCGAATCAACGAGAATCTCCGAAATAATGGCGTAGAAACGGTCGGTTTTTGGGGAGGCAAGGCCAGCGAACCGAGTGTTATCGGATGGATGCCGTCGGCACAAATTTACTTTCGAGATCCCGACGGGCACACGGTGGAGTTCATCAGCATTTTGCCCGAGCCGGCGAATCTTGGCTTCATTGGAAGCTATTCACAATGGGAAGCGCGGTGCGCCGGCAAGACATAAGAGTGACGCGCGGAATGTCCTCTATACTAAGAGGAAAGATGTTCGCGGCCAAAACGGAGCACCCGCGCCATCCAAACCAGCTCGTTTAGAAACTTATCAAGACGACCTGCGTAGGCGGGATCGGTGATCTTACCGGTCGTGGCGTCGAACAATTTTCCGGCGCTGCCGAAGTATACGTCAGCGAAGATCGTCATCATCCCAAGCTCGCGCAGGACGGGCAGAAAATTTTGGATCATTCGTGCGCCGCCGAATGGCCCAGCCGACACGCCGCAAACGCCGGCGGCTTTGTGAATGTATTCCTTGAGATTGGTGTCGAGGACGTGCTTCAGCAAACCGGGGAAACTGTGGTTGTATTCTGGCACGACAAAGATCAGGGCGTCGGCTTCATTCACTGTCGCCGAAAACTTTGGGTCTTTGAGTGCTTCGCCAGCGTCATCGATCGAAAGGCGAATATTCCGAATGTCGATCAGCTCCGTGCGCATATCCGGGCGCTTCGAAACGTGATCCAAGACGAAACCGGCGGCATGCTCGCTTACGCGGCCCTGTCGGGATGTTCCCAAGATCACCGGGGCAAAGATTGGCCGTGTAACATCTTGAATATCCATCATCGGATTTGTCGGTCTGGGCGTCGGAACCTTACAACGACTTTGTAACCATTCGTGAATCTGAGCAGGGAGGCCCAGGCTTGTAGCGCATGATTATTTTTCTATTTTCGACGCTGACTTCGGTGTAACACACGGTCGTGGCATCGTCTCGATGCATGCAAATGGAGAAAGGTCCACGCCTCGGTGCATGGGAGCGGTGCAACGCTCGCAACTGATCGATGTCAGTCGTCGATCGCCTTTCACAAATGCTGCGCCGAACGGATTCCGCTTTTACCTCGTCGAAGCCGGAAGAAAACCAGTGTTGACGACACCAGGGATGTTTGCGTTTGGCTAGCGAATCCAAGTTCCAGCGCCATTCAGTAACCGCCTTTTCGTTCGAAACGATCGCGATCAAGCGAAACGGCCGTACTTCTTTCAATGGAACACTGCCAAGACCATTGGCGATATCGACGCTATCTACTTTTCCGGCGAGCTCGGCAATGATGCGCCCGCGACTGACAATCGAGTTGACCGGTTCTCGTTCGATTCTGTGCCAGTTGACCAACGCCAGGCAAACGCCGCCATCATTTACCGAAATCCACGTTCCTCCACTCGACTCTCGCGGATAAATGGCGCGATGATCGCCAAGATCGAAAATTGTGGGCGGCCAGGCCGTTGCGCGATTTCGCTTTTCATCGCGATTCATCAGAAGATGAAAGCCTCGAGAGTTCGGCGAGAACGAGACAGTACACATTCAGCTGGCACAAGGATACAACTGAGCCGCAGCCGAGTAACGCCGCCATTCGTGCCAGAGAATCTGTATCGATGAAGTAACCTCACCCTGATCGCGATTTGCTGCGCCGATTTCAAACGCCAATCGCCATTGCTGAAACAATGTGCGGTAAGCAGATCGCAAAGAATTGCGCGCATCATAGATATTGGTTGCTTCAGACGATGCGCCATTGAGTTCGACAATTTTGAATTTTCGTCCGGCGCGGAAATCCTGCTCGTTCTCGTACCGGATATCGAACCGGCCAAAATTGAATCCCGGGAGTCGCCGTGCGATCCGATCGATTTTGAACTCCAGATCCTTGGTCCAGAGATGCGCACCATCCTGAAAAATGCAGCCCTGGGCGTGATTGCCGGTTTCGACAAGTTTGATGGTCACGTCGGCCGGAAGAACTTCTCCAGCCACTTCGGCAAAACGCCGCAGATATGTTTGAGCGATCAGCGACGCGCGCGAATCCGCGCGAATGAGTTGCTCGATCGTGTGAACACCGTCGCCAGTGATGGTTGGGAATACTTTTTCGGTTATGGAAAAAATTTTCCCGCGGGCTTTATTTGGGGAACGAACATAAAATACTCCTGCTTCGCATTTCCCGCTGGCGTAGCGCTGCAGAATTATCGAGGCGTCGGTTTCGCTCAAGTAGTCAAAGGCCTCGCGCATTGAACGAATCAGACAGACTCCATTGCCGCGTTGTCCGACGTCCGGCTTTAGAATGAATGGCAACCCAATTTTGTGTTTGCGGCAAAGTTGATGAACCGAGAGTAGACGATTAGTCACCGTCGCGCCTTCGATCAAGAAGGCGTCCGCGACCAGCTCAGGCTCGACGTAATGAAGCTGCTTCAAAATCTCGAGCTTGGATTCGCCGACAAAGCCGCCGTTCTGCATTCCCGGATTGGCAGCTGTCGGGAGGGTGAAGCTGCGATAGCGGAGTGCCAGATATGTATAGTACAGCGCGACGGGAGCGTAGAACAGCCAGGCCGGCCAAAACTCCCAATGTTGCCAACGTCGGATGCACAACGGAGCGGAGTGGGCTCTACGCGAAAGCAATACCAGACCGGCCACGAACAGTGCAGTCAATACAATAGCAGCAATCCTACTTTCGCTGTGATTGAACCAGCGAAGCGCTTCAGTTCCGAACAGTTGCGCGAGTACGAAGATCCCACTGATCCACGCCAGCGCGCCGATCGCCGTGAGAAGCGCGAAACGTCCTAACGGCAGCTTAAACAAGCCCGCCGCCAGATAAGTCGGTAATCGTGTGCCCGGGACGAAACGACTGGCAATCAAAGCCACCGTGCTGTTTCGCGTGAACGCATCTTCACATCGCGCAATGGTTTTCTGATCAACAAGCGAAGACAACCAGCGATGACGGAGAAGGTTTTTTCCGGCAAAGCGTGCGAAAGAATAAAGACCAATGTCCCCAATCCAGATCCCAGCGAAACAACTTACGAACCCCAGTGGCCAACTCAGCCAACCACCGAAGATCGACAATGCTGATGATACAGTCGCCGCGTCTTCAGAAACGAAGCTCAATGCGATGATTGCGATCGAAGCGAAAAACGCCGGCGAAATCATGACGTTACCTCATGCCGCTTCTTGCTGATCGTCGCGATATTTCAATGTGGACGGGGCCACGCCGAAGCCTTCGGGCACGCGAACTCCGAGCATACCGCACATCACGGCAATCAGCGCGTAATGATGAATGGCGTGCGCAACCGCATACATCAATTCGCGGCCGACGGTTGAGGAAATCAGCGGCGCGACATCGAGTTCGTAATTTACTTTGCTCCGGACATTGATTGGGCAATCAAGAAGCGGAGCGGGAATGGATTCGCATGCCTTCTGAAGGCGTCGTGTTTCGCGAATGGCGAAAGCCCGATCGGTTTCAATTCGTGGATTGCGATCGCGATTGTCGTAATCGATCGCGTCCATGCTAAAGCCGCGAAGCAAACATTCGAAATGGTCAAGGCAGTGTCGATAATGCTCGCCAACTGCGGAGTGGAAGGCGGCTGGTAATTTTCGTGTGTAATCACTGTCGTCGAAGGAACGTAGGAGCGCTTCGCCTTGTGCCAGAACTTCAGCAGCCGCCGAGTTAAGAGGCGAGCGTTTCACAAATACGCTCCAATGAGTGGAAGACGACGGCGTTGAAGAAACAGGAGCGCTGAGCTGCAGGCTGCGACGGCTAACGCGAGCCCGAAGAGCAAACCTCCATCGTCCATCACGACAAGGCCAAGCACAGTCAGGTGGCTAAAGATTGCGCCGATCATCACGCCAAGCGCGAGACCTGCGCCAAGCCAGGTCGTTCGCGGAATGAGAATCAGAATTGCTGCGATTAATTCCGCTACGCCCGAACCGATCCGCCCCCACGGTTCGAGTCCGACCTTCGTGAAGATGTAGACCGATTCCGGAGCCGCCGTGAATTTAAAGTAAAGGGTTTGCAGGAGAATTACCGCGGCAGCAATTCGGCAAATCCACGCGATGATGTTCTTAGTTTTGCTCGGTTTATCCATAAACTCGTTTTCTCATTGGTCGCGGGCCCATGAGATTCCTTACATGGATCGATAAGGATCGGGCCGAATCCGCCAATTGCTTGAAAACGTGGAATTTATGCGCGGATAAAACCTTGCGCTTTACGATTAAACCCGACAGGATCGTAGGGCTATGCATGCAGCCCTCGATACGCGTGATCAGGAGCTGAAAACGCTGCTCGATGTCAACATTGCGGTCGCGCGTCACTTAAAACGTGACGATCTTTTCGGCGCTCTTGCTTTGTGTCTACGAAACATCATCGAAACCGACCGTTTCGGGATCGAATTGCCAATCGACGAGGGGACGCGATTGCAGGGTCACCTTCTGACTCCGAAAGGCACTGCCGGTGAAAAGACAAGGCCATCAGTGTTGCCTTCCGCTGGGACGGCGTGTGACTGGGTGATCCAAAACCATCATTGGTATGTTTGTTCGAGCCGCGAAGAGCTGCGCGAGCGCTTTCCTATCACGTACGAAGTAATGACAGGCCAGGGAATGGAATCGCTTTGTGCTTTGTCGCTGGAAACGGGCGAAAAGAGTGTTGGCGCGCTCTTTTTCATGGCGGCGCGCCCCGGGGCCTATGCAAATCTGCGGCAAGGATTGTTGGAGCAGGTAGCGAGTGCAGTCGCCGTGGCACTTGATGCCTGCCTCGCTCATGAGGAAGTCCAACGGCTCCGAGACAAGCTCGCTGCGGAAAACATTTATTTGCGCGAGGAAATTCGCCGCGAATATAACTTCAACGAAATAATCGGTAACAGCCCGCCGTTGCGAGAGGTGTTCCGAAATATCGACCTAGTCGCGCCAATGGATTCAACAGTGCTGCTTTTTGGTGAGACTGGAACTGGTAAGGAGCTCGTCGCGCGCGCCATTCACAATCGCAGTGCGCGTAAAGATCGCCCTCTTGTGAAAGTAAATTGCGGCGCGATCGCGGCGAACTTGGTCGAGAGCGAATTGTTCGGGCACGTCAAAGGCGCGTTCACCGGCGCGCACTGTAATCGCGACGGCCGCTTCAAACTCGCCGATGGCGGAACTATTTTCCTGGACGAAATTGGCGAGCTACCTGCGGAAACGCAGGTGAAATTGTTACGTGTTCTCCAAGAACAAGAGTTCGAACCCATTGGCAACAGTACAACCGTCCGCGTTGATGTGCGAGTCATTGCGGCAACCAATCACGATTTGGAAGAGGCAGTAAAAGCAAAACGTTTTCGGTCCGACTTATTCTACCGTCTGAATGTGTTTCCGATCTCGCTGCCACCACTACGCACGCGACCAACAGATATTCCGCTTCTCATCGAATATTTTCTCGGGCAATTGAACAAGAAGCTCGGAAAGAACATTTCTCAAATTAGTCCAGATTCGATGCAACGGCTGATCAATTACGACTGGCCGGGCAATGTTCGCGAGTTGCAGAACGTTATCGAACGCGCTGCGATTCTCTCTGATGGTCCGGTGCTCGCGTTGCCGCCAGAGTTTCAAGGATCGACGTCAAAGGCTGCTAGAGGCGAGAACAACGATTCGTTAGCCATGGACGAGATTACGCGGAAACACATTGAAGCTGTGCTTGCGCAAACCCGTGGCGTCATTGAAGGGCCCGGCGGCGCCGCCAAACTGCTCAACCTTCATCCCAACACACTTCGAAGCCGAATGCGCAAACTTGGCGTCAGTCGAACACGGCGCGTTGCCGCGTAATCCGACCGACGTTTCAGATTAACACGCGAGAGCGTTTCGCCACGGCAGCAGTTCTTCCTGCAATTGCTTGCGGGCGCGATGCAGCATGATCCAAAGATTGTTTTCAGAAATGCCGAGCTCGTCGCATACTTCGCGGCCGCTGTGATCGTCGCATTCGTACAAGCGGAATACTCTCGCGAGGCGGCTCGGCAGTTTTTCGATCGCCTGTTCAATGGCCTCGCCCAGTTCTTTCCTTTCCAAATGCATACTTGCATCGGCGTCGCGCGATGATGCGAAGTCATCCACCTCACGACTGTAAAATTCATCACGTTCAGTGGGGGTAGTTGTTTCGAAAACGGCCCGGTTTCGGCAGGCGCGGCGCACGTGATCGCAAACCTTGTGTTTTAGGATGCCGGTAAGCCAGGTTCGTTCACTGGCGCTTCCGGAAAATCTGTCCGCGTTTGCGAACGCAGCGAGAAACGAATCCTGCACCGCATCTTCGGCTGCTTCGCGATTTCGCAGGCGGCCGAGTGCATTGTGAAACAGGTATTCACGATGTTGTTCAATGCCTACGACCGTGTTACCGGCTTTCCGCGTTTCAGGGAGCTTGGTAGATATGAGGTTGATCATGCAGCCCGTCATTTGCAATGCGCGTGCCGCACGAACGATTCGAGCAAAGATAAATCGTAAATTCCATGCTTTGAGTGGATTATAGATTGAATCTATTTTCCGCTATTCACGCGCTAAATAGCGCATGACTACGAAGTTTCGTGGCAAGCCACGATTCTTCGTGGCTCCGTGAATACCATTGTTTGTAAGGCTGAAGACGCGGCGGCGACTAATGGTTGATGAAAAAAATCGCCGCATTCCTTTTCGCCGTATTGCTCGTGCCGTTAATCCGAGCTGATCTCCCCGTGAAAAAAGTGCTGACGCTCGAGGTCGCCAAGAAAATTACGGCTGCATCCGAAGCAGAAGCGAAGAAGCGCGGATCGACCGTGGTGATTGTCGTCGTCGACGATGGCGGGCACATTCTTTTGCTGGAACGACTCGATGACACTCAAGTGGCCAGTGTCGAAGTCGGAATTGGTAAAGCCCGCACCGCTGCGATTTTCCGGCGCCCGAGCAAAGTCTTTGAAGATCAGGTGCGTGAAGGACGCGTGGCGGCGCTCGCGCTTCCTGGCGCTACACCACTTCAGGGCGGTGTTCCGATTGAGTTTGAAGGAAAAATCGTGGGCGCGATTGGCGTTAGTGGAAATACGCCGCAGGAAGATGAAGACATCGCCAAAGTAGGCGCAGCCAGTGCGGCGGCTGCCATCCAAGAACAAAAATAACGTAAACCACCTTTCGCAATCAGCACGCGGATCACATCTGAGTTTTTCAGTGCACCAAAACTTTGGCCGCCGCATGAACGACACGTTCGCCGCGCGGTGTGGACCGAGTTGTTTTACGATCTTGTCTTCGCCGCTGCTATTAGTCAGGTGAGTGGGCCACTCGGTGCTGACTATTCACTACACGGCATTGTAAGGTATGCGTTTTTGCTTGCGTTGGTTTTTCTGGCGTGGCTTGGATATGCAACCTTTTCCAGTCAATTCGCGGCCGACGATTTGATCGAGCGCGTGTTGATCATCGTACAGGTCTTTCTTGTTGCCGTTATGGCAGCGAATGCGACCGGTCCGCTGAGTGGCAGAGACGCAGCCGGGTTCGGTGCGGCCTATGGCGGTGTTCGCGCTGTTCTCGCTCTGCAATATCTACGCGCGATTCCGCTTCGCGAAACGCGATCAATCGTAATTCGTCGGGTAGCTTGCTTGTTAGCGGCAGCGATTGTGTGGGCTCTCTCGGCATTGCTGCCGGTTCCTGCTCGCTACGCGGTTTGGGCTTTCGCTCTTTTGATCGACATTGCAAACTCCTGGTTGCCTTCGCGCAGCACTGCTCTGTTGCCGCCCGGAGCCGCCCACTTTCCAGAACGCTTCGGTCTGCTGACGATCATTTTGCTGGGAGAATTCGTCGCGTCCGTTATGCGCGGCATCGAAAGTCAGATGGGGTGGAGCTTGCTGGCCGCGTCGGCGGCAGTCTTGAGCCTGATATTGGGGTTCGCGATTTGGTCGTGTTATTCCGATGGCGCTCGCGGTTGGGAAGGGCGACACGTCCGCTCGAAAAAGGATGTCATCCACCTGCGTATTTGGATTGCGCTTCATTACCTTTTGTTTCTCGGGATCGGTGTCCTCGGCGTAGGTGCGCGTCGTGCGATTGCGTTGCCGGCAGGCGGACATTTCAACTCGATCGAGCAGTTGATTATCTGTTTTGTGACCGCCGGAATAATGCTCGTGATCATGGGAATCGCCGCCACGTCCGAACATCACGCGAGCTCGCGCCGTTCTTTGATTTGGATAGGACAGTTTATTGTTGCTTTAATTGTTCTCAGTCTCGCGTTGCTGGCTTCACAGATTATCGCGACTGCGCTGTTGCTCGTACTCCTCTTTGCTTTTGCAATTCAAACAACGCTGCTGCTAATCAATCAACGCGCCCATGCCATCGCGCAGATCTGACTTGTGCCAGACACGGCGATCGTCGCTTCAACTACGTCTCATTAAGGAAGACGACATCAGCAATGTCTTTTGGGCGGTCACGCTCCAGGTGGAGTCGCTGTGCCGGAAAGTAAATGGTCTCGAAAGCGTTCCGCGTCTCCGCGGGCGAAAGGCCTTCTTGGCCGCGTTCGATCGCGCGCTGCAAAGCTGTTTCAAATGAACAATCGATCCAAACTTTGAAATCGAAGTGATCGCGATAGGCAGGCTTGAAGAGAAAGATCCCTTCGACCAAGACAACATCGATGTTCGAGAATGAATGGCGCTTCTCGGCGTGCGCTGTCGCTTTCGGTCCGCCGCACACGGCAATAAGATCGATGCCGCGAGTGTTACGTAAGGGTAGCACAAGGCGCGCGAACATTTCATCCAGGCGCAACGCGTGTTCGTAGAAATGCTCTGCAGGATTGTCCGGGTCGATGCAAACGTGCGGCAGGTTCAACCAGTCGTCGGCCGCGATCACCGCTACGTTTATCGATTGAGCGCGTAGCGCATCAGCAAGTCTTGCGCTGACAAATCCTTTGCCGCTGCCATCAACGCCGGAGATCCCAACGAGCAGCGCCCGCATTGAAGAAACGCGATTGCGCGAATCGATGATTGTGGCGATCAGCGAAGCCAGCCGCCGGTCGCTTGAATGGGTGTCGCGTCCTCGGTGATCCATAGAGACGCCGCATGTATATCGCAGCTCTCGGTCCTTGGCCGATCGGCGAAGAGATAGCCAGCCGCGAGCCAAGTCGTGATTATAACGATTGCGATCGCGCGTCTCTCGATTTCGCTCATTAAATCAGGCGATAGCCGCTTCCATTTTTGCGTCCGAGCGCTCAGCTCTCACTCGGTCGAGCAGATGATCGCCGACGCGCAAGGCGTTCGCCATGATCGTGAGCGCGGGATTTACCGCGCCGCTCGAACAGAAGAAGCTGCCGTCCACGACATAGAGATTGTCGAGTTCGTGAGCTTTGCAGTTCCGGTCGAGCGCGCTCGTTTTTGGATCTTTACCAAAACGAATTGTTCCGTTTTGATGCGCGACACCAGCGAGCGGAATGCGCTGACCGAGAAATAGGTTGCGTGAGAAAATTCCTTCGTGGCATTCGTGCCCGTGGACCGAGCATTTCGTTTGCTGTTGCATGAGTGACTCGAGCTTCTTGATCAACCGTTTGTGGCCTTCCTCGTTGTTCGGCTTGTATTGAAGAACGATCTCACCCTCGCGATTGATCGTAACGCGATTGTTTGGGTCTGGCAGATCTTCCGACGTCAGCCAGAAATCGAGCGAATGTTTGCCCATCAAATCCAGGGTCCATTTCGGCGCTACTTTCGGTGCTCCGGCCTTGAGCGTGTCGCCGTCAAGCTTTCCGACGAAGGAGATGTGGCCCATGGGAAATTCCCAATCGGGCGCGCGATAATAGAAATCGTTAACTGAAAGCGTTTTCTGAAAGACAGTCGGATTCGGGCATTTCGACAACGCCATCAGAACTGAGTTCACGTGTCCCATGTAGTGCCGACCGACCATATCGGAACCGTTGGCCAATCCGCGCGGGTGTTTGGTGTTAGCTGAGCGCAGGAGCAGTGCGGCTGAGTTGATCGCACCGCCGGAAACGACGATCACATCTGCGGAATAGGTTTCCTGCTGTCCGTTACGTTCGACGTGCACTTTCGTCACTTCCCGGCCGGTACCGTTCGTTTCCAGTAGCGTCACCTTTGTATCAGTCATCAGCGTTACGTTTGGATATTTTAAAGCCGGGACAACGCAGCAAATGTGTGCGTCGGCCTTGGCATTCACCAAACATGGAAATCCATCGCAAGTGCTGCAACGGATGCACGCGCTCTTTTGCATGTTCCGTTCGTCAAGCATTACGCCGAGCGGCGTATGGAACGGTTTTAATCCAAGCCGCGCGAAATCATCGCTCAATTGTTGGATGCGTGGCTCATGACTGATCGCGGGATACGGAAAGTCGCCGCTGCGGTATGGCTCGGTCGGATCTTCCCCGGAGTGCCCATGCACATGATAAATACGTTCAGCCTCGGCGTAGTAGGGCTCGAGCTCGTCGTAGGAAATTGGCCAGGCCGGCGAGATGCCACCGTGATGCTTGATCTCTCCAAAATCTTCCTTACGCAACCTGAACAGCGCAGCGCCGTAAAATTTGGTGTTGCCGCCGACGTAGTAGTTCGTATGCGGATGCAGCTCGGTGCCGTCCGCGTTCCGCCAGAGTTCCTTGGTGTTGTAACGACCGTGGGCGTTTACTTCGAGTGAGTTCCAATTTTCTTTTTCGCGTCTGACGAACGGGCCGCGCTCGATTAATAGAATTTTTTTTCCACTCGGTGCGAGCCGATAGGCCAGCGTACCGCCGCCTGCGCCCGAACCGATGATAATAAAGTCGAAGTCACTACCATTATTCATGCCCAATTAGTCGTAGATCCGCGGCGATCCTTACGAACCGGCACATTTCAATTTTGTTCTGTAAGGAATCGAGAACCACTGCGACGAATCGGCAAAACCAAAAAATTTATGCCAACGATGCCGCCAGAAGCGATGAGCCGTCCGAAACCGAAAATACCGTACTCGCAGAACGATTTTAAGGATCTGCCGAAGCCAGTCATTCCGAAGACTGAAAACCGCAAACTGCTTAAAGGACAAAAGGCTATTATCACCGGCGCAAGCTCGGGAATTGGTCGCTCAATTGCCCTGGCCCTTGGCCACGCCGGCGCATCAGTGTGCGTGAATTACGTTGCTGGTGAAGACAAAGCGAAGGCGATGGTCGACGAGCTGCAAGGTCACGGCCACACTGCCTTTTCGTTTCGGGCTGATGTTTCCAGCGAAACAGAAGTTGCTGCGATGTTCGAAGCGGTCCGGGAAGAGTTCGGTACCGTCGACATCTTAATAAACAATGCCGGGCTTCAGTCAGACGCGCCCTTCGATCAGATGAGTTTAGCGCAGTGGAACAAAGTGATCGGAGTCAATCTTACTGGACAGTTCCTTTGCTCCCGAGAAGCCGTCCGTGAATTCAAACGTCGTGGCGTACGGCCAGAGATTTCGTGCTGCGCGGGCAAAATCATCTGCGTCAGCTCGGTCCACGAGGTGATTCCGTGGGCGGGCCACGTGAACTACGCCGCGTCGAAGGGCGGAGTGATGTTGATGATGAAGTCGATCGCGCAAGAAGTCGCGCCTTGGCGGATTCGGGTGAATTCGATTGCGCCGGGCGCTATTCGTACGCCGATCAACATGCAGGCCTGGGACACACCTGAGCACTATCATGAGTTACTCAAACTGATTCCGTATAAACGAATCGGCGAACCCGAGGAAATCGGACGCGCCGCGGTTTGGCTCGCGAGCGACGAATCCGATTACGTCCAAGGCACGACGTTGTTCGTCGATGGCGGCATGACGCTTTATCCAGGATTCGAAACCGGAGGATAAGATGATCGAAACCCTCGTCATATCCGCACTCGTACTTTTGCTGTTTCGCTTCGACGCCACTTCACGTGATGAATCCAGTCGTCGATTCCAACGCTGAGTGGCTCGAAGCGGACGGTTTGGGCGGGTTCGCGAGCGGAACCGCGTCCGGAATTCGGACCCGGCGATATCACGCATTATTGCTGACGGCGACGACGCCGCCCGCTGGACGAATGGTCCTCGCGAACGGATTCGACGCATGGGTGGAAACGCCAACCGGAACTTTCGCAATTTCGTCGCAACGTTACGCGCCTGACGTGATTCATCCGAACGGCGCCTCGTTCATCGAATCGTTTAAATACGAGCCCTGGCCGTCCTGGCGTTATCGATTGACGGACGATCTCGTTATCGAACAGGAACTCTTTGTTCCTCACGGCGAATCGGCCGTAATGATCACGTGGAAAGTTGTCAGCGACGATACGATTCCCGCAACCCTGAAAGTGCGGCCGTTCTTAAGCGGTCGCGATTTTCATTCGAGCCATCACGAAAACGGCGCGTTCAAGTTTGTTGCCGATCAAAACGGCGAACGCGTGACATGCCGATCTTACAATGGCGTTCCGGCGGTCGTCGCGTTCTCAAACGGAACATACGCGCACGAGCCAACGTGGTATCGCAATTTTTTTCACACTGAAGAGCAAGCGCGTGGGCTAGACGCGATTGAAGACTTGGCGTCCCCCGGCGTTTTCGAATTCTCTCTCTCCCACAACCCGGCGATGCTCATGCTCGCGGCTGAAGGACACGCGATCACCGACATCGAATCCATCGAAGCGCGTTATGCCCAGGTCAGGACGGACGAGCTGCATCGCCGGGAAAATTTCAAATCGCCGCGCGAACGCGCTGCCGATGCTTATCTGGTCAAACGTAGCGAAGGCAAAACCCTCATCGCTGGTTACCCTTGGTTCGGCGATTGGGGACGAGATACCTTCATCGCATTGCGCGGCCTTTGCATCGCGACGGGCCGTCTTGAAGAAGCGCGCGACATTCTGCTGGCCTGGGCTGGCGTCGTTTCACAAGGCATGTTGCCCAATCGCTTTCCTGATTCCGGAGACCAACCGGAATTCAATTCGGTCGATGCATCGCTTTGGTACATCATCGCGGTGAACGACTATCTCGTCGCCGCGGAAAAGCGGCCGGGATTCACGGAAGATTGTCACACTGAAAAATTGCGCGCCGCAGTCGATGCGATTCTCGTCGGATATTCCACCGGAACACGATTTCACATTCGCGCCGACAACGACGGACTGCTAGCGGCCGGCGAACCCGGTCAGCAGCTCACCTGGATGGACGCGCGAGTGGATAGTCGCGAGATCACGCCGCGCATTGGAAAGCCGGTGGAGATCCAAGCGCTTTGGCTGAATGCGCTGGTGATTGGCGCGCGATTCTCTGTGCGCTGGCAGTCGGTATTCGAAAAAGGCCGCACCGCATTCGAAAACAAATTTTGGAATGAACACGCCGGTTACCTCGCCGATGTGATCGATTGCAATCACCGTGCTGGAGACATCGATCTTACTTTTCGGCCTAACCAAATTTTCGCGGTTGGCGGGTTGCCGCTCCAGTTACTGTCGACGGAGAGAGCGCGGCGTGTGGTCGATGCGGTTGAGATGTTATTGGTCACTCCCGTCGGTCTGCGATCCCTTGCGCCGGGCGAATCGGGCTACGCGGCGCATTATCACGGAGGCCCGCGCGAGCGTGACGCGATTTATCACCAAGGGACAGTTTGGCCCTGGCTCATCGGCGCATTTGTCGAGGCTTGGGTGCGCGTTCGCGGCGACACACCCGAAGCGAAAGCGGAAGCTCGCGAGAAATTTCTTCCGGCGTTGGATCGACATCTCAACGAAGCCGGGCTTGGACACATTTCGGAAATTTGCGATGCCGAGGCGCCGCACACTCCACGGGGCTGTCCATTTCAGGCATGGTCGTTAGGCGAATTGCTCCGCCTTGAGCGAACCGTTCTCTAGAATTCGAATGAGCGACAAGAAAACGCGGGTGCTTATTCTCGGCGGCGGATTTGGCGGCCTCTACGCAGCTCTTGAATTCGAAAAGCGGCGCGATCCGCGGTTCGAAGTCACGGTCGTAAACCGGGAAAACTTCTTTCTATTCACCCCGATGCTGCACGAGATCGCGGCCAGTGATCTCGATCTGACCAACATCGTTAACCCAATCCGCAAGATGATCCGCCACATCAACTTCTTTTGCGGTGATGTGGACAAGATCGACATCGACCGAAGACGCGTGACCGTCTCGCACGGGTTCGATCATCACGCGCACGAGCTGGAATATGATCACTTGGTTCTGGCGCTCGGCTCGGTCACAAACTTTTTCAACCTGCCCGGCGTGGCCGAACACGCGTTGACGATGAAGTCGCTCGGCGACGCGATTCAGTTGCGCAATCGATTGATCGCCCATCTTGAAGAGGCGGACAGCGAATGCGCCGGCGCGGATCGGTCGCCATTACTGACGTTTGTCGTCGCTGGTGGCGGATTCGCTGGAGTCGAAACGATCGCAAGCATTAACGATTTTCTGCGCGACGCGCTGCCGTTCTATCCAAAACTCAAGGAGGAGATGCTGCGTATCGTACTGGTCCATCCGGGCGAATACATTTTGCCCGAGCTCGGCGAAAAACTGGGACGCTATGCCGACAAGAAGCTGCGGGAACGCGATGTTGAGATTCATTCCAAATGCAAAGTCGCAGCAGTCCGGCGTAACGAAATCGAGCTCACCAGCGGAGTCCGTATCCCAAGTTCTACGTTGATCTGGACAGCGGGCGTATCGCCAAATCCTATTCTCGATCTTGTCGCGTGCGCAAAAGAGCGTGGCCGGATCCGGGTCAACCCGAACCTTGAAGTTGAAGGTGTTGACGGACTTTGGGCACTCGGTGACTGCGCGCTTGTGCCCGATCCGGCGACTCAATCCTATTGCCCGCCAACTGCGCAACATGCCTCACGCGAAGGAAAAATTGTTGCCGACAACATCATTGCGGCCGCCGATGGAAAACCAAAGAAGCCCTTTAGCTTCAAAACGCTCGGCCAACTGGCGGCAATCGGTCGGCGTACCGGCGTTGCGCGGATTCTGGGCGTGAATTTCTCAGGATTTCTAGCCTGGTTTCTTTGGCGCGGGATTTACTGGAGCAAGCTGCCGCGAACGGAGAAGAAAATTCGGGTGGCGATTGATTGGGCGCTCGACGTCTTTTTCTCGAAAGACTTCGTGCAGTACCTCGATCAGCGTGCCCTTGCCCACACGCAGACGGAGACCCGCGCGCCATTGTGGAATCGCGCCCGCCTTTCCCGCCCGGAAGAGCACGATGATAAGGTCGACAAGCGTATCGCGGCGTAAGGAATTGCCGGCACGTGCGACCAATCGATATGGATTCCAAACACCAGTCCGGCTCGGACACGGCCGAGCATCAACGTCTGAAGGAGGATGCCGTGCGCGTGAAAAATTGGAAGCGCTGGGGACCCTATTTGTCGGAGCGTCAATGGGCGACGGTACGCGAAGATTATTCGCCTTACGGAAATTGCTGGGATTATTTTCCGCACGATCACGCACGCAGCCGCGCTTATCGCTGGGGTGAAGACGGATTGCTCGGAATCACGGACCGGCAATGCAGGCTCTGTTTGGCTCTCGCCCTTTGGAATGGCAAGGATCCGATCTTAAAAGAACGGCTTTTCGGCCTTACCGGTTCGGAAGGGAATCACGGTGAGGACGTTAAGGAACTTTACTACTACCTCGATTCGACGCCGACGCATTCATACCTGAAGGCGCTCTACAAATATCCGCAGGCTGAATTCCCTTATGCGCGTTTGATTGAGGAAAATCGCCGTCGCGGCTTGAGCGGGCCGGAGTTCGAATTGATCGACAGTGGCGTCTTTAATGAAGATCGCTACTTCGATGTGTCCGCGGAGTACGCGAAAGGCTCAGAAAACGACATTCTCGTTCGCCTAACGATTACGAACCGCGGTCCCGAAGCGTCGACCCTGCATTTGTTGCCAACGCTTTGGTTCCGTAACACGTGGTCGTGGGGACCGGTGCCGGAAGAATGCATAACCAAGCCTTTTTTGATGCTGGAGCGCGACGGACTTGTGCGCGCACACCATGAAGAACTCGGCGAATACCAGTTGGGTTACGAAGGCGACGCGCAGCCGGTCTTCACTGAAAACGAAACCAACGCGCAACGTCTCTATGGTTATGTAAATGGATCAGCGTTGGCGAAGGACGGGTTTCACGAATTCGTGATCCACAATCGCGGCGACGCAGTGAGCCCCGTAAACGCCGGAACGAAGTTCGCCGCGTATTACAAGATCGACATGCAACCCGGTGGATCGAAAATGATCCGGCTGCGATTGTCCGCCAGGGATGAAGCACCGGCAGAGGCCTTCAGGGACTTCGATGAAATCTTCGGACGGCGCATCGACGAGGCCGATGAATTTTACGAAGCGATCGCACCGATGGGATGCGACACCGAAGCAAAGAAAGTCGCGCGCCAGGGTTATGCCGGTCTGCTTTGGAGCAAGCAGTTTTACAATTACGTCATTCGCGAATGGTTGAACGGCGACCCGGCGCAGCCAGCGCCGCCGAGTGAGCGGCATCTCGGTCGAAACGCTGAGTGGAAGCACCTTTTCAATCGCGACATCATCTCGATGCCGGACAAATGGGAATATCCATGGTTCGCGGCGTGGGACCTCGCGTTCCACATGATCCCGTTTTCCAAGATTGACCCGCATTTCGCGAAGAAGCAGCTCCAACTCTTTTTGCGCGAATGGTACATGCACCCGAACGGGCAAATTCCAGCCTACGAATTTGCGTTCAGCGATGTTAATCCGCCGGTACACGCGTGGGCGGTTTGGCGTGTTTACAAGATGACCGGGCCACGCGGCCAGCGCGATCTCGCATTTCTCGAAAGCGCTTTTCAAAAATTGATGTTGAACTTCACCTGGTGGGTGAATCGCAAGGACGCCGAAGGCAATAATCTCTTCTCTGGCGGATTTCTCGGCCTCGACAATATCGGCGTCTTCGATCGCTCCAAACCGTTACCGACTGGTGGATTTTTGCAGCAGGCCGACGGCACGGCGTGGATGGGATTTTATTGTCTGACCATGCTCTCAATCGCCATCGAGCTCGCAGAGAACAATCCCGTCTACGAAGACATGGCCTCGAAATTCTTTGAACACTTCGTTCACATTAGCGACGCGATGAATTCGTTAGGCGGCACGGGGCTGTGGGACGAAGAAGATGGCTTTTATTACGATCAGCTTAAACACGACGGACAAATGATTCCGTTGCGGACGAGGTCGCTCGTTGGCTTAATGCCGTTGATTGCGGTCGAAAATCTGGAGACGTCGAAGATCAACAAACTGCCCGGATTCGAGAAACGGATGGATTGGTTTCTGAATTATCGCAAAGACCTCGCCTCGCTCGTCACTTACTGTGAGACTTGTCCGTTTACCGGAAACCGGATGCTGGCGATCCCGACGCGGGGTCGTTTGCGGCGCGCACTCCGTTACATGCTAGATGAGAACGAATTCTTTTCGCCCTACGGGCTGCGGTCGGTCTCGCGATATCATTGTGATCATCCCTACGTCTTCCGCGCTGGAAACGATGAGCATCGCGTCGATTACGTTCCAGGCGAAGGCACCAGCTATCTCTTCGGTGGCAACTCCAACTGGCGCGGCCCGATTTGGTTTCCAATTAACTTTCTGATCGTCGAGGCACTCGAGCGCTATCACTTATTCTATGGCGAATCATTCAAGATCGAGTGCCCGACCGGTTCAGGGAACATGATGACCCTCAAACAGGTCGCCGACGAGCTTTCGCGCCGGCTGACACGAATTTTCCTGCCTAATGAGAATGGCCAGCGGCCGTGTCACGGAGAGGTAGACAAATACGCGTCTGATCCGCACTGGCGAGATCTGATTTTGTTTTACGAATATTTTCATGGCGAAACCGGCCGCGGTTGCGGCGCAAGCCACCAGACCGGCTGGACTGGGCTGGCCGTGAAATTACTGGAGAACGCAATCAATGATGCTGATCAACAAGACAGCGACCACGAAGCGCCCGAGCTACGTCGCGAAACTGGCCCGCAGCGCCGACGAAGTTCGGCGCGCGCAACGGCTACGGTTTGGGGTTTTTAATCTCGAACTGAATGAAGGCCTGGTGGAGTCGCATTTCAACGGGCTCGATGTCGATCCTTTCGACGCAGTCTGCGACCACCTGATCGTCGAACATACCGAAACGAGTGAGATTGTTGGTACGTATCGTTTGCAGACGGGACGGCGTGCCGCCGTAAACATCGGCTATTACAGCGAGCGTGAGTTCGACTTCGCGCCGTATGAATCTGTTCGCTCCGAGATGATTGAGCTTGGACGCGCATGCGTTCATGCCAATCACCGCAATCTAATCGTGCTCCATCTTCTTTGGCGCGGCATTGCGAAATACGCGATCGAGCATGACGCGCGATTCCTTGTCGGCTGTAGTTCGCTCACGTCGCAAGACCCGGCCGAAGGCGTAGCGATGTATGAACAATTGCGCCAAAGATTTCTGGTTCGTCCAGAATTGCAGACGTTGCCGCAGGGGGATTTCCGATGCGATGGACAAGGTTCGTTGCCATCGCGGCCCGCAAGTCAAGGGGCGTCGGCGAGGTTGTTGCGAGCTTATCTCGTCATTGGCGCAAAGATCTGCGGCCCGCCAGCAATAGACCGTGAATTCAGCACGATCGATTTTCTCACCCTACTGGATCTGGACGCTCTGCCAGGAATCGTGCGGACACATTTCTTGAAATGAGCGCTGCAATTGATCTACCGGTCGATGTTGATTCGCCGCCGCGGCCAAGAATTGCTGCGAAGGTGTTGCTTCAATTCGCCCGAACGCTGGCGTTCGTTTTTTTTTCCATGGTTGCGCTCGGAGAGATTTTGCTAGTCATCCCGCTCGTTCGTAAGGAGCGTCGCCTCGTCGTGCGTGCGACATGGCTTCATCTCTGGTGTCGCTTTGCCTGCCGCGTGCTCGGGATTCATCGTGTGATTCGCGGACCAATGCCGCGGTCGGGATTACTTGTTTGTAATCATCTCAGCTACATCGACATCGTCGTGTTGAGTTCATTCACGCCGTGCGTTTTCGTTGCGAAGCGCGATGTTTCGGGGTGGCCGCTGTTTGGATGGCTTGCGCGAGCTGCGGGAACAATCTTTGTCGATCGTCGGCGAAGACTTGCCGCAAGGGATGCTGTCGAGAACATGCAAAAGGCGATTCGCAATGGCGCGTTGGTCGTCATCTTCCCTGAAGGCACAAGCTCGGATGGCGTGACAGTTTTGCCGTTCAAATCTGCTTTGCTTGAGCCGGCTCTTGAACTCGGCTGTCGAGTAACAGCTGGTGCCATCGATTATTCACTGCCGTACGGGGGCTCTGTCGGGGATGAAGTTTGTTACTGGCGCGATATGACCCTTGCTCCGCATCTTCTGAATTTCTTTGCGAAACCGAGGGTTGAGGTGCGACTTACAATATCGCAGTTTCAGCCCCGCGGCGACCGCAAACGGATCGCGTGCGAGCTGCGTGACCAAATCGCAAAGCTTCGATCATGAACGCCCAAACAATTCGCGTCGTATATCCAAATGACGGTGGACGGATTGTTCTTCGAGCGGATCACAATTGGAACACAGACCTTGAGCCCGTTTCAGTTGATGACGGTATCTCCGAATTTGCAGTGGAGACGACAAAGCCATTCTTCTATTTCAAGCCGGTTTTGCAGCGTGACGGGCAGACGCATTGGTCGCGTGGCGAAAATTTTCTCGCGGTTGCGACATCTGGTGCGCCATTGGAAGTGCATCCGTATTTCCGGGAAGACACTCGTTGCAGCGTGTGCGAACTCATGTCGCCACTGGCCAGTCCGACCGGAGTGGAACACCGTTGGCGCGCTTTTCTGCCACCGGGTTATCACGAGAACACGCTAAAGAGATATCCGGTTCTCTACATGCACGACGGCAACAATTTGTTTCTGAAAGAGGAAGCGTTTCTGGGTAACACCTGGAAGACAGACGAAGTTCTCGGCGTTCTCGATCGAATGAATGCGATTGAGGAAGTCATTGTAGTCGGAGTCCATCCGAAGGATCGAATGTCTGAGTACACGTTGCCGGGATACGAGGATTACGGTCGTTTTTTGGTCGAAGGACTTAAACCGTTGATTGATGAAAAATATCGAACGCTTACTCGACCGAACGATACAGCAGCGATGGGGTCATCGCTCGGCGGAGTAGTTTCGTTTTATCTGGGATGGCAGTGGCCGGAAGTTTTCGGGAAGGTGGCCTGCCTCTCAAGCACCTTCGCTTATCGGGACAACTTGCTTGAACGCGTTTCGGACGAGCCAAAACGAGCACTTAAGATTTATCTCGATAGCGGCTGGCCGACTGACAATTACGAGCCGACTCGCAGCATGAGAGATCGATTGATCTGGAAAGGTTACCGACCCGGATCTGAATTGCTGTATCTGGCTTTTCCGCACGCAGTCCATGATGAAATGGCTTGGGCCGCGCGCAGTCCAATTCCGTTCCAATTCCTGTTTGGCAAGCTGCCGACATTTGAGCCGATGCTATCTAATTAAGGAGGACGCACGAATGGAGCGGCGCGATCAGACAGTCGCCGAATCCGGCGGCCTAGTTCTAAGCCAACAGACTCAGATCACGCCGCTGCGAGTCCCGCTTGCAATACCGATGTCAAGAGCACTCTGGCAACGGTCGCTTGATTGCGAAGATTACGCACTTGCCTTTGGGCATTGCGAAATGCGTCTTTTGTAAGCATCAGCGCTGTTCGCGGGTCGTCGGTCAATCTGGCAGCCAGGCTGTAAACAGCCGGATAATATCGAGCAACCACCTTGTCGAAGCTGGAGTTTTTTGTTCTCATAAGATCTTTGCCACACGGGTTGGTCGCCGCCGAACCAGTTTCCTTACAGAGTATCGCTGAAATTAAGGTGTGTGAGTCCAGCGTCTGGACAAGCCCTGCGATATTAAACAGACAAGGCCGGGTAATCCGCGCGCTGCAAGAGGAATGTTACGCCTTTTCCACGCTAGCTTTTAGGAGGGCCGACCACCCCGGGGCACAGCGGCCGCGAAACCGTATCCCCCTCCTAAACAGAATCCCATTTTTCCAAGGCGTCTTGGCGATCCCTGTGCGCCGTTTCTCAGCTGCCGGCAGGCCAGCCGCTACTGAACAACGTGCCCTGGCTCGCCCGCATTGCCTGAATCGTAAAACGAGTCCTGATTTTGGGCGATGAGAACGGTCTGAACCCGGGAGAGAAAGCGCCGCAAAAGACGGCTGAACTTTTTCACGGTCGTTTTCTACTGTCTGAGGATTCTTGGCCGCAATACTGCGCAATTCTGCGTAACGCGTTTGTCTTTACCGAAGGTCGTGAAATTATTGGTGCTTTCGATTTAATGAGTTAGCGTGATTGCTCTCGCTCGATATTAAATCTCTATTTCGAAAATCGATGATCACTCCTCGTTTGTTTAGTAAAAATCGTTTGTCTTTACATCTACGCATTGCAACTGCCGGGGCGCTCGTATTTGCAGCGGCGGCGATGTGTTCCTTTGCGCTTAGCGCCGGAAATGGCGGCGGCGGTAGCGCCCCTAGCGGTAGCACCGATAACTTCAATCAAGGTCCCTCCGTCGATACCAGCAGTGCGATTGTTGTGCTCACAGGCGATCCTTTAAGTACCGCTTCGTCGACAAAACCACCTCACGGGAAGAAAATCGATTTCAATAGCAACACGGTGAAGTCCTACCGGGCTCAACTTTCGGCGGAACGAAACAATTTCAAACAGTGGTTACAGACCTACGCCCCAAAGGCAAACATAACGAGCCAGTACGATATTTCGCTCAACGCGGTCGCCGTACAACTTAACGGGACGTCGCTGGACCTGATCGCAAGCGCACCGATGGTGCAGCAGGCTCAGTATAACGCTCTTTACCATCCCGACCTAAGTCAAAGTTACATAGTCATAAATGCATCGGGTGCTTGGACAGCAGCGGGTGGCCGTTCGAAGGCAGGAGCCGGCATTAAGATTGGCGATATCGATACGGGCATCGATAATAACCATCCGTTCTTCGATCCGACGGGGTTCACTTATCCCGCCGGATTTCCGAAGTGCGATGAGGCGGACAGCGCAACGCACACAGCGGACCAAAACTGCAATTACGTCTCACCGAAAGTTATCGTTGCGAAAGTCTTCTTTAACAAGGCGGCTGTGCGTGGCCTCGATGCACAAGCTGTCCAGGACCATGGCTCGCACACGGCTGGAATCGCCGCTGGTGTGACGGGTAAAACCGCGACGGTGAACGGGGTGAACATTATTGATTTGTCTGGCGTCGCGCCAGGCGCGTGGCTCGGCAACTACAACGTATTCCCCGGAAACGTGGGCAACGCCCGGAGCGAGGATATTCTCGACGCAGTCGATGCCGCCATGGCTGACGGGATGGATGTGCTCAATTTGTCGCTGGGTGGGTCGCCGGGGAAGAGCGCCCCTGGCACGGCGGCTGGCATTGATGTCCTCTCGATCGGCCTCAACAACGCTGTTGATGCCGGTGTCGTAGTGGCGGTGGCGGCAGGCAATAGCGGGCCGGGTGCGGAGACCGTCGAGTCGCCCGGACGCGCAGCGAAGGTAATCACCGCTGGGGCGAGCACTAACCAGCACTTCATCGGTCAGCCGTTCACATATCCGTCCGGCGGCGGTACGACAATCGGAGCCGCTGTCGGTCAGTTCCCGGCATTGCCCACGAACTCGTACTCTTTGTTCGATACAGGGAACAACGCCTGCACGAGCGTCTCGAGCTCGGCGGCAGGCAGCCTGGCAATTGTTAACCGCGGGACGTGCACATTTAGCACAAAGGTGCGCAACGCAATTAAGGCCGGTGCGGTCGGTGTTGTCGTCGTGAACAACGTCGCTGGCGATCCGTCGGCGATGGCGATGGATGGACTTGGCGGTGATAACCTGCCAGCAGTCATGATCGGGTTGAAAGAAGGGGGCGCGTTACGTATGTCCGGAGCGACGACGGCCAAGGCGACTGACACCCTTGAGGATATTGTTAGCACCAACGCCGATATTCTGGCCGGCTTCAGCAGCCAAGGTCCGACGAGCCCAGACACGCTGATCAAGCCCGATGCAACTTCGGTTGGCGTCAACGTCTTGAGCTCGATCACGTGCGTTGGCAAAGCAATTACCTGTGGCGGTGAAGGCTCATGGGCCTTTTTCAGCGGGACGTCGATGGCAACGCCGCACCTGGCCGGATCTTCCGCCGTGCTCCTCCAGGTTCATCCTGATTGGTCACCTGATCAGGTGAAATCTGCCTTGGTTAATACCTCGGATCGCGTCATACAGGACGCAAAGACTGGGACAAAGGATGTCGGTCCAACGGCACAAGGCGCTGGCCGTGAAAACCTGAGCAACGCCGCAGGTGCGACGATTTTCTTCGAACCAGACTCGGCGAGCTTCGGGAAAATCGGCTCCTCGAATAACGTCCCAGCGTCATTCACGTTGACCTTGTCGAACACGACCGGGGCGGGCCAGACGTTCTCGGTTGCGGCATTAAAATTCACGCCGAGCACGAATCCGATCCTCGTTCCGTTCGATGCCGGGACTACGGCTTCGGGTGATACCCGGATTAGTTTCCCTGCATCAGTAACGGTGCCAGCTAACGGCTCGACAACCCTGACCGTTTCGGTTAACCCTGGTCTTCCGTCGGGCACGGTGGTCCAAGGCTGGATCACTTTGACCGGTTCAGGCGGGCAGTATCACTTTGCCTACTACGCGGTGGTTCCGTAAGAAAAGTCGATCTAGGGGTGTAAGGAAATAACCGCCGCGCTTTCGAGCCCATTAAGGGAGTGGCGGGATTTAGATCAATGTAAAAGAAGAGGCGCCGCCTCCCGCTATGATGCAACCAGAAAAGCGGCGCCTAATTCACTCTAACGCAACAATACTAAGGCAAGTCTGTTCCGTTACAAGCGTAAAATCTTTTCGAGCGTTACTGTTCTGCGCAATTTCGCTAGCACTCGCCCTATCCGACCTTAGTCCGATAGGCGCAACAAATGGCGGAGCGGACAAATGGTGGACAATGTTCGTTCGTCCGTTCGTTTCCCCAGGGGTGTGAACGGACGGATACGTGCTGCTACCGGAGGGGTGGCGGCCTGCTGGGATTTTCGGCCCTCAAATAGAACTGGTCTGATCGAGCGGAAATAATTGCGCTAAAAGGTTTCGAACAAATTCGGACACGAGAACTGCGTGATTCTGCACGAAAACGACAAATCACTGATTTGACGCTCTTGCAAATAAGTACGTGATTGCCGCCGATTTGCGGCAGATTCACGCAAGATTACGAAGTCGCTAATTCGGTTTCGAATCCCGTTAGGGTCGCCAATGTATCAAGAGATTGGGAAATTCTCCGCTTGCTTCAGGCAGGTTAGATTTCCGGTGCGGGATAGGTCGCCAGTGCGCGCATGTATTGTGCGCGCTCGAATAAGCTTGGGTCCGGGCAATTTTTCTGACTCATGCTCCCTTTGAGTTGCTCGACCGATTCGTATTCGTGTTCCTCCATCCATTGACGCATTTCCTCTTCGAGCACCTTGATGTGTTTAATGCCGCGGCGAAGCAGGACCGAGCAGAGCATGGTCACATCAGCGCCTGCCATTAGCATTTTCAGCGCGTCGGTGGCGCGATGAATTCCGCTGGTGGCGGCGAGATTCGCACCAATCCGGCCATACAGCATCGCGATCCAGCGCATTGGCAACCGCATCGCCATTGGCGTGCTCAACAAAATGTTTGGCGAAATCTCGAGCGTTTCCAGTTCAATGTCCGGCTGATAAAACCGATTAAAAAGCACGAGCGCATTGGCGCCGCTGCGATCTACCCGTCGAGCAAAGTGCGCGAAGTTGGTAAAGAACGGACTAACCTTTACTGCAACTGGAATATTCAGCTGCGCTTTGATCGACGCAATGATCGTCAAGTATTCGTTCTCGATGTCGTCAGCGGCGCGATCGGCGTCGTTCGGTACTGAATAAATGTTCAATTCGAGCGCATCGGCGCCCGCCTGCTCAATCTCCTGCGCGTACTTCATCCAACCACCAAAGGTCGCACCGTTAAGACTGCCGATAATCGGAATGTGCACCGCTATTTTCGCCTGTGCTAGGTGCTCGAGATACGCTTCCGGGCCGACTTTAAAATCGGCCTGATCCGGAAAGAAGGTGAGCGGTTCGGGATAACTTTCTGTCCCTTGATCCAGATAAAATTGCAGGTCGTGATGATCACGCCGCACTTGTTCTTCGAAAAGCGAATGGAAAACGATGGCCGAAGCGCCGGCATCTTCCATCCGCTTGATGTTGTCGATCTTTTCCGAAAGCGGTGACGCCGACGGCACCAGCGGTGTGCGCAATTTAAATCCGAGGTAGTTGGTCGTTAGGTTCATGCGATGGAGAATGGGTTGAATTTTTGGGTGGAAAGAAATTCATAGAACGTCCGTCGTGCCTGGTGACACACGACGAACTGCGCGTCGCTTGTCCGTTGCATCTTGCTTCTAAGATGGCGACAAACATAGAAGAATGATTCGCGCCGGTTGCGTTTTATTGTGCAGTTCTTGCGCGGAAGTTGGGGGCGTCCCGGAAGCACGTCGAGAAGCTGGGCAAAATCGCGCTGAGCAGAGCGCCGGACCGCGTCAGCGTTTAGATCGCGCTGAAGAACACCGCGTATCCTCCGGAGAAGGCCAGATCGCGCGTATGACAAAAGACGAAGGCAAAGCGCGGTCGACTTTTACCATAGCACGCACAGAGCAGGCGAAAATCGTCCAAGCTCAACCCAATGCATAACAAATCCACTGATTTCGGTGCTGTTTTATCTTGCCTGCCAACGTGCGGTCTCGCTCGCGCCCTCGCGGACGCGCGTGGAATGGTGCGGCTACGTCGAGTAGTTGTTCGGCGAACTGCGAAAGTTTCACCCCTCGCGCGTGCGCGGAATGGTTTTCTGAGACGAACCGGGTCCAAGCCGTTTCGTTGAGCGCAAACCCTTACTTCCCCTTGAGAAAAGTAACCGCGCCAGTATCCAAAGCGTAATAGCCGCCGATTACCTGTATATCACCGGAATCAACTTTAGCCTTTAAGATTGGTGTCGATGAACACAGAACGTCCATAACGTGTTTCACGTTAGCCTTAATCATTGTGTCCAGATCACCTTTGGGCATCGCATCTACTACAGGCTTGATGGCCGTGACCAGTGACTGAATGTGTCCTGGTGCTTTGCCTTTGGCAGCGATGGTCTTCATTGCGGCGTCGACGGCACCGCAACTCTGATGACCGAGCACCACAATCAGGCGGGCGCCCAAAACATCGACCCCGTACTCGATGCTTCCCAAGCCTTCATCGTTGAGCACGTTGCCCGCTACTCGAACGATGAACAGGTCTCCGAGGCCTTCATCAAACACGATTTCGGGTGGGACACGCGAATCGGAACAGCTGAGGATGATGGCAAATGGGTGCTGCGTTTTCACCAGCTCTTCGCGTCGCTTTGCGGCCTGCTCGGCAGTCATGCCCAGGGAAATTGCGCCCGGATTTTCATAGCTGTCGGCCGCCATGTACTTCCTTTCGTCGCTGGACTCGTGCGGGTGCTGCGGATTGCCCGCAGTGAATCGGCCATTGCCTTCTTTCAACCGCGAGAGTGCGTCCGCAGGAGGAACAATTGGCTGATCTGGATGCGCTGGATCAGCAGCTCGTGCGAATTGGCTTCCGCCGACTAAACTGACCGCGATAAACAAAGAGACGAGTTGTGACCTTTTCATGGCCGCGATGTTTACGAGGAACTCGTTAAGTGCAGCAAGTAAAAAATCGTCGTGGGTATTCTCTTGTTCGGCGACGGCAATAATCAAAGCATTCTGTGAGCGTCGTCCTTGTGGTTTGCCGGCGAGAGACACGAGCCATCACACGTCGTAATACATTGCAAATTCGTACGGGGGTGCGGTCGGAGACGTAGTGCGTCGTACTCTTTTTGTTTCATGTCGGGGGCAAAATGGAAGGATGTCGGCAGACAGTCTGGGTCGCCCTTTCGATGCCGTCCGAGAAGAAAAAGATTCCGCTTAGAGACAGCCCAGAGACAAGCCGATCTGCGGGTGGATCAAGCTCAAAGGAAGAAGGAGAAATGAAGATCGACCACTTCTTTGCGATGGAACTAAGCCGTTCGCTCAAAGATCATCCGCGCTTGCGCCTGCGCATGGGCATCCACAGTGGGCCGGTTAGCGGAGTGATTGATGTTACGGGCCGCACCAATCTTGCGGGCGCTGGTGTGAATTTGGCGCAACGCGTCATGCGAAGCACCGCCGCGTCACTGCGATTGTCCCGAAACGCTTCTCGGTGAGGGTACGCGAATTGCGTTACCGAAGTATCATTCATTCAGTAACGATTCAGTAACGATTCAGTAACGAAAAATTCACATAGATCACGTTACTGTAACTTGCCCGCTAATTTTACGGCACCAGGATTTGTTCTATGAAAAAACAACAAAATAATTCTACCAACGCTTGGGCGCTCCAAGTCGCACTGTCGATTGCTCTGCTATCTAGTTCGGCGGTCTTACTGGCCTTCAGTTTCAACTCCACTCCCGGACAGGCCAACAATGCGCCCAAAGGTGACGCCAACACTGTAACGCCTATCAAGCACGTAATTGTCATCGTGGGTGAAAACCGCTCGTTCGACCACCTGTTTGCCACATACGTTCCCAAGCCGGGCGAGACGGTGAACAATTTGCTTTCTGAAGAAATTGTCAAAGCTGATGGAACGCCGGGGAAAAACTATTCGCAAGCTATGCAGTTTCAGGCCACCGACACCACTACTTATCAGCTGAGCCCGACGCCAAAAACTGCCTATCTCACGTTGCCTGCGCCGTTGAACGGCGGACCAACAGACGTCTGCATAGATAACGGCATGTGCAACCTAGGCGATGCTACGTCCACAGAAGATGGGTTGCCCGTACCACCTTTTCCTTACTACGAGTCGTTGTTGCAGGGCGGAACTGGATTGACCGGACGAGTTCCGGATTCGCGAATCACTGGTGTGAGCGGTTCCCCGCCCTACTCGACGCTGGCGCCGGGTCCATTCCAACTTACCAACCCCGGCGCGTTCCCATATATCTCATACGCCAATAGCCCGGTGCATAGGTTTTATCAGATGTGGCAGCAGGAAGACTGCAGTGCCGCCTACGCCACGCCAACCAATCCGAGCGGTTGCCTGGCGGACCTATTCACCTGGACCGAAGTCACCGTTGGCGCCAACGAAAATGGCAAAGCTCAGCCTGCAAACTTCAGCACGGATTATGCGCCCGGAAAAGTTACGACCGGCGAAGGCGCAACTTCGATGGCCTTTTACAACATGCAGAATGGCGACGCGCCCTACACGAAGCAACTCGCGGATAATTTCGCTATGAGCGACAACTACCATCAGCCGGCGATGGGCGGGACTGGTTTAGACTCGATCATTCTGTTTTTTGGCGATGCGATCTGGTTCGAGGACCAGAACGGCAACCTGGTTCCTCCGCATAATCAGATGACAGCGTTTGGCGGCCCGGTGGACGAGATCGAAAACCCCAACCCTCAACCCGGAAGGAATAATTGGTGGATCCAGGACGGCTACGGCGGGTTCGGAAACAATGGCGTATCCACTGGCGTTTACGGTGGCGGGAGCTACAGCGACTGCTCCGATGCGTCGCAGCCCGGCGTCGGCCCGATCCTGAGTTACCTGAGTTCCCTGACCCCTCCGATCAAATCGAACTGCGACCCCGGCCACTATTATCTGCTGAACAATTACAACCCGGGCTACTTCGGAGATGGGAGCAACGCGTATGAAGACACAAATCCCAACAATACGCCGTTCACGATTCCGCCGACCTCGCAGCGTAGCATCGGCGATGTCATGTTGGAGAACAATATTTCGTGGAAGAGCTACAACGACCAGTGGGACCGCTACCTAGGGGATAAGTATCAGCTTAACTATGGGAAGGTGGGCCCATCGAGCGATTCCTACTGCAACATCTGCAATGGCTTCCAATACCAGACGCAGATCATGACCAACTCGGCGGTGCGCACCACGCATATTGTCGATACCGACCAGCTCTACAAGGACATCGCGAACGGACATTTGCCGGCGGTGTCGTTCGTCAAGCCAAGCGGCTGGGTAGATGGCCATCCCGCCTCATCGAAATGGGACTTGTTTGAAGGGTTCGTCAAAAAGATCGTGGACATGGTCCAGGCGCATCCCACACTCTGGAGCTCCACTGCAATTTTCGTGACGACAGACGAAGGCGGCGGCTATTACGACTCTGGATATGTGCAGCCGCTCGATTTCTTCGGCGACGGCACGCGCATTCCTCTAATTGTGGTTTCCCCGTACAGCAGCCCGGGCCACATTTCCCACAACTATTCGGACCATGTTTCGATTCTGAAGTTCATCGAACACAACTGGGGCTTGCCTGCGATCTCCGGCCGCAGTCGCGATAACCTGCCAAACCCGACGTACAACACTGCGGTCAGCAACTATGCCCCAACCAACACCCCTGCCATTAGCGACCTTTTTGACCTATTCAACTTCTGACACCAACGTCCAACGAGGTCGCATTCGTCATCAGTTCGCAAACAGCCAAATAACGGAGGAAAAATGAATACTGAAGAAGTTGCAAAGAAAGTCGTGGAGCTGACCCGGAAACAGGCGTTTAAGGAAGCGATCGATACGCTTTATTCCAAGGACATCGTGAGCGTCGAAGCGCGCACCATGGACGGCAGTTCGCCCGAGATGCGCGGCATCGATGCCGTGCGCGGGAAGACCGATTGGTGGCTGGAGAACATGCAAGTGCACAGCGCGAAAGTTAGTGGACCCTTCGTCGCCCACGACCGGTTCGTGGTGCAATACGACATCGACGTGACCGATAAGAGTTCGAACAAGCGAATGCAACTGTCGGAAGTCGGCGTTTACACGGTGAAAGAAGGTAAGATCGTCCGAGAGGAATTTCTGCCGCTCGTATAAAGCGATGGCTGGAGCGCGGCGGCGCGCGCCGCTGAAGAAAACCGTCACGCATCCTCTCCCTCCCGCGCGCACGCGCGCATCGATTCGGCGCGGAGCCGCTTTCACTATCTACCCTGACTCCGTATCTTCATGGCACCGGAGCCTGACCGAGCACTGACCGAAGTTCGTGCATGTCGAACGGTTTAGTTAAGTAGTGATCAAAACCGACCGCTCCGCCGCGTTCCAAATCACCCTCCCCGGCACGAGCGGTCAACGCGACGGCCTTCAAACTCTGTCTCCGTTTGGCCTCCTGCACGAGATCACAACCGTCTCCGTCGGGTAAAGTGAGATCACAGAGAAGAACCTGAAATTGTGAGCGATTCAATGCCTCTAGCGCGGACTCATACGTGCCGACCGAATCGATTTCATAGCCGAGGCGGCGCAATAACCGGGAAAGAACATCACGGGTGTCGTCGTGATCTTCGACAAGGAGAATGCGTTGGCTCATTTTGGAGGAGGCTACCTAGGTTAGGAAAAAATCAATCGGTTGGTGCCGCCGCCTCTCGCGCACGCGCACGCGCGTGGAATGGTGCGGCAATTGACCGCGCTTTTGTTATCGTGGTCGATTGGTGATGATCTGTGTTTTAAAGATTTGACCGTCGCCGGTAAGCGCTAGCGTAACACCATGAAGCGAACACTTGGAATCGATATCCCACGCACCCTCGAGGAAGTGTGCGATCCGCAACGAGTCGCGTTGCTCGTTTACGACATGCAGGTTGGAATTTTGAGTCAGCTCAAAAATCCCGAGCCGATCACGCAGCAGGCTCTCAAAGTACTGACCGCCGCTCGCGAAGCTGGTATCCGCGTCTTTTTCTCGCGGCACCTTTCTTTGCCAAAAGAACTGATGGGGATGTTTCAGTATCGCATGGCGATGGCGTGGCAACGAAGCGATTCGCCCGAAGACCTGAAGCCGTGGTTTTTGCGGGACAATCCTTCCTTCCAGATTATTCCGCAGCTCACGCCACGTCCGACCGAAGGAGTGTTCGACAAACTGACCATGTCGGCATTCGAAGGAACCTGGCTCGATTTCGCTTTGAGAGATTGTGGCATAAACGCCTTTATCATCGTGGGGGTGGCAACTGAAATTGGAATCGAACCGACTGTGCGTCACGGCGCCGATCTCGGTTACATTTCTGTAATCGTGACCGACGCGTGCGGCGCCGGCAATGAGGAAGCGGCCAAGCGATCGATCGAGAGTTTGAAATTTACCGGCGACGCGCTGTTCACCAACACGAACTCGATCTGCGCAGCACTTCGCAAGCGACCAAGGGTTTCTTGAGGCGCTAATCATCGGATCTAGCGTGTTGCTCTAGCCAATAAATCCCTCGATAGGCAGAACGTGGTGTCCGTGGATTGTCCCTCCAGGTGCGCAAAATGCGCTCCGCCCGAGGCGCGAGGTTGTTCGTTTCGTCTTGGCTGATCGGTAGGTCTGCGAGAGGATGAGAAGAGGGGGGAACACCATGCCAGACCGAACGATCGAGGCATCTCAATCTCAGTCCGCTCCAATCCAGCTCAGCATAGCAGCACTGAGCTTGGCCGCCCTTGGCGTGGTGTTTGGCGACATCGGCACCAGTCCGCTCTACACGCTGAAGACCGTGCTCGACGTCTCGGGCCGCTCGCATCCAGAACCAGCGGCAATCCTTGGCGCGCTGTCGCTGATCCTGTGGACGCTGATCATCGTCACCTCGCTGAAATACGTCTCCATCGCCTTGCGTTTGGACAATGGTGGCGAAGGCGGCATTCTCGCACTGGTGGCACTTCTGCGCAGGGTGCGCGGGCGGAAGCAATCTCTCATCATATTTATGGGTTTGATCGGCGCTGCGCTCGTGTATGGCGACGCCACGATCACGCCGGCAATTTCGGTCATGTCGGCAGTGGAGGGGCTGAAAATGGCAGCACCTTATCTCGAGCGCTATGTGTTGCCAGCGACCGTGGTGATCCTACTCGGGTTGTTCGCAGTGCAGCAGCACGGCACTGAGCGAATCGGTCGCCTGTTCGGACCGGTCATGTTGATCTGGTTTGCGACAATCTCGCTGCTCGGCCTCGGGGGGATCGTGCGGCACCCGCAGGTCTTGCGCGCCCTCAATCCGGCAGTGGGCATTCGCTATCTTTTTTCGGGCGGCGGCGTCACCACTTTGCTGGTGGTCGGTGGCGTGTTCCTTTGTGTCACCGGGGCGGAGGCGCTGTATGCCGACCTCGGTCATTTCGGCCGGAGACCGATCCGGCTCGCCTGGTCCTGCCTGGTTTTCCCGGCGCTAGTCCTGAGCTATGCGGGACAGGCGGGGTTGGTGCTGGCCGGCGAAAGGATCGAGGGGCACCCTTTCTACCATCTCTGTCCCGAATCTCTGCGGCTGCCGCTGGTGATACTGGCCACTGTTGCAACCGTGATCGCCAGCCAGGCGGTTATCACGGGCGCCTTCTCGCTCACCCGCCAAGCGATCCAGCTAGGCTTGTTGCCGCGACTACAGATCACCCAGACCTCGGCGGCGGGCCACGGCCAGATTTACGTGCCCGCGGTAAACTACCTGCTCATGGTGGTGACGCTCGGCCTTGCGATTAGCTTCGGAAGCTCAAGCGGCCTCGCTGCCGCCTATGGAATCGCGGTGTCGGCGACGATGCTGGCAACCACCATTCTCCTTGCTATAGCCATGCGCGAGATTTGGAAATGGCCGCTGCCTGCGGTGGTCGTGATCGCCATCGGGTTTGTCACGGTGGACGGAGGATTTTTATCCGCCAACATGATGAAGGTTTTTCGGGGCGGGTGGGTGCCGCTACTGCTCGGCGCGTTCATCAGCTGCGTGATGCTGGTTTGGCAGAAGGGCAACGCTGCAGTGCAAAAACAGGTGGACCAAATGCAGATTCCGATCGGTGACATCGCAGCACAGATCGCCAGCGCCAACATTCCGCGCGTGCCCGGTACCGCCGTGTTCGTGGCGCGCCTCACGCGAGACGTTCCGCCGATCGTGGTCTGGCACCTCCGACACATCCGATCGCTGCACGGTTCGATCGTGATCGTTAACGTCGTCACCGACTTAATCCCCTATGTGGCAGACGAGAACCGGACGGACGTGCGCGAGATCGCCCCGCAAGTGTGGCGGGTCCACGCCTATTTCGGCTTCATGGAGCAGCCAGACCTTCCAGCCCTATTGCAGCGTGCTCACGACCGGGGCTACCCGGTGGACCCCTCCAACGTAACCTATTTTATCGGGCACCTGGTGGTCGTGCCGCGCGAGGACGGGAAAGGGCTGCCGCGCCTGGTGGAGAGCGCGTTCTCGTTCCTGTTACGCAATTCGAGCGAGGCCATCGAGTATTTTCGCCTACCGAGGGATATGGTTGTTGAGATCGGGCGCCAGTTCGCGATCTAATCTCGCAAGACGAAACGGAGAGCTCCGATAGGAGCGTCGCATTGGCGAGGGCGGCGCTGTGACTCGGAAAGACTACGATCGTCTGGATGGTGATCGAAGCAAAAGCAGATAGCCGGCGATAATCTTGTCTACGATGAATTGTTTCAGGTTCATTTCGTTGGGTATTTCACTTTGTTACTTTAGTGGATTTTCGTGTTCTTGTTCCAGTCGGAGCGCACACATAGGTAAATCCTCGCACGGCGCTAGATTTTGCTGCTAGCGGATCGTCATCTTCTGGACCCGACAACGGGTTGAATAGATTGAGCGTAGCGTTCGACAAATTTTATGCGGGGGAGAGTGCATTTCTCTAAAGGTCGAGGAAATCCTCGGCTTAGAGGTTTGACCTCCCTCGCAAAAACAAAAACCAAGAAGGGGAAAAACAGATGAAAAAGCTTCTTTTGATCGCGTTGGTGGCAAGTGGATTGGCTTTCGTTCCGGTGCAGCGTTCTGACGCTCAGATTTTCATCGGACTTCCCGGGATTGTGGGAATCGGGATTGGGCCGGGCCCTTACTACGGCTATCCCTATTACGGACACGGATATTATCATCCCTACGGGTATTACTATCGGCCGTACTACGGGTATTACGGAGGTCCATACTACTGGTCTCACGGGCATCGAGTGAATTACCACCACCACAATTATTACCATCACCATTGGGGGGACCAGGGGCACCAAGGGGACCAGGACGAACAATAGAGTCATATCAGGGAAGCGGATTAGGACACTTACACTCGATTGGCTTCCGCAGAATCATCTCCGAGTTTTCGGGGACTAGAGTGTAAATCTGGCGCGTCCGGGCAGCCTTTGGAACGAAGCCGCTGACATCCTTAACAGCCAGTACTACTTCACAAACATACAGTTCCTTGATACGAGACGTTTAGGAAAAGACGCCAGCGATAAGGAGCAAGATGAAAAAGATAACGCTATGTCTATGTATGACTGCGGTTTTCGTGATGCCAGCATTGGCAAGCGCGTGGGACGTCGGTTACAAGGACGGTAGTGTGCATGGCTGCGCGCACGTTTCGACCTATCAGGACGAATTGAAGGGAAAAGGCTTACGGAGATTGGCAGCTGACCGTTTCGACGCAGCGGTTATAAATCGCAAAGCAAAGGAGTCCGACCGCGAACAGTTCTTAAAAGGTTTCTTAGCCGGATACCCCGTAGGGTATCACGACCCGAAGTGCAAGCCGAAGTAGGCCGCGCGGAAACGAGCGGACAAATTCCGACACGGAAACTGCGTAAATCTGCGTGATTTTGCCAAACGGTAAATCGCTCGCTTTACATATAACGCGCAGATTGTGTCATATTTGCGGCAGAACTGCGCAACAACACGACGTGGCTAGTTTGGTTTCGAATCCCGTTAGGGTCGCTAATCCCTAGCCGCTCGGTCTACCCGACAGTTGAACCAGCTCCGAACAGATCCCGTGAATCTCGCGCACCGCCGCTTCCGTGATTGGAGTGTTATCTATTATAATAAGTGCACGGATACGGCGTAGCCCTTGGAGCATCTGAGCAACAATCCGATCGCTTTGGATGGCTGGGCTCATGGCGAGAATCTGTTTTTCGAGCGAATCAAGTAAGGCGGGTTGTCGAATCAATTCGGACCGCTGCTCTGAATAATCTTCAAGCACAAGTTCAGATAGGGCCTCTGTTCCGCGCAGCCATCCGGCGATACTTACCAACTGCGCCAGATCCATGCTTTTAATTTCGATCATTCCGTTTTCAAGATCAGCTAAGACGCCGTCCCATTCGTCGCGCGCGCCCCCCCATTCAGCTCTCTCCGTGTGCTCCAGGATACTGCGACTGCGTCGCAGCGCGCGTTCTTCCACGGCGAGACCACGGGATAATTTCAACACGCTGTTGCCAATGCTTTTTACTTCCGCCGAATCCTTGGCCTCCATCGCGATAAATCCTTCAGCAATAGTAATCCCAAGTAGCGAGGCAATCTGCGCTTGCTCTCCACGTGATTTCCAAATTGCGATCTCCGGTCTTTTTATCGCAGGCCAATTCGCGCTATGAAATTGATCAAGGGTCCGAAATATCTCTTTTGGAACGGGCATTACGATTCCTTGGACCGGTCTGGCTTGTGAAGGCAGTTGCAAGTACTCGTCGGAGCGAGTCTGGGCGTCCGCAATAACACCAACCCCGGCAACAATGCAGATACCAACGTTCATCGCCCGCACAATTCGTTCAAGACCGTTCGGAAAAGTTTTCTCTACTTCGCCGACGCCTTTTGCAACCAGTCTAGACAGGATCATTCGGAAAATCGCGCTCCGATTGTGCCATTTAGCTTAGCAACTCGACCTGGTCACCTTTATGAATCATTCCTTCGGCCAACACCGCGCCGTAAACGCCGGCCATTCCATCATGGGCTTGTGCGACGACTTTCAAAATCGCCGGCGTTTTTTCAGCGGTCTCGGGATCGAGGGTGATCATCATGCAGCGCGGATCGCGTTCCACGATTGAAACAACCACTCTCGATCCAATGCGCAGAGATTTGCCGACAAATTTGTTCTCCACGAACGCTTCGGGCGATATTAAATCCAAATAGACATTGGCTCGGAACCGTCGCTTGTCGACGGTGACGCCGGCTTCTTCGCCAAGTTTTTTAGCGGATCGCACGGCGAAGATCGACAACGGGCGACAATCGGTAATGGCTTTGTCGGACCGAAGTAGTGTGAGCTTGTGTTTCGGGTCGATGCCGCCGCAGAGCTGGTCGACCAATGCCGGGTCATCAATCGCGAACATTTCCCCATCGGGTGTTTCAACATCGATCATCAGATCAGCGGTATTTGCCGAAATTGGATTTGCTCCTGGTGGCAGTTTTTCCGCTTCCTTCCAATTAACGGGCTGCGCCGCTTTGTCCGGATGACGGAAGTGCGGCCGATATCGAATCATTTGGCGCTGTTCGCGTCCGGTGAAAAACGGAAATCCTTTTGGGCTGGCTGAGCTCTCGAAAGCGAAAAGGCGATCACCGTAAACTCCGGCGTAGCCCGCGAACATTTCATCCAATTGTTCGCCGCGCATGCTCTTGACCGGATAACGCCACAGGCTCTCCACCGTTCCAATAACGCTCACGATCTTGTTCTTTTAGGAAGGTCAACTAGAGAAAGCGAGCAAATCTGGAGTCTGCGGACCCTGGAAACTGCGTGCTTCTGCACAAAAACAGGCCATTTCGGTTACCGGTGATCCGGAAGACCGAACAGGCGTTAAGGTCGTCTGAATCCTCGTTAGAAAACATTATGAAGTTGGATACGCCTTAAGTCCAATGGTCAGGCGGACACCAACGCCCCAGAGTGCCAGAGCTACCGAATGGAAAACGACACTTAAGAAAAGTAGACGGTGTATGAAACTACGAGATCTCCGGTTCAAATTCCCCACCAATCCATTTTGTGACCGGCTTGCCATCCTAACCTGCGTCGCGCTACTGTCGTTAGGCCAAGATCTTTCCATCGCGCAGCAAGCGACACCATCGCCTCAGACTCAATCGCAGCAGATGGCGACTCCAACGCCAACTCCAACCGTAATCCCGGAAGAGGCTCCTAAGCTCTCAAATGATCAGTTGGATTCACTGGTCGCGCCGATCGCACTCTATCCGGATCTACTCTTGGCCCAGACGCTGGCCGCTTCCACGTATCCGCTCGAGGTGATTCAGCTTCAACAGTGGTTGGAAAGAAACAAAAATTTAAAGGACAAGAAGCTGGTAGATGCCATCGCTAAAAAGCCATGGGATCCGAGCGTTCAATCCATGGCCGCGTACCCAGAAGCTCTGCAACGCATGGCCAGCAACATCGAATGGACGACGGAACTGGGGAACGCCTTTCTCGCTCAACAGTCCGATGTAATGGACGCCGTGCAACGCATGCGGGCGAAGGCGCAGAACAAAGGAACTTTGCAAACCGACTTGCATCAGAAGGTGGAGAAGCAAACAGAAGGCGGGAAAGAAGTGGTCACCATTGAGCCGGCCGATCCTGAGGTCGTCTATGTTCCATATTACGATCCGGAGTACATCTACGGCCCGCCCGTCTATCCCTATTATCCAGATCATTATCCCGGCTACTATCCGGGAATGGGTCTCATCTGGGCCGCCATTATTCTAGGTCCCCGGGTAGCTCACTGGGGCAATTGCGATTGGGGCCACGGGGACATCAACATCGACATCAACAATAAGTTCAACCGGAACCAGGTTAATCCGCTCGGAAATCGCGGGCCGGGTAACAGAGGTAACAGATGGCAGCACAATCCCGCTCACCGCGGCAATACACCGTACGCAGATCGACGGACTAACCAGAGATTTGGACAAGCCAATCGTGGACAGAGCAGCCGTCCCGCCCAGGGGAATCGTCCAAGCGCCGGTACGAGCAATCGGCCGTCGCAGCTTCCATCTGGCGGAAAGGGTCCAAGTCGCAGCAGCACGGCTAAGTCTACTCGTCCGGCGCGCGGTAGCGCGAGCCGGCCAACCACGCGTCCGTCGGGCGCAAGTGCCACCAACCGCGTCGGCAACCGGAGTGTATCTATAACTCCGAGCTACAGTAGCCGCGGCGGCGCATTTGGCGGCGGCATGGACGGCTACCGCAGCAGTTTCAACAGTAGTCGAGGCGGCTACAGCATGGGCGGCGGCGGTTTCAGCCGTGGCGGTTTCGGTGGCGGGGGCTTTCGCGGCGGTGGCGGAGGAGGGCGGCGATGAACGATCTTTCGAGGAGCAAAACAAATGAAGACACGGGGGAGCCATGACTTCGCCGAAACTATTTTTGATCGCCTGCCTGATTGTTAATTCCGCCATGATCGCGGCGTCGCTCGCCGCGGCAGAGCCAGAACAAAAAAAGACTGCGGCACCGGCCCCAAACCAAAAGCAATTCGATACTCCGGATCAGGCAGCCGATAGCCTGCTTGCCGCAGCGGAATCTTTCGATGTAACTGCGCTCAAAGAAATCCTCGGCCCGGACGGCGAGGACATTATCAGTTCGGAAGATGCGGTGATGGACAAAAATCGGGCCGTCGCCTTCGCAGCCAAAGCAAAGGAAAAGAAGTCGGTTCAAATCGACAAGAAAGACCCAAATCGCGCCATCCTCTCAGTTGGTAATGATGATCTGACGCTTCCGATCCCGATCGTGAAACGCAAGGGTAAGTGGTCATTTGATACCAAGATTGGCCGTGAGGAAATCCTGAATCGGCGCATCGGCAGCAATGAGCTGGATGCGATTACGATTTGTCGTGGCTTCGACGAGGCCCAACACGAATATGCCCAGGCCCTGCACGATGATTCTAATGTGCACCAGTACGCTCAGAAAATTCTCAGCACGTCAGGCAAACATGATGGTCTGGCCTGGCAAAATCAGGACGGAACCTGGGGTGGCCCGGTCGGAGAAGAGATCGCCAAGGCTCTAGAGGAGGGCTATGTCGCGCGGGGAGGTAAACCTTATCACGGTTACTACTTCAAGGTACTAAAGGGACAGGGGCCAGCAGCCCCGATGGGAGAAATGGATTTCGTCATCGGAGGAGCAATGATTGGCGGATTCGCTTTGGCGGCAGCGCCGGCTGAGTACCGGATCACCGGGGTTGAGACGTTCATCGTTGGCCCTGATGGAGTCGTCTACCAGAAAGATCTCGGGCCCGAGACGCTGAAGATGTTCCAGAGCATCGATCGGTATAATCCCGACAAGACCTGGCTGGAAACTGACGACGATGTAGGAGACGAGGGCTCACAAGATTAGTAAGAGATCATCGAAACTAAAGCACGAAGTCGGGGAGAACCTCGGGACGCAGAAAAAGTGAGCGGAGAAAAGGAGTAACACGGTTCAGCGACACGATCTTCCTTGCGCTTGCCTCACGAATCCCGAAATGCAGGCATTTCATGGCCCATTCTTGCCTGTGGCTCGCTCAGCGACTGCACATCAGTTAATTTAGAAGAGCGTCGCCCCCACACCCCAGTATTTGTACGAATTCGTCGCCGCGGATCTGGTCATCGTCTCTTCCGGTTTCGCTGCCAAATGCTTCTGAGCGCAGAGCTGCTTGTAGCGCTGATGTTCTCGTTCTCGCCCGATGTAAGCCACGCCGGCCTTCTCGTCTTTGTAGACATAGAAGACTTTGCCGTTCACTTTGGCGCGCTCGATTCTGTTATTCGGCACCGAGGCGTAGACCGCCTTTTGTTTTGCCGTTTCCGGAGTACGGACTTGGAAGCCGGCGGCGGAAAGCAACGATTTGGTGTTGTCGGTTTGGAACTCGGCGCAGCCGGCTAAGAAAGCGACCGCAGTGATGACCAGGATCAGAAGGAGGCTTGAGTTAGTTATTTTCATTTCATTAGCTCTAGACCCGACTCCTGATTCGGTCCAGGCGAGCTTCGGCAGAGTGGGGCATTCTTGAGACGAAGCGTGACTGGAATTTCCACAGCGCGAGGTGTGCGCGCGTGAACGAGCCGGGCGGCATTCCGATTTCGGACAATTTCGGACACAGAAACTGGGTGATTCTGCGCGAAAACGGCAAAGCGGTAATTTTGAGTCTTTGCAGATGACCACCCTTTTACCACATATTTGCGGCAGAATTTTGCAATTACGCGAAGTCGCTAAGCGACGTTCTTTAGAAACCAATCGTAAGTTCGCGCGATGCCGTCGCGAAGCGGAACCGTCGGTGCCCAACCGAGCGCACGCAATTTGGAAACATTGAGAAGTTTTCGGGGTGTCCCGTCCGGTTTCGTTTTGTCCCAAGTCAACTCGCCTTTGAAGCCGACGACTTCGCAAACCACCCCGGCCAGCTCACGAATCGCAACATCTTCGCCGCAACCGACGTTGATGATTTCCGGCGAGTCGTAGTTTTCGAGAAGAAACAGACAAGCTCTAGCGCAATCGTCCACGTGCAGAAATTCACGACGCGGTGTACCGGTCCCCCAGACCACCATCTCGAGGGCGCCGCTCTTCTTTGCATCGTGCGCTTTTCGCAAAAGCGCCGCCAGCACATGCGACGTTTCCAGGTCGAACTTGTCGTTAGGCCCGTAAAGATTTGTCGGCATCGCCGAAATAAAATTCGCCCCGTACTCGCTGGCGTAAGCCTGGCACAATTTGATCCCGGCAATCTTAGCGATGGCGTAGGCTTCATTGGTCGGCTCGAGCGGCCCGGTGAGCAACGCGCTTTCTACAATCGGTTGCGCCGCAAACTTCGGATAAATGCAGGAACTGCCAAGAAAGAGAAGTTTGCGCGCCCCCTTTTCGTGCGCGGCCGAGATCACGCTGTTCTGAACACGGAGATTATCGAGTAGGAACTCGACCGGCTGCTCGTTGTTGGCTTTGATCCCGCCCACTTTGGCCGCTGCCAAAATGACGATCTCCGGTTTTTTTTCCCCGAAAAAGTTCGCAACAGCTGCGGAATCGCTGAGATCGAGCTCGCTCCGATCGCGCGTGATCACGTTGACGAACCCTCGCCCTTCGAGCGTGCGGGTGAGCGCGCTCCCCAGCATCCCGCGATGGCCGGCGATAAAGATTTTGTCCGATTTCTGGATCACGGCGAGAGCAATTCCATGTCCGCGTCGACCATGATTCGGACCAGGTCTTTGAACCGCACTTTTGGTTCCCAACCGAGAATGTTTTTCGCCTTGGCCGAATCGCCAATTAGCAAATCAACTTCCGCCGGACGTTCGTAGCGCGGATCGTGTTTCACGTATTTTTTCCAATCGAGATTGGCCGCTTCGAACGCCGCCTCGACAAATTCGCGCACCGTATGCGTTTCGCCGGTTGCAATCACAAAATCGTCACCGTTGTCCTGCTGCAACATCCGCCACATAGCTTCGACGTACTCCGGCGCGTAACCCCAGTCGCGTTTCGCCTCGAGATTTCCGAGAAACAACTCGCTTTGTAGTCCTTGCTTAATTGCAGCGACCGCCCGCGTGATTTTTCGGGTCACAAAAGTCTCACCACGCCGTGGACTTTCGTGGTTGAACAAAATCCCGTTGCTCGCATGGAGCCCATAGCTCTCGCGATAGTTGACCGTCGCCCAATACGAAAAAACCTTCGCGACCCCGTACGGACTTCGCGGCCAAAACGGAGTCCTTTCGTTTTGCGGAACCGTTTGGGCTTTGCCGAACATTTCGCTGCTCGAGGCTTGATAAAAACGCGAGCGCAATCTCGCTTCGCGGATCGCTTCGAGAATTCGGATCGTGCCAAGCGCTGTAACGTCCGAGGTGTACTCGGGAATGTCGAAGCTGACCCGGACGTGGCTTTGTGCGCCAAGATGGTAAATTTCATCCGGCGCTAAGTTGTAAAGCAGCTTCACCAGATTCACTGAGTCGCTCAAATCGCCGTAATGCAGAAACATTCGCACACCGTTGATGTGCGGGTCGGCGTAAAGATGATCGATTCGCGCGGTGTTGAACGTGCTGGCGCGACGGATGATCCCGTGAACTTCGTAACCCTTTTCGAGCAGGAGCTCGGCGAGATAACTTCCGTCCTGGCCAGTAATGCCGGTGATGAGCGCCTTTTTCATTTCGGTCGTTCAGTTGGTTAACTCACACGATGCCAACTCTCAACTAAAGCAAAGCGTTCTATCAACCACCAACTAGTTTTCGGATCCGGAGTCCGGGTCGGCTACGCCACCAAGTTGTGCCCCCACCTTTTTGCGGCCCTTGACCGCGTTGGGACTAAAGTCCTATACGCGGCTTTTTTAGCATGGCGGTACAATAATTTGAAACGCAACCAATAAATAAAACGAAAGGAAACAGACAGATGCAAACGCTTACTCGCTGGGAACCATTCCGAGAAATGGAAGAGTTCCAAAACCGTCTCTCAACTCTTTTCGGCCGGCCATTACGCCGCACAAATGGACACGGTCGGGAAGGAATTACCTTGGCCGACTGGACGCCGTTGGCCGATATCACCGAAGACGAAAAGGAATATCTTATCAAGGTAGAGTTGCCCGAGCTGAAAAAAGAAGACGTCAAGGTTATGTTCGAAAACGGCGTGATTACGATCACTGGCGAACGCAAGTTTGAGAAGGAAGAAAAGAAAAGGAAATATCACCGCACCGAACGTGGCTTCGGCACTTTCTTGCGGAGCTTTATCCTGCCCGATGACGCCGATGGCAATAAGGTAAAGGCGGAATTCAAGAACGGCCTGCTGACCGTGCATCTGCCGAGGAACGAAAAGGCCAAACCTAAACCGATTGAAATTAACGTCTCGTAAGAAAATAGCCGCCAGACGATCCTAATTTCACTAAGTAGTGCGCGCGCACAGGCGCGCGAGGCTCATGACGGGATGTTGAATCGCCCGTCGCAGCGATGGAGCTAATTTCCGCGGTAATAGCGTGCGCGCGAGAGAGAGTGAGCGGCCGTTCCGATTTCGGACTCGTGGGGGAAGACAAGTAGCTCCACGACTGTGGATGTGACGATGCCGCCGATCGTCGGCGTTACCGTTGGTTTCTAACTGAAAAGCGTCAGGATGCGCGCTGAGTTCAGGCTGGGGTCACTTGCGCTGAGAGACGGCTGCTCCTAAAATTCCTCTTCTGAATACGGGAACATTCATCGCTGTGCCCGAGAGCGACACCTTGCGAACTGCGACTCCTTCACCTGCGGTACCTGCTGAGCCAACGCTTCGTATCCGGCCCACCAAAGGCTGGGCCGCGCTGAACCTGCGAGAGCTTTGGCAATATCGCGACCTACTGTGGATTCTCGTCGAGCGGAATATCAAAGTGATTTACAAACAAACCGCGCTGGGAATCGCCTGGGTCGCGCTTCAACCGTTGATCGCGTCAACCATTCTGGCGATAATTGCGGGACGCGTCGCAAAATTGCCGAGCGATGGGGCACCGCATCTGTTGTTTGTTTTTTGTGGCCTGACGATTTGGAATTACTTTTCGCAGACTGGCCAACGCAGCAGTACGAGCCTGGTCAACAACGCACAGCTCGTCTCAAGAGTTTATTTCCCTCGAATGTTGATCCCCCTCTCCCACACGTTTTCCACACTGGTCGATTTCGGCGTGACGCTGATCATGCTGTTCGTGTTCATGGCGATTTACCATGTGGTGCCGACAATACGCCTGCTCGCCATTCCAGGATTTCTGTTTCTGACTGCCATCACGGCAACTGGTGTCGCACTTTGGTTTTCCGCGTTAAGCGTAAAGTATCGCGACACGAATTACGCGCTGCCGCTTTTTCTCCAAATTTGGATGTGGGCGAGCGCAATCATTTATCCGACGAGCATGATCCAATCGGCCCGGGGGCAGATCCTCTTTTCGCTCAACCCGGTGGTCGGGTTCGTCGAAGGCTTTCGCTGGTGCGTGCTGGGCAAGAGCGCGCTAAATACGCCGATGTTCTGGATCACCGTTGGCATGTCGATCGTCGCGTTGTTCACTGGCGCCTATTTCTTTCGCCGCGTAGAACGCGAGTTCGCCGACATCATTTGATTTCAGCTCGACGAAAATGTCCGATATCGCGCTTTCCGTTCAGAACCTGAGCAAGTCTTTCAAGATCGTTCATCACGCTGGCGGCTTTGGTCGGTACCGGACGCTTCATGACGAACTCCTGGCCTTGCCGCGGCGCTTGCTCAAGCGATTGCGCGGTGAAGGGCGATCGACATCAGAAGTATTTTGGGCACTGAAGAACGTATCATTCGATGTCAAAGCCGGGGAAGTGCTCGGCATCATTGGCAGTAACGGCGCCGGCAAGAGCACCCTTCTGAAAATTCTGAATCGAATCACCGAGCCGACGACGGGCGCAGTCGACGTTTATGGCCGTGTCGGAGCGCTTCTCGAGGTCGGAACCGGTTTTCATCCGGAATTAACCGGTCGCGAAAATATTTTTCTGAACGGCGCCATCCTCGGAATGATTCGCGCCGAGATTAAGCGCAAGTTCGATGAGATCGTCGCCTTCGCTGAAGTCGAACGATTTCTCGACACACCGGTAAAACGTTATTCGAGCGGGATGTATGTGCGGCTCGCTTTCGCCGTTGCCGCCCATCTCGATCCGGAAATTCTCCTCATCGACGAAGTGCTCGCCGTTGGAGACGCCGAATTTCAAAAGAAATGTCTGGCCAAGATGGAAGACGTCGCCTTCAACGAAGGCCGGACGGTGATCTTTGTCAGCCACAACATGGACGCCGTCTGTCATCTTTGCTCGCGATGCATTCTTCTGCGCCGCGGTGGAATTGCCAAAGCGGGTAAGAGCGTTGAAGTCGTGGCGGAGTACTTGGGCGGCGAACGCGATCAGGCACCCGAGATCAATTTTTCTCCGATCGACAGTGACGCAACCCTTCGATTTGCAGGTTTGTATGCGCCGAAAGGCCGGGCCACTACTTCATTCAGCGCGAACGAACCAGTTTTATTAGAGTGTTCGTTTGATGTGCGCCGCGAAATCGAGGGATTGCAGTTTTCCTTTGCTGTTCTGAATTTTAAGCACGAACGACTCTTTTACTCGACCGTGTCGATGGCAGAACCACCATTGTCCGTGGAATCAGCCGGAAAGCATACTTTGACCGCGCTGATTCCAAGTCGGCTGCTCCTGCCAGGTCATTATTTCGTCACTCTTGCCCTCCATACTCCCAAGACGAAACTCTACGATGTTCGAAGAGAAGCGTTCAGTTTTAAAGTCGTCGCCGCGATGACAGACCGGTACGACGGTTTCTCAGGAGACGATCTTGGACAGATCTATGCGAACGTGAAATGGCAACGCGTTGATAAAGACGACACTCGCGCTGCCGCCCGCGATTCTACTTCGATCCTGGCCTCTGGTTAAACCGGCAATCTTGCCAGCCAGCCAACAACGTGGCCCAAATCAACTCAAATCTTTTCATCGCGCGTTATGCTGCCGTTCAATAAGTCTTCGCAGATTCAGCGCGAGCTGGCGAAAATGCGAAGCGAGATCGATTCGTTGAAAATTCTCGCTGCGCACCCGTTGATTCAAAACATTCGCCGCGGCGCCAACCCCGCTTCCCTGCGCGATACCGAGTTTAAAGTCTTCTCCCAGTTCGGCGATGATGGAATCATTCAATATCTGATTCATCGCCTCGAACCGTTACCGGATTCATTCATAGAATTCGGCGTCGAGAATTATCGCGAATCGAACACCCGTTTTCTGCTGTTGAACAACAACTGGTGCGGCCTTGTTCTGGATGGAAATCAAAAATGGGTCGACCAGATCCGAAGTGACGAAATTTACTGGCGGCACACGTTCACGGCGGAGCAGGCGTGGATTACTCGTGACAACATCAACGATCTCTTGCGCGATTCCGGCTTCCGTGGAGAGATCGGGCTTTTGAGCATTGACATTGATGGAAACGATTACTGGGTGTGGGAAAAACTCGACATAGTCGATCCGGTAATTGTTATCATCGAATACAACAGCATCTTCGGCCCCGACCTTGCCGTGACCATTCCGTACGACCCAAAGTTCGCCCGACATAAGGCGCATTATTCCGGTCAATTCTGGGGCGCGTCGCTGTCGGCGCTGGATCTACTGAAGAAACGCAAAGGCTTTTCTCTGGTTGGTTGCAACAGCGCCGGCAACAACGCCTACTTCATTCGAAATATCAGGGTGGACAAACTGCCGGTCCTTACTCCCAAACAGGCTTTCGTTGACGCGCGATTTCGCGATTCGAGGAGCCGGTCCGGGCAACTCACTAATTTGTCCGGCCACCAGCGCTTTGAAGCAATTAAGCACTTCGAGGTCTATGACCTTCACCGGGAGAAGCTCGCGGTGCTCGGCTCGTTGCGACCGGTTTGAATGGTTGTGAGCGCCGATCGACCGGACAACGACACGCGAAAGCGCCTGCTTCGGCCTCTCAAGCGCTGGAAGGAAAAATTGCTATGGGGCGGAAGAATTCGCGAAGCGTTGTTTATCTGGTTCTTGCGACGTCATTACGAAAGCCTTTTCAAGCGTCTCTGGCAGCTGGACAAAACACGGCCGCACTTCACCTATCATCGCCTGGCGTGGTTTCTCTTCGGTTTCGGCGCCAATCGGATGCATCCCTATCAACTGTTTCGCGCATTTTACAGCGCGGAAATCCTCCGACCGACCGACGTTGTCCTCGACATCGCATGCGGCGACGGCTTTTTCACCAAACATTTCCTCGGTTCACAATGTGCCCAGATCGACGCGATTGATATTGATCCGGCGGCCATTCGCAACGCAAAACGAGATAACCCCAGCGCGAATGTTGCCTATTATCTTGCGGATGCCGTCCGAGATCCATTCCCTCGCCCAACTTACGATGCAATTGTTTGGAACAGCGCGATTGGGCATTTCAACGCGACCGATGCCAAAATTGTCCTCGAAAAAATCAGGGCCGCCTTATCCCCACAAGGTCTCTTCGTCGGTTCGGAGTCGCTCGGCCGCGAAGGCCACGATCACTTGCAATTGTTCAATAGCGTTACCGATCTGGCGGCGCTGTTGAACCAACAATTTGCCAACGTCTCGACCAAAACTCTGCGATATCGGATCTACAACACCCAATTCATGAGAAACGAAGCATATTGGAGGTGCGCAAACTCAAACGCGCGCTTAACCGAATTGAATTGGTCCTAGGTCAGTTCTTCTTCATGACCGACTGATACTCATCTTCCAGGGAATTCTAAAACCTGAGGTGGGAAAAACTCGAAGTGAACAACGATCGCCTCACGTACGGCGTTGCGCGTCGAAAAGTTCGCGCGCGAATTGATACAACTCAATATCAAGCGCGTTCGCCTCACGCAGTAATGAGTGTGTTTCGGGATCGAGGTTGTCGATCTGATCTTTCCGGCGGGTCACATTTTTTCTCGTGTAAAACCTTACTTTCCAGCCAAACCTGCGCCTTAGCAGTCGTAGACTTGTGTCAAATTCCTCAGTCAATCCGACAACATCAAAATGACTGCGTAAGTTTTGTTTCGCCCGTTCAAGGGCGGCGCGATCTGCCGGCCGCTCGGGATCGTCCCATTCGTCACCCGCGACCATGCTTGTTTGTAGATTAAACAATTCATGGGTAGTCGGGGTCCGTTGCCTCAACAAGATTTTGAGATCGACATGATCATCCCCTAGTAATGGGTAGAGGTAATGTTCGGGATGGCTTCTCGCATAATGGTAAAATGAAAGTGCGCGCGCGACCGGTTCCCGTAAGAATGTAATATAGGTCGAACGGCCGGGCAGATGACGGTGAAAGCCAAAAGACAGATGGCCTTTGATCAAACGATAAGCTTCGCGCGTCTCGGTCGAGAGTTTCTGAAAATTCTCGAGTTCGCTGCGATAATTGGGATCCTTAAAGCTGCAAATCTGATTCCGTGGATAACATCGTTCGAGAATGTGATGGAGCGTGGTTCCCGCGGTCTTGGGAACGTGCAGAAAGATCACTGTCTCACCTCCACTCTTCATGCCCTGGTAAACGTGACAGCTCTCGCATGACAAAAAAGAACAATTTGTAGGAATTACACCGTGATCGTTCCTCACCTTCTGACATAGATTATGTTGCACCGACCCAAGAGGAGCGCTGAACAGTTCCTGGCGATCCCTGCACCGCCGATTTATGGTTTTTGCCAAGACAAAGTCCCGCGCCTAAACTCGTTTCGCGCTCCGATTTCATGACTGCGGAAGTGATTACTTATGGCGGCGTGAAATACGCTGAGGTGATTCGCGCCGACGTGCGCGTGGACAAGACACGATTCTTTTCGCCCCCAGAGTCTTCTTTTCAATTCGGTTTGCTCGCGCACCCTGGCGGTTTCGTTGAGCCGCCCCATTATCACAAACCATTCCCGCGCGAAGTGACCGATTTGCAACAAATGTTCGTGATGCAACGCGGTCGTGTCGTGGTCGAGCTTTATAGCGACAACGGTGAGCTGCTTCGCGAGATCGAACTCAAAACCGGCGACGCAATCGTGCTGATCCACGGCGTCCATGCGTTGCGGGTGCTCGAGGACTTTCAGGCCGTGAGCGTCAAACAAGGTCCGTTTCTCGGCACCGAGAACGACAAGATCAATGTCGCGGTGAAGGAAAAATGATTCCGGTTTTCGAGCCCGAGATCGGAGATGAAGAAATCGCCGCAGTCACCGAAGCGATTCGGCGCGGCGAAATTTCCGGCTCCTTTGGCGAATCGATCCCCCGCTTTGAAGAAGCATTCGCGGCATATTGCGGCTGCAAACACGGAATCGCCGTCAGCAGTGGAACCGCCGCGCTTCATCTCGCCGTCGCGGCGCTCGATCTCAAACCGGGTGAAGAGATTCTCGTAAGCGCTTCCACCAACATCGCAACCGCGCTCGCCGCTTATCATAACCAATTGGTGCCCGTGCCGGTGGATTCGGAACCGCGCAGTTGGAACCTCAATCTCGACCTGATTGAAGGTGTGGTTACCCCGCGCACGCGCGCGATTATCCCCGTTCATCTTTTCGGCCATCCGGTGGATATGGACCGGCTTTGCCAAATCGCGCGCAAACACAATCTCGCGATCATTGAGGATTGCGCCGAATCGCACGGCGCGACCTTCGGCAACCGCATGACGGGAAGTTTTGGCGAGATGGGTTGCTTCAGCTTCTACGCCAACAAAGTCATCACGACCGGCGAAGGCGGCATGATTGTGACAAACAATGCCAAGCTGGCCGACAAATTGAAGCTGCTGCGGAATCTCGCCTTCACCACACCGCGTTTTCGTCACGAAATACCGGGCTACAATTTCCGTATGACTGGTTACCAGGCCGCGATGGGCCTGGTTCAATGTCATAAGATTGAGAAGATCATCGAGCAAAAAATTCGCGTCGCAAAAAGTTACGACCGCCTGTTGAAAAAGGTTACCGGCTTGCAAACACCGGCTCCATCGGAAGCGGGCCGGCACGTCTACTGGATGTATGGTGTGGTCGTTCAGCCCGACTTCGGCATGTCGCGTAACGAACTTCAGAAGGAACTTCGGTCCGCCGGGATCGATACGCGCACGTTTTTCTGCCCGATGAATCAGCAGCCCTTCCTGCGCGAACAGAAAGGATTTCGGCAGGTCCATTGTCCGGTGGCCGAGTCGCTTTGGGAAACCGGATTCTATTTGCCGTCCAGTTCGGGCTTGAGCGAAGCGACGATCGAGCAGATTGCCGGGACAATCGTTCGCATCCGGGACGAAGCCGTGGCCGTGGCGCAGAGATCATGAGAGTCGGAATTTTAGCGCCGATCGCGCCGAAGGAAATTGGCGGCGGTTACACCTTCGAGCAGGAAATTTTTCATCAACTGCTCGAACTCGCGCCGGCCTCAAAACATGAGTTTGTGATCTTCGAGGGATTCCGGGACGCGAAAAATGGGGCGACGGTTCCGGGCTTCCGATCGGCTTCGCTGCGACGGCCGCTCTGGGATCATTTCGTTTTGCGCAAACGAAAATTCTTCTGGGAATTCAAATGGATCGACAGCGCGCTCAAGCACGAAGGCATCGAATTTTTCCTTAACACTACCTTCGAAGCCGTCACCCTGACGATTCCTTTCTCCGCGATCGTTTGGGATCTGCAGCACAGGCTCCAGCCCCACTTTCCGGAGGTCAGCGCGAACGGAATGTGGGAGCACCGCGAAGAGTTCTACTCGCAGGTGCTGAAGCGGGCAACGTTTGTCATTGTTGGAACAGAGGCGGGCAGGCAAGAGGTACAGAGGTTTTACAGCGTTCCGGACGCGAAGATCAGAATCCTACCCCATCCCACTCCATCATTTGCGCTCGATGAAAGCGCGGCAACGCCGGCCGACTTGGCGAAATTCAAGCTGCCGCCCGACTACGTCTTTTATCCCGCACAATTTTGGAGTCACAAAAACCACGCCGCGATTCTGCGCGCGGTCGCGCATCTGAAAAAGATCGACAACCTCCGCCTGCCGGTCGTGTTCACCGGATCGGATCAAGGCAATGAGCGTAACGTCCGCGACTTGGTCGACCAGCTTGAATTGCACGATCAGGTGTTCTTTCTCGGACACGTTTCCCGCCAGGAATTGAGAGCTCTCTATCAAAGCGCGCTCTGCCTCTGTTATGTCAGTTTTTTTGGACCCGAGAATCTGCCGCCCTTGGAAGCATTCGGTCTCGGCTGCCCGGTCATTGCCGCCGATGTTCCAGGAGCGAGCGAACAACTCGGAAACGCAGCAATTCGGGTAAATCCGTCGAACGATTTGGAAATCGCAAAGGCGCTAAAAATTCTTTCGCAAGATAAAACGAAACGCGATGAATTGATTCGCCGCGGCAAAGAGCGCGCGCGCCGCTTCACCGGCGCGGATTTCGCCGAAGAGTTGATCGCACTGCTCGATGAGTTCGAAACGATTCGGCGATCCTGGTCTGCTGACAGTTAGTGGTTAAACGCGTGGCCCGGGTTTCCATTCTTTTGCCGTCGCTCAACGCACGGAAATTTCTTGAAGAGCGAGTCGATTCCTTGTCGAGGCAAACCCTCGCCGACTGGAAAGCGATCGTCCTCGACAGCCAATCGACCGACGGCAGCTGGGAATTTTTCCAATCAGTCGCAAATACCGATTGCCGTTTTCATCTCCATCAAATTCCGCGCGAAGGGCTTTACGGCGCGCTCAATCGCGGGCTCGAGCTGGTAACCACCGAGTTTGTGCACGTCGCAACGTGCGACGATTCGATGACGCCGGAATTTCTCGCACAAATGCTCGACGCGTTGGAGCAATGTCCAGAGGCCGGGATCGCGGCGTGCGATGTGTCGCTGATCGATCGCAACGGCAATCCACTTTCCGAGGAAACGTTGATCGACAAGATGTCGAAACGCTCGGCCAGGAATTTATTGAGCCTCGATATCGTCCGCACTGCGTTCCCCAACGAAACGCCCCGCCAAACCAATTTGCGCCCCGTTCCGCACGATTGCCTGCTCCATTTCGGCGGACGCAGCGTTTATCTTTCGCTCAACCAACTTGTCGTCCAAACGGCGCTTGCTCGCGCGGCGGCGTCCTTCGACACAACTATTGGTTCCGTCGCCGATTTTAAGTGGCTCCTCCGCCTAACGGGTTCCACCGGCACCGTCCACGTTCCGAAAAAATTGGCCATCTGGCGCTATCATGGCGATCAGCTCAGCTTGCAGCCCGATCCATCGCGCGCTCGGTCACGCAAACTCGCCGCCGAATCCACGTTGCGAAAAATCTCCGAGAGCAAACTGATCCCGCTGACGGCGAACGATCGCGCGGCGTTGCTTTTGCCGTTTGAAATCGAAGAATTGCGTTCGATCTTTGGAGGCCTTCTCGCGTGGTGCAAATCTCTTGTCAGATTGATCCGCATGTTGGTCGAGCGACCGAGTCCTACGTGGCGAGCATTGCGCCGCGTTGGACTTCGATTCGGAACGAGACGGCACACGCTCCTCCCAATGATTTTTGAAGCTGTCAACCTCGCGCCGCGAAACGTCGAGTGATTCCGCTTCTCAGCGTTTTCAGCGCCGTGAGCTCCGCGTTCACCATCTCGCGGACTAGATCTTCGAACCAGAGTAACACGGGTTCGAAATCTGCGCGAAATCGACAAATCACCGATTTGACGCCTTCGCAAACAAGTACGTGATTGCCGCCGATTTGCGGCAAACTGACGCACGATTACCAAGTCGCTAATTCGACTTCGAATCCCGTTACGGCCGCCAATCAACTCGGCTTTATGGAAGACGATCGCACGCTCATTGTTGTTCCAACCTATAACGAGCGCGAGAATATTGGCGCGTTCATTGCGCGACTCCTTCAAGTCGCGCCCGAGGCCGACGTGGCAATCGTCGACGATAATTCGCCCGACGGAACCGCAAATCAGGTTCAACAAATTTTCGGCGCAAACTCCCGCGTTTCGGTGTTTACACGAACCGGGCCGCGGAGTTTTGGCCGCAGCCTTTTAGACGGTTATCGGATCGCGGTGGAGCGCGGCTATTCGCGCATGGTTCAGCTCGACGCCGATTTTTCGCACGACCCGAGGATGATTCCTGCGATGATTGATGCGAGTCGGAATGCGGACCTGGTGATCGGGTCGCGCTACTGCCACGGCGGACGCGTCGTCAATTGGCCGTGGCCTCGCCGACTGCTGAGTTATTTTGCGAATCGTTATGTTTCTCTCATTACCGGACTCGACATTCGGGACAGCACCGCCGGTTTTCGTTGTTGGACGCGTCGTGCGTTGCAATCTTTGCTCGAACGCGGCGTTGCTTCCGACGGATACGCATTTCAAATCGAGGCGGCGTTCCGCACGCAGCGCACAGGCCTGCGCGTCGCCGAAGTTCCGATTACGTTCACGGATCGGCGCGCCGGGCAATCAAAAATGTCTGGCAAAGTCATTCTTGAAGGTATGGTCAAACCCTGGTCGCTCCGCTTTGGACGTTGATCTTGGTCTTACGCGGAATTAATTTGTTGGGCGATGACCGAGCGGGCCTACATCTCGAAGAACAACGATTCGACTCGCATGTTCGAGAGCGACCTGATGGAGTTTTTTTCGAAAGTTCATCCAGCGACGCCCCTGGTTCTTTATGTGCCGCTCATCGCTGGGAGCCTCTATTTCGCTTTCGTCCACGAACGCTTGTCAATCTTGACCGTTGTCGAATGGTTCGCTCTCGGGTTAGTGACGTGGACGCTGCTCGAATACATCATTCATCGCTGCGCGTTTCACTACGAGCCGCGCAGTAAAATCGGCAAACAATTTCATTTCATCGTTCACGGTGTTCATCACGATTATCCGAACGACGCAAAACGGCTGGTCATGCCGCCGGCGGTGAGCATTCCGCTGGCGATTATTTTTTATGGCTTGTTCCTCTTTCTTTTTAGAACTGCCGCGCCGGCAATCTGGGCCGGGTTCGTCGCCGGTTATGTTTGTTACGACTCGATTCATTACGCGATCCATCACTTTTCAATGAAGAGCGGCATTTGGAACCGGCTCAAGCAACACCATTTACGTCACCATTATCACGACGATCACGCGGGTTACGGCGTAAGTTCACCGTTTTGGGACTACATTTTCCGGACAACTCGCCGGTAAGGCTGAGCGTCGCGGTTGCATTTAAGCCTTGTCGCCGGCGTGAGCCGAAAGTAAACTGGCTGCCCCGATATGGAACCCGTCGCCCGGGCGACGAATCCCATAAGGAATGAAGAAAGATCCTGCAAAACATAGTCTGAGCGATTTTCTCGCGGGCGAAAGCCGCGACCCGCTTGAAGCACCGCCAAGTTTCACCGCCTGGATGCGGGCGGGCGCGTGGGCGGTTGAACTCTACGAGCCAGAACTCCTTGCCGGCGCTGACGCGCGCACGGAAATAAATTACGGTGGCAAATCTCACCGCGTCATCAATCTTTGTTCTTACAATTATCTCGGCCTGGCGAATCACCCTGAAGTTGTCGCAGCCGCACACGATGCGTTGAATACGCACGGTCTCGGTGCCTGTGGTTCGCCGATGCTTTCGGGCATGAGCGATCTCCACCGTGAATTAGAATCGCGGATTGCAAAATTTCTTAATCGCGAAGACGCGATGCTTTTCAACAGCGGTTTCGGTGGAGCGCTTGGCACGATCTCGGGGCTACTCCGCAAGAGCGACGCCGCGGTTTTGGATAACCGGTCTCACCTGAGTTTGCGCGATGGGGCCGTGCTTTCGCGTTGTCGCACCGAAAAGTTCGAGCACAACGATGCGGCTTCGCTCGACGCCGCCTTGAGTCGCAAAAGCGGCCGCCGCCAGCTCGTCATCATCGAAGGAATTTATTCGATGGACGGCGATTTTGGAAAATTGGTTGAGTTGACGGATGTGGCTCAATCGCACGGCGCAAGCGTCTTCATCGATGAAGCGCACTCCATTCTTGGCTGTGGCAAACACGGTCGCGGCGCGGCCGAAGAATTTGGTGTCGAAGATCGCGCGCCGCTCATCTACGGAACATTTTCCAAAGCGTTCGGCGCGCTGGGCGGGTTTGTCGCCGGTTCGAAGGAGACGCTGCAGTATCTCCGCTTTTATGCGCATCCATATGTTTATTCATGCGCCTTGCCGCCGGTCGTCATCGCCGGCCTGCTCGAGGCCCTCGACATTGCGATTCGCGAGGGCGCGGCGCTGCGCAAAGCGCTTTGGGACAATGCCGATTATTTCCACGAGAAATTACGCGAGCTCGGCATCGACACCGGAGATTCGACGACTTACGTCATGCCCATCGTGATCGGCGACCGGGAAAGGATGTATCGCCTCGGTCATGAACTCCGCCAGCGCGGACTTTGGGTTGCGCCGGTCGATTATCCGGCGGTTCCGCAAAATCGGATTTGTTTCCGTGCTTGCGTCACCGCGAAACATACCCGGGCCGATCTCGACGAAGCTTTAAACATTCTTCAAGACACACTCGTCCCCGCAGCGCTCCAAAACGCCTGACGTGGGAACGGACTTGAGCATCATTTCCCAGCCGCCTTCAAAAGCGGCCGCGGCTATCGAAGCGACCTACAAGTCGCGCGAGCTCGAAGGGATTGTCGATCTTTTGTTCTATCGGCGCGTCGGTTTTCATCTCGCGCAATTTTGTTTCCGACTAAATCTTAGTCCGACCGCAGTCACGCTGATTGGCGGAGTATTCGGAATCGTTGCCGGCCATCTTTATTTTTACCAGACGCTGGTCGTTAACCTGATGGGAATGGTTTTGCATGTTATCGCTAACATTTTCGATAACGCTGATGGCCAGCTTGCTCGCCTGACGAATCGACAAAGCAGGACCGGGCGAATTCTGGATCCAGTTGTGGATCATCTTATTTGGCTCAGCATTTACGTTCATCTCGCGTTGCGATTGCAGACGTCGGGTTTCCCGCCTGTGATTTGGTTGCTCGCGCTCGTTGCCGGTGTGAGCCACGGTTTGCAGGCCGGTGCGGCGGACTATTGGCGAAACGCTTACCTTTATTTTGGAAAGGGCCGGTCCGAATTCGATTCGGTAACGAGTCTTCGACAGGAATATCGTCGTTATACTTGGCGCACTGATGCGTGGCCGAAACTTCTGCTTCGTTTGTATTTGAATGCGATGCACGAGCAGGAATTGCTGATGCCGGGCGTCAACAGGCTGCGTGAAACAACCGAGCGTAATTTTGGCGGAGCGATTTCCAGTGACTTTCAATCGCGTTACACCCGTGTGGCCCTGCCAACGTTTAAATGGTGGAGCTTGTTGATGACGAACACGCGGATGCTCGTTCTGTTCATTTTATTTTTCCTTCGCCGACCGGTCTGGTTTTTCTGGTTGGAGATCACCGCCGGCAATTTGCTGCTTGTTTATCTAATTTTGCGGCAGGAAAGAATGTCGCGGTCGCTCATTCAGTTTCTCACGACCAGAACGGACGGTGCGTGAGCGCGAACACGATATCCATGGTTGAGGTTCGTTCGCGCGCCGAGCGCGACGACTTCATCAAGTTCCCCTGGCGAATTTACCGGAACGATTCGGCTTGGGTGCCGCCGCTAATCATTGAACGGCAGGCATTCCTCGATCGAAAAAGACATCCTTTTTACAGGCATGGCGACGCAACGTTATTTCTGGCCAAGCGAAACGGCGAAATCGCTGGGCGGATCATGGCCAGCGATGATCCTAACTACAATGCGCTCCATCATTCGAATGTTGGTTGCTTCGGTTTGTTCGAATCAATCGACGATGTCGATGTGGCTTCGGCGTTGTTCAACGCCGCGAGTAGTTGGTTACGTAGTCGCGGCCGCACTGAAATCATGGGCCCGATCGATTTGTCCACGAACTACGTGTGCGGGTTGCTGATTGGCGGTTTTGAACATCCGCCGACTGTTCTGACCGCGCACAACCCGCCGTATTACGCGCAATTATTCGAAGCGAACGGTTTCCAGAAAGAGGTCGATTGGTACGCGTGGTGGTTCGATCCGAAAAATGCTCCAGTTGCGCGATTGCGCCGACTTGTCGGCGCGCGCACGCGCAGAACGGCGGTCAAGATTCGATCGATCAATCTGCGGGATCTTGTCGGTGAGAGCCAGCGTCTCGCCGTCGTTTTTAATGAAGCTTGGAAAAATAACTGGGGCTTCGTGCCATTCACCGCCGCAGAAGCGGCACATATGGCCAAAGAGATGCGTCCGATCGTCGATCCGCGAATGACGCTGATCGCCGAGATCGACAACATGCCGGTTGCATTCGTGATTTGTGTGCCTGACATTAACGTCGTCCTGCAGCAAATAAATGGACGGCTCACCCGCTTTGGGATGCCGATCGGCTTGTTCAAGTTGCTTTGGTATCGGCGCAAAATTCGCAAAGCCCGCTTTGTCGCCCTCGGCCTTCTGGAAAAATATCGTCGCACAGGAATTGCTGAGATGCTCGTTCTCCAAGTAATGGAAGAAGGAGCACGACGGGGCTTTGCCAGCGAACTGAGTATGACTTTGGAAGATAACGTGATGGTGAATCGCTTTATCGATGCGATGGGCGCGTCCAAATATAAAACCTACCGGATCTATCGTCGTTCGATCGCTTGATGAGTCCCAATTTCGATCACGTCGTCATTTTGGCTGACGAATCAGCCAACTGGAAAATCGCTGGGCTGTGCCAACTCGAACGGCTGGTTCTCGGGCTCGACGAATTCGCGACCTCCATTTCAAGTCAGCGGAAGATCGACATCTTCGTCTTCTGGCGACCAGGTATTGCGTCGGAGCAACGCTGGCAGCCGCAAAATCCTAGACTAAGCGGGTGCAACTTTGTTGATGCGCTGAGCGTTAGCGGGCGCGAGCGAGTGTTCAATACGCGCTTACTGGTGAAACGGCGCGGTCTCGAACAATTCGTTCACGACTCCGTTCCGCTCGAAAACGATGTCACGATTGGCGACGAATCCGCCGTCTGGGAAAAACTCCAGCAGCAATTCGAAAATGCCTGCGCCAATACTGATCAACAGAATAACGAGACGTGGCGATACCTGAGCGACGATCATGACATTGCACGCGGCGAACGTTGGCTTTTGCGAGGGAGCGGAAAGTCGCGCGATGGATTTGTTTCGCGTTGGTTGAATCGGCCAGTTTCGCGTGCCGTCAGTCGGCTTCTTTTAAAAACATCAATCACACCGGACGCCTGGACATGGTTGATCACGGTTTTTCCGGTGATCGGCTTTCTTTTTCTCACTCGCGGCGATTACCTTGGTTTCGTAACCGGCGCCGCGCTCTTTCAAGTTCACAGCATTCTCGATGGATGTGATGGCGAAATCGCGCGCGCGAAGTACCTCGATTCCGAAAAAGGCCCGGGCTTGGACGCTCTCGGAGATTTGATCTCGCTTCTCTTATTTTCACTTGGTCTTGGTTTCGGCCTTTATCACGCGATGGCCGGCTCGCGGTTCGGTTCGTGGATTTTTCTCACTGAAGGCTTTCTTGCATTTCTTTTTATCGCAGCGCGACTCGGGCCGCACACGGTCGATCTTCTCCACCGCGGTCCGGCGGCAGTCGCGTCGTCAGAACATGACGAATCGTTACGCGCTTCGGGAGGCCGCGTCTTCGGCGAGCGTTTTACGTCTTTGGCCTTCGAACTAACAAAGCGCGATGTCGTCTTCTTAACTTTTCTCGTTCTCGCCGCGGTCGGTCTGGCTCAATCAAGTCTGCATTTGCTGTTCGTTTATTCCTTGGTGACGCTGCTCTTACGGCACAATAGGAGGGCGTGAGCGAAGCGGGCGCTTACTTGGGCAAAGCGCTTTCGGCCTGCGCGAGCATTTCTGGAGTATCGATGTCCTGCCACCACGCGTCGCCAATATCGATTGCGCGAACCTTTCTATCGGCCGCCATCGCGCGCACGCCGTCAGCGAGACTACAATCATCATTGTGCTTTCCTTGCTCGAGGTATTGGAAAATTTCCAATGAACAAACGAACAAACCCGTGTCGATCGCGTCGTACTCATCTAGATCCTTGCCGATCGCGATCAGGTGATTGGCTTTCGTTTTGATCTTCATTGCGTCGGCCAAATCGAAAATGGTGTCGAGTTTGCGGTCAACCGCCACGTTCACTGAATTCAAGTCTGCATTTTGAAGCACAAGATCGATAATTGCCGGGCCGAATAGATGGTCGCCCATCATTAAGAGGAACGGCGTGTGCACGTGCGGAGCCGCCACCAGAACAGAGATCCCGTTTTGCCTTTCCCAATCCGGATTGTGAATGGCGTGTAATTTCATTGTCGCACCAATCAATGGCTTCAAGCCGACCACGAGCACTTCGCTGTTCCAACCGGTGACGACGTGCAGCGTTTGAATTCCGGCATGCTCGAGTGCATCGATCGTGTAAGAAAAAACGGCGCGGCCTGCGACTTGAAGCAGCGGTTTCGGTAAATTGTTTCCTCCAGCGCGCAAGCGTGAACCGCTTCCCGCCATCAAGATCACCGCGTCGGTCATTTCGGCTCTCATTTCAGCATTACGATTTGTTCGCGAATCACTTTATGATAGGATGTCGATCTTTGAATCTTCATGAGCTGGGGGCAAGCGCGATTCATCGAGCAGACACTCGCTAAGGGTCATCAAAGGGGCAACAAGCGTGTTATTGCATCACTGACGACTCTGCCGGATCGGATTCATAATCTCGAGCCCACGATTGGCTGCCTTCTGAGTCAAACCCGGCCACCGGACGAAATCATTTTGGCGGTTCCAGAAAATTCCATTCGCCAGGAACGATCGTACTCAATTCCCCAATATCTATCGCAATTTCCGGCTCTTCGAATCTTGCGAAGCAAGACAGATTGGGGGCCGGCTACAAAATTTATTCCTGTGATTCAGGAAGAATTGGCCAGCGGGCGAAACGACACACTGATCATGGTGGTCGATGATGACCGAATTTATCCTAGCGACGCAGTTGAGACTTATCTGCATTATCACGAACAACTGCCAAATGCGGCTCTTTGTTTTCGCGGCGGGCCGATGCCGAGAAATTTTTACTGGTTCCTGCCAAAACTTTTTCTCGGCGACAGAATTCGCGAGCCGAAATGCGTTGCGGTGATCACAGGTTGCGGCAGTTATCTCATTCAACCGCGATTCTTTGATTCGACGCTTTGGAATTATTCAGAAGCGCCGACGAGCGCTTTTTACATGGACGACATCTGGATCAGCGGTCATCTCGACCGTCGTGGCATCGAGAAGTACGCGGTGCCAACTTCAGCAATGATGCGGACCGTGCGCCAGCAAGCGAGAACCATGTCGTTGCATCGCGTTCCGCGCGGCCGCACTTATCACAACAACGAGGTCGTCGAATATTTTCGCGACACCTGGAACGTCTTCTCGTCCCGCTGGACGATGGCGTTGTCGATCCTTCCGCGGTTGCTCTACGCGCTTCAGCCCAAAACGGAAACTAAATCCCGTAATACATCTTCAGCCCCCAAAGCCGAACACGCTGCGGCAGAAAGCGGAAAATAAACGGCGCGATCTCCGTTGGGAAGAAATCGCCAACCGTGATCCGTGGCGGCGGACTTGGTGAATCAATGAGTCGCAATACGTGTTCAGCCACGAGATCTGGTTTCGGCGCCTTTTTCATGTTTCGGTCCACCGCGTCCCACGTCTTGGCCACTCGAGCTTCATAGCGCGGATCGTGCTCCGCGCTTTTTGGAATTGCGTCATTGAACGCCGTGCAAATATCCGCTGGCTGAAGATCAACAATTTGAATGTTCACATCGGGCAACTCGAGTTGGATCGACATGGTGAAAGAGGCCATCGCGGCCTTGGCTGCGTTATATGCAGCCATGAACGGCACCGGTAATCGGGACGCGAGCGACGTGACATTGATGATTAGCCCTGTTCCATGCGAACGCATCGCGGTCAGGGCCAGTCGCATCAATTGCAGATGGCCGAAGAACAGGACTTGGAACTGTTTCCCGATTTCCTGCGCGGGCAAGTGCTCGGCCGGTCCGAAATGGCCATTGCCGGCGTTGTTGATGACGACGTCGAAGTAACCGGCTTCGGCCAGCGCGCCCTTGAACGCATCATCAATCGAGCGCGGATCGCCCAGGTCAAGTCGCATCGGATGCAGCCCTTGCACTTGTTCAAGATGAATCAGATTCCGCGATGTACCCCAAACTTCGTCGCCGCGCGCAATGAGCGATCGCGCGATGGCCAAGCCGATTCCCGAGCTCGCGCCCGTCAGGAAGACCTTTCTCATAAGATGAGCGACGACCTCATTCGAAAATCACATGATTGCGACTTTAATGGAAGTTCGAAAGCTTTGTTAGTTTGCCCGGATACGCGTAGACGAAAACGCTGCGGCCTGGAAATCGTTTCAGCAGCTCATTTCGCTGCGGTTCATCACACAATGTGAAATAGAGACTGTCGGCTGAAGTCAGCACGGGTGGATTTCGAGTAAGATCGCCTTTGACAGTCTTGTAGCTCCCGCTCTCGAGCAGGAAGATTTTCTTTCCGTCTTTGACCTGTTGCGCCGTCCGATCAAGGTCTCGTCGCCAATACATCGTATAAGCTTCTTTGCACGCGAAGATCGCGCTGCCCACAATTAAGCTAACAATGGCGAAGTTCCAGAGATGTCGAACAGCGGCCGCCGAATCGCGACGGATGTGGCCGTATAGATATGTGATGGCCATGATCAAGAACGGGAAGTAAGCAAGGAAGTAGCGCGGGCCGGGTCCACCGATAGCTGCTGGATAGAAAAAGTAAGTCGCAACCGCCATTGAGAACAACGCTATGTACATCTTGAGCTGAGAAGATGATTGATAGCGGTTCCAAAGGACAGCCAACAGAAACACGGGTGGAAAGGTCCAAAGAAGGTTCGCCAAGCGAATCACCGTCACTACAAGCCCGCTCCATGAAACACTGAGTCGATCTCCCAAGCCTGCTGAGCGGTGCAGCGCCGAGGGAACCTCAAATGGATCGCCAGAGAGCATAGTGTTGTAGACCAGGTTGCCGCTCGCGAGCAGCCCGAACCCGGCCGCGAACAGTGTTACGTCCACGAATCTCTTTTGGCGCAGAAGGCTGATACCGATCCAAACGACCAAAGGAATCCAGTCGATGTAACGAATCATCGCCGAGTAGCCAAGAACGGCGCCCGCGCCGGACAGGAAAACTTTAGAAAGGTGAGGCCGCCTCTCGGCGCAATCGTAGAGAAGAAAAGCGGCAAACACGAAAACCGCGGCAGCGATATGAGCTCGGAAAGAGGCAGCGTAGTAGCAGAGGAAAAAACAGAGCGTCAGCAGAAGGGCCATCACTTTTACCTCCTCCTTGCCTATCCGTCGTTCCGCATATTCTAACATCCCGAAGACAAGGAGCGCGCCGAGAAGGGGATTAACCAGCCACGGTGCTCTCAGCTTAACGCCCACCGCAAGAAGAACCGGCCAGCCTGGCGGGTACTTGGAAAACCTATGGCCTTGATCGTCCCGGAGACAATACGTTTCTAAGCAATCGTAGAACGGAAGCCTTGGGTCATAGAGAGGATCTTCAGCGTACAGTTTGCTGGAGGCAAATAGCCTTGCCTGATAAAGGTAAGCGTAATCATCGCCGGAGATTGGGTAACGCTGGGTGAGAAAAAAGTAGATCAACAAGGCACCGGTCAAGAAGATCGCCGAAACCAGTAGTTTTCGCGTCATCGACATGGATCCACGTTGCCTGTGCCAGCTGAATTTTGGCGCGGTTGCATGATCCCGCCCAAAACTTCAGATCCGGGTGCGATCAATAAATGAGCGATCATCAGGCCAATTCCCGAGCTGGCCCGCATTTGAACGCTTCTTTTATCGGTTACCCCTCGCTTGAACATTAGCGGTGTGAGACGGCGCTTGCACGAATTGTTTTCTCGTGAATGGATGTCGATCCTACAATGGTAGTTGACGTTACTCAGGCACTACCGGTCGAAACCGCGTCGCCAGATTTTAAGGTCGAGCGCAGTCGAGCGGTGACGGCTTTTGGTCTGATCATGCTGGCCTTTACTCTGTGGCTCGCCTTTGAGATCCCAAGGGGGACGCTGGCGCAGACCGATGAATTGCTGACCGCAGAACGAACTCGCGAGATGTTGATGACCGAACCGTGGGTCGTTCGTTATAACTTCAATCTCTCATTTGAAAAGCCGCCTTTGCAGTACTGGTTGACCTGCCTGACGCTGCCGCGGTTTGAAAACCGATCGACGGCAGTGCGCATCTGGCCGCTGGCTTATGCCACCCTTACCGCAACTGCGTTGGGGTGGTTGGCCTTCCTTGTTCAACCTGCTCGGCCGCGGCTTATTCCAGTTGCAGCCGCGATCCTGGTTGCGTCTCCGCTCTTTTCCACCGAAGCCTGCCGAGCCATGCTCGATATCGGACTCACCTTTTTTACTACGTTGACAATTGTGTTTGCCGAACTGGCACGCAAACGTCCGGCATGGTGGCTCGCGGTCGCGGTTGCATGCTGGCTTGGGAGTCTGCAGAAAATTCCGCTCCCATTTCTGATTTGGGTCCTGATCGTGATCGTACGACTGACGGACCCTAGCGAGCGAGTGCGTCTGCGTCGTGGGACTGCTTGGGTGACCGGCGGCATGGTTTTGGCGCTCGCGTTGATGGCGGTCTGGCCGCTGCTTCAACTTATTAAATATCACATGCCGGTTGGGGACTTGCTTAATGAGGAAGTTGTGGTCTGGCTCGGGCCGGAGTTCTTAGGCAAGCGAACATACTTTCACGTTCTGCTTGCTCTGCCATTTGTGGGCGGTCTCGGAGGCTTGTTTCTCTTGCTCGCGCCGCTTGTAACTCTGTTTTCAAGAAAAAAGCGGCCGACGGCGGCGGTACGGGAAATCGCAATTGTTTGTCTGTTGGTAATTGCGCTCACAATCGTCTCGAACTTTCGCAGTGTTCGATATCTATTGCCCATTTTGCCGTGCCTTTCTCTTCTGGTTGGGCTGATCTTTTGCCAATTTTTGGAGCAGGGATCGAAAATTCGGACCCGAACGGTCGCAGTGTTGGCGATCATACTATTCGCCGGGTTCCTTCAGACGGAATTACAGGTAATCCTACGCAAAAAGGATGTAGCTGAGGAAAAAGTGGTCGCGGAAAAGCTCGGAGAAATGCAGCGGCCAGGAACAAAGATCGTGCTAATCAAGGCTATCCAGGCCGGTAATGATTTGATGTGGGATGCGTTTTATCTTTTTCACGGGAACTTCCGATTTCCGGTTGCAAGATACACGGTCGATGAAATCCGCAACGATCCACCGAAGCCTCCGTTGATCGGCGCATGTGTCGCCCGCGATTTTCCCATTGTTCGCGAAGTGTATCCGAACGTGCAGGTGGAATTAGTCCAGGCTCAGTTCATGTGTTGGCAAGTTTCTACCGCCGGGAGTGCGACTCCTCCCTGATTTTCAGCGAAACCGCGATCGGCGAAGATTTGAATGCACGCATCTGATTCAGAAGGGAACGTGAGAGGAGGAATTCAACGATTTCTTCCTCAGTGGCTGGTGCGTGATGTTATATTACCTTTTGTGGCAAGCCGCCTGGCGTTGATCGTCATCGCATGGCTTGGCTTCCATCTGCTGCAAATTCCCTTAAAGGGCAATAAGTGGGAAGTGGAGAACGATGGTTACGTCCATCGAATTGCGGGACACCTTTCGGCGGACGCTTACCCGTTCGTCAACATGTGGGCACGTTGGGATAGTGGCTGGTACCTTGATATCGCGGAGCATGGCTACAGTTTTGTCCCTGGAAAGCAATCCAATGTAGCTTTTTTCCCACTCTACCCGGACCTGATTAGACTCTTTCACTTCGTCGTGCCGCTCCCTCGCGATGTCGGGTGGCTTAACGTTGGAATTATTCTCTCGAACCTCGCGTTGCTGGTTGCGCTGGTCTATCTCTATCGATTGGTGCGCCTCGATTATGAGCGGCGCACTGCCGCTCGGGCAGTTCTCTACTTGTGTGTCTTCCCGACAACCCTCTTTCTCTCAGCCGTCTACTCGGAGTCGCTATTTCTCGCGCTCGTCGTCGCTGCTTTCTATTATGCGCGGACCACTCGTTGGCTTGCAGTCGGCGCGCTCTCGGCTGCGGCTGCCATATGCAGACCGCCCGGCGTCCTGTTGGTTCTGCCCCTGGCCTTTGAATACTTGTCTCAGAGAGAATTTCAGTGGCGACGAATTAAACCGGATTGTCTCGCGTTGATTTTGCCGCTCCTAGCCATTGCAGGTCATCTCACGTTTCTGCGATGGCGATTTGGAGAATGGGACGTCATCGAAAAAGCTCAAATCAATCAAGGTTGGAACAGAACCTTAACTTTTCCCTGGAACACAATAATTCACTCTTTCCACGAGATTGATTCATTCCAGGGATTCCATGGCTCGTTTGAATTCTTTTTCACGATCGCGCTCTTCGGACTCGTGATCTTCGCATGCTTTCGTCTGTCGCCGAGTTACGCAATCTATGCAGCCGTATCCCTGCTATTTATTACTTCGTGGGGAACGTTGCTTTCTACACCGCGGTTCGGAGTCGTAATTTTTCCCGTGGTAATCGGTCTCGCCTTGCTTGGAGAGAACAAGCTGTTCCATAGTGGCTTTCTTGTTGTATCTGCGCTTCTCGCCGCTGTTTCGATGGTGGTATTTTCGGAATGGGGCTGGGTCGCCTAGATCGGGTACCCGAGTGAGTTCTGACTTGTCCCGTGGCGATGAAACTTTTCATTGATGTAACGAGCTCCTGCCGGTCGGCACGCAACACCGGGATGCAACGGATGACCCGACGGCTTTTTGTCGAATTAGAGCAGCGAATCTCGGTGACGCCGCTGTGTTGGAACCGGCTGGGACATTTTTATCATCGACTCGCTCCGCGTGAATGGAATTTTCTCCGCGCGCCTTTCCGGGGCTACAAACGAGCGATGGCGTTGCCGGAATTACGGGGTGAAAAATTTCCGGGTGAGCTCAAGCGCATGCTTCGGCGGAAACCGGCCGAGCTTTTGCGTGAAATTACGGGAGGCGACCGGTTTCTCGCACCCGATTTTTTCGGCGACTCTCGGCGCCGAAAATTGCCGGAGCTCCTTCGAAAGACTGGGACGCACTCGGTCGCCATCTTTCACGACGCAGCGATGGAACGGCTCGGTTTGCATGCGCCTCGCAGTACGCGCAAATTTCGGGAATATATTAAAGCGCTTGCGTCCTTCGATTGCGTTATCTGCATCTCGGAACAGTCGAAAGCGGACCTGCACGCTTTCTGGAAAAAATTCGGCATTCGCGATCTGCCGAAAACCTTTGTTGAAAGTTGGCCGCTGGAGTTCAATGAGCGCGAACGCGCCTCATCGGATTCGACTGGCGAATCGAAGGTTGTGCTTTGCGTCAGCACATTTGTGCCGCGCAAGAATCATCTTGTCCTTTTAGACGCGGCCGAGCAGCTCTGGTCGAGCAGTATCGATTTCGAATTAAGATTGGTCGGCGCCTGGGCTGGTAATTTCCAAGTGCTGCGTAAAATTCGCCGGCTGCGTTCGCAAGGAAGATCGCTCAGCTGGTTGAAGCATGTCGACGATCAAACGCTCCACGCACTTTATCGCGAATGCGCGTTCACGGTTTACCCGTCGCTCATGGAAGGCTTCGGACTTCCAATCGCTGAAAGTCTCTGGCATCGGAAACCGTGCGTTTGCGGCGGCAATGGCGCGCTCGGCGAAGTTGCGCGGGGCGGCGGCTGCTTGATTGTCGATCAAACAAACAGCGGCGCGCTCGCCGACGGCATCAAGGGCTTATTGCTCAATCGACAACTCTACTCGCGCCTTTCCGACGAAGCCCGGGCTCGAAAATTCCGCTCCTGGCCTGATTATATCGACAAATTTCTGAGCCACCTGAAGCCAGACGTCGCAGAAACAGCCGCGTCATACTGAGATTCGCTCACCGTGGGAATGGCTGGCGATGAGGTAGCCGTCCTTCATTTCGTGGACCCAATCACAGGCATCAGCGATAAAACGGTTGTGGGTGACAAGTAAGAGCGCTTTCTCGCGCTCGCGCACGATGTTCGTGAGCAATTCAAATGCGCGTTGGGAGTTGTCCGTATCCAGATTTCCGGTCGGCTCGTCTGCGAGAATCACTTGCGGATCGTTCGCGAGCGCACGCGCTATTGCGACACGCTGTTGTTCGCCGCCTGAGAGATGACGGCTCGGTCGCCGCAGCTTGTCACCAAGATCGACAGCTTTCAACAAGGCCGCGGCGCGTTCGCGCATTTCGTTTTCGTTCAGGTAACCGAGCCGACGCATCGGGATCATGACATTCTCGTGCGCGGTAAAGTCCTCCATCAAAAAATGGAATTGGAAAATAAAACCGATCAGTTCGCTGCGTCGTCGTGCGAGCTCTTCGTCGCTTAAATGTGAAATAGAAGTCGATCCAACTTCAACCGAGCCGGCGTCCGGTCGATCGAGCAACCCAAGAATATAGAGCAAAGTGCTTTTGCCGCAGCCGGACGGACCAACGACTGCGTGCAAACTGCCGGCTTCCACCTGAAGTGATACGCCGCGCAAGGCGTGGACACGTTCCTCCTCTTCGCCGAGATAGCGCTCGAGATCGTGGCAGCTAAGAGAAATGTCGCCTTTCATAAACTTGATCCGCGCAGAGTATCAACTGGCTGAAGCTGAGCCGCGCGCTTGGCGGGGACGTAACTGGCGATGAAGACCGCGACCACAGCGAGCATGGTCGCCCACAAATAATGTCGCCAATCCCAGACCACCAAAAAGTGATTGGTGTAAAGCAAACCGCGAATGTGGATCGGCACTTTCGAAATTCCGAGCGTCAGCAATGCGCCCAAGACGCAACCGAGGAGCGAGCCCACGCCTGCGATGAGTGCGCCCTGCCAGAGGAAAATCGCGGAAATATCGATCCTGCGATAGCCCATCGACCGCAAAATCGCGATCTCGCGGACCTTCGATAGCACGGACATTGTGAGCACGTTGAAGATCCCGAAACCGGCGAGGAGGATGATGAGCGAGACGGTGATCGCGGCGGAGATTCGCAGCGTCGAGAAAATTTGAAGATTTCCCTCCTCGCGCTCCTGCCAACTCTGGGCCGTGTGCTGAAAAAGATCTTCAAAGTGACTGGCCAGCGCCGGCGCGCGGTCCGGGTTGCGCAATTTGTAAATGATCATCGAAGCTTCGTACGGTTTTTTGAGTAAACGCTGGGCGACGCGCGCGTGTGCGTAGACCCGGCCGGAATCGATCGTGCTGACACCGCTGCGTGCAATCGCGGCCACGTTGAATCGCCAGTATTCGCCACCGGGGGAAAGCAATTGGACTGTGTCGCCGGGACCAACTTCCAGCAAGTCGGCCAGTCGATAGCCAACAATCACGCTGCTCGTGTTGTTTCGAAAATCGTCGAACGAACCATTGACAATTTGTTTGGCGAGATCGGTTGTCCGCAGATGCGAAGTTGGATCGATCCCATACAAATCGGCGGTCGTCGTTTCAAAGCCGGCGCGCGCGCTGATCGTGCCGCGAATAACCGGCGAACACGCGACCACGTTGGAGAATTCCCGGCTGACACGCATGATTTCACTGACGTTGTTGATTCCCTCGAAATAATTCCGGCGCGCGGCCGCGGCCCTTGGCGATTTGGCCGCGACCACCATGCCTTCGTAGCGCGGTTGAAATCGCGAATGCAACATCAGTGCTCCGTTACTGCCGATCGTTGAGTCGATAAAAAATTGTGCGAAACCCTGCGTTTGCGCCTGCGTGCAAATAAAAATGCCGAGACCGAAGATGACACCAACCAAGCTGAGAAGGAGCGCACGTTTGCGGTGCGTCGCGAAGCGCAGCGCAATGTAAAGCGGCGCGGTCATTTCTTGGAGGCGTCGACCCGTAGCTGGCGAACTGGCTCGCCCGGCTTGAGTCGATCCTGGTCCGCCACGACAACGCGTTCGCCGGTGCTGACGCCACTTAACGCTTCCGTGAAATCGAGTGTGCGAAAACCGACCTTGATTGTGCGGCGCTGCACGATGCCGCGTTTGATAACCAGGGCTTGATCGACAAGCAACGCTCGCGTTGGCACGAGCAACGCGTTTTCGTGTGTTCCGGTGATGATGTTCATCTCGCCAGTCATTCCTGCCATCAAATTGTCGGGCGGCTTCTCCATTTCCAAAATTACAGTGTAACGCTGCGTGTCGGGATCGGCCGCCGGCTGAATCGACGAAACGCGCGCCGCAAAAGTGTCGTTGCGATAAGCGTAGAGTTGGACTTTCGCTTTCATTCCCGGTTTCACCGCACCCACGTCCTCCTCGTTCACCTCGCCGCGCACATAAGTTCTTCGCGACGAAACGGTGAAGAGCTGGTTCCCTTCGGCGACCAGCTCGTTGTCGATCGTCGAGACCGCCGTGAGCAAGCCGTTCATGGGTGCGCGGATTTCCGAAGCGCGCATCTGCGATTCCAACTTTTTCTCGGTCTCTTGCAGCGCCTGGAGATTACGGTCACGCTCGATCCGTTCGTTCTCGAGTGCGCCGCGGAGCCGGTTCACCTCGCTTTTTGATTTTTCGTACTCAACAGCCGGAACATTTCCTGAAGCCACCACCTGTTCGAGGCGGTGCAAATTGTCTTCCGCGGTTTTGAGCAACTCTTCCGACGGCAACGGCAGCTTGGCACGTTCGGTCGCGGCTTGGAGATCGGCGCGCGCCTGTTTCAATTGTCGCCCCGTCGCTTCATCCGCGATCCTCGCGAGCAACTGGCCTCTAGTTACACTTTTGCCGATCGCGCCGCGGCCGGCGGCAAATTCTTCGGCCAACTGAATGAACCCCGAATTCTGCGCCCGCACGTGGACGATAAATGACGGCTCGATCCGCACCGTGCCGTAAACGGCCGAGATCGCGGTGCCGCGATGGACGGTCGCCACCTCGGCCAGTGGCATGAAAAAGTAATATGCCACGCCGCAGATGAGAACCAGCAGTGCGGCCAATACCCACAAGACCCGCTTGGATTCCGGCACCTTCAAGCAGTGCAATTAATGCACATCTTCGGCGAATTGGAAATAACGCCCGGTGGCGCGGTCCCACTCCGCCCGCGCTATGTTGTTGAGATAACTCGCTTCGAGCAATCCGGTTTGGGTGTTCAAATAGCCGCCCTCAGCCACTCGATATTCCAATTGTGAGGCAAGACCGCTGCCGAGATTTTGTTGAACCGCGGCTGCGGTTTGCTGCGCGTTTTCGGTTCCTGATGAAAACGAATTGTAGCGCGCTTCGATTCCGGTGAGATCGTTCTGGATCTGCGAAAGTTGGCGACCCACGCCCGCTTCCAGTTTGTGCAATTCAATTTCGTTGATCTCGCGGGCCTTGTGTGCTCTCAGGACCGACCCACCAACCTTACCATTGTCAATCACCTGCCAGGTGTAAGCCGCGCCTTCGATAATCTCCGAGCTGAGAAAATCCTGGGTGCGCGTCGTCGCACCTTCGCGATGAATTCCGCTAACAGGAATGTAATCGGCGGTGATGATCCCATACGCGCTCGGATAATATCCAGCCGCAATGATGCGCTCGTCTTCGTTGGCTGCGCGAACCAGAAGCCGCGCGAGCTTGATGTCGGTCCGACGATCCACTGCCGCCGCGGTTTCGCTGTTAAGATCGATATTCACCGATGTGAACGATAATTCGCCGTCCGGAGCGGGAAGAGTGACGTTGGAACTGAGCGAGACGCCCATGAATTCTGCCAATTGCAATTGCGCGGCGCTGTAGGCGCGTCGCGAGCTTTCAACTAATGGATCGAGCTCGCGCGCTTGAACGGTCGCGGTCGTGAACGCGCTCCGGTCGACAACACCCGCTTGATAGCGATCGTTTTGGCTTGCTACGTTTTCGTCCAGACGAGTTCTTTGTTTTTCGCGAATCGAGAGCAGCTCGCGATTGTAAACCGCGGAATAAAACGCAAGCCGCGCAGCGTGCAATTTCTCCTCAACTGCGAGATTAAGTTGTTGCTGTGCGATTAGAACTTCGGTATCCCCGCGCCGAAATGACGGCGGAATCACCGTGTTAATCAGGGGTTGCATCAAAGAGCCGCGCACGAAACCGAATATCTTTGTAGCTGTGCTACCAGCGCGGTCTCCGCCTTGAACTCCGGCCGGCACGTTGAGCCTTAGATTCGGCCAGGCGAGGGAACGCAGAACAATTCGATGGCCGGTGGCTATTTCGAGATTCGCTTTCGCCCGCTGGATCTCCGGATTATTTTCCAGAGTCTTGTTCAGGACCGCATCGAGGGTGATTCCGTGCGTAGCGGATAAGATCGACAAGAACAAGCTGGTGGCGGCGAATTTCGATTTCATCGCTCTGTTAATTTTGCTGGCGGTTGCCCGATCTCTATCGCCTGTTTTTCGTTCCTTTGTCTTACGCGGCTCGAAGCGAAATCGAGTTCTTCGGGAGCGGTTCCGCAGGCGCGCGCCAGCCTGGCTAACGCTACGTTGTGCAAGTAAATCGCGCTCAAGCGCGTCGTTCGTGTTCGCGTGACATCGGCTGCCGCCTGCAAAATATCGAGCTGGGTTCCCAAGCCGGCGGAGAGATTTGTCTTCGCGATCTCGAGAGATTCGTCTGCCGTTTGGACACTTTTGGTTTCAGTTTGGAGAACGTTCTCGCCTTGTTCGAGATCGAGAAACGCGCTCCGGACTTCGGATGCGACGGAGCGCCGCGTCGCTTCCAGTGCCGCAACCGCGGCGTCTCGGCGCGCGCGCGTTGCTTGCATTCTCCCTTTTGTCGCGAAGCCGTCGAAGATGTGCCAGGTCCCACTCACGCCGACGAGATAGCCGTGGTTGAATTCGGGACCGGCTGCCGGGTCCCGCTCACTGTAAATCTCGTAGCCGGAAAAGGCTTGAAGGTGCGGCCGCAACTCGCTGCGATCGACCTCGTATTGTCGATCCTCGATTTCAACATCGATCTGACGCGCTCTGATTTCAGAGCGCTTCGAGTCGGCACGGGCCAAACATTCGTTTAAATCCGGATAGAGGGCGGCGTATTGCAATTGCCCGGTCACTTCAAATTGCGGCTGGCCGGGGTTCGACCGGTAATCGATCCCAAAAAGTTCGCCGAGTCGCAGGTAGGAGTTTGTGAGCTGCGTCTTGGCATTTGCAAGCTCCGGCTGCTCGTTGGACAGGGCAACTTGAGCGCGTTGGACATTCAAGTTTCCAACAATTCCGGCGCGCAACCGTTCCTCCTGCGTTTTCAGTTCTTCATCGAGGACCCGCACCGAATTTTCGCGGACATGAACCTTCGAGCGATTTAACAGCAGATCATAAAATGCTACTCGCACGTCCATCGCCACTTTGTTGCGCACTTCTCGCAGCTCGCATTCCTGTTTCTCGATCAGCAGCTGGGCAATCGCGAACTGGTTCGAAACCGCGCCACCGGTGTAAAGGTTTTGCAGCGCGCGAATCGACGCGTCGTAATCCTCCGGACGAAGGGTGGACTGGGCTTGTGTTTGTCGTTTGTCCGCGAAGCCGGACGAAATCACCGACGGCAGATAACCGGCGCGCGCTTCGATTAATCCGCCCCGTGCCGCTTCCAGTTTTTTGCGTGCGATGATGATTTCCGGATTTTGCGAATCGGCCAACGCGACGCCCTGTTCGATTCCGTAGCTCGGCGGCTCGGCCCGTGCCGACGCAAAAACTGCCGCGGCGGCGACCGTTACCAACAAAGCCAAAATTCGGCCTGATGGGCCCTGTTTCAGCATCTTTGAAAATGCTTGCATGCTAGCCGCGACTGCTTCATTTTCCACGCCCAAATCGTACTGTTTGTCCTCGGACGAAACCTTACATGTTATTGCCTGCCTTAGCCTTTCAACTCAATCATTTTCCATCTTGCCCCAAGCGCACCGCCGCGGGTAGGATTTCTTTTTTTCCATGAGAAAGATCCGTATCGCTATCGTCGGAGTCGGCAATTGTGCCAGTTCGCTCGTTCAAGGGATCAATTTTTACCGCGGCTCCGGGGTCAACGGAAGCGCGGTGGGTCTGATGCATCGCCAAATCGCCTCCTACCGGCCGGGGGATATCGAGGTCGTGGCCGCCTTCGACATCGACCGGCGTAAAGTCGGGCTAGACATCAGCAAGGCCATCTTTTCCCCGCCCAATTGCACCGAGGTTTTCTGTGACAAGGTTGCCCTTACGGGTGCGATCGTGAAGATGGGTGTGGTAATGGACAGCTTCGCGCCGCACATGGCTGATCACGATCCGCTTCGCACGTTTTTGCCGCTGGAAAAAGAATCGACCCGCGAACAAATCGTTTCCGAGCTGAAAGATTCCGCCGCCGAAATCATGGTCAATTATCTCCCGGTCGGTTCCAACGAAGCGGCGAAGTTTTACGCCAGCTGCGCGCTTGAAGCCGGAATCGGATTCGTCAACAACATCCCCGTCTTCATCGCCAGCGATCCGATCTGGGCGAAACGTTTTGCCGACAAGAATCTCCCGATTATCGGTGACGACATTAAATCGCAGCTCGGCGCCACTGTGCTTCATCGAACGATTATCGATCTTTTCCGCAAACGCGGCGTCAAAGTGGAGCGCACCTATCAACTCAACACCGGCGGCAACACCGATTTCCTCAACATGCTCAGCCGGACCCGGCTCACTTCGAAGAAAACGTCCAAGACCGAGGCCGTGCAATCGGTCATGAATGAGCGTTTGGCCGACGAGAACATTCACATCGGTCCGAGCGATTACGTTCCGTGGCAACTCGATAACAAAATCGCCTTCATCCGAGTGGAAGGCCGTTTGTTCGGCGACGTGCCGATGGAAGTGGACATCAAACTTTCGGTCGAAGATTCGCCAAACTCGGCCGGGATCGCCATCGACGCGATCCGCTGCTGCAAACTCGCCCTTGATCGCGGGATCGGCGGCGTCCTCAATTCGCCCTCCGCCTATTTCTCAAAACATCCGCCGGTCCAGATGAGCGACGACGAAGCATACCGCTGTGTCGAACAATTCATCCGCGGCGAACGCGACCGCTGACGCCAAGACTTCTGTCGATGTTCCTCCGCGAGGCCGAGATGGGCCACCTGCCGCCTAAACAAACGATGAAGCCAAGTCCGACAAGGGTTCGCGAGCAGGCTAGCCCTGTTGCCAACCGAAGGGCACCGCTTCATGCTGAACATCTAACCGAGCGTCGCAGCCAACCGCTGCCATTCAGTCGTCAGTTCGTTATCATCGTAAATGGCCAGCTGCCCGGTGGTCGTTGAGTAAATGGCGGCGCTGACGTGCGCGGTCACTAAGGTGGAGATCGCCCGCCAGTAAGCGGCCATTTGCGGGCGGTAAAGGTCGCGGAGGGTATCGATCTTGTCCGTGGCAATCCGCTTCGTTTTCCAATCAAGAATGAAGACTTCTTTCTGGTTGAACAACGCAAGATCGACAATTCCTTCGAGGCATTTACCGTTGATCCGCCACAAGAACGGCAGCTCCTGCCGAACTAAACTCGCGTCGCGCAAATGTCGCGCCAGTCCATCGCTTGATTCGATCTGCTTTCGCAAAAGCCGCCACTCCCGCTTCGATCGCGCGACGTCCGGCGAGGTCGCGATGTTCCGTTCGAAGATTCCGTCCCAAGTTTTCGATTCGGAGCGCCACTCAATTTGTTCTGCGAAATTGTGCCACCAGACTCCGTAACGTGTCGCGGGATTGTCGATCCGCGGCGGACGCAGTTCCGGCTCGATCTCGATCCATTCCTCTGTGCTCGGTGTTTCGGCGGCTTCTTTTTCGCGCGTGAACTGGCTTGGGTTAACGGCCTCGATAATTGTAATCGCTTTTTTCCGCGCGACATCGATCCAACCGGTCTCGAGTCGGAGTGCGCGCAAACTCTCCAGCACCGGCTCGGATTGTCGTCCCTTATGGTGCGCCGCAGTTTCCGCGCAAGCGTTTGCTCCAGCCGACGCCGCGGCAATCGCTTCGGCGTTCGGTTCACCCGCGTCGGCCTTCAGCCATTTCAGTTGTGTGTCGCTGTGGACTTGTCCCTTAGCGCCGCGGAAGAAATCGGAATCGAGCGCTAACACGAGGGTATGCCGCGCGCGGGTCAGCGCGACGTAAAGCAAGCGCTCCATTTCCTGACGTTGAACGCGCTCGAGCTCCTCTTTCACATCGGCAAAGTCGCTGTAATCGAATGCGATTTGCGGTTGTTCTCCGGCAATAATGCGCGGGTAGGCTCCAGTTGCTCCGAGACGAGCTTCCCGCGCGAGGAACGGAACGATCACTGCGTCCCACTCCGATCCTTTGGCCTTGTGCGCCGTAATCAATTGGATCGCGTCGGCTTCGGCAGGTTCGGTGTCGCGGATCGTGTCGAAGTTGCGCCGGAGGGTCAGCGCAAGATCGGCCAGCGAACTATGCTGCGCTTCTGCCGAAGCAGCCGCGCTGAGCCGTTTTTCCAATTCATTCACTGAGTCGCCGCATTGCTCGCGCGGCAAAGTCCGCAGCCGTTCGCGCAGTTGCGTCATTCGCACAATCTCGGATACGGCGCTGAAGAGCGGTTGATGCGGCAGCGTTTCCCGAATCTGGGCGAGCAAATTTAACGTGTCGGCGACCAAACCGCGTCCTTTCGTGCGCCGCTCGATCTGAAATTTGTAACCGTCGCCCTTAGCGAAACCCGCCAGCTCATCATCCGAGAGTCCGAAAATTTCCCTTAGCACGCCAACGATTTCGTAACTCGCGTTTGTATCAACCATGATCGCGAGCAACGCGCTTAGCCAGGCGTAGGCTGGTTGCTCCCCCTGGCGATCGTTCTCCGATTGGACCTCGACCGGAATCTGTTCGCCTAGCAAGGCGTCTCGCAACGCGCTCAGCCATGTTTTGCGCGGGCAGAGGATTGCGACCTGGTGCCACGATCTTGCGCGCAGCTTTTCTAATCCGGCTTCGCGAATCCATTCTGCCAAACGCCGCGCTTCGATCCGCGCACGCTGCGTCTCGGTCAACTTGAGGTCGATATCGGCACCAAGCTCGAACCGAATCACTTGTCCCGGCAAAATTTCCGGGCGGGGGCTGAGCTCGACAAAATTCACCTGGCCTTCAGCATCGTTGAGAATCTTGGCGAAGGTTGCGTTGACGAATTCGAGCTGCGCGCGGTCTAAACGAAACGTGACCGAGAACTTCAATTCCCCCGCAGCACGAGTTTCGATCAACGTTCGATGAAGCTCGCGATAATGCGCGAGATCGTGCGGGTCGCGATAGATCGATTGCTGGAAGTCGCCGACCATTGAGAAATGACCGGGCCGCGGTGCTGATTTTCGGTCCTGCAAGTATAGGCCGGCCGCGTCCGGCGGTCGCGCCACTTCCAGCAGAATAAAAAATTGACCGGGATCTGTATCCTGTGCCTCGTCGACAATTACGCGATAGTTCTTTTCGCGAATGCGTTTTGCAACATCCGGCAGGCGCAAGAGTTCCTTCGCGAGCTCAACTTGATCGGCGTAGGTAATCGCGCCGCGCGCGAGGCGGAAATCGCGGTAATCGTGCTGCACTTCCGCGGCGACGGACGAGGCGCATGCGCTTACCCATTCGCGTAACGGGCGAAACGCTTCCCGCCAGCGCCGCACAAACTCCTTTTCTGTCGTTGCGCACGCCGGCCACGGCGCGAACTCGTCGCTCTTGCGCCAACGCTCGATCCAGTCGTGCAGTTGCGCCTTCGCTTTGGGAATGTTTTTCGCCTGCGCAGTCTCGATCGCTGCTTCGACCTTGCTGAAATCACATTCCGGACAGCGCGTTTTGGGCGGCGTTGACGCGAAACTGTGATCCTGGTTGCGTGCGAGCTCCATCAATTGTCGTGCTTGCATCAATCGCAACAGCACACGCCGATTGCCGTCGCCCAGCGACCGACCGATCGTCGTTTGCTGTTGGACGAACTCGTTCCACAAATCGTCGTCGTCGGTGATCGTTTCGAGCCTTGCGGGGAGACCAAGGCGATGTCCATAGATTGCCAGCAGTTTCATGCAAAACGCGTGGATCGTTCCGAAAAACGCGCGACCGAACGCTTCCACCGTTTCGAGCGGCAATCCGGCTTCGAGAATTTGCTGTCGGGTGCGTTGCTGCATTTGGTCCGCGGCGCGATTTGTGTAGGTGACGACGACCAACTGCGGCAGCCGGTCCGCAGCGCGCTGTTGATCGCTTGCAATCTCGACGATTCGATCGGTTATCGCGCGCGTCTTCCCGGAGCCGGCAGAAGCAATCACTGAGAAGTTGGCGTCCAATTCGCTGGCGAACCGCCGGCGCGCTTTTTCGTCAGCGATCGAGGTCATTTCATTTCCTCCTCAGCGTCGAGCGAAAAGGCCGGATGCGTCAGAATCCACTTTGTCTTCAGCAGATCGGGGTCGATCGGCAAGGTCGCGAGCGGATATTTTCGGACGAACCCGAAATCGCTGTGCACGGGGCCGAGCATCCCGAAAACGCCCGTTTCCTGCATGCGGTGCATCTCGCGCCAGAAATCTTCTTGAGCTAGAACATGCGTCAGCTGGAATTGCGCTTCGAGTTGTTCCGCGGGAGAAAGTAACGTCAGCTCAACATCCTTCGCACCGAGCGAGCGCGCTGCGAGGGCATAGAGGGCAAGTTGGATGCCGCGACCTTCAACGAGTTGTCGATGAAATTTCTGCTCGGTCGTTTCCTTGCCTCGCGGACTGCGCTGATTAAACCCGCGTTGGCGTCCGGTCTTGTAATCGACAACCCAGAGATCGTCGTAGCCAAGTTGCGACTGATCAGATTTGCGGCGCGCCAGAATGAGATCGATCCGGCCACGGACTCGCAAAGTTTCATTTTCCCCTAACGAAATTAACGCCGGCGAGCCGAGCGACCATTCGACCGCCATCTTGGACCAGTCGTGCAGACCGGAAACTTTCGCGGCAAGGCAATCGGTAATGTAGAGCGCGTTACTCCAGCCGGATCGCCACCAATCGGGAAGAGTTTTGCCGCGGCCGGCGCCAAGCGCTTCGATTTCGCGCCGAAACGCTTGTGCGTGTTCGACGATGCGAGCGCGAATTTCATCTGCGTGGCTAACATCGAGAAACGCGTTCTCTTCGCCGTCGCGAACGCTGTTGGCAAGCCAGCGATGCACCCATTGTCCCGTCGCCACCGGCCAAGCGTCGCCGTTTTCGTCGCTGCCTTCGACGCCGAGGAAAATTTCCATCCAAACTATCGCCGGCCAGCGCAGCGCCTGTTCCCATTGCGTGACGCGCAATGCGACGTCTTGTTCGGGAGCGCTTTTTAGCGCGAATTCGTATTCGCCTGCCGGCCGCTCCTGGCGCCGCGCATTAAACGCGTAGCGCGTTCGGCCTACACTGATCGAGTCGACTCTTTGCGCGTCGATTGGTGACCAGTCCTTCAGCCAGGCACGCGTTTGCTCTTCCAATGTTTGCAGAGTTTGTTGCGAAACGCCGCGTCCGCGCGCGGTGAAGTAAAGCCAGGAAAAGAACTCGCTCGGATTCGCGATTCGACCTGGCTGCGCCGCCGAATACAGATTCGCGCTCGCGCCAATTCCGGCGGTGACCGACTCGACCAGATTGAGTAGTTGCCGGCGCCGGATTTGGCGCCGTTCGTTCGCTCCGAGCAACAGCGTTTTTCCTTCCCGCGCGCTCCAATGGCCATCACCCTGTCGGCCGCGCTTCGATGCGCGTTGATTGAGCGCTTTGTTTTGGCGATTCAGTTCGTCGATCTGTTCTTCACCAACAAATCCGAGCTCGTCATCGAGCGATGGCCATGCTTCGTCGTTTAATCCGGCAAGAACTAAATGTGACCAAGGCTGACCGTGCGCTTCGCTATATGGAAGCAAATGAACGCGCGCGTAGAGATGCGCACCGAAGTCATCACGCCGTAAGCAAGGCGCGCCGAGAACATCTCGCAGCCATCGCAGATACGTATTCTTCGAAAAGAGTGTCCTGAGTTGTGCGCTCCAATTGCGGCTTAACCGATCGACTTCGCTCCAATGCTCTTTCCACCCTAACTGCGCGAGAATCTTGCGTGTCTGCGACAAAAATTCCGCCAATGATTCATTCGCGGGCAAGAAATGAACTTTCTCAAGACCGGCCGCGACCGCTTGGCCATTGCGCAAAACGTTGTTGTAATTCGCGCAATAATCTTGCAGTAGCTCGATATCATCGATCAGCACCTCGTTGTAAGCTCGGCGGAGAGTGTCTTCGACCTGCAAGATTGACAGCTCGCCAAAGAGGTCGATTTCGGTCGCGCGCAAAAATTGAAGCAGCGACTTGAAACGCGGAGCTCGTTGCAATTCCAGCCAGGCGCGCCACGCCTCGTCGTCGAACGCGCCGGGCGCGAGATGGGCGATGCCGTCGTTGTGCGCGATTTGTGCCGACGCGAGAAATGTTGCGACCAAGCGAGGTAGCGCGCCTGGGCCGGCGAATAGAATTCCGAGCCGCTCACATTTTGGATCGGCCAGGAATTTTGCGGCTAATGCGACAATTGCGCGCGCCTGCTGTGTTGTGTCACGGCCGACAACGAAGTGAAGGTTATCGGTTGCCAAGCCGGCGCCGATCTTGATGTCGGCTGATTCAGGGAGTGGGGGAATCACTTCAGCTTCGCCGAACGTTTCTTCCCAGGTTCCGACCCATGCTTCGTCAAGGTCACGCGCTTCGTCACGCGGATCATTTAGGACGATTGTTGCTGCGTTGGAAGCGAGCACCGCGGCGCGAAGCAATGGCCACTGTGGCCAGTGCGCCGCGTCGAAACCGAAGACGAGCAGATTGCTGAAAAGCGGTTGTGATTTCTGGGCGAGCTGAATTGCTGCGCGATCGGCGTCGTAAACAAACGTGAAACCACACTCGCGCACTTGTTTCTCAAAGTGGGCGGCGATCTCGCGAAGCGCGGACGATTCGATCTCGTCGAAGCTCCATCCGGCGGCGCCGAGCTGATCGAGCACCCGCAGAAAATGATCGGGATCGCGCGCGATCGATTTTGCGACGAGCACAAGTTGCTCGTCATCGATCTTTTCGGTCGCGAATTGTTCAGCGGTGACGGCAAGGAGCAAACGAAGATGTTCGCGCAAAGGAAGCTTCAGGCCGCGCTCGCGCAGCAGCAGCTGTTCGCGCAATTGCGGCGGCAGAAGGAATTTCACTCCAATCAGCGATTTGCCAGTGGCCAGCAGCCGGTTGCGAAAGAAATATGCCTGACTCCGAGATCCAGTTACGACCACGGATGGTTCAGCGTCGCGCAGCGCGGTTTCCCTGATTTTCTCGAACCATCGCCGGACGACACTCTCCCACGCCGCGTCGGATGAGGCCCCGATATGCAGGGACACGATTGGCGAAGATTTCTTAACTTCGCCCTGCACTTTCGGCATCGTCCAATTTAACGACTACCGCTTTTTTCGCGAGCAGCCGTTGATCGCCGACGCGCCGAGTCACGCCGGCGTGGTCCAGATGTTGGAGGAACGGAACCATCACTCGCCGCGAGCTCTGGAGCGCCTCGCGCAAGTGGCTGACCGTCGCCGGGCCATGCGTGGAAATAAACTCGAGGACCCGGGCTTTCATTTTTTCAAAGCTGTCGCGTAGAAGCACGACTTCTGGTGCGACTTCGACGATCTCGCCGGTTTCGATTAGGAACTGGAACGCGGCATTATTCTTTGAGGCAATGCTCCCTCGCGCCGGCGGATCGAATGGTTTCTTGGCAAGCGCTGCGCGAATTGATTCCGCAGCCGATTGCAACTGTGGCGGTAGAGCTGCGCGGTGCGAGTTGCGGGCAATTGCCGATCCGACGCGAACAAAGCCGTTGGCGCAGAGATCGATAATTAGCGCGTCAAAAACGGCCGGCGAAAGCGAATTGAATTCGCCGCGGAGCGCGTTCAGTTCGAGTCCACGGCGCTCTGGATAAGTTCGATGAGCTGTGTCGATGAATCGCGCAACGCGACCGTGCAAATCGCGCCAGATGAGAATTTTTGCGCCAACATTGTCGTCTAGGAAAATTTCACCGTGATCCTTCAATCGCTGCAGGGCCTTTGCAATCTCAACTGCGCTGAAGCGCGAGCGCTCGAGCAATCGAGAAGGTTCTATCACACCGGTCAGCGCGATTTCCGTCGAAACGGCAAGCTCGACGTCGTCCGGAGCGGCTGCGCGCGACGCCAGAAGCGCGCGTTCCTGATTCGACCGGAAACCGATGGGAGTTGAATCGATGTTGAAAACAATGCCGCCCGCGATGGTGTGCTGTTGGGACGCGTCTCGCACTATCAATCGATCACCTACAAATGCCAGCAGCGGCGTATCGAACCGGAGCTGTGCGATCGCGCTTTCGCCGGCTGCGATCGAATCAGTTTCCGCAAGAATCATTTTCGCGAGCACGCGCCTTGTACCGTGGTGAATGTAGGCGGAGGTGCCCGACCTGATTGCGGTGGGGCGTTTTAGACGGCTCGAACGGGTCAAGAATACATCCAGGGCAAAGGTTGGTTCGTAGGCTACTGCAGTGATGGTGTCGCCGCGTTTCACATCGCTGCCAACCGCGAGACCAGGTAAGTTGATCGCAGTGCGGGTGCCCGGCTTTGCAACATTGACATCGCAGCCGTGGGATTGCAGCGATCGAATACGCGCCTGAATATTTCGCGGTTGAACGAAGACTATATCGCCGGCGCGCAGTGTGCCGCCCGTCAGCGTGCCGGTCACCACTGTTCCAATTCCTCGCAGCGTGAAGGCGCGATCGACAAACAATCTCGGTTTTCCGATGTCGCGCGGCTCGGTCAGCACTGCGAATTCCGAAGCGAGCGCGGTTTTTAATTTCTCAATTCCGTCGCCTGTTCGAACAGAAGTTGGAACGATGAGTGAGTCTGCGAATGAGGTTTCTTTCAATTGTTCGCGAATGTGCACGCTGGCGGCGTCGATGTTCCCCAAATCGCTTTTTGTCAGCGATACGATGATTTGCTTTACACCGAGATACATCAGGATTTGGAGATGCTCTTCGGTCTGCGGCATCCAGCCGTCGTCGGCCGCGACCACGAGCAGCGCAAGGTCGATTGATCCAACACCGGCGATCATGTTGCGGACGAAATCTTCGTGGCCCGGAACATCGATGATACCGAGGTGAAATTTGTTGCCGCTCGGCCCGACTAGATTCAGTTCCGCAAATCCGAGTTCGATCGTGATTCCGCGGGCTTTCTCTTCCAGCAAACGATCTGGGTCGGTTCCGGTTAGGGCCTGGATCAGCGCGCTCTTGCCATGATCGACATGGCCGGCAGTTGCTAGGATGAAATGTTTCTCAGTCATCGTGAGGTTGATGCAGTTCGGATCGCGTCGACGAGAAGGTCGTCCTGGTGAGAAAAAACTGTGCGGAGATCGAGCTTGATGCGTCCGTTGCCAATGTAGGCCACGATCGGTGGAGTCGATTGGCGAAGAGCCTGTGCGAACTCCTCAAGCGAACAATTCCCAGGCAGCAGATCGACCGTGATTGAGGGGACCAACGACTTCGGCAGTGTTCCGCCGCCAGCTCTTCCTGTTCCGGAGCCTATTCTGATTTTTAGCGGCAATCCCTGTAGTCGAGTCACAATCGCAGCCGCGCGCGCACGCAGTTCATCTGTTGGGGTCTGCAAGAGGGCGAGCGCCGGAATTTCGCTCGTCACCTGATTCAGGTGAAGGTCGACAGTTGTTTGGAGGGCCGCGAAAGTTAATTTGTCGCAGCGCAACGCGCGAAAAAGCGGCTCGCGTTTGAGGGCATCGATCAATCGTTTCTTTCCAACTATGATTCCGGCTTGCGGCCCGCCAAATAATTTGTCGCCACTGAAACAAACGAGGTCGGCGCCGGATTTTAAGGATTCGGCCGGGGTCTGTTCATGATGTTGCAAACCGATCTGTTCGGTTGCGATCATCGCGCCGCTGCCTAGATCTTCCACGAACGGGATGCGTTTTTTGCGCGCGAGCGAGGCCAGTTCTCCAGTTCTTGGCGATCCAACAAAACCGCTCATGAAAAAGTTGCTGCGATGGACTTTCAAAATAAGCGCGGTCTGTTTGGCGATTGCGAGCGCGTAATCGTCGAGCGTCGTTTTGTTGGTGGCGCCGACTTCGCGGAGTTTCGCTCCGCTCGCCTCCAAGATTTCGCCGATTCTAAATCCGCCGCCGATCTGGACCAACTCGCCCCGCGAAATAACGACTTCGTTTTTATCGCGAGTGAAATAGCGAACGATCAGGACCAACGCTGCAGCGCAATTGTTGACGACCGTCGCAGCCTCGGCCTGACAAAGAACGGCGAGAGCGCGCTCGACGTAAGCGCCGCGATGGCCCCGGTCGCCGGCCGCGAGAGCGAGCTCTATATTATTGTAGGCGGAAGAAACGTTTTGGAGCACTTCGCCCGCACCCTGGGGAAGCGGTGAGCGGCCGAGATTGGTGTGAACGACGATGCCCGTGGCGTTGATAACCGGCCGAACTCGGCTCTCGCAAAGCTTTTCAATTTCGGTGCGGACGAGACCGACAATCGCGCCCGGTTCGGGGATTTCGCGGCGGCGGCGAATCTTGGCGAGCTCGCGCCGGACAAGATCGGCAACCAACGAGCGTGGGACGTCGATTTGGCCTAACGACTCAAGCACTACATTTACAGCCGGAATCGCTCGGCGCGACCGTTGTCTCACTTTGTCGTGCATATCAACTTGGTTCGGCGACGAGTGATTCGCCCAATGATCGCGCCGCAAGGCGTTCGCGCTGCCTTGAGAGCTTGGGCAACTTTCGCGAAGCGTGATTCCGAAACGCAAAGTAATAATCCGCCGCTCGTCTGCGCATCCGCCAGTAATATGCGTTCGATGCGCGTCGCCGATCTCAAATCGGTGTTTTTCGCCGCCGCTTTCAAATTGTCGTGAGTCCCGCCGGGAATAGAGTCGCGCTCAATCAATTCAAAGATCTCATCGCTAATCACCGGCACGCGTTTCGGAAAGATTTCGGCGCTGACCTTGCTCGCCCGACACATGTTCGCGAGATGACCGAGCAACCCGAAGCCGGTGATGTCGGTTGCGGCGCGGACCAGCTTTCTCTCGGCGAGCTCTGCGCCGACCGAGTTAGTTTGCGACATCAGCGCGATCACTCTCCTCTCGAGACCACGCGAAGCGAAGCCGAGTTTGATCGCGGTCGTCGCGATTCCGGTCCCAAGCGGTTTGGTGAGCACTAGCAGATCACCGGCGCGAGCACTCGCGTTAGTCAGGATATTTCGAAGATCGACAACTCCGGTGACAGCGAGGCCGTAGACCGGTTCCGGATTCCGAATGGAATGTCCGCCGATGATCGCGCAACCGACCTCGGCTGCTTTTTTTAGACCGCCACGCAGGATCGAAGCGATCGTTTTTGGCGAAACGAGATTTTGGGGAAAGCCCATGAGATTTAGCGCGGTGATCGGTCGGCCACCCATCGCGAAAACATCCGAGAGGGCATTTGCGGCGGCGATTTGCCCGTACGCAAATGGCTCGTCAACGATCGGGGTGAAAAAATCCACCGTCTGCACGAGTGCACGTTGTCGATCTAATCGGTAGACGCCGGCGTCGTCGAAGGTGCTCGCGTTCACGAGAACGTTGCGATTCGGGTAGGTTGGGAGCTGACGCAAAACTTGCGCCAGGGCCTGCTGGCTCAACTTGGCTGCTCAACCGGCGCAGGACGACAACGACGTTAGCTTACGGATCTGTTCGCGCGACACACTTCACCTCCTTTCGAGAACAATTCAGGTTAAGAGGAAGAGGAAGATTGAAGCGGAGAGGACAGGAATCGAACCTGCCCCGGTTCTTGCGAACCGACGACGGTTTTGAAGACCGCGAGGGCCACCAGGCACCCTTCACTCTCCGAAAAGCAAAAAGCGGAAAAGCTGAAAATCTGAAAAGCTTAAAGTCGAGCCGAGTCGGGTTACTTAAGTTTTTTGATCTGGCTGACGACAGCTTCGAAATCGGGCCAGTCGCCGGAATCGAGTTTAGAATGGAGCAGTTTGCCATTGGCGTGAATTTCAAAAGCGCCGCCGCCCGAAGGAATGAGCGTGAGCGATTTGATGCGTTCGCCGAGTTCAAGAATCTTGGTCGCCAAACTGACGGCCTTCGGCGTGTAGTTTCAAACGACGCAGTATTCGATTGAGACTTCGGTCTTCACCCGGGGCGCTCCTTTCCAACAAAAAGGCTACGAATGTGGACTTTGCGGGTCAAGTCTGCCAGGAACCGGAAGCGTTATTTCTGACGCCCCACGCGCGCGGGGTGCTCCGGTAAATTTGTAAGCCTCCACACGCGCGTCGCGGAGCGCCGCTTTGACCGTTACATAAAATTAAGAAGGCGAAATTGATCCGACCGGGTAGGTATCATCGATTTCGGGTAGAAGTCGGCGCTTCGCCGCCTGCTTCAGTGCCGCTTGCGGGGAACGGGTCGTTGCGAGATCCCACTGCGCGGATGTCATCGATTCCGAGTAGAGGCCGGAGCTTCCCCGCCAGCTTCCTTACCCGGGCCGCCCGGTCCCCATAGGTAAGAAGCTACCACGAACAATTGCATTACGGGCGACTTGTGGTTCACACCAAACAATGGCGACACATCCAAGCGGAAATTACGAGTAGGCTTCCAAGAGGCGGTTGGGCCAATCACAAAACTATTATAAGGCGTACCGCGGCTAAACTTGTCGCTGAAACTGCGAAACTGGAACTCGATGCCGGCTTTTAAATCCTCGGAGATGGTGGTAATTCCCGCAACCGGTTGCGGATTGTTGACGTTTTTGCTTTCGGTCGCTGTAGGCGGTTGTGGAGAAGGCTCAAACAGGTGAATCGGGGTAACGATACTATTGGCAATTCCCCACTCGCGTCCTCGATCCCCCGCAATCTCCTGCTCGAAGAATGTGTTCATCGCCCATTCGATTCGGTCGAAGAAGTCTTCTGATAGAAGTAACCGCAGCTCGTAGGCGTCCGGAATGTCGTGACTCTTGTCAAATCCTCCGGGTCCGAACTTGTGCGCCGGCGTTGGAGCACCTTCGTCATGAAGAATATTGCCGAGGCCAAACTTGAACTCCGAGAAGATTGTCGGATTCAGCGGGATCTTATTCCAGTCCGCAAGAGCGTAGCGCCCTTCAACGCTAAAGGTTGCGTCTTGGGTATCGCCATCGTAGTGCTGAACGTCATTCTCGATTGCGATGTTAAGGCGATAGGGCAGACCGACTTCGCATTCCTGGGTCCAATGGTGATCGGGATTGCGAAAATGGACAACATCGTCTTCGTAAATGAGGCTGGTGTAGATCTCGCCTGGTGGGAGAACGTAAGCATTAGTTAGGGGCGCAAAACGTGATTGCGAAAAGGAACCAGGTGCCCCGTAGGCGCTCGGCACCTCCGCCTCGCTTCCAGTGACGACAATTTGCTCGGAGGTTGCGACCTGTGCCTGGAGCAAAGGCGTGAGAACAAATGCGAGACCAAGAAAAAAGGTGACGAGATACTGTTTCATATTTCATGCGAGTTTCTTCTATTCGTGTTCGACAAGGCTATCGGACGTCCAGTCATTACACCAACCGTTTCGTGGCGGCGAACACCATCGGCAGCCACATCGACACGGGACCCGGCTTAGCGAAGGCCCTTGGCCAAAAGGCCTGCGGTCTTCCCATCATCTCCTATGACCAGAATGCGCACGCGGGAACTTGCGATCTCGCCAGCTCATTGATTTGTCGGGGCACGGATGCTACGTAGCCTCGGTCCGAAGCCGGACTGGCACCGCTCCGCGATGACTGAAAAAAACTACAAAGATACGTTGAGTCTTCCGCGCACGGATTTTCCGATGAAGGCGAATCTGACTGCGCGCGAGCCGGAACTGTTGAAAACGTGGGACGAGACCCAGCTTTATCAGCGAATTCAGGAATCGCGCAAGGGTCGCGAGTTGTTCGTGCTTCACGACGGCCCACCGTTTGCCAACGGCGACGTCCACATGGGCACAGCACTCAACAAAATTCTCAAGGACTTTGTCGTGAAATCGCAAACAATGCTCGGCAAACGCGCGCCTTACGTTCCGGGCTGGGACTGCCACGGATTGCCCATCGAATACAAGGTCGTGAAAGGGTCACGCGATTTGTCGCCACTCGAAGTTCGAAAGCGGTGCGACGTCTTTGCCCGCAAGTATGTCGATATTCAGCGGCAGCAATTCAAACGGCTGGGCGTGCTCGGCGACTGGGAACATCCTTACCTCACGCTTGATCCCAAATACGAAGCGGAAATTTTGCGCGCGTTTGCTGTCTTCGTTGAAAAAGGTCTCGTTTATCAATCGAAGAAGCCGGTTTTCTGGAGCACCGGCGCGCAGACCGCGCTTGCTGAGGCTGAAGTCGAATATCAGGAGCGCGACGACACCGCTGTCTACGTGAAATTTCCGATCACAAGTGGCGATTGGAAAGACAAGGCAAGCATCGCGATCTGGACAACGACGCCCTGGACGTTGCCCGCGAACCTCGCAATCGCGGTGGATTCAAAGGAATTGTACGTCGTCCAGGAATTTTCGCGCAACGGAACCTCGGAAACTCTTTTGCTTGCTGACAAACTCGTTTCGCAGTTTTGCGCGAACACAAAGTTTGAACCAACCGGCGAACCGCTCGCGTCATTTCCCGGAGCGAGGATCGACAAGATCAAAGCGCGCCATCCATTCCTTGATCGTGAGGCAATTGTATTGACCGCCGATTTCGTGACGATGGATAGCGGCACCGGCGCGGTCCACATCGCTCCTGGTCACGGCGAAGATGATTACAATCTGGGGCGCGCGCACCAGTTGCCCATCCTCTCGCCAGTCGATGATCACGGCCGGCTCACTGAGGAAGCTGGTCTGCCAAATCTGACCGGAAAATATGTTTTCGATGCGAACGCGGACGTCGTGAACTTGTTGCGCGAGCGCGACAATTTGTTGGGCTCTCAAAATTTCCACCACAGCTATCCGTATTGCTGGCGCTCGAAAACGCCGATCATCTTCCGCAATGTCGAGCAGTTCTTCATTCGCATCGACGATCTGCGCCCGCGTGCGCTGGAAGCAATTCATAAGGAAGTGCGATGGATCCCGTCCTGGGGTGAAAATCGCATCGCAGGAACGGTCGAATCCCGTCCCGATTGGGTAATCTCGCGTCAGCGGAGCTGGGGTGTCCCGTTGCCGGTTTTTTACTCTGCCGAGGGTAAACCGATTCTCGACGGGAAGATCATTCGCAAGCTCGCCGATCTCGTCGCCGAGCGCGGCTCGAATGTTTGGTTCGAATTGGATGATGCCGATCTTGCAAAACAACTGGGACTGCCGAGCGGCACCACGAAACGCAACGACACGATCGATGTTTGGATCGACAGCGGCGTTTCACACAAAGCAGTCTTACAGACTCGACCCGAATTGCACCCGGGAGACGTTCTCGAACCCGGAGATGTCCAAGCTGCGGGACTCGAGCTGCCGTTTCGACCGGCGGACATGTATCTTGAAGCGACCGATCAACATCGCGGCTGGTTTCAATCTTCGTTGATGACAAGTATCGCGTTGAACAACCGCGCGCCTTACAAGACCTGCGTCACGCACGGGTTCGTTGTCGATCTCGACGGAAAGAAAATTTCGAAGTCGGGCACGTACGACAAACCGATGGAAGCCGGTCACTTTGTCGATAGGCACGGCGCTGACCTGGTCCGGCTTTGGGCAAGCAGCATTGATTACACCGATGACGTTCCGTTCTCGGAAGAAATGTTTACACGTCTGGGCGACACGTACCGGCGGATTCGCAACACGCTGCGAATTTTGCTGGGCAACCTTTTCGATTTCGAATCACGAAAGCAGGGAAGGGAGAAACCAGAATTCGGACTACTGGATCGATGGATTCTCGATCGACTCACAAATCTCAATCAAGACTGCCGATCGGCATACGAGACATTTGAATTCCATAAGGTTTATCATGCAGTTAATCGCTTCTGCGCTGTCGATCTCAGTTCTCTCTACATCGATATCACGAAAGATTGGATGTATTGCGACGCTTCCGATTCGCCTCGCCGCCGCGCGACGCAAGCAGCGATGCATAGAATTTTCAACACGCTTTGCCGATTGCTGGCACCGATTCTTACCTTCACCGCAGAAGAAGCGTGGATTCAATCCAAAGCACCGGGTTCTGTGCATCTTCAAGAATTCTTCCAAGGAGGTGAATTAGCTGCGGATGCCGAGAACTTAATGGGACAAGCTCTCTACGTTCGAACATTGTTAGGGCCGTACGTTGAAGGACAGCGAAGCCAGGGTGTCATCGGAAGTTCTCAGGAGGCTTGTGTCTCACTGGAGTATTCTGATGCAGCTGGATTGCTAGAGGACTGGTGGCTGTTGCAGGCCGAATTGTTAGCTCAGATCTTAATAGTTAGTGAAGTGAAACTAGCGAAACGAGAGGGACTAAAAATCGAAGTTACGAAAACGCCTCACAAAAAATGCGGGCGCTGTTGGCGACATCGCGAGCATGTCGGCAAGAGTAGATCAGACCCCGACTTATGTGACCGCTGCGAAAAAGTCGTGGCGAGCTGTAAATGAAATACATTCTCTTTCTTTCCCTGCCTCTCTATTTGGTCGACCGGGTCACGAAGTACTGGGTCTTGCACTCAATTGATCCGGACCGGGCGCTTGTCGTCGTACCGAATTTTTTCCATTTGGTGAACATTACCAACACAGGTGCCGCCTTCGGGTCGTTCAAGAACAACAACACATTCTTCATCGGAATCTCGTGCCTCGCCTTTTTGGTCGCGTTGATCCTGCTTGTCGGGCGACATGAGCACCGCAAATCGGATCGGCCGAAGTCGCTTTGGTTGATCGCGAATTTCTGGCGCGATCTATCACTCGCGCTCCTGCTTGCCGGCGTTCTTGGGAATTTGACCGATCGTCTTCTCTACGGACACGTGATCGATTTCCTGCTCTTCGACCTGCACGTGCCACTGGCGCATCCTTGGCCGGCGTTCAACGTCGCGGATTCCTGCATCAGTATTGCCGTCGTTCTCTTTATCGTTCATTCATTTCGCGCAGAGAAGAAAACGACCCAGCCTGCGCAGTTATAGCGGGCTCTGCGTGCGCGCCCCGACATTATGATATGCGACGGTTAGAGACCGCCGCTACAATGAGGGGTGTGAAAATGTCGCTCATGGAAAAAACTGCGCGCGAAATCGCGCAACGGCTGCGGAAAACGGGCCACATCGCTTACTTCGCAGGCGGTTCCGTCCGCGACATGGTCCGCGGTTTGCTGGCCAAAGATTTCGACGTCGCGACCGACGCAACGCCCGACCTTGTGCAAAAGATTTTCCCGCGCACCCACGCGGTCGGCGCACACTTCGGCGTCGTGGTCGTGGTCGAGAGCGGATTCAACTTTGAAGTCGCGACATTTCGATCGGACGGTGCGTATCTCGATCATCGCCATCCAGTCGAGGTCCGTTTCTCGTCGCCGGAAGAAGATGCCAAACGCCGGGATTTCACGATCAATGGAATGTTCTTCGATCCGGAAAAGAACGAAGTCATCGATTTCGTCGGCGGTCGGTCTGATTTGGAAGCCAAACTCGTCCGGGCGATCGGCGACCCGGCGGCGCGGTTTAGTGAAGACCGGCTTCGCATGCTGCGCGCGGTCCGTTTTGCAACCGTGCTTGATTTCAAGATCGACAATCAAACGTGGGACGCCCTGTTGGCGAGCGCGGCGTCGATCAATGAGATCAGTGCGGAGCGCATTCGTGAAGAATTAGTGAAGATTTTCTTGTCCCCGCATCGCGCCCACGGTTGGGACTTGCTCGATCGGAGCGGATTGCTGCGCACAATTTTGCCCGAACTCGACGCGATGAAGGGCTGTTTGCAACCCGAACAATTTCACCCGGAAGGCGACGTCTTCGAGCACACCAGGCTGATGTTGGAGCTGCTGCCAGACAAAGTTTCCGCGCCGCTCGTCTTGGCGGTTTTGTTTCACGACATCGCCAAACCAGTCACGGCGGCGGTCGATGAAACGGGCAGAATTCGTTTCAACGAGCACGATCGAATTGGTGCCGTGATGGCGGAATCGATCATGGAACGGTTGCGATTTTCGCGCGCGGAGATCGACGCCGTCGTGGAAATGGTGAGGCAGCACATGGTCTTCAAAGATGTGCCGAGGATGCGCATCGCGAAACTGAAGCGATTCATGGCGCGTCCGACTTTCGAAGAAGAACTCGAATTGCATCGAGTCGATTGCGCCAGCAGCCATCGAATGATGGACAATTACGAATTTCTTTTGCGCAAGCGGGAAGAGTTCGCCAACGAGCCAATCATTCCGCCGCCGCTGGTACGCGGTGACGATTTGATTGCGCTCGGGATGAAACCGGGCCCGAAGTTCGGCGAAATTCTGGAAGCAGTTGAAACGCGACAGCTCGAAGGCGTATTGAAGGATCGAGCGGAAGCGCTCGAGTGGGTTAAACGTGAATACGCGGTCGGCGCTAAGCGTTAGGCAGCAGAGCGGGGCGTTCAACACCTCCACGTTGAATGCGGCTCAGATCTAAGAACCTTCTTTTACCTGGCGCCGTTCAAAACGGGTAATCACGCTTCGCGATTTCTTTGACATCGAAGACCGTGTGACGAACATCGAAGAACCGATGCGAATCTTGATGATCAGCGCTGAAGGACCGCCTTTGCTGCACGCTGGCGCGCTGATCGATGTGATGGATGCGCTCCCGCATGAATTGCGATCGCGCGGTCACCAAGTGGCGGTCGCGTTGCCTTACTACCGTGAGATTCGCGATAACCCCGCGTTCAAGGAAGAAGACACGGGCGTGACTGTTGACGTTCTCGTCGGCGAGAAGACTTACATCGCTGAATACCTGCAAGGTCACAGCGCGACTGGCGCGCAATTGTACTTCGTTCGCTGCGACGAGTTCTTCGATCGCGACGGAATCTATGGCGAGCACGGGAAGGCTTACGAAGACAACGCGGCACGTTTCATTTTTTTTAGCAAAGCGGCCTTGGAACTGGCGCGCCGCTTAACTCCGAGTCCGCAAATTGTTCACGTGCACGATTGGCCGGCCGCGCTCGTGCCGGTTTATGTGCGCGCGCACGATTTGCCGGTCTCGACCGTACTCACGATTCACCACATCGCCGAGCAGGGAAGTTTTTGGGGACTTGATTTTCGCCTAACCAATTTGCACGAACGCTTTTTCACACTCCGCGGCGTTGAATTTTTCGGGAAACTGAATTTTCTCAAAGGCGGGATTCTTTTTGCCGATAGAGTCACGACGGTGAGCGAGCGGCATCGGCGCGAGATCCAAACGCCAGAGTTTGGCTGCGGTCTCGACGCCGTCTTGCGCGAAAACGCGCACAAACTCAGCGCGATTTTGCACGGCGCTGATTATGCCAAATGGAGCCCGGAAAAGGATAAATTGTTGCCGGCCAACTACACGTCGAGCGAACTTTTGGGCAAACAACTTTGCCGCGATGCGCTCCTGAACGGTTTGGGCTTGGAGCCTAAACCGCGCGGACCAGTTTTTGGAATGGTGACCCGAGTCGTGGGTGAGAAAGGCTTCGACATTCTTGTGCCCCTGCTGGATCGCTTGCTTAGCGATGACGTTCGCTTGGTGATTCTCGGCGAAGGCGATCCCGCTTATGAGACCGCTCTAGCCATGGCGACGCGAAAATTCCCCCGCAAGTTTGCCTATCGCAGGAGTTACGACGAAAAAAGCGCGCACGTGGTCGAGGCGGGAATGGACATCAGTTTGATTCCGTCGCGATTCGAGCCGGCCGGGTTGAGCGCAATGTACAGTTTGAAATATGGCGCGCTTCCTGTCGCCCGCGCGACCGGCGGAATTCAGGAAATTATCGAGGACTACGACCCTTGGAGCAACAGCGGCTACGGCTTTCTTTGTTATGAATACTCAGCCGAGGCTTTTTGGGACGCGATCAAACGCGCCCGAGATATTTTCCGCGATCGCAACCTCTGGAGACAACTGATGGATCGTGCGATGGCCCGAAACCTTTCTTGGGCAACTGCTGCCGAACGATACGAACGTCTTTATCAAGAGCTGGCGGTCGAGGGTGGGTAAGACCGCCTCGAAGGTTGTCGTTGTTTCTCCGGTGGAGGTCAGCTCTCCCCCGGCCGCACTGGCTAAGTAAAGGGCTTTGCAGGCCGAGACCCTGCCCACTTGCAGCTTCCGGCGAATAAATGTGGAAAGCCGCCGTCCAATGTCGGCGGAATCACTAATCTATGGCAGTTCAAAGTGCGGTTGCCGGGGAGGCGACAAGTTCTTGCAATCCCGAAGGCTTTGGCTTTTCCTCAGTCCCCCCAGGTGCTGATGTGATTCGCAATTTTTCGTTACTTCGGCCGTGGTCCGCCGGACTTCTTCTGACCTTTATCCAATTGACGGTCGCCGTGTTTCTTTTGGCGCCGGAGGGCCCGTTTTCCTTTCGTTATCAAAGTTTGGTCCAGCACGACGGTTACTGGTTCGCCAACATCGTTGAGCGCGGCTATCAGACGACCGTTCCGCCCATCGATCACAAAGTCATGGAAGTTTCCAACGTCGGCTTTCTTCCGGCGTATCCAGCTCTCGCTGCTTTGGTGCGCGTGATCTTTGATCTTGAAAGCGAGACCGCTTTGCTCATCACCGCGCAGCTCGCCGCTTGGGGTTTTTGGACTTATTTCTTTCTTTTCTGCGAGCGCTGGAAGCTTTCCTCGACGCTGCGCTTCTTCGGGACGTTGGTGGTGGTCGCTCATCCGGCTGCATTTTTTCTGATCGCCGGTTATTCTGAATCGCTCTTTTTAATGTCGCTGATCGGCTTCATCTATTGGAGTAGTGCCGAAGGACGCGGCGCGAAAATTTTGGCGGCGCTCCATGGAATCATAATGTCGGCCACGCGCATTGTTGGAATTCCGTGTGCCGCATTTCCGGTCGTGCGCGATCTTTTCAAGAAAGGTTGGAGCGCGCTTCGCGAGCCCGGCGATTGGATTCGAAACTATGGTGGCGCGGTTATTGCCATGTTGATTGCCATCTTGGGCGCGGTTTCCTTTTTCATTTACTGCCAATGGCGTTGGGGTCGCTGGGATATGTACATGCTGACTCAAATTGCGGGTTGGGACATTGAACCGGATTACTTGGCGGTCTTCCGCCCTTCGAATTATCGCTGGCTGCTTCCACAATTGAATGATCCCACGCAAATGAGCCAAATGGCGATGACCATTGGCGCGCTGCTCCTTATCGCGATCGCCATCGTCGAACTAATTGCGGCAGTTCGCCGCGCCACTGAGTGGCAGTCGCGCGTCGGCATCTACTTTTGCGCCGCGATCATCTATTACATTTCGGTCAGCGGCGTCGCCTCGCTTGATATGGAAAGCATGCTTCGCTACGAGTTCTGCGTCCACGCGCTGATCGTACTCGCTTTTTTGCATTTTTTGCGTCAATTTCGCGCCTCACCACCGCTGTTACGAACGCTTGGAATCGCCGCCGCGGTGTTGGTCATCGTCCTCGGGCTAAGTGTGCAGGGTTGGTATGTTTGGAACTTTACTCGGGGGAACTGGGTGGCCTAACGAATGAAAACAACTGTCGCAATCATCGGAGCCGGTCCGGCGGGATTGACCGCCGCTTACCTCCTTTCCAAGAACAATGTCGACGTCGTCGTGCTCGAGGCCGACCCGGTTTATGTTGGCGGGATTTCCCGCACCGCGAAATACAAGGGTTTCCATTTCGATATCGGCGGCCATCGCTTCTTCTCTAAATCGAAGGCGGTTGAGGATCTCTGGACTGAGATTTTGCCGAACGACATGCTGCAGCGCCCACGCTCGTCCAAAATCTACTACGACGGAAGATTTTTTACTTACCCACTCAAACCTTTCGAAGCACTTATCAAGCTTGGCATTGTAAGATCAACAATTTGTGTTTTGTCCTGGCTCAAGGCACGACTCTTTCCGGTTCACCATCCGCGAAATTTCGAAGAATGGGTCAGCAATCAATTCGGCAAACGTCTCTTCAACATCTTCTTCAAGAGTTACACCGAGAAAGTCTGGGGAATGAGTTGCAAACAGATTTCGGCTGATTGGGCTGCCCAACGCATCCGCGGTTTGTCGCTCGGGAGCGCGATCAAAAATGCGCTGATGCCGCAGCGTTCGCCAAATGGCGACCGAACCAAAGTGATTAAGACGCTGATCAATTCCTTCCGCTATCCGCGCAAAGGACCGGGCATGATGTGGGAGGCGGCTGCGACCAAAGTGAAAACGATGGGTGGCAAAGTTGAGATGGGCGCACGGGTAAATGGCTGTTCTTACGACGAGGCGACCGAAGTATGGACAGTTCAATTTAAAGATCGCGATGGAAATCAACAATCGGTCCAAGCCGAACATGTGATTTCGTCGGCGCCAATGCGCGAACTGATTTGCGGAATTCAACCGCCGGTTGCAGATCGCATTCGTCGCGCGGCCGAGAGCTTGAAATACCGCGATTTCCTCACGGTGATGCTGATTTTGAAGGAGCGAAACAAGTTTGCCGACAACTGGATCTACATCCACGATCCGCGAGTGAAAGTTGGCCGCGTCCAGAATTTTAAATCGTGGTCGCCGGAAATGGTTCCGGATCACAGCATGGCCTGCTACGGCTTGGAATATTTCTGCTTCGAAAGCGACGGGCTCTGGGAATCGAAGGACGAAGATTTAATCGAGTTGGCGAAACGCGAGTTGATCCAGATCGGTCTGGCCCAGGAAGGCGACGTCGTCGATGGAACGGTTGTTCGCCAGAAGAAAGCCTATCCAGTTTACGACGATGACTACGCGTTGCACGTGGCGACGATTCGTCAGGAGCTCGACACAAAGTATCCGAATCTGCATCTCGTCGGCCGCAACGGAATGCACAAATACAACAATCAGGACCACGCTATGATGACTGCGATGTTGTGCGTCGAAAATATCCTGGCCGACGCAAAACTTTACGATCTCTGGCAGGTCAACGCCGACGCGGAATATCACGAGCAAGGTGATGAGGTTTCCGACGAAAAGGCCGGCTCAGCGTTGCGGCTTATTCCAACTCACGTTGAGGAAGATCGCGATCGCGAACCCGAGCTCGCTTCGGAAAAGTAATCCTTGGAAACTCTACGGTTGAATCTCGATAGGTGTTCCATCTGGCGTGACCCGCCAAAGTTCTTCGATCTCTTCGTCGGTCAGCGCGATGCAACCGGCGGTCCAATTGTGCCAGCGGTGAAACGCGCCGATCCATCCGCCGCCGTTTTCGATTCCATGAATCATAATGTCGAAGCCGGCTGAGACGCCGTGCTCTGCCGCCCGCGCAATGTCTTCATCTGACGGATAGGAGACGTGGAGCGCGAGGTGATAAGCGCTTTGCGGGTTGCGACTGTCTATCTTGTAAAGTCCTTCCGGCGTTTTCATGTCGCCCTCCTGTTCCTTCGGACCGATTGGACTGCGACCGAGCGCCACGCGATAGCTTTTCAATTTCTTGCCCTCGCGGAAGATCGACAAGCGCCGCGCGGATTTTTCCACCAAAATCCGATCAATCGTTGTTCCGACTGGCAGCGGATTCCAAACGTGATGCGCGTAGATGTAAGTCGCGAGAAGTAGCCCGGCGACGCCGATTAGAAGAACGATTGCTCGACGAATCATGTTCCTCGTTTCGAACGACGCTGAAAGGGTCTTTCAGGCTTTCTTGAGTTGTTCAATCGGCGGGCAGGAGCAAAACAAATTCCGGTCGCCGTAAACGTTGTCAATCCTGGCGACTGCCGGCCAGAATTTGTGATCACGCGTCCAGGGCGCTGGAAACGCCGCTTGTTCGCGGGAGTAGGGGCGGTCCCATTTGTCGGAAGCAATTTGCTGCGCGCTGTGCGGGGCGTTCTTGAGCAAATTATTCTGTCGATCTGCTTTTCCGTCGGCAATCGCGTCGATCTCGTCGCGGATTGAAATCATCGCGTCGCAGAAATGATCCAGCTCGTCTTTTGATTCGCTTTCGGTCGGCTCGATCATCATCGTGCCTGGGACCGGCCACGAAACCGTCGGCGCATGGAATCCGTAATCCATTAAACGTTTCGCGACGTCTTCGACTTCGATCCCAACGAGTTTCCATTGACGAAGATCGACAATACATTCGTGCGCGACCAGACCGCGTTTGCCCTTGAACAAAACCGGGAAATGTTGATCGAGGCGCTTGGCGATGTAGTTCGCATTCAGAATCGCCATCTGACTCGCGCGCTTCAATCCGTCTGCGCCCATCATTCGGATGTACATCCATGAGATCGTCAAAATGCTCGCGCTCCCGTAGGGTGCTTGGGCAACGGGGCCGACGCGCTTGTTGAGATCGACATCCGGGTTCAGCGAAGCGCTCGCTGGCAAAAACGGCACAAGATGTGTGGCAACGCCAATAGGTCCGACGCCGGGACCGCCGCCGCCATGGGGA
>DATLJP010000007.1:0-32812 GCA_035538875.1 Chthoniobacterales bacterium | reverse complement strand
GGCGAGCCACAGCGTCCGATGCGCCTGCGGTTCGCCGCCCGCGGGCCGACCCTGGGCGGGCCGGCTCACGCCGCCCCCTGTCCTCCTCAGGAGCCGGCAATTTTGTTGCTGACGTTCGTGAACGTGGCGTTGGCATTGGTGCGATTTAGAAAATTTACCACGAAGAGCACGAAGAACACGAAGAACACGAAGCTTGTCTTCTTCTGTCGGCACGATTTTCTTCGTGCCCTTCCTGTCGTTCGTGGTTCAATTTTCGGGTGACTGCATCGGGATTTCGACATGGGCTCCTTCGCTGGTATCGCAAAAATGGCCGCGATCTTCCGTGGCGTCGCACCCGAGATCCGTACCGGATCCTCGTTTCTGAATTCATGCTTCAGCAAACCCAGGTCCTCACCGTCCTGCCTTATTATCAAGAGTGGTTACGCCGATTCCCGAATTTCGCCACGCTGGCTCGCGCACGCGAGCAACAGGTTCTTCATGCCTGGGAAGGGCTTGGCTACTATGCGCGGGCAAGAAATCTTCACGCCACCGCAAAGCTTGTCGTGGGTCGACTTCGTGACCGATTTCCAAATGGGATCGACGCGATGCAAAAACTTCCCGGCGTCGGCAACTACACCGCGCACGCAATCGCAACGTTCGCGTTCGAGCAGGCTGTTCCAATCATCGAAGCAAATACTGCTCGCGTTTTAAGTCGCCTTTTCGATCTACGAATTCCGATCGATTCGACGGCCGGACAGCGATCGCTTTGGCAGCGCGCTGCTTCTCTTGTTCCAAAAAAAGACCCTGTCAGCTACAACTCCGCGCTCCTCGATCTCGGCGCGCTCATTTGCCTCCCGCGCAATCCAAAATGCGGAATTTGTCCTCTGAAAAATTTTTGCACCAGCAAAGACCCCAAATCTTTGCCGATCAGACGGCCGCGCCCTCAAACCAAACGCTTGATCGAAAAACACGCCTTGGTTGTCAGGCAAAACAAAATCCTGCTACAGCCTGCTGATCGGCGCTGGCGCGGCATGTGGATTTTGCCGCCACTAAGTGGCAGCTCAAAGAAGAACGGCGCGATTTACAGAGCTGTTTTTCCATTCACAAACCACCGAATTACACTGCAAATTTTTCCGGAGCGGCCGTGCAAGATCCAGAATCGGCAACGCTGGTTTGCCTTTCGAAAATTGGATTCGACCCCAATTCCATCGCCACATCGCCGCGCCATAACCGCGCTGCTGAACTAAAGGTTTGACGTTAGGCACCTGCCCGATGTGGGCCTTGCGAAGGCGGGTTGAGCGTTGGACGTTTTCTGCCACCCATGACAAAAGGCGAGACCGTTCCCGACGCGCGTGGCTACTTTGGGCCCTACGGCGGAATGTTCGTGCCCGAGACGTTGATGTCAGTGCTGCACGAGCTCGCCGCTGAATACGAACACGCCAAAAACAATTCCGCGTTTCAGAATGAATTCTCGATCTTGCTCCGCGATTTCGCCGGACGTCCAACGCCGCTCTATTTCGCTGAGCGCCTAACGAATCGACTTAACGGCGGGAAAATCTATCTGAAACGCGAGGACCTGCTTCACACCGGCGCTCACAAAATAAACAACGCGCTCGGACAAATTCTGCTCGCGCAGCGAATGGGAAAACGGCGGATTATCGCCGAGACCGGAGCCGGTCAGCACGGCGTCGCGACCGCAACGGTCGCCGCCAGATTCGGTTGCGAATGCGTGATCTACATGGGCAAGGTCGACATGGAACGACAGGCCTTGAACGTCGCACGAATGAAATTTCTCGGCGCCAAAGTCGTTCCAGTCACGGTCGGCCAGGCCACCCTCAAAGAAGCGATCAACGAAGCGATGCGCGATTGGGTGACCAACGTTCGGACTACTCATTATATATTGGGATCGGTCCTGGGCTCACATCCCTACCCGATGATGGTGCGTGATTTCCAAAGCGTTATCGGCGTTGAAGCGCGCCGCCAAATTCTGGAGCGTGAAGAGCGCGTTCCAGATTTGCTCGTCGCCTGCGTCGGCGGCGGCAGCAATGCGATAGGTTTGTTCTATCCATTTCTAAGAGATCAACAGGTGCGAATGGTCGGCGTCGAAGCCGGGGGCGAAGGTATCCGCAGCGGAAAACACGCAGCGCGATTTCAAGGCGGCCGACTCGGCGTGCTCCAAGGCACGAAAACCTTTTTGCTCACCAACGAGGAAGGCCAAATCGAGCTCACCCACTCGGTCTCGGCCGGGCTCGATTACGCCGCGGTCGGCCCGGAACATTCGTACTTACGCGATCTCGGCCGCGTAGAATATACTTACGCAACCGACGATGAAGCGCTCAACGCGTTCCGCATCCTTTCCGAGACCGAAGGAGTTATTCCCGCGCTCGAAACCGCACACGCGATCGCTTACCTCGTTAAAAATTCAGCCAGTATGAGACGGGGCCAAATCGTCATCGTGAATTGTTCTGGCCGCGGCGATAAAGACGTCGACACTGCGGCGGCCGCGTTTGGCCTGAAGAAGAAGTCGAAATGAGATCGATGACGGGATACGGCCACGGTGAGACCGATTACAACGGCACGAAGTTCAGCGTCGAGCTCAATTCCGTCAACCGGAAGCAGAGCGACATCGTGATCAACCTGCCACGCGATCTGGCCACACTCGAACCGCGAATTCGACAGACTATCAACGAAAACATTTCTCGCGGGCGCACTAACGTGGTCGTGAGTTACCACAATGGTTCAAGCGCCCGGCACAAACTTGTCCTCGACGTCGATCTTGCGCGTTCCTATCACGACGCAATGCGTACATTGCAAAAAGAGTTGAACGCGCCCGGCGAAATCACAATTAGCGCAATTTTGCAGGCGCCGGGCGTAATGCGCGCTCCAGAAGAAGAGTTTGATTCCAGCGCGGCCTGGCCCGCAATCGAGCGCGCGCTTCGCACCGCGCTCAATGAACTGATCAAAATGCGCGAGCGTGAAGGCAAACATCTCGCCAAGGATTTGATCCGCCGCCTAAAAGCGATGCGCAAACAGATCAAGGAGATTCGCGGCGTGCATCCGGACGTTGTGAGAAAATTTCGAGCGGCGCTGCTCGAGCGAATTCAAAAAGCTAGCCTCCCGATTTCGATTGACGACGAACGCTTAATAAAAGAAGTCACGTTCTTCGCCGATCGCGCCGACGTCTCCGAAGAGCTCACTCGCGTGGAAAGTCACCTGGCGCAGTTCGCGCACCATCTACGACGGCACGAACCGGTTGGTCGCACACTTGAATTCATCACCCAGGAGATTTTTCGCGAAATGAATACGCTCGGTGCCAAAGCGAACGACGCCGCGATTTCGCAACGGGTCGTGCTTTGCAAGGCCGAACTGGAAAAGATTCGCGAACAAATCCAAAACCTTGAGTAGTCGATTCACTCGCAACGGAATTCTCTTCATTCTTTCTGCTCCATCCGGCGCCGGCAAAACAACGCTCGTCGATGCCCTCCGGAAAACATCGGAATTCATTTACTCGGTCTCATGCACAACGCGTCCGGCGCGCGCAGGCGAGGTCGAGGGCGAAGACTACCGATTTCTGTCCAATGAAGAATTCAATGCTCGCGCGAGAGCGGGCGATTTTTTGGAGCACGCGACAGTTCACGGTCACCATTACGGGACACTTTTGAAACCGATCGTCGAAGATTTGATGAATGGACACGATGTTTTGATCGACATCGATACGCAAGGCGCTGCGACCATTCGAAAGCACAAAGATGAATTTGTCCGGCAATCCCTGGCCGACATTTTTTTGATGCCGCCGGACGTTGATGAATTACGCCGACGTCTGACCAAACGCGGCACGGAAACAGCCGAACAAATCGAAACGCGTCTGGCCAACGCGATCCGCGAAATGGACTCGTGGCCGCAGTATCGCTACACGATCATCAGCCGAACAACCAAGGAGGATTTGCAGAAATTTCGACACATCATGAATGCCGAGCGATACTTGAGCCGGAGGTTGATCCAGAAATAGTTGTCATCTTCGATGAAAAAAAATTCCAACCGGCAGCCTGAAAAAAGTAACTCGCGCAAGGTTGTCCGCATGCGCGGCGGCGGCAAAACAATCGTTCTCGGCGTAGCTGGTTCGATTGCGGCCTACAAGTCCGCCGAACTGGCGAGCTTGCTCGTAAAGCAAGGTCATAATGTTTTCGTCGTGATGACACATGACGCGACCGAGTTCATCACGCCGCTCACCTTGCAAACGCTTTCCAAAAATCCGGTGATAACGACTTTCTTCGACGAAAAGGAAAGCTGGCGACCCGGGCACATCGAGATGGCAGATCGCGCAAATCTGCTTTTGATCGCGCCGGCAACGGCGAACATCATTGCCGAGCTCGCGCATGGCTTGGCGAATCATCCGCTCGCCGCGATCGCACTCGCCACACGCGCGCCAATATTAATCGCACCGGCGATGAATGGAAAAATGTGGTCGCATGCGGCGACAGTTGAAAACGTGGCGACGCTGAAATCGCGTGGAGTCGAATTCATCGGACCGGAAGAAGGAATGCTCGCCTGCGGTTATGAAGGGCTTGGGCGTCTCTGGAAAATCGAGAACATCGCGTTCCGTGCCGAGTTCCTGCTTGCGCGGCAGGAAAACTTGATCGCGTGAGATTCCTCATCACGGCCGGACCGACGCGCGAGCCGATCGATCCAGTCCGCTACCTTAGCAACCGTTCTTCAGGAAAAATGGGCTACGCGATCGCCGAAGCGGCAATCAAAGCGGGACACGAAGTGGTTTTAATTTCCGGACCAGTCGATGTCGATCGACCGCGCGACGTTACCCTGATTTGTGTTTCGACGAGTGACGAAATGTTTGAAGCGGTCCACCAACACACGTCGCGCTGCGACATTCTGGTGATGTGCGCCGCGGTTGCGGATTACAAGCCCGCAAAAGTTTCCAAAAGCAAAATTAAAAAGCGCGCCGAGAACATTTCCCTCGAGCTTGTTCCAACGCAGGACATTCTCTCGTCGCTCCCAAAAAATCGGAACTACCTTGTGGTGGGCTTCGCGGCTGAAACGGAGCAACTCGAAGCGAATGCGGGAAAAAAACTTCGAGAAAAGAATTGCGACGTTGTCGTAGCGAATGATGTGAGTCGTGCGGATGCGGGAATGGAGAGTGACGAAAATGAAGTTGACGTTTTCATTCGTGACGGCGAAATAAAAAAAATTTCGCGCAGATCGAAGAAAATTGTCGCGCGCGAGCTGGTAAAAATTTTTGAGAATGTTTGTGAAAGATGTTGACAAAGAAAATTGCGTGATGAATTCGTCCGTTAAGTGAAGGCATTCCCAACTCTTCACAAATTTCCGCGAAAGCGGATTGAAAGGGGGGACTAGAGTCGATGGCAAAGAAAAGAAGGAAAGCAGTAAAAAGAAAAGCGAAGAAAAGAAAGAGGCATTAAGGCCCATCGCTAATTAACGACTTCGAAAAATCTTTCGGAGTCATCACCCCAAACTTCAACCCGGGAGGAGAATTTATTTTCCTCCCGGTTTTTATTTTGTTGAGAAGTTGAGATGTTTAGGTGTTGAGAGGAAACTTTATTCCGAACCACTCAACATCTCATCGACGCAACTTCTCAACCTTCCATGAAGCATTATCTCGATGTCGCCGAGAATGCCGCCCGCAAAGCGGGCGAGTTGCTTCGCAAAAATTTTCACCGCCCGCAGCATGTCAACACCGCCCTCGCACACGACATCAAGCTCGCGATCGATGTGCAAACCCAGGAGCTGATCACCAAAGCGCTACTGAAACAATTTCCCCATCATGCACTTTATGGCGAAGAAGGAATCGTCGGCGATCAATCGAGCGAGCATCAATGGGTTGTTGATCCGCTAGACGGCACCGTGAATTATTTTTACCAAATCCCGCACTTCTGCGTTTCAATCGCGCTTCGCTTGAAGGGCGAGATCATCGTCGGAGTGATTTACGATCCAATGCGCGACGAAATGTGGGCCGGGCAAAAAGGCGAAAAGCCGCGATTGAACGGTCAACATTTTCGGGTGAGCGACCGCACCAATCTCGCCGAAGCCGTGATTTCAGTTGGGCTGGCGAAAACCGATAAAACGATCGATTCGAACTTGCCGTTGTTCGAAGCGATAATTCATCGCGTGCGTAAATGTCGCGTGCTGGGCAGCGCCGCGCTCGACATGGCTTATGTCGCGTGCGGTCGTTTCGACGCCTACATCGAACGCGGAATCAGTTTGTGGGACATCGCCGCCGGGTGGATTCTGGTTGAGACTGCCGGCGGCACAGTCGATTTGCGTCCGAGAAAAGATATGAAAGACAAATACAGCGTTGTCGCCTCTAATGGCCTCATCGATTTAAAATTGTGAGTACGACCCGCTGCGGCATCGGTTACGACATTCATCGCGTCGGCCAAAATCGGAAACTGATTTTGGGTGGCGTCGAAATCCCCTACCTCCTCGGACTTGAAGGCCATTCCGATGCGGATGTTTTGTCGCACGCAATCGCCGATGCATTGCTCGGCGCAATTTGCGCGGGTGACATCGGCCAACATTTTCCCGATACCGACCAATCGATTCGCGGCATCAGTAGCATCGAAATCCTGGAACGAGTGACGCAGCTGCTCGACCAGCGAAATGCGTGTCCATTGAATATTGATGCAACTGTGATCGCGGAGGCGCCAAAGATTGGCCCGCACATTTCCGAGATGCGGAAAAGAATCGCCAAGGCGCTTGGGATTTCGGAGGCGCACGTCAGTATCAAAGCCACGACGAATGAGCGTCTTGGCCCGATCGGTCGTGGCGAAGGGATTGCTGCGATGGCAGTCGCGACGGTCGAGCAAAATTAGGAATGCCGCTGCTTTTCCTTAATACTTACTCGCGCAAGCTCGAGGAATTGCGCCCGCGCGACGCGAAGAACCGCAAGATCGACATCTACACCTGCGGACCTACCGTTTACAGCCGCGCCCACATCGGAAACTTCCGCGCGTACATTTTCGAAGATCTGCTGGTCCGCCATCTCGAATCGCGAGGATTCAAAGTGCGCCGGGTAATGAACATCACCGACGTGGATGACAAGACAATTAACGGTGCGCGCGAAGCAGGAGTGCCGCTGCAAAAATTCACGCTCCAATTCCAAGACGCATTTTTCGAAGACGCCGAAACATTGCGGATCAAAGCCGCCGATGATTACCCAGCTGCGACCGATCAGCGTTACATTGACAAAATGATCGCCATGATCAGCGCGCTGATCTCAAAAGGTCTCGCCTATCAGGCCGAAGACAAATCTGTCTATTTTCGGATCAACAAATTTCCGAATTACGGAAAACTCGCGCATTTTAATCTCGACGAGTTGCAATCAACTGGTCGCGTGAAGCACGACGAGTACGACAAGGAACACATTGGAGACTTCGCGTTGTGGAAAGCGTGGGACGAAGAGGACGGGGACGTGAAATGGAATTCACCATGGGGACCAGGCCGTCCGGGTTGGCACATTGAGTGCAGCGCCATGGCCACCGCACTTCTCGGCGATCAGATCGACATTCACTGCGGCGGCGTGGACAATATTTTTCCGCATCATGAAGCGGAGATCGCGCAGACTGAAGGCGTGACTGGAGAGAAATTCGTGAACTACTGGCTGCACTGCGCCCATCTGCTGGTCGATGGTCAGAAGATGGCGAAGTCGCTTGGAAATTTCTACACGGTTCCCGACGTTCTGGCGAAAGGTTACACCGGTCGCGAAATCCGCTACGCGCTGATGCGCGTCCACTACCGGACGCAACTTAATTTCACCTGGGATGGAATGAAAGAAGCGCGTGAATCACTCGGGCGAATCGACGATTGGCTGGAAAGATTGCGCGAACGCGCGGGCGGCAAAATCATCGACGACGGCAAGATCGACAATCAGCTTGGGCACGAATTTGAAGATGCGCTCGATGACGATTTGAACATTTCGGCAGCTCTCGGCTTTTTGTTCGAAACGATTCGCGAGACGAATCGGGCGATGGATGAAGACAAGCTCGACGCGAAGACAGCAGCGGCCTGGCTGAAGTGGTGGTGTCGAATTAACAACTCGCTCGATTTTGAAGCTGGCAACGCCGAGTTGCCAGACGAAGTGAAAAAGCTTGCCGAGGCCCGAGCGCACGCGAGGCTTGCAAAAGATTTTCGCAAAAGCGATGAATTGCGCGACAAGTTGAGTGCGCTCGGCTGGGAAGCGCGCGACACAAAGGACGGACAGAAGATTGCGCGACGTGCCGGCGCGAAATAAGTAAATGTTTGCGCCCGCACAGTTTCTCAGCCTCGAACACACGGCCCACCCCAAGCTGTTCGAAGACCAGCAATTCGTCTGGAACGCGCTGAAACAAATCGCGAGCTATTTACAGTTTCGGTTAAAACCAGCCGTGCTCGGTGAACTGGTCGGCCGTCCGTTCATCAGTGGCAACGTTTTTGTTGGCCGCGGCACGGTTGTCGAACAAGGCGCAGTCCTAAAAGGACCGGCCTGGATCGGCGAGAATTGTCAAATCCGCAGCGGCTGTTACGTGCGCGAGAACGTCGTCGTCGGCAACGGCGTAGTGATGGGCAACTCGTGCGAATTCAAGAACAGTATCATCTTCGACGAAGCGCAAGTGCCGCATTTCAATTATGTTGGCGATTCGATTCTCGGCTACAAAGCGCACCTCGGCGCCGGGGTGATTCTGTCGAACGTAAGACTTGACCACAGCGAGATCTCGGTTGCCGCAAAAGAAGGCAAGATCGCAACCGGTCTGACGAAGTTCGGTGCGATCATCGGCGATCGAACCGAGATCGGCTGCAACGCCGTAATCAACCCTGGCTCAGTTATTGGACGCGATTGCCTCGTTTATCCAAACGTAAATTTTCGCGGCGTTTTGCCGGAAGGCAACATGGTGAAACTGCAGCAGGAAATCCAAATTCTGGAATATCATAGCCGCAACAAGTGACTGCGGATGGGGAGGGATTCGAACCCTCGGTGCCCTTTTGAGGCACACACGCTTTCCAGGCGTGCACAATCGACCACTCTGTCACCCATCCTCTAGCTCGGAAGGCTAAGATCGACAATCAGAGTTGCAAGCGGCGGAACAATTCGTCGAGCGGTAGCTGGATGCCGACAAAAAATTCTCCGAAATCCGCGTATTCTGCGCTCACCGGGTCGAAGCGCATCTCGTAAACAATTGATTTAATCTGAAACGTATCGCGCGCGAAAAGCGTCACGCCCCACTCCGCGTCATCGAGACCGGTCGAGCCAGTGATCAGTTGTTTCACTTTGCCCGAATACTGACGGCCGACGACCGCGTGGCCTTTCATCAACTTGGAACGATCGCCGAACGGCAGCGCGTACCAGTTGCGCTGTTCGCCGCGGCGCTTGCTCATATTGTAGAAGCAAACAACCGGCCAATCGGGAAGTGTCGGGTAAACGCGCTCTTGGCGGTAGTGCTTCATCCGATCGCGAAAAGTGTTAAGTGCCGATTCCAACTTCGCCGGGTCACTTCTCGTCTCCGCATCGAGCGTCGACGTGTATTCCTCTTCCGTCGTGATGTATTCGCTCTCTTCGGTAAGTGACAAATAACTGTAAACGGGCGTCAATACGTCTGCGCCAAAGGAAAGGGAAAGTTGTTTCTCGATCTTGTTCGCGGTGTGCAGATCGGGAGTGATCAGCATGAAACCAAGATCTGCTTTAGGCGTCACCACGCTGAGGGTAAGCAGCTGCGTAGAATCCATCGCGCGTATCTCCTGCACCAGTTTCGTCAGATTTGTCTTGGCGGCGATCTGTTCGGCGCGGTCGAGCAATTGCCACTGGCCGTACTCAAGGTGATAAAACAAATGCAAACAATGCCAACCCTCCTCAGGCACGAGCGTCGTATTCTTGTCGGTCATCGTTCGTAGTTTCCCTTTGTCGAGAATTCCGGTCAAGGCGTTGGAGCGGTTTGCGCCGATGGCAAATGTTTCAAGCAATATTCTTCGCCGTCGCGAGCAACACGAAATTCGAGGCTCGGATCGCTCAGTTCGGTCGCGCCACAAACCGCGCATTTGTGAAGCGGCTCAGCTTCGCCGCGGGATAGATCTTCAAACCGGCGGCGGCGACTGGAGACTTCGTGCCGAGACTTCGCTCGGGAAAAAAATTCCGGCCCGAAAAAGATCAAGTAATTTGCGAGGGCCGCAACGAGGGAAACGCGATACGAATTCGAATTCACAAAGAATCCGAGCAACAAAAACGCGCCCGCGATCCACGCGAGCCATTTGATCCGGACCGGCAGAACAAAAAGGATGTAAATGATTTCCTCGGGATAAAAATGGGCAAAGGCGAGGAATAGTGACATTAGAAGCATCGAGTTCGAGAAATTGCTGCCAAAGAAAAATGCCGCCGCAGTGGTGCCGATCATTCCGACCAAAAAATAAAAAGTGAGGCGAAATGATCCCCATGCTCGTTCAAGTCCTTCCCCGACCCACCAGAGAAACCAAAGCGCGAAGATGACCCACAGCGGATGCAGACTCTGCGGAATAAAAATGTAAGTGAAAAGGCGCCAGACTTCACCGTGACGGATTTTATCGGGATCGAGCGTTAGGATTGAAATGTAGCCCGGCAGCAACAACGCCAGTCCGAACACGAGCGCCACGAAGCCGACGAGAATCCTCGGCAATCCCGGAATTCCCAGAAAACCGAAGCGCCGTTCGAGCTTATCGAGCCAGGTCATCAGGCCGCAGCATTGCGCAGCACAATCGCGAAGTCTAGGCTCCGAACGTGACTGATAACGCGCAAAAGAAGACGCCGCTTTGCGACGACCATGTCAAGCTCGGGGCTAAGATGGTGCCGTTCGCCGGTTGGCTGATGCCAGTTCAATACACCAGCATCGTCGAAGAACACCAAGCCGTGCGGAAAAACCTTGGCATGTTCGATATCTCGCACATGGGCCAGTTCATCATCGAAGGCAGCGACGCGCAGAGTTGGCTCAACACGATGTTGACCAACAACATCGACAAGTTAGAGGTCGGTCAGGGCCAATACACTTTTCTTCTCAACAACAAAGGCGGAATTATCGACGACTTGATCGCGTATCGAATCGGCGACGCGAAATTTCTGCTGGTGGTGAACGCTTCGTGCACCGATCAGGATTTCGATTGGCTGAACAAACACCGGCGCGGCGATGTTAGGATCGACAATCGGAGCCCGAACTTTGGCGCAGTAGCAATCCAGGGGCCTCGCGTTTCAGAGCTGTTTGTGAACTTGCCTGCGCGCAACCACATTGTCGATCTGGAGCTAGAACGAATGCCGATCTCGATCGCGCGGACCGGTTACACGGGCGAAGACGGGGTCGAAGCTTTCTTTCGCGCCAGCGATGCCGTGAAATTTTGGAACAAAGTTCTCGAAAAGGGAAAAGACCTCGGAATCAAACCATGCGGACTCGGAGCGCGCGATACGCTTCGCTTGGAAATGTGTTATCCGCTCAACGGTTGCGATCTTTCGCCGGAACGCAATCCGATCGAGGCCGGGCTCGGCTTCTTTGTCGACCTAACGAAATCGAATTTCACCGGTCGCGACGCTTTATTGAAAACAAGCGAAAACGGGCCGCGCGAAAAATTGGTGCCGTTTAAAATGAAGGCCAAAGTTCCTCTGCCTCGACCGCATTACTTGGTTTTCGAAAACGGCGAGCGGATCGGCGAAGTGACCAGCGGCACGTTGTCGCCAAGCTTGAATTGGGGCGTGGGGATGGCGTATGTCTCAGCGCCGCACGCGAAGATCGGCGCGGCGATCGACATCGAGATTCGTGGGCAGAAATTTCCGGCCATGATCGAGAAGAAACCGCTCTACAAAAAATCATGAACGTTCCAGACGATTTGCTTTACACCGAGAGTCACGAATGGATTAAGCGCCAAGGCGACAAGATTCGCGTCGGGATCACCGATCACGCGCAGGCGGAATTGACCGACGTCGTGTTTGTTGAGTTGCCGAAAGTGGATCGGCACGCGAACGCGAAGGAAGCAATCGCGGTGGTCGAATCAGTGAAAGCGGCAAGCGACATTTACGCGCCGGTCAAAGGCACGGTCGTCGAAGTAAACAAAGCGCTCGAAGCCGATCCGGGTTTAATTAACCGCGAACCGTTCGGTCAGGGCTGGCTCTTCGCGATGAAGATCGACAATCCCGATGATCTCAAGAATCTGAAAGACGCCGCCGCTTACAAGAAGCAGATCGACGGCTGATCAGTCTTTGCCGAAGAAGAGGTTCGTCGACGCCGCGGAGAACTTCTCATTGTCTTGGGAAACTTTATTTATAGGATAGTTGAGCGGGTTGCTTCCAAAGTAACGAGCATCGCTTGTGCGATCCGTAGGGCGGCGGGCCGAGCCAGATCGAGAATCGCGCCTTTCAACTTCGCCGGCGGTGTGCTTAAGTTTGGGTTTGCCGATGAGTAGTAAAACCAAACCGTCGGAGTTGAATTTCGAGAAGGCGATGGGTCGGCTTGAGGCAATTGTCGAACAAATGGAGAGCGGTAAATTGCCGCTTGAGGATTTGATCGTACGCTACGAGGAAGGTATGAACCTGGTTAAGGTGTGCAAGGAATGCCTGACTCGCGCCGAGCAAAAGATCGAGATCATCACCCGGAATAATGTCGGCAACCCGGTGGTCAAAGGTTTTGAACCCGCCGCCGAATCGTCGAGTGATGATAAAGAAGACGAGAAGGAATTAAAGAATGACGAAGTCAGACTCTTCTGAAACAACGACAACCGCGACACCGGAAAAGCCGTCGCGTTTGCTCGATGGAATCCATTCGCCCGCCGAGATCAAAGCGCTGCGTGAACAGGATTTGCCACAGCTGGCGCAGGAAGTGCGCGAAGAATTGATCCGCGTTTTGTCGCAAACCGGCGGACATCTTGGTCCGAATCTCGGCGTGGTTGAATTGACGATCGCTCTCCATCGAGTGTTCGACACGCCGAAGGACCGGTTCGTAATGGACGTGAGTCACCAAGGTTACGTTCATAAGCTTTTCACCGGCCGGCTCGATCGTTTTTCCACGATGCGGCAGTTCGGTGGACTGAACGGATTCCTTCTGCGCACTGAGAGCAAGCACGATTGCTACGGTGCCGGACACGCCGGTACGGCGCTCTCGGCCGCGCTGGGAATGGCAGTCGGTCGCGACCTTCGCGGCGGCGATGAAAACATCGTCGTGATCGCCGGCGACGCGGCGTTCACCTGCGGGATCAGTTACGAGGCGCTGAACAACGTTCGTGCGCAGACCAAGCGGTTCATTGTCGTTCTAAACGATAATGAATGGTCGATCGCGAAAAATGTCGGCGCGATTGCGAATTACTTTAACCGGATCGTCACGAACCCGACCTACGCGCACTTGCACGACAAGGCGCGCGATTTCGTTGAATGGATTCTCGGCAAGACCGGCGTCCACCTTGCGCGCAAAGTGGAGGAGAGCGTGAAAGGATTACTCGTGCCTAGCGTAATCTTTGAAGAACTCGGACTGCGCTACTACGGGCCGATCGACGGTCACAACATGCCGTTGCTGATTCGGACGTTCGAGTTTTTGAAAACACAGGACGAGCCGGTGCTGCTGCATATTCTGACCAAGAAAGGCAAAGGCTACGAACCGGCGATTAAACAACCAGACAAATTTCATGGACTCGGCAAGTACAAGATCGAGAGCGGTGAAACCGCGCCGACAGCCACGCCGACTTATTCGGAGATAATCGGCAAGACGTTGGCGAAGTTCGCGGATAACAACCAAAAGCTGGTCGCGATCACTGCGGCGATGCCGAGCGGGACTGGCCTGTCGCATTTTCAAAAAGCACACCCTGACCGTTACTTCGACGTCGGCATCGCGGAAGAACACGCGGCGCTGTTCGCCTGCGGCGTGGCGACGCAAGGTTTGACTCCCTTCCTCACGATTTACTCCACGTTTTTCCAACGCGCTTACGACATGGCCATTCACGATATGGCGATTCAAAAGCTAAACGTCCGACTTTGCATGGACCGCGCAGGCTTGAGCGGCGACGACGGTCCGACACATCACGGTTTGTTCGACATCGGATATCTGCGCCACATCCCGAATTGGGTCCACATGCAGCCGAAAAACGAAGATGAGTTCGTCGACATGCTTTGGACAATGGCGAATTACAATTCGGGACCAATCGCCATTCGTTATCCCCGCGGCTCGGGAACCGGCGCCCAGATCAAACCCGAGCCAAAACTTCTCGAGATCGGCAAAGCGGAAGTCGTAAAGCATGGACACGACATGGCGATCTTCGGACTCGGCAACATGTTCGAAGTCGCAGAAGAAGCCGCGAAGAAACTCGAAGAGAAAGGCGTTTCGGTCGCGCTGATCAATCCGCGCTGGATCAAACCGATGGATACCGGCACGCTTGAGTTCTTTGCCCGCGGCGTCGAAGTCGTGGCAACGATTGAAGATCACGTCTTGCACAACGGCTTCGGTTGCGCGGTGATGGAGCATCTCCATTCACTCCAAATCAACACACCGGTCGTGCGGATCGGTTGGCCGGACGAATTCATCGAACACGGCGCGGTTCCCTTGTTGCGCAAAAAACATGGAATCACCGCGGACGCGCTCGTAGAAAAAGTCTTACCGCTGCTGAAGAAGAAACTGACGGTGAAAACGAGCGTTGCTTAGTTGCGGACGAGATCGACGCGTCGATTGTCGATCTAACGCATGCCTGCAATTGAAGCTCGCGATTTAACGAAAGTTTACCGCACTTACCGCAAAGAGAGCGGGCTCTGGGGCGCGATTAAAGGGCTGCTCCAGCGACGATACGATGAAACGCGGGCGGCCGACGCAGTTTCATTTCAAATCGAGGAGGGCGAGTTCGTGGGGTTTCTCGGACCGAACGGCGCAGGCAAAACGACAGTGCTGAAAATGCTTTCTGGCTTGCTCAATCCAACTTCAGGCAACGCGCGCGTCCTAGGATTTGTTCCGTGGGAACGCCGCAATGAACTGAAGCGCCAATTCAGTCTGTTGATGGGCCAAAAGAACGCACTCTGGTGGGACCTACCGGCGCAAGAATCGCTCGAGCTGAACCGCGCGATTTACGGGATCGACCGCGACCGGTTTAAAAAAGTCGTCAACGGTCTGGCCGAGCTGCTCGAAGTCACCGATAAAATGAACGTCATGGTGCGCGAACTTTCGCTCGGCGAACGGATGAAGATGGAATTGATCTCCGCGCTTATTCACGAACCGCGCGTCCTATTCTTGGACGAGCCGACTATCGGCCTCGACGTGGTCAGCCAAAAACGGGTTCGCGAATTTCTGCGGATTTATAACAAGGAGCACCGCATCGTCACGTTGCTGACGAGTCATTACATGCAAGACATTGAAGAGCTGACGCGCCGCGTCCTCGTGATCGATCACGGCAAAATCTTTTTCGATGGACCGCTCGACGAAATTGTTGATCGGTTCGCCGTTTACAAAATCCTCAGTCTGACTTTCGACAGACAAGAGGCACGCGATTTCTCGCGCTTCGGGGAAGTGATCGAGCAGACGCCGATGTCGATCCAATTGAAAGTGCCTCGCGCGAAAGTAACCGAGACCACTCGCGAAGTCCTGCAATCGTGCGACGTGAGCGATATCAATGTGCAGGAAGTCCCTGTCGAAGAAGTGATCCGGCAACTGTTCGGTGAGCGACGCGCGCAGACCTCAGTTGCAAGCGCGTGGTAGAAATCAGCTGCGAATCAGCGCCCGCTTGAGCTTGTGGCTGGACTTTAACTCAGACGCTGTCACCGGTATCTCGGCCAACTGGACCTGTTCCGCGTAAGGGATACTCTCGACAACGCCTGCACTGATCAAAGGGTTCAGCGCGTCAGTCGCGTCTTCCCGATTCCATGCGCACATGATCCTGGATTTCAGCACCAAGCATCGATTCCGCGAACCCAATGGCGCGAACAACCGTATTTTCCAGGCCAGTGAGTTTAACCTGACCCATACCAGCAAAAAACAACAGCTTCCATACCGATATGTCGGATGGCGCGTGGGGTTTATGTCGCTCCGAGATGGAAGCTTGGGAGCACGCTTTTCTCCATCCCGGCAGCGAAACTCGGATAATGCGGCGTCCAACCAATTGCGCGCAATTTCGCATTGCCGACGCGCTTGTTGCTCTCGCCGCGCTTTCGCTTCGCTGTGGATCTTCCAATCGGCGGCAACGGCCGATTCAATCTCGCGGCCAGCCAGCGATAACATTCGCTCAGCAACAGGGGTTCGTTATCGACCACGTTGTAGACCTGGCCAAGTGAATTTTGACGGGTCATGAGCAACTGAATTGCCGCGGCTGCATCATCGCGATGAATCTCATTTACGAAACGATCATTCTCGAGATCGAGAATCGCCTCGCCGCCAAGAAACTTTGTCAACAATGCCGACCGGCCCGGACCGTAAATGCCGGCTAGCCGAATTACAACGCCGTTCTTCGCCCGCACCAAGTCTTCGGCTTCGCGCAAGATTCTTCCGGTCTCGGGCTTCGGTTCAGCCGCGCTTTCTTCTGTGACCCATTCACCACTCTTTTGCGGGTAGACACTCGTGCTGCTCGTGAACAAAATTTTAGAAGTGCCAAATCGGTCGAGAAGGTTGCGGACGCCGTTCAAATAAACTTCGCGATAAGAATCCGAGTCGCCGCCGCGAGTGCTCGCGAGATGAAGCACGGTGTCAAAATTCCCGGCCTGTGCGCGAACGTCATCTTGGTTTGAAATATCGACCGCGCGAACCGAATAAGCTCTTGTCCGAAGTCGCTTCGCCGATTCCGGCGACATCGTCCAGCCTTCGACTTGCCAATCTGCTTCTAGAAATAGATCTGCAACCGCTTGTCCGAGATAACCGCATCCGGCGATGAGCAGACGCGGCATGATGTCAATTCTTACGCTGCAATGGCAGCGATCTCGATTTCGTCGAACATTTTCCGCTGCAGGACGCGCACCTGATTGAGGCGAATCAACTCGAGCAGCGCAAGAAATGTCACCACGATCTCAACCCGCGAAGCGATCTGCCCGAACAGTTCCGAAAAGCGCACCGACGCCCCATCACCCACGCGTTCCAGGATTTTCTCGATCTTCTCCGACACAGTGAAACGTTCGCCGAAAATTTCTTGCAGATCCTCGCGCGCCTCGACCCGTTTAATCACTTCCCGAAATGCATGGATCAGGTGGAAAATTCCAACTTCGTGCAGCGGCAACGGCGCATCGGAAATCTGCGCGCTGCCACCGTCGCGGACGAAGATTCGTTCCTGCTCAAGAGCACGATCGTGCAACTGCGCAGCAGCCTCTTTGAACTTCTTGTACTCGATCAACTGGCGGATCAGGTCCCAGCGCGGATCGTCCTCGTCGGCGTCTTCTTCGGGCGGCTGTTGATCGAGCGGAAGGAGGCTCCGGCTTTTGAGATAAATCAGCTTCGCTGCCATGACGACAAACTCGCCGGCGATGTCGATCTTCAGTTCCTTAAATGCCTGAAGATACTCGAGGTATTGGCGCGTGATCCGTTCAATCGAGATGTCGTAAATATCGATCTCGTCGCGCTTGATTAAGTAAAGCAAGAGATCCAGAGGACCTTCGAAAATTTCAAGCTTAACTTTGTAATCGACCTCCATCTCCGAGCGAATTGTAAACGACGCGTGTTGGAAGTAAATCGCGCGAGAACGACCGCGTTACGCGACTTCGCGACGATGCACCCAAACGCTGTTCACAACGCCAAGCGCGAACATGATCATGAGCGCAAACGAACCGCTGTAACTAATCAGCGGCAAGGGCACGCCTGTGATCGGCAGAATGGAAATGGTCATGCCAACATTTTGGAAAATGTGGGTGAAAATCAACGCCGCGATTCCGATCACCAAGAGCAAACCAAATTGGTCGCCAGCGAAAAAAGCGACAAAAAGACAAGTCAATAGCAGTAAGCCAAACGCGCTGATCAGAAATACTCCGCCGACAAATCCCCATTGCTCACCGATCGCGGAAAAGATGTAGTCGTTGTGCACGGCGGTCGCCGGAAGAAACCCGAGCTCGATTTGGGTGTTCTGCGCTTTGAACCCTTTGCCCGACCAACCGCCGGAACCGATCGCGATAAGCGATTGATTGATCGCCCACGACGAACCCTGTTTGTCGATGTCGGGATGAGCGAAGGCGGTAAGGCGCGCCTGTTGATAGGGCTTAAGCGCAAGGTTTGCCGTGATTGGAATCATCGCAAACAAGAGTAAAAGAATGCAGAGCAAGTAGCGTAACGGCATCCCACCGACAAAAAGCAGGGCGAGCAACACCGGCACCCAAATGATCACTTCGCCCAAATCGGGCTGGAGCAAAATCAAGAGACAAGGCGCGCCTGCGATCGCGCCGCAGACAAGCAACCGCAACATCGGATGCATTTGCTTAAACTGGCTCAGAAACAAGGCGAGCACCATGATCCCGGCGATAACTGCAAGCTGAGCGGGTTGAAAATTAATCGGGCCGAGATGCAGCCAGCTGCGCGCGCCATACACTTTTGTCCCCATGAATTTGGTTAGAACCAGAAAGACGATGCCCGCGAGATACATCGGGAGCGCGCCCCAACGGATCCAGTGGTAATTGACCAGACTCGCGACCATGAACGCGAAAAATCCGACGACGATCCATTGGGCCTGTTTGCGCCAAAAATCCGCTGCGACCGGGTCTTCACGCATGTAGGTCGCGCTGTAGATGGCGATAACGCCAAAGATCGCCAGCGCTAACATGACAAAGAGCAGCAGCCAGTTGAGCCCGAGCAGTTTTCGAAGAAACGGGGTCATGTTTATCTAGTCCGGTGCAATTCGCGAGTATTTTCGAGTATACCTAGAGCGCGAAGTTCGCAACCAGGTTTTCAGCACTCCTTTGGCCGGAAAAAGGGCGATTCTGTCGGTAAGATCCTTGGCTGTGGGTAGATGGCGACGCTCACGGTGAGTTGGATCATAACACCCTGAAAGTCAGTAGCTTTCAACTAAAATTAGGAAACATGGACCCTTTTCTTGTCGACCTGTTCGAACCCATTTAGAATTGGGTACTTTCGAGCCGGGGGTTCCAGTTATGGCGAAGAAAAAAAAGCGCAAAATCGCGTATCGCACGCTGCCGATGCAGCGCCAATTAAATCTTCGCCAGGAAGGCGAGCATTTCGATCTCGGCGAACTCTTCGATCAAGTGAACAGCCGATATTTTCGCGGCCGGCTTCGCAATTACAAAGTGGAATGGGGCCGTCGTCGGAAACATCGGCCGAAAGATCATTTTGTTTTTGGAACGATTCAAGAAGAGGACCGGGTTATTCGAATTCATCCCCTGCTAGATCAGGCGTTCGTGCCGCGGTGGTATTTAAAATACGTTCTCTATCACGAAATGCTGCACTCGGTTGTGCCTGACAAGGCGTTGCGAAATGGGCGGCGTTGCGTGCATACCGAGGAATTCAATCGCCGCGAGCGTCAGTTTCGGAACTACTCTCGCGCGCGGTGTTGGGAAGAACAAAATCTCGCGCGCTTTTTGCGTTAACTCGAAACGTCGAGCATTGTTCAGCGCCTTTGAGCCGCCGCGGGCGGCGACCTCATTTCAGACGGCGAGGGAGTCGTTACTACGTTCTTCTTGATGAGATACCAGAGGGTTGTCGCGAGCAAGAGGGAGATCAACTTCGCTCGCCAGTTCTTCAGGAGCAGCCTCTTCATAACGTTCGTGCAATAAAATCTCGCCGATCCGCCGGCGAAACGTTTCCGGCGTGAAATTGCGCTCAATTCGGCGACGATGGCAAATGGAAATCCCGCCGGTCTCTTCTGAAACGACGATCCCGACCGCGTCCGACTCCTCGGTAATCCCGAGCGCGGCGCGATGACGTAAGCCAAGGCTGCGATCCAAAGTTTCGCGCTGGCTCACCGGAAAGATGCAGGCCGCGGCGGCGATCCGGCCATTGCGAATAATGACACCGCCGTCGTGCAATGCCCCTTTCGGATGAAAAATGCTCAGAATCAACTCGACTGAAAAATCAGAATCAAGCGTCACGCCGGTTTCTTCATAAACGCGAATCGAAGTATCGCGTTCGATTGCGAGCAGGGCGCCGAATTGCTTGTTGGCGAGCTGAGTCACGGCCTCCGCCAAATCGTGAATTGTCTCCCGCTTTTCGCTCGTCAGCGAGAAAATCGGGTGCCCACCAAGTTCGGCCAAACCGCGGCGGAGTTCGGGTTGGAAAATGACCACGAGGGCAATCGCAAGGAATACTGAGAAACTCCGCACAATCCAGCCAATCACGACCAGGTTCAGCAATGTCGAGATCAAGGTTAGCGTTAGAAAAACAACCGCGAGACCAGTCAACACTTTTGCGCCACGCGTCCCGCGAAAGTAGAGGTAGCCATAATAAATTCCGACGCTGAGCAGGATGATCTCAATGATGCTGCGCCAGCTTCTAAACCAGAGCTGCAAAATCTCCTGCATCATGACAGTACCGCCTCTGTTATTCGTAGCGCCGCGACATTTTCTTTCACGTCATGAACGCGTAAAACATTCGCGCCTCGGCCGTACAGGATCGAGGTAAATGCGACTGTTGACGCCAGCCGCCCCCTCATTTCATCAGAGCCAATCAATTTCCCGAGAAAGGATTTTCTAGAAACCCCAGCGACCAGCGGCCGATTGTGAACGCGGAGTCGCTCGAGATCTCTGAGCAGGAACAGGTTATGCTCCAGCGTTTTTCCAAAACCAATTCCCGGATCAAACGCAAGCCTCATTGGATCAACGCCGCACTCTATTGCGCCAGCATATTGTTGTCTAAAAAAATCAGCCACTTCCGCGACCACGTCTTTGTATCGCGGATTCTCCTGCATCGTTCCCGGCTCGCCTTGCATGTGCATTAACACCAACCCTGCCTTTCGGGTTGCGGCCAGCGATAACATTTTTGCGTCGCCGCGACCAGCCGTGACATCGTTGATAATTGATGCGCCAGCGTCCAAGGCCGCTGCGGCAACTTCGGATTTCGACGTATCGATCGAGATCAAAATGTCGGTCTTGTTGTGCAGTTTTTCGATCACCGGAATCACTCGTCTTAATTCTGCTTTCGTTGAGATTGGTTCTGCGCCCGGGCGTGTTGATTCGCCGCCAACATCGATGATCTCAGCACCTTCCACTGCAATTTGAATTCCGCGCTCAACTGCCGTGTCAGTACAAAAAAACTCGCCGCCGTCTGAGAACGAATCTGGGGTCACGTTGAGCACGCCCATGATCATTCCTCGCTTGGAAAGATCGACAGTCTTATCGCCAATTTTCCAAAGTCGTTCAGTCATCAAAAAGTGAGACTAACACGACGCTTCGCTTATTCGAAACGTCGTCGCGGTGCTTATCTTTAAGCACTCGAACCAAATAAACAGGCGCTCGCCGGAGCAAGCGCCTTTTCCCACTCTACTTCTTTGCGTAACGGCCCATCAATTGACCTTGCGCGATGACGTGGCCTTTCATTGCGCCATCAACTTCGCGGCGTTTGGCCCCGGCTTGGAGATCGAGCATGCGGTCGAGCGCAAAGATTTTGAAGTAATAGCGATGCGTTCCCGACGGCGGTTGCGGCCCATCGTAGCGGCGGCCGGGAAAATCATTTGTTCCCTGCACTCCGCCTCTCGGCACGCTGCCCTCCGCGATTTCGGTTGTTTTTGGATCGATGTTCCAAACCAGCCAGTGCGTAAACAAACCGACCGGCGCATCCGGATCGTCCACGACGAGTGCGAGACTTTTCGCTTCGGCGGGCGCGCCCCCTATTCGCAGTTCCGGACTAACGTTCTGCCCGTTCCGGCTGAATTTCTCCGGAATCGTTCCGCCTTCCTGAAATGCTGGACTGCTAATTTTCATTTTTCCTCCTCCGGCGGCAAACGCGACAACTGCCGCGGCCGCGATCATACATCCGACAGTAATAATTCTTTTCATAGTTCCTCTTTAGACCGACATCTTCCAAAATGATTTCGCCAATATGACCAAAAACGGCCGCACAATTCGAGAAAAGGTTCTCGCCTTGTTGCGCGCGCCCGATTACCGACCGTGTGACAGAAACGAGATCGGACGCTCGCTCGGCGCAAAAGGTCGCGACCGCGTCAAGGTCCGCAAAACGCTACGCGAGCTTGAGCGGGCGGGCGAGATCGCTCGCATCCGCAAAAATCGCTATGTCCTTCCGGCTGAAGCCGATCTCATCGCCGGAAAGTTGTCGATCCACCAGGCGGGCTACGGTTTTCTGGTTCCGGAGAAACCTGGCGAACCCGATATTTTTGTCGCCGCCGAAAACACCGGCACCGCGATGAACGGCGACCGCGTCGTCGTGCGGATCAATCGCGACATTCCGCAACGCCGCGCGAAGGATCGGCATCGGATGGAAGGGCGGGTCATTCGGATCCTTGAACGAGCGCGCAACGCAATTGTCGGGACCTTACAGCACTCGCGGAATTTTTACTACGTCGTGCCGGACGATCCGCGACTGGTCCATGACGTTTACGTTCAAGTTCCGCCGCGACAAAAGCTGCCGAAAATTCCTAATCAAGGCGATAAGGTGGTAGTCCGTTTAGAAGATTGGCAATCGCGCCATGTCAGCCCGGAGGGCGAAATCATCGAAGTACTCGGGGCCGCAAACGCGCCCGGCATCGACATGCTTTCGATTATTCGCAAATACGATTTGCCGACTGAATTTCCAAAGAGCGTCCTCGATGAAGCAAATCGGATCCCGAAATCAGTTGAGCAACGGATGATCAACGGTCGCGAAGATTTGCGTGACAAATTCATCGTCACGATTGATCCGGATGACGCGCGGGATTTTGACGATGCAATCGAGGTTGAGAAGATCGCCAATGAGAGTGGGTGGCGGCTCGGTGTTCACATCGCAGACGTTTCGGCTTACGTGACGCCGGACAGCGCGCTCGATCGTGAAGCACGCCGGCGCGGTAACAGCGTTTATTTGCCGGATCGCGTCATTCCGATGCTGCCCGAGCGATTGAGTGACGGCGTCTGCAGTTTAAATCCAAATGTCGATCGCCTCACCTTTTCCGTTTTTATCGAGTTCGACAAGGACGGTCGCCAAAGACATGCGCGCTTCGCGAGAACGGCGATCCGCAGCGCAAGAAGACTGACTTACAAAGAGGCCTACGCCATTCTGCAGTCAAAACCGAAGGGCGAATTGACCGATGGGCTACATCTTGCCTGGCAGCTCGCCTCAATTCTGCGTCGCAGACGCTTCGAGCATGGCTCGCTCGATCTGGATTTCCCGGAGGTGAAAGTTTATGTCGATCGAAGCGGCAAGCCGACCCGTCTCGAACGGATCGAGAACGACGAGTCGCATCAATTGGTTGAAGAATTTATGCTCGCAGCGAACGAAGCGGTCGCGCGTGAGTTGCGGCATCGATCGATTCCGACAATCTATCGCGTCCATGAGGATCCCGATCCCGAGAAGCTGGGTGAATATCGCGAGTTCATTCTGAGCTTCGGCCACAAAGTCGGTGATCTTTCGCACCGCAAAGAAATCCAGCGATTTCTGGCTTCGATTCGCGGGGAACCGGAGGAGCAGGCGCTGAAGATCGGGCTTTTGAAGAGTTTGAAACGCGCCCGTTACGCGGTGCAGCCGCTCGGCCATTACGGACTAGCCAAGGCGAATTACTTGCACTTCACTAGCCCGATCCGGCGTTATGCGGACCTGGTCGTGCATCGCACACTGGCCGAACGGAGTTTCTCTCGTCGATCCAGGATCGACCTCGGGCAAATCGAATCAGTGGCGGATCACATTTCCGACACCGAGCGAAACGGGGCCGACGCTGAAATCGAATCGCTCCGATTAAAGAAGCTCCAGTTCTTTCAGCAGCAACTGGATGAACGCAGTCCACAAAGCTTTCGCGCCGCGATCATGGAGGTCCGAAATTACGGCCTGGTCGTGGAGTTACCCGACGCGCTCGTGACCGGCGTGGTTCATGTTTCGACCTTGGGCGACGATTTTTATCGTTTCGATGCCGCCCAACGCCGGTTAATCGGCAGCCGGACAAATCGCCGATTCAGAATCGGGGACGAGATTTGTGTGTTTGTTGCACGCGTGGACACGTTTAAACAGCAAATCGACTTTGCGATCGTCGACCAAGCGCCGAAGAAACGCTCGCGCCACCGGTAATCCGCCCAAAAAAATATTATTCACCGCGCTTTGCGCCGCGCGTTTCTTCGGCCAAAAAATCTACTTCCCTTTTTGACGAAAACCGGCCTAAACTCCGCCGTTTTTTGCAGACATGGATAATCTGATTGAGGCGAGGGAGCTGCAGATCGAACGCAAGCATTTCCACGTGGAATTGCGCGAAAATGAGCGCGGCAAGTTCCTCCGGATTACCGAGGAAGCACATGGCCGCCGCAATACCATCATTGTCCCGAGCACGGGCGTGGAAGAATTTACGGCCGCGATCGACGACGTGATCGATCACGCAGAACGGACCACACCGGCGTAAAAAAGAGATTGCTGCCCGTGCGTTGACATGCGCGAGCGCGCGGAAGTAGGTTGACCGATCTCGCCCATTGGGAATTTTCATGGCCGACAAACGCAAATCGAGCAGCAAGTACTCGCGTAAAACGGTCAAAGCGTACCGAAGATCAACCCGCCTTCGCGGTGCTACGGCGCGGCAGGCGTCCACAAAATCGACGTCTTCCGAGCGCGCGCCACAAACGAAGGCGCCGAAGTACGTTTATTATTTTGGCGACGGTCGCGCCGACGGCACCGGCAAAATGAAACCGTTGCTCGGCGGCAAGGGCGCGAACTTGCACGAAATGACACGAATCGGCTTGCCTGTCCCGCCCGGATTCACGATCACCACCGAAGTATGCAGTTACTATTACGCCCACAACCGAAGTTATCCGCCGCAGCTTAAAGCAGAGGCGGAGGCGGCGTTGGCGGAAGTCGAAAAATCGGTTGGAAAAAAACTCGGTGACAAAGCTCGGCCGCTTCTCGTTTCTGTTCGCTCAGGTGCGCGTGACTCGATGCCTGGCATGATGGACACGATTCTCAATCTCGGGATGAACGACGAGGTGGCGGAGGTAGTGGGGAAAAAAACGAACAATCCGCGGTTTGCCTGGGATTCATACCGCCGCTTCCTCCAAATGTACGGAGACGTCGTCATGGGCGTACAGAAACGCCCGGGTGAGGATCACGACCCGTTCGAAAGCGTGATTGAGCACTTGAAGGACGAGCGCTACGGCAAACACGATTTTCCCGATGTTCGACTGACCGCCGACGATCTGAAAGAATTAGTGAAGCGCTTCAAAGGGCTGATCAAGGAGCAAACTGGCAAATCGTTTCCGCTGGACGCGAAGGAACAACTCTGGGGCTCGATCGGGGCGGTGTTCGGTTCGTGGATGAACGACCGAGCGATTGTCTATCGTCGCAAGTATGGAATCCCGCACGATTGGGGCACGGCCGTGAATGTGCAGACGATGGTCTTTGGCAACATGGGCGACACGAGCGCAACCGGCGTCGCGTTCACGCGCGATCCGGCCACCGGCGAAAAGCTTTTTTACGGCGAGTATTTAATCAACGCGCAGGGCGAAGACGTCGTCGCTGGAGTGCGCACCCCGCATCCGATCGCGATGCTGGCGAAAGAGATGCCGGAAGCGCACAAAGGCTTGATGAAAGTCCGCCAAATCCTCGAGCAGCATTTTAAGGACATGCAGGACCTCGAGTTCACGGTCGAGGAAAACCGGCTCTACATTTTGCAGACGCGCAACGGCAAACGCACTGGCCACGCCGCGGTCCGTATCGCGGTCGACATGGTCGACGAAAAGTTGATCACAGAAAAAGAAGCAGTCCGTCGGATTCCAGCCGATTCACTCGCGCACCTGCTTGCGCCGATTTTTGATCGAGAATCAGCCAAACGGGCGAAGAAAATCGGCAACGGACTCGCCGCCGGGCCGGGCGCCGCGTCAGGCCACGTTGTCTTCAGCGCTGAGGAAGCCGTTAGACGATCATCCAAAGGGGAAAAGGTGGTGCTCGCACGGATCGAAACGTCGCCCGAAGACTTGCGCGGTATGATCGCGGCGGAAGGAATTCTCACTTCGCGCGGCGGGGTTTCGTCGCATGCGGCGTTGGTGGCGCGGCAAATGGGAAAAGTTTGCGTCTGTGGCGCAACCGGGATTCAAATCGACTATCAAAAGCGCACGCTCAGCGCCAACGGCACCACGGTCAACCAGGGCGACTATATTTCGATCGACGGCAGTGCGGGCGAAGTTTTTGCCGGCGAAGTGACCACCGCGCCCTCGGAAATTATTCAAGTTCTGGTAGATCGCTCGCTTGATCCGAAAAAGAGCCTGACTTATCGCGAGTACGCTAAGTTAATGAGTTGGGCCGACAACTTCCGCACGCTCGGTATTCGGACAAACGCCGACACACCCGAACAGGTTGCCAACGCGATCGCATTCGGCGCCGAAGGAATCGGCCTTTGCCGAACCGAGCATATGTTTTTCGAAGGCGACCGAATCGACGCCATGCGGGAAATGATTCTCGCCGGCACAAAAAAGGAACGAGAGCAGGCCCTGAAAAAACTGCTCCCTTACCAACGGGACGACTTCTCCGGCATTTTCAGCGAGCTGAAAGGCCTGCCGGCGACGATCCGGTTTCTGGATCCGCCGTTGCACGAATTCCTGCCGCATGATCCGAGTCAGCAGAGCGAGCTGGCAGAAAAACTCGGCGTGCCGGTGGAGCACATGGCTCGACGCGTAAACGAGCTGCACGAATTCAATCCGATGCTGGGACATCGCGGCTGTCGGCTCGGAATCACTTTCCCGGAAATTTCGGAGATGCAGGCGCGCGCAATCTTTGAAGCTGCAGCTGAGGTTCAAGCCAAAGGAATCAAAGTGCGACCGGAGATCATGATCCCGCTTGTCGGATTTCCGCGGGAATTGAAACTTCAGATCGACATCGTTAATCGGGTCGCGGACGAAGTCGCGAAGAAAACGAAAACAAAGTTCGATTATCTTGTCGGGACAATGATCGAGATTCCGCGCGCCTGTTTGCTGGCAGACGAAATTGCGCGCGACGCGCAGTTTTTCAGCTTTGGCACCAACGATCTCACCCAAACGACGCTCGGAATGAGCCGGGACGATTCCGGAAGCTTCCTCCCGCACTATACCGAGCTCGACATTGTCGAGACAAATCCGTTCGCATCGATCGATCAGAAAGGCGTCGGCAAGCTAATGGAAATGACCTGCGATCTTGGCCGAAAGACGCGACCAAACATCAAGCTCGGGATTTGCGGAGAACACGGCGGCGAACCAAACAGCGTGAAATTCTGTCATCGCCTCGGGCTCAATTATGTCAGCTGCAGCCCGTTCCGGATTCCAATCGCTCGCCTCGCCGCGGCCCAAGCCGCGATCGCTCAAGTAGAGGATCTACCTGCTACTGGAGGCGGCGTGAAATGATTCCCAGGATTTCCAAGCCCGATCCCAGTTTTGTTTTTCGGCCCAGAGTTGGGCCTCGAGATATTTCCAAAAAGCGGGTGAGTTCCCGCGTTCGCTGAAATGGCGCACAGTTATAAGGGCGTCGTCGATTCGGCCGGCTCGTTGTTGGGCGCGATAAAGCGCATAACCAATCGCGTAATTATCCGGCGTGGAGCGATATCGACTTTCCAGCTGTGGAAGATCCGCATTCAAATCGATGCGCGGCAACGCGACGGGCTCGCCGTAACGCTCGGTTAACTCATACGCGGCACGAAAATCGTTTTTGGTCGCGTGATACTTGGCCAGCCCGAACCACGCATAGGGCAGCCAATCGGGATGTTGTTCGGTGGCCCGGAAAAGTTGTTCCGCATCGCCCCGGTCTGACCAATAAGTGAAGAGCGCAAGCTTTTCGGTTTCGGTAAAAGATTTCAGATCGGGATCGTTCTCCAAAACCTTACCTAAAGCTCGATTGAAATCCGCTCCGGTGATTCTCGCGAGATAGGGAAGCGCGAGGTCGTGCTGGCTCACGCCCGTCTCAGCCAGAATCTGACTAACTTCACGGTTCCGAAGCGACCCTTTGGTTAGCATGCTCGAGTAAACGCTGGCCCGATTCGGGCCCGCGCGTCGTATTGCCTCTCGCCATGCGGTCGCGGCCAGAACCGGTTGGGACGAAAGCCAAACGTTACCCTCCGCAAGCGGAAGCTCGTAGGAAATCGGTTCGAGGAACCGGGCGCGACGAAAATCGCTCAGCGCGTTCTCGGTCTGTTTCAGTTCGGCTTCGGCGACCGCACGTGAGAAATAAAGTTGCCAATCGAGCGGAGCCCATTTTAACGCTTTGGTCGTGATTGTAACCGTTTCCAGAAAATTGCGTCCACGATTGTCGCTTGTCGCAATCTTCTTGGCGTTAGTTACGCCGACGGAACCGGGAAGAAGTTTTTGACCGCGCCAAGCTACGACCCAGGAGACACCGATCACGAGCAGAATTACGCCGATCAACCGGAACAACACCGACACCGAACGGGAACGTTTAAATTCGTACGGCCGATGAATCGACAGGCCGAGCAACAACGTTGCGGCGAACATTGTTCCGATGCGATGCCCCGACACATCAACTAGCCCGTGCAAAGCAAACAGAATGACCGCGATCAAGGCGGCTAGTCGGTAACGCTGGTTCGTTCCTTCGTGCATCGGAAACATTTTTGGAACTACGAAAAAAAGTCCGATTAGAACGATGACGACGGCGACCCAACCCGCTTCGCTCCAAAGCCAGAGCCAATCGCTTTCTGGGTGAATCGTCCGATGGTCGCTATAGGATGCAGCGCGGAAAATCGCAAAGACGTTTTCGAAATTGCCGAGCCCGATTCCGACCCAGGGCGAACCGTGAATCAGTTGAAAGACGTCGGAGAAAAGTCGCCAGCGAAAATTGCTCGAGATGCGGGCGTTCGCGAGGTTGCGGAGGTGAAATCGTTCCAGTGTTTGTCCGCCGACGAGCAGGAGCGAGGTAAGGATTAGGAGTAAAAAGGAAAAAATCACCAGCGCGAGGCGCGATGCCGAGCGCGAGCCCTGGCAAAGCGAGCAAACACCGAGCCAGAGTGCACCGCCAACAACGAGAATCCCAATCCCCGCGCGCGAGAAGTTCAGAATAATCGCGGCAATAAGAACTCCGAGCCCGGCTCCCCAAAAAATCCAACGCTTCCGACCTTGGCGGAGATCGTCCTCACCGCAGGCGAGAGCAATGATCGCGCTCAGACCAAACAGGTTAGCCGTTTGGTTGCGATTCGGGAAAGGTCCGAAATCACGTTCGTTGTGCCAGAACGGCGGCGCCGTTTTCGCGAGCCAGAACAAAATGCAGATCGCGGCGAGAGCGACGACGCCGGCCGTAAACAGACGCAGGGCAACGCGCACTTCGCGTAATCCGAGCCGTTCGCTGCATACGACGTAGAGCCACGTCAGACCGGCCACCAAGCTGATTAAGCATGTTCCAGTGATCCATGGCTGCGGACTAACGGTCGTTGGAAGCACTATTCCAAAATCTTTCAATTCAACAGAGCGCCAATTGGGTTGGAAAAACCAACTCGCCGGCAAAAACGCCAACGCCGCACAGATCAAAAACCCGAGCAACGCGAGATTGATCGCCGGTCCAAGCGAAAAGCGCGGCGGCCGCGCGAGGACAAAAATTCCGAGCAGTGCGACAACGATTCCCGCACTCCACTTTTGGGTAGCACCTCCAAGAAAACAGGCGAGGACCGGAAGGAGCGCAAGAAACGCTTCGGGCATCGGACCGGGTGTGACCCTGCGCTCGCGTCCCGATTCAGCTGGGTCGGTTGCGTTCTCCATCAGGCGGCGCGTTCTGAAATCGCATGGGAATCGCTTTTTTCAACGATTCGCCTAAAGCTGCGAAATCTCATGTGGTCAGGGGAATTCTAGCACGAGTTGAACGAGCGCCGCCACCCATCGCGTACTAGGCAGCCTCGTCGTTCGAAGAATAGACATGTTCAGGACAACAGACGGAAGGAGTTTACCGGCTTTTCCGCTTTACCAGATCACCACCCTCGCCCCCCGCTCTTTCTGGCTTAAGTGTCTGGATCATGGTGACGTTTTTATTCCCACCAGGGGCGGATCACCCACCTGGAGTCGCTACAAGCGTTTACTGCAAAAATGCTCGTGCTCGGATTAACCTTTTAGGCTTACTGATTTTTTGCGCGCAGCTCGCGCATTTTCGCACGGATCAGGTGTTCGTACCAACCCATGCTGGCGCAGTAGGCGAACCCTTCGCGGCCCTCGAGAAAGCCGCCTTTCAAAATATAGATGTATAAAAAGTGTAGTAGCGGCCAGGTAGGAATTCGACTCAGGATCGGTTTGAGAGCGCGATTTCGGCGCGAGGAATCTTTAGAAAGTAATTCGCCGAACGAAGCAGTGCGCGATAGTCGCTCGGTCGCTTCCTCATCCGCGTATCGACTATGCTTTGCCCACCACGATTCCCAACCTTTGCTGAACGCATAGTGCAAATACGGTTCGCGGACGTAACCAAGTTCGCCGTCGACCCGTCCCTCCTTCTGACCGTGTCCGCTGGCGATAAAATCAGCCCGGCCGCGTCGCGTGATTCGTAGTTGCCATTTGGGAAACGAGTCGCTTCGCCGGAGCCACCGCGAATCCAACATCATTTTGGAGCAGCAATAAAACCCGGCGATTACATCGGTGGCATTTTGAATCGCAACCTCAACTGCCGTGCGAAATGCCGGAGTCGCAACTTCGTCGGCGTCGAGAAACAGGATCCATTCGTGTTTTGGCTCGCAATTTTCGAGCGCCCAGTTTCGTTGCGGCCCGAAGCCTGCAAACGAATGCTCGTAAACCCGCGTCCCCGCATCCTTCGCGATCTCTTGCGTGTCATCGTTACTCCCAGAATCAACGACCACGATTTCGCCAAAACCCGCGATCGATCCCAAACAACGAGGCAGATTGTCCGCTTCGTTACGGGTCAGAATGATGATAGTGAGCGACTCCGGCATTCGTTCAGTCGACAAAGAAACAAAGTAAAAAGGAAAGCCGCTAACATCTGCGCTTATTAAAAGAAAGCACGGAGCGAACCTCGTAACGCGTGAACAAGGTCCGATCAAGCCTCGCATCCGTTTTCATGGCGTAACCTTTCTTCTGCCACTGACTTTGAGCAAAACGGTCTCGTAAGGAGCTTCGGGGAGACAAGAAAACGTTAGTGATCATCGCGGGGAAAAAATGAGGTGGAGGTCCCGCTTGATCTCTCCTCAAACAACTTCCAGCATGGCGGTAGGGGCCGCTTATATTTATCTTCTCCCGACAGATCTTCGGTCATGAGTTGGTGGAAACGCGAGTGGTTTTTCTGTCTGATTCTAGCGGTGGTCACGATGCTGGCCTATCAGCCCGCCTGGCGCGGGGGACTTTTATGGGATGACGACGCCAATATCGCGACTCCCGAGTTGCGTTCCCTAACTGGTCTAACACGAATCTGGTTCCAGCCAAGGGCAACCCAGCAATACTATCCTCTTCTTTATAGTTCCTACTGGCTCCAGCAAAGATTTTGGGGCGATTCGCCCACCGGCTATCATTTGGCCAATCTTCTTCTGCACATTGGATGTGTCGTGCTGGTGCTAAAGATCCTTCGTCTTTTGCGAATTCCGGGAGCAGAACTGGCGACAATTATCTTTGCCCTGCACCCGGTCAATGTGGAAACGGTGGCCTGGATTACGGAACGTAAGAACACTCTCTCCGGAGTCTTTGGCTTGGCGGCGACCTTCTCGTATCTAAAGTTTGACGAGGGCCGAAGCAGACAAAGTTACGCCTTGGCCCTCGGCCTGTTTCTTTTGGGATTGCTGAGTAAAACCGCCATTGTGACGCTGCCTTTGGTTTTGCTGGTGATTTTCTGGTGGAAACGGGACGCGCTCTCCTGGCGGCGCGATGTCGTGCCCTTGATCCCGTTCTTTTTCCTCTCGGCGGCAGCGGGGTTGATGACCTCCTGGGTGGAAAACGGTAACATCGGTTACAAAGCGAGTACCCTCGCCTTTTCTCTCGTGGATCGCTGCCTGATTGCGGGGCGGGCCTTCTGGTTTCAACTGGGGAAATTGCTTTGGCCGTCGAACCTGATGTTCGTTTATCCGCGTTGGGAGATTAACGCTGCCCTGGGGTGGCAATATCTCTTTCCACTCGCTGGCCTGGGATTGCTCGGAATTTTATGGAGTCTGCGGCGATGGTCCCGAGCTCCATTGGCGGGAGTGCTCGTTTATATTTTCCTCTTACTGCCTTCGCTCGGTTTTCTCAATATTTACTTCTTCTTCTATTCGTTTGTAGCCGATCACTGGCAATATTTGGCCTGCCTAGGAATTATCACGCCTTGTGCCAGTGGGATCGTCCTACTGGCCGGACAATTGAAATCTTGGCAAGTTTGGTTGGAGCGCGGAACTACCCTGCTGCTGGCCGCAGTACTGTTCGTCCTCACCTGGCAGCAAAGCCAGATGTATACGAATGTCGAAACGCTTTATCGGACGACTATTGCCCGCAATCCCGCTTGCTGGATGGCGTACAATAACCTTGGTAACATCCTGTATGAGGCCAACCGGATTCCGGAGGCAATGGACCTGTTTAACCAAGCGTTGCAAATTAAGCCCGACGCGGCCCACTACAGTTTGGGCAACGCTTTGGTCCTAACGGGGCGAACTTCAGAGGCAATAGAACAATATATGCAGGCTTTGCGGATTAATCCTGATTACGCCGAGGTGCACAATAACCTGGGCAACGCCTTGGTCCTAACAGGGCGAACTTCAGAAGCAATAGATCAATATGAGCAGGCTTTGCGGATCAATCCTGACTACGCCGAGGTGCACAATAACCTGGGCAACGCCTTGGTCCTAACAGGGCGAACTTCAGAAGCAATAGATCAATATGAGCAGG
>DATLJP010000006.1:0-25010 GCA_035538875.1 Chthoniobacterales bacterium | reverse complement strand
AATGGGCAGATCCGCCAAAAACTTGCACGGCCAGCGTTGGCTGAACTCCACGGGCGCCCTTTTTCAAAAAACGAATGTATTGCTCTTCCGCTTTGCAAACGCCGCCGAGCGCAGTTCCGAAGCTCACGCCGATTCGGTCCTGCGGTTTGTCATACGAATATTCGATTCCAGCGTCATCGAGTGCGAGCCTAGCCGATGCGACGGCGAATTGCGCGTAGCGATCGAGCCGTTTCAGTCGGTGCGGCGCAAAAAATTCTTCCGGGTCCCAATTATTGATTTGTCCGGCGACGCGAACGCCGAACGCACTGACATCGAAATTCTGGATCGAACTAATCCCGGTTTTCTCAGCGAGAATTCCTTTCCAGAAGCCGTCGACGCCTTTGCCGATGCAAGTGATTGGGCCGAGCCCGGTGATGACAACGCGTCGTCGATTCATGCGGTTACCGTGTTTGCCTGCGCTTCGATATATTGCTTCATATAACGCAAAGTCTTATTGGCAAGGTTTCCGATAAAGAAGTCGCCGATGATTGGTTCCATAAGCGGCGCCAGCGGGGGAAGCCGAAAGTTAAGTTCGTGTGAAATTTCGACCCGCACACCGTCAGCCGTCTCGTTAAATGTCCAGACGACGTGCATTCCTTTGGTGAACGCTTTCAGGTGATTGAAATGAATTTCCACGCGCTCACGCTCGATAGTTTCCTCCGCCGTCCATTTAATCGGAATGCCGGAGCGCCGCGCCGCCATCACGACGAGGTTGCGATTCCGACCCCGCTCGAGGTAGCGAATGTAGCGGTAGTGTGGCAAAATCTTCGGCCACAATTCCAAATTCGCTGCTGCTTCGAAGATGGACATCTTCGGCGCGCGCATGATGATTGAATTCGTTTTGTGCATTTCAGTTGCGCGTAATCTGCCTACAGTCGTCTGAACCGATGGCGCTGGAAATGAAAAAAGAATGCGAGAAGTGCGGAGCAGAACTTTCGCCCCGAGATGAAGCTTATATCTGCAGTTACGAATGCACGTTTTGTAAAGCTTGCACCGAAAGGATGAATTCGGTTTGCCCGAATTGCGGCGGCGAGCTGGTCCGGCGCCCTCAACGGGAAAGTGAATCGCAATAGCTACGGCGTCTGGCACAGACGCCCTACAAGCGCGACCTGATTCGATAGGTCAGAAAACATTCATCGCCGATGACGCGCATGTCTTTCATAATGTAATGCACGCTGGCGGGCAGAAATTCTTTGCTTAAACCGGTGAGAGTCGGCGCATCTGCTCCGCCGAACAAATAGGGCGCGATCGTGAGATTCAATTCGTCGACCAACCCGAGTTCGAGCAGCGAACGGAACAGAATTGGACCACCCTCGCAGGCAAGCCGGCGGACTTTGTAGTCGCGTCGCAAAATTTTCAACATCTCGCAGAGATCCACATCCCGGCTTTCACTCAAATGCAGGGTCACTTTCTTTTCGCGCAGCGAGACCCGCACGTGTTTGGGCATTCGTTTGGTAGAGAAAATCAGGATTGGCGAAATCTCTGACTGAAAAATTTTCAGCTGACTGTCAATCCTACCTTCGTTGGAAACGATCACGCGCAGCGGGGCTGGCGTTTGGCCGCGTTTGATGCGTATCGCGCGCAAATCCTCGGAAATGCCCAGTCGAACGTTGTCGAGTTTGAGTGTGCTGTGACCGATGACCACTGCGTCGGCAAGCGCACGTTGCTGAAACAAATGCAGTTTGTCTTCGCGTGAGGTGAAATCGACCGGCCCGAAGGCCCGCGTGGTGATCTTTCCGTCCACTGTCATCGCGAATGTCGCGCTCACGAACGGGCGAAGCGATTTCCCTCGCGACGGCGAGCGTCGTCGCGATGTGGCCCGTCGGCCTCGCACTTTATTGCGGCTCCGGGATTTCATGTTCCGCCGTGGCCACTTCGCGTTGCATCTCGCGGAGCTTCACCCGCTTCGCGACGCCGCTCGGTCGGTAGAAGAAATAAACGATACAGCCGGGCAGGCAGCACAAAACGATGATGACAAAACTGAGCGAGCCAATGAGCACGGCAACACCTTCTTTAACCCCGCAAACCTGGTGCAGCATCGTCTGGAGCACCTTTTCGCGCAGACCAACGCCCGCAAAACTGATCGGAAGCGCGGAGATGGTGCGCTCGATTGGCATTACAGCGAAGAAGTTCGTCGCGATGACATTCGCACCTAGCGCATATGCAGCGCACAGAAAAGTCATGAACGTGGCTAGATGCGCCACCAGAGAGACACAAAACGCAATCAGGGTGGCGAGCCAGTGCCGTGCGTAAAGATGGTACGCGGCCGCGATCTCGATCAATTTGTCGCGACCGGGAAATTTGTGCGGCAACAAATGAAACAGATTGAATCCGCTAACTAGGAAACTTGTGACCAGGCTCGCGATTGAGATGCCAAGAAGAATCAGAAGGATCCACAGATATCGCCGGGTTTCGTTTGTTTGAGAGAGTAAATCGAATCGCATGCTGACCAGGGTGACAGTGATGGCGACGAGCGCGACGAGTCCGATGAAACGATCAAACACGACCGCTAGCAACGCGCCGGCCTTTCGATCGGTCTCCTTCAGTAGCAGATAGCTCTTCATAATATCCCCGCCGGTGCCGCCAGGCAGGAACTGGTTGTAAAACATTCCGATCAAAAACAGCCCCGACAATCGAGCGAGGCTCAGCCGGATGCCCTGGACCTTGAGAAGAATGTGCCAGCGAAACGCCGCGGCTACTTCCACGACTAAGTAAGAAAGAATGCCGGCTAGGAGCCATTCGACCCGCGCATGGGAGATCGCCTCGCGCATGTCAGCAAGCGTTTTGGGGTCGTGATACACCCAAAAAAGCAAGCCAATCGTGACTGCGAGCTGAACGATCGTGATGAGAATTTTTTTCATTCGCCGAATCGTTCCTTCCAAATTTCGAGCGAGTGCGCGATCTCCTCCGCAGTTTTTCGCGGACTCATTTCCCACACCCAGGCGCAATCTTTCGGCAGTAGCGGCACGAGTTTCGCCAGATCGACATCCCCGCTAAATGGCGGCTGATGATCCTGAGCTGGCCAGATGCAGTCCTGAACGTGACAGCCAAAAGTGCGCGGTCCGATTTGGCGAAGCCACTCGGCGTGATCGAGAAACGCGAGATTCTCCTTGATTTGGAGGTGGCCGAAATCGTGCCAGTAACCGACTAGCGGCGAATTCAATTCATCAAGCAAAGCCGGCAGTTCGCGCTCGCTCGGAATTTCTTCGTAGCCGCGGCGGCCTTCGATGCCGAATTTCACTTTCTTCGACGCCGCATATTCAACGATGCGTTTCAAACAGTCCTTCACTCGCTCCATGTGTGCCGGCGAGGCCGCTTCGCGTTTTTCAACTGCGCGAATTTTTTGGCGGACGTATTCGCCCGAAAACAGTTCGCCTTTGCGCGCGAACTTGATAAACGACTCCGTTGTCGGATGCATCGACACTTCGCCAAGATGCATGACAATAAACGGTGCGCCGAGTCGCTCGGCGAAGTCGATCGTCTGAAATGTTTGTCTGACCGCGCGCGCGCGTTCCTTTTCGTAAGGTGACGAGAATTGATAGCAATCCGGCGAGGCATGCAGCACCTCCACCGGCAATGGACAAAAGTTGTGTAAACTGCTGAACTTTACTTTGCCTGACTCGAACATTTTTTGAATTCCAGGCATGAGCGAGATGCGAATCCCGTGACCGAGCTCGACGCGATCGAAGCCAAGATCGACAATCTCGCGCAGCATTTCGGCCCCGTCGGTGTGACGGCTTGAGTTCCAGCAGGTTGAGAACGCGATCATGAATGCCTAACGAATCGTTACGCGGCCGGTGCCATTTCCGCTTGCGGCTCCGGCGACATCGGTTTATCGCAAACGTGACGCCCGGCGATGCTGAGCACGATCACCGCGAGCGTTCCATAAAAAACAGAAGCGACAACCAGCGCGGTGGGCATTCCAACAAGATCGGAAAAGCCGGGAACGATCAAAGCCGCGATCGGCATCAATCCGAAGAAACTCATCCCAAAAATAGCCGAAACCCGGCCGCGCAATTCCGAAGGCGCATGTTCCTGCACGATTGTGTTCGCCAGACCAAAGTTCATCGAGAGCGCAATTGCGATCAGTCCCATCGCGGCTGCCGTTGCCCAAAAACGGTGCGATTGAGACATCACCAAAACGCCAATCGTGATCGCAATCACATTTCCCGTCATAAATCTCAAACGATTGGGCCGAGCCACGCTGAGCAGACCGATTGCCCCGAGGAAGGCGCCGGTTCCGCTCACTGCCATCAGCCAACCGAGACTTTCCGGCCCGAGGTGAAGAATGTTGCGCACGTAAAGTGGCAACATCGACGGCGAAATTGCCGGGAAAACGAAGATCGTGTTGCAAGCGATGAGCATGATCATCGAGATGATGGTCCGGTTCGAGCGGACGTAGCGAATTCCTTCTTTGAATCCGCTCCGGCGCTGCTCTTCCTCCTCGGCGGTCCCGATCTTGCGTTTGGGCAACGACATTAACGCGACAATCAGCGCCAAAAAGGAAAAGGCGTTCGCGAAGAACGCCGACGCTGCACCCCACCAGCCGACGAAAAGTCCGGCAAGCGAAGGTCCAACCAGGCGCGACCCGTGGAAGACAGCGCGGTCGAGCGCAATCGCCGGTGCGATCTCGTCGCGCGTAACCAGCTCCGGAACCAGCGCGGAGATTGCCGGCATTTCGAACGCGATCGTGATCCCGAGCAGCGAGGCGAAAAAGACCACGTGCCAGATTTGGATTTGAGTGAGAATGAGCCAGCCGAGCGCGCAGGCGAAAATGATCTGCGCGATTTGAGTCGCGATCAGGATTTTCCGTTTATCGAGCTTGTCCGCAGAAGAACCGCCAACCGGCGTGAAGATTATTGTTAGCAGTCCGGCCGCCAGCTGGACCAAACCAAGAAGGATCGCCCGGTTCGTCAGTGTGCTCATGACGTAGCCCTGCGCCATCATTTGCATCCACGTGCCGGTGTCTGAAATCGCCGAGCCGATGATGTAGCGACGGAACGCGCCCGCGCGCAAAAGCGACAGTGCTTTCTGTCCAAGCCATTTTTCGTCCGCGCTCATGGCCAAGACTCATAAGCGCGAAGCACTGCGCCTGCAATGAATGAACACGAGCAATTGCCGTCGCAGTTACGTTCGGTATTTTGAAGGATGCGCATCGACCGATTCACCCAGAAGATGCAGGAAGCGCTGCAAGCGGCGCAGGATCTCGCTTCGCAGTCGAATCATCAGGAAATCACGAATGAACATTTCGTGTTGGCGCTGCTCGATCAAGGTGACGGTATAACGCAGCCGTTGCTCGAAAAGATCGGTGTTCCGCCGCACCAACTGCGCGATCGATTGCTCACTGAGCTGAACCGACGTGCAAAAATCACTGGCGCGAGTGTCGATCTCAGATTGTCGAACGAGCTCCGCACCGTCCTCGACGCATCCGAAAAGGAAATGGCTAGGCTAAAGGACGAATACACCAGCGCCGAGCATTACTTGCTCGCCCTCAGCGCTGCGAATGTCCCGGCCGCCAGGATTTTGAAGGATTTCGGCCTCACGCGCGACAAATTGATGCAGGCGCTGCAACAGGTTCGCGGTTCGCAGCGGGTGACCGATCAAAACCCGGAAGGGAAATACCAGGCGCTGGAGAAATACGGTCGCGATCTCACTCAGCTCGCACGGCGTGGAAAGATCGATCCCGTTATCGGGCGCGACAACGAGATTCGGCGCATCATGCAGGTGCTTTCGCGTCGCACAAAAAATAACCCGGTGCTGATTGGCGATCCGGGCGTCGGGAAGACTGCGATCGTGGAAGGTCTCGCGCGCAGAATTATCAGCGGCGACGTGCCCGAATCGCTGAAGAGCAAGCGACTCATCGCGATGGACATCGGCGCAATGATCGCGGGTGCGAAATTCCGCGGCGAATTCGAGGACCGGCTGAAGGCGTTTCTGAAAGAAGTCACCGACTCACAGGGCGAAATCATTTTGTTTATCGACGAGCTGCACACAATCGTCGGCGCTGGAGCGGCTGAAGGATCGGTTGATGCTTCGAACATGTTGAAGCCGATGCTCGCGCGCGGCGAGCTGCGCACGATCGGAGCAACCACGCTCGATGAATATCGCAAACACATCGAAAAAGACGCCGCGCTCGAGCGCCGATTTCAGCCGGTGCTGGTAAATGAGCCGAACGTTGAAGACACGATCGCGATCCTGCGCGGATTGAAGGAACGCTACGAAGTGCATCACGGCGTTCGCATCACGGACGCGGCGCTCGTTGCCTCTGCCGTTCTCTCGCATCGCTACATCAGCGACCGCTTTCTTCCCGACAAAGCGATCGACCTAGTCGATGAAGCCGCGTCACGATTGAAGATCGAGCTCGATTCGATGCCGACTGAAATCGACGTGATCGAGCGCGAAATCATGCAGCATGAGATGGAGCGGCAGGCGCTAAAGAAAGAAAAAGATCCCGCCAGCAAAGAGCGATTGAAGAAGCTCGAGAAAGAACTGGCCGAGCTAAAAGAAAAATCGAGCGCGCTCAAAGCGGAGTGGCAAAAAGAGAAAGCACTGATTGACGAACAGCGGAAATGGAAAGAAGAACTCGATCGCTTGCGCACGGAGCTGGAGCGCGCCACGCGTCGCGGTGAACTGGCGAAGGCGAGCGAGATTCAGTACGGAAGAATTCCGGAGCGGGAAAAGAAACTGGCGGATGCCGCGGCAAAAGAAAAAGGACGCAAAAAGACTTTGCTCCGAGAGGAAGTCACCGAGGAAGACATCGCCGAAGTTGTTTCAAGTTGGACGCACATCCCGGTTTCGCGGTTGCAGGAGGGCGAGCGCGCGAAGTTGGTGAAACTCGAAGAGCATTTGCATCAACGCGTTGTTGGTCAAGACGAAGCGATCAAAGCCGTTGCTAATGCCGTCCGTCGTGCCCGGGCCGGTTTACAAGACCCGAATCGTCCGCTCGGCTCGTTCATTTTTCTCGGGCCAACCGGTGTTGGCAAAACCGAGCTCTCGCGTGCGCTCGCGGAATTTTTGTTCGACGATGAAAACGCCATGATCCGGATCGACATGAGCGAATACATGGAGAAACACGCCGTTGCACGATTGATCGGCGCGCCGCCCGGTTACGTCGGCTACGAGGAAGGCGGCCAACTCTCGGAGGCCGTCCGGCGCAAGCCGTACTCGGTCGTGCTGTTCGACGAGATCGAGAAAGCGCATCAGGACGTCTTCAACGTACTTCTGCAAGTGCTCGACGACGGCCGGATTACCGATGGGCAGGGGCGTACGGTCGATTTCAAGAACACGGTCATCATCATGACCTCGAACATCGGCTCGCAATACATCACGGAGGAAGAACAATCACCCGAGGCGCGCCGACGTCTGGTCATGGACGCGTTGCGCGCGCACTTCCGTCCCGAATTTCTCAACCGTGTCGATGAGATCATCATCTTCGATCGGCTGAGCGAGGATGATTTGAAGAGGATCGTCGAAATCCAACTAAAGCGTTTGTCGAAACGCCTCGAGCAACAGAAGATCACACTCGATCTTTCCGATTCCGCCAAACAATTGCTCGCCCGCGAAGGTTACGATCCTGTTTACGGCGCGCGCCCGGTGCGTCGCACGATCCAAAAAGAAATTCTCGACCCACTCTCGATCGACATCCTGGAAGGAAAAGTCCGCGAAGGCCAGACCGTTAAGATCGATGCCAGAAACGGTGCGCTCGAGTTTCGCGAGAAGTGATTGTGCGCATTACGCTTAACGAGTTGCGCGCCTTCATGCGGATTACTTCGGTCGTAATTCGTCTGTGCGGAGCGCACGCATGCGCTCGCGATTTACGTGCCAAAAACCGGACTACTCACAAAAACGAATTTATTCCGAATTTTTTCCATTAGGAACCGACATCAACTAGCTGACGAGTGGTCGGCTGGATGCTGCTGGGCGCTTTTGCAGCTTTATCGTACGCGTCCTCACCCTCCTGAACATAACACCTGGTAAAAAATCGGTCGTGGTACTTGTCCCACCCTTGGGCAAAAAGGAATTCGTGAGCTTGAGCTGGACTATAATGACACTGCGCCATGCTGCGTCCTTGTTCTCGCGCAGACCGCGCATCTTCGATTCCAAAAACAAAACACACCACAGCTTGCGATTTCTTAGGAATCTTTCGGGTCTCTCCAGTCTTCGGGTCCGTTGCGGAGTCAATGTGCGCAATAAAATGCCGACTATGTTCGTCGGGCTTGTACATTTCCATGACGGCTCCTCTATCGACGAGCGCTTGCTCTTCCCTGGTCATAGTGTCGGACTTGCCGGAATCAAGTGGTAGCAGGCCGACCACTATTGTCAGCAAGATTTTCAGTTGTGGCTTTGCCAGTTCGAGGGGTCGTTTGTTCATGGAGAGTGTTCGGGGCGACGCGAGACTTCTTTCAGATTATTTTAATGCCGTCCCTGCGCTGCTTGCAGAACAAGCACCGCTACAACTCTTCTTGCGCGAACAAGCTTTAAGCAGCCATCACTTGCTTAAACGCGCTGACAAAGTTCTCCATTTCCGATTTCTTCCCAATGGTAAGCCGCATGTGATTCGGCATCGCTGGAAACAGCCGGCCAACTGCGACGTTTTTTTCCTTCATCGCTTTGATGAGCGGCACGACCGGTTTCTTACAATCGAACATGATGAAGTTGGCCTGTGACGGAATCGATTTGTAGCCGAGCTTTTCGAGCTCGGTGAGGGTTAAGCTTTTTGCTTCGCTGTTCATCCTTCGACCGTTGTTTACTTGATCGACATCGTCCAGGCTCGCGCTCGCTGCGGCTAACGCCATCACGTTCACACTGTCCCACATCTGAAAGCCGTGCATTTTCTTGATCGTTTCCGGTTGCGCAACGCCATAGCCGCAGCGCAATCCAGCCATGCCGTAGATCTTCGAGAACGTCCGAGCCACGATCAGGTTCGGATGATCTTTCACCAGCGGGATCACACTTTCGTAATCTGGACTGTCGGCGTAATGGAAATACGCTTCGTCGATCAGAATTATCGTCTCGGGCGAAGTCTTCGCGATGAAGTCGTGCAAATCGTTCTTTGGTGTAACGCTCGCCGTCGGATTGTTCGGATTGCAGATGTAGATGAGCCCCTTCTGCGCGGCGACGCCCATTTTCTCGAGATCGTGAGTGTAACTTGAGGTCAACGGAACTTTCACGATTTCTGCGCCACAAGCTTTCGAATACTCGAAGATCGCTTCGAACGTCGGATCAGCGACAACGAGTTTGCCCTCGGTCGGGCCGGTGAATGTTTCCGCGCAGAGTTTCAGAATCTCGCTTGAGCCGTCGCCAAGCACGATCTGATCGCGGTTGACGTTGTTAATCTTCGCAATCTTGTCGATTAAAACATTGTTCGCTTCATCCGGGTAGCGGTTACACAAGCTGTGCGCGCTTTTCATCGCTTCGTGGGCTTTGGCCGACGGTCCGTACGGATTTTCGTTTGCACTTAAGCGGACGACGCCAACCTTGGCAGGGGCCGGAACCGTCGACGATTCCTTTGCGATTGTGATTTGCGGACGAACGATTGCGGCAGCCGCGCCGACGCCGAGCAGTTGGGTAAATCTACGACGAGAAATTGTAGGTCTGTTCATAGGAAGCCTCCGGACGAAGTCCTAATGCAAATTTGGAGCAAAGGCGAGACAGAAAGTACTCTCACTTCAGTCCTCTCCCCAAGGGAGAGCGGCCAACGCAAGTCGCGCGGGAACAATTGCGCGTGTCACAGCCACGCGCTTGTGGCTGCAATGTCTTCGTTAGACCGTCGCTAGAGGGACGGTAAATTGCCGCCAATGCTCACCTTTCTGAAAGATCGACATCGGAAGCGCCTGATGGCGCGGCCATTTCCGAGCGAGTGGCTCGAGATAATTAGGCGCAACGTCGCGTTTTTCGTTCGGCTTTTAGCGAAGGACCAGACTGAACTTCTCAATCACGTCCACGTTTTTCTCGCCGAGAAAGGTTTCGAAGGTTGCGCCGGACTCCAAATCACGGACGAGGTCCGGGTGACGATCGCGGCGCAGGCGTGTCTGCTATTGTTGCACCGCAAGACCGATTATTTCCCGCGGCTGCTCACGATTCTTGTTTACCCATCGACATATTGGGTGCACGAGCAGCGACCGGTTACTGCGGAAATTTGGGAAGAAGGCAAAACGCATCGGTCGGGCGAGACTGCGCGCACGATGGGATCGATGGTGCTGGCGTGGGACGCCGTGAAATCGGGCGCGGCCGATCCGTCCGACGGTAAGAATGTTGTTCTGCACGAGTTCGCGCACCAGCTGGACTATGAAAATTTCGTAGCCGACGGCACGCCGGCGCTCGATACGCGCAAACAGCAACTTTCCTGGCAGAAAGTGATGAGAACGGAATTCGCGTCGTTGCGCGCCGCGGAAGCAACCGGAATTCCGACGTTGCTCGACACTTATGGCGCGACGAACGCCGCCGAATTTTTCGCAGTCTCGACCGAAGCGTTCTTCGAGCGACCTGTAATGTTGCGGGCGCAGCATCCGCGGTTGTACTCAGAGATGCGGCAATATTTTCAACAGGACCCGGTGGAATTTTCGGCCGAGCGAACCAAGCCTGGCTAGAGGTTGCAGGCGCGCTTGTATCAAGCGCCTGTTTATTTAGTTCGATGCTTGAGAACAAGCACCGCTACAACATCCTGGAAATTGAACAAGTGCAGCGTTTTGCCTGTCTTACTATCCACTTATGACCAAAATCATTGCGTTACTAGTAGGGGGAATGTTTGCGACGGGCGCGGTGTTCGCGGGCGAGCACGGCGATTGCACGAAGCAGGCCGGCAACATGTCGAAGCCGGCGTGCTCGGTTTCGCTGGCGAGCCTCAACCTGACACCTGAGCAGAAGACAAAGATGGACGCCGCGATGGCGGAACATCACAAGGCTGGTTGCTCAGAAGCGAGCGAGACCAAGTACATGGAAGAAGCGAAAAGCATCCTGACCAAGGAGCAATTCGCGAAGTTTAAAGCCGAGTGCAAAGAGGGCAAGGACAAGGCCAAGACCGAGACATAAGCTCGAGTCTGTTAGTTTGGTTGGCAAAAAACGCGCCCCGTGAGTCGGGCGCGTTTTTCTTTTTCTCTCATCCCGTTTAGCGCTGCGGATCATTGTTAGAAATTGCCCGACATGACAGTGGGGGAGAACCGGACTGCGATTTTGTTTTACGGTGTTAGCGCCAGTGTCGATTTTATCCCAGAATCCGTGCAGCTTTAGCTCTTGATGCGTCATTTCGTCAGGCATACATTTGTTTTCGTCCGCAATCATTAATGCCTGTTCGAGCGTGATGCGGTCGGTCAACGCGTAAATTTTTTCGGCGGCCGGCGTGTTCGCGATCAGTTTATCAGCGATGCCACCGATGATTTCATAACCGGTCGATCCATAAGCCAAAACCGAAGCGCGAACGGTGACCGACGGCAAACGCAATTAGAGCTCTTCGAATTCATTACGCGCGCGAGTCGCTTAGAACCGGAGGGACCAGTCGAGGAAGTGGTAGTGCCAGCAGAACACTCCAAACGCGATTCCGCCGATCGCCAGCAAGATTGCGTGTGCCCGAAACCAAAATCCGTGACCGGGCAGTTTGGCAAAGCGAAATGCGGCGATCACGAGAAGTAATAATCCCGCCATTAACACCCAGGCGAACATATGGAGCCCCTGCAGCCACGGATCGATGCGATCGCCAAGGAGCACGATGTCTTCTATGCCTCGACTCAAGGTGATTATCGGCGCCAGGATCAAAATGAGTTCGCCAAGACAAACGATCCGCGAAAGAAAATATAAAACACGATCGCCCTTCGTCGCGAACAGCGGCCGCTGATATCGTCTACGAACAATCACCGCCACCGGCCAAAAGAACACAGTTAAAAGAACAAGAGCGAGATTGCCTCCGACAATCGGTTCGATCAGACGTTTGTTGTTATACCACGGGACGCGTTGGCCTTCGTAGATCGCAGGGAAGGGGAGCATTTCCTGCACGGTGCCGGACGCGTCGCGACGGAACGCGATTCGCTCCGAGCCATCGATCTCGGCGTAAACCAACGGCGCGATCTCTTTCCATTTCTTCAACTCGCCGCGTTGGTTTTTGTTATCTTCAACCGTGAGAATTCCGTCATGGTCGCTTTTGACGCTGAACTGGTCGAGCAATGCGACTAATCTCAGGAACGTCGTGTCGCTGCGGCGCGTTCCGCCGTAAACGCCGCTGACTGCGCGTCCGTCTGCTTTCGCGGTCGTTGGATCGATCTCGCTCTTGGGCTCAGCCGGATTCGGGAAATATCGATTCATGAACGCGCGCATCACTTCGCCCCGACCACCTCCAACATTTTTACCGAGGCTGTTGTAAGAGATGAAATATCCAACGTGTGCGTCTGGGACGAGGACCATATCACTGTGAAAATAAACAGTGTCGCCGCCATGACCAATGACGCGGATCGGGTCCATCCAATATTCCATGAAGTTAGTACCCAGTCCGTTGATCCTCGGATGCAGCTCGAACTCGCGCGCTTCCATTTGCCGCACGGTTTCCGGTTTCAAGATGGCGACGCCGTCGACGCTGCCACCTTGAAGAAACGCGAGCATGAAGCGCGTCATGTCCGCGGCGGTTGCTGAGAGAGCGCCCGCCGGCACGACTTCCCCAAGCTCAAAGGGGTGTGGCTTCTTCGTTGCGACGAGGTAGCCCTGCGACATCTGCGGCGCGAGCTGCGGCGGTAGCGGTTGGTCGAAGGTCGAATTGGTCATCCGCAGCGGCCTCAAGATGTGATTATCGATGTAGCGTTCGAATTTTTCGCCGCTAGCGCGCTCGACGATGTATCCGGCAAGGGTAAATCCGTAATTGGAATAGGAAACAATTTTTCCGGGTGGAAAAATCCGTGCTGGCATTTGATTGACCAAGTAAGTGCGCAACGGTTTCAAATCGCTTTCATGTGCCACGAATAAATTTTTTATCGTCTCCTCGAATCCGGCCGTGTGCGTGAGCAATCGTCGAAGCGTGACCGGCTCGGGATAAGTCTGCGGAATCGCGAAATCGAGGTACTCGCTCACGTCGCGGTCGAGATCGAGCTTGCCCTGCTCCACCAACTGCATCACCGCCGTTGCGGTGAACAATTTGGAAATAGAACCTGGACGAAACAGTGTTTGATCAGGAAGGATGGGCTTCTTCGCTTCGAAATCAGCAAAGCCGTAGCCTTTTTGAAACAAGATCTGGCCGTCTCTAACCACGGAAACGACTGCGCCGGCTATGTTTCGATTTTGCAATTGGGACGGAATCAGCGCGTCGAGAAAAGCTTCAAAGTCTTGTTTCGTTAACGCAGGAACGGGAGTTGTCTGGGGGGCCGCGGCCGGAACTTGTGCCGGCGGCGGCGATGGCAGTGAGATCATCGGCGACGCCGGGCCCTGTGCATTTGTCGACACAACCGCTGTAAAAATTGCACCTGCGGCGGCAGCAAATCGAGAATTGGGCGAAGTTAGTTTTTGCACTGGGGCGAGTTTGCCAGTTGCGCGGCCAGTGACAAGGCTCTGATTTATTCCGCATTCCCGCTGGCCAGGCGCGATTGAATCGTTTCAATGCGTCTTTGCAATTTCGTGAAATGTGAGCCTGACCAGTAAATTTGTCCGCAACCGCGACAGCGGCAGAATCGTTCATAGTAAATCTTCGTCAGAGGTTCGAGTTGGCCGATCACTTCCTTCTTTTCAGCCGGCTCCAGGGCTGCATTGCAACGCAGGCAACGCGTGAATGGCGCCAAGACCGGGCCGAGATTGAAGCGGCGAAGCACTTCGAGTGTCTGTTCCAGGGAGTTCTGCGAGCGCAGGTAGTAACCGTGCCGCACGGAGCTATGCATCAACAAGCGCCGGTCGCGGGTCAGGATGGCACGGGATTCGCGGGCCGCGAGCTGTACTAATTGCCGATCCTCAGCGGTGGAATCATAAGCTACGTCGATTCCGAGCAAGCGAAGATCACGAACAAGCTTTCCTAGGTGTCCGTCCGCAACAAAGTCTCGAATATCGCGTACTTGCATGTGATTTTCCGGGAAAGAAGTAATTCTTCCGACCTCTACTGGAAGAATATCGACCTTCGCTTCCGAGCCAACGACGTGGGTGAAATCGACCGGGCGGTCGTCTACCAAAATCGAATCGACTTCAGTGTGCGGCACTCCGCAGGCTTCGATGATGTCTTTCACTGACGTTCGCTCTAACAGTTGCCGATGAACAGCTGTGGCGTTGGACCGAATAAAGAACGGAAGATCGCCGTGAAACGTGAGGCGGACAATGAATGGCGTCATCTGCTTACCCGGGCGGTCGAGTAAGCATACTCAAAAGTTGTCCCGCGGGGGCGCGCCATGAACTTACCCGGTCCGAGCGGTTCGTCTTCGCCGTAATAACAATCGATCTGCCAGCGCCGTAGGCCGCCACCAGTATCGACAATTTTCCAGCGCGTGCTGCCAAACACGCGTTGAACGTCATCAGCCGGAGTTTCCAGAATTAAACCGCGACGCAACGGGCCCGACGATTTTGCCGCTGCCGAGAATCGTGGAACCAGTGTCCCGCCGCCGCCGCTTGGTGGGCCTGCAAAGCTGTACGAGCCGCCGCCGTTGTAACGAATGTAGTTGTGTCCGTTCACTGGCGTCACAATTCGACCGTAGCCTTCCTTTTTTACCGACCGCAGAAAGTCGCGCGGATAAGTTCGTCCATGCAATCCCGGCTTTGTTACGTGAGTCGCATCGAAGCCGCGCTCGAAGGTGAAACCGGATTCTTTCGGCGTGTAGTAAAGTGTGCAGACAATAAAATATTCGCCGGAGTGACCGCCCGGACGACGTACGAGTTTGTCATTTTCGTAGGCGAGCCGTTGCACAACTTCCGGCCACGGAATGTCCGCCCACAACGTCGGCAATATCGACAAACAGCATGTGATGAGAAATGGCGCAGCCTTAACGGATCGCAATCCGCGCGTGAAATACAATGCTCCCGCAAACTCATTCTCACCTACCGCTTTGCATTTTCCTCTTCCCGAGGGGGAGGATTGAGGTGAAGACATGTCCTTAATCTTTATTCCTAGAAATAATCTTCGGCCGGGCTGCCGAGCAAAATCTGGATCGGCAGTTTCTCGTGCTCGTACTCGTAAGGGGGCTGTTTCCACGCGAACGACTCCGGATACAATTTTCGGATACAGCGAATTATTTCAACGCCTGTTTGGAACGGGCGATAAACGTTGCGATCGAGCACGTGAATCTGCGCGCCGCCGCAGAGTTCGCTGGCGAATTTCTGAAACGTCGGCTGAAAATAATTTTCGCGAAAGAAAACGCCCGGCAGCTTCGAGTTGTTGAGCGCGCGGCAAATCGCCTCCGCATCGATGAACGGCGCGCCGAAAATCTCGAACGGTCGCGTCGTGCCGCGACCTTCCGAAATATTCGTGCCTTCGAGCAAACACATGCCCGGATAAACCGTCGCCGTATCGAGTGTCGGCATGTTTGGCGATGGCATGACCCACGGCAGTCCCGTTTGATCGAACCACATCGCGCGTTCCCAATTCTTCAACGGGGCGATCGACAATCGACACTTGGGAAAAGCTTCGTCGCGAAATTGGGCTGCTAACTCGCCGATCGTTTTGCCGTGGCGAACCGGGATCGGATGCATGCCGACAAACGATTCATAGCCTTTCTCAACCGGTGATCCCTCGATCGTTACGCCGTTGATCGGATTCGGCCGGTCGAGCACAAGCACGTGCAGATCGCGCTTCTCGCACGCGCGCATGCAAGAGTAGAGCGTCCACATGAAAGTGTAATAGCGCGCGCCGACATCCTGAAGATCGACTGCAAGCGCGTCAAGATCAGCAAGCATATTCGAAGTCGGCTCGCGATGCTCACCATACAAACTGTAAACCGGAATGCGCAGCCGTGGATGCTGGTAGGTTTTCCACTCGATCATGTTGTCCTGGGTCTGGCCGAGAAATCCGTGCTGGGGCCCGAAGAACGCGCGAAGTTGAAACAAATCTCCGTTCAATCGCTCGAGAATCTTCGACGTATGTTCGAGGCTGGAAGAAACAGACGCCGGATGAAGCAGTGCGCCGATCCGCGCGCCGCGCAGTTCCCTCGGCCAAAGTTCGCGGATACGATCGATTGGAAGTTGAACCATCATCGCTGATTTATCGCGCAACTCTTCGCCTAACGAAAATAGAGACTATCGCGATTGCCGCCACAATCACGCAGGATTGAGCGAACAAGTCGCCGTGCCGCGCGTAAAACGTGAGTTGCCGATCCTGCGGAACGCTGATGTCACCTGTCAACACGCCTTCGTTGAAAGTGTTTCTGGCGCCGTCCTGCAAGATCTGTGTAATGCGACCGAACTCATTCACGAAACACGTTACACCCGTGTTCGCGGCACGAATCATCGGCCGCCGATCTTCGACGCACCGAAAAATGGCGTTGGCAAGGTGTTGTTTCGATCCGGACGAATACAAAAACCAGGCGTCGTTCGTGACATCGACCAAAAGGTTCGCGCCATTAAGGACGAATTTGCGAACAAGGTCCCCAACCGTGTCTTCGAAACAAATCAGAGGCGCAACGCGAACATCAGGATCCGTAAGGGTGAAAACTGTGTGTTCTGTGCCGGCCGCGAAATCGCCCGGCACCCATGTGCCCGCGATCGTCGCGAAAAGCGGAAAAGAATGCCGCAGCGGGATGTATTCGCCGAAGGGAACGAGATGAACCTTGCGATAAATTTGGACGCGCTCGCCGCCATTCGAAACGAGCAGCGCGGCGTTGTAATCGCGTCCTTCATCGATATCGAGCGTGCCAAGCATCAGATTCGTGTTAGTGGACGCAGAAAAATCCGCGACGAATCGGTAACTCTCAGAATTTCGATCCCGCACTGGATCAGGCATTGAGCTCTCCGGCCAGACGAGCAAGGCTGGTGGCGGATTTGCGCGGACCGCGATCTCACTCAATTGTCCAAATCGCTCGAAAACCGTACCGCTGAATCGCCGATCGAACTTCTCTAGCTGCGGAACGTTTGCTTGAACCGCGGCTACGCGAATAGATTTCGCGGCCGACGGAACCTGGATTCGATGAAGGCCGAACGCGAGCAGCGCAACAATGCCGACCATCGTGAGCGTCAAATCGAAATGCGGCCGCATCCGATGCGTTTTGGTTTCCCAAAAAAGCCGAATCGGCGTTATCACCGCGATGACATTTGCGAAGGCAATTGCAAACGAGATTCCGGCCACGCCGGTGAACTCCGCGATTTGAATCATTGGGAATTGCGAGTGAAGCGCGACGCCGAGGCCGTTCCAGCCAAAGCCGCCGAAAAGCCAAGCTCGGGCCCACTCGTGTGTAGTCCAAGCGCACGCGGCGACTAATGCGATTAGCAGATTCTTCCATGACGCCGTGAAGGTCTTCGGCTTTAGAAACCCGATGAACCAGGCCCAGAAGGCAAAGTGGACCGCGAGATAGATCGACAACAGGAACGAGAGGCCGTGAAGAAAAAAGCTTTGATACAAATCGCCGAGCGCGCCCAGCCAGCTAAACGTGCAGGTGAAGAAAACCATTCCCGCCACGTAGCCGAGCAACAGGTTTCGCAGCCAGCACCGTCTCGCGCTTTCGCCGCTAAACCAGACCGCGACGATCAGCAGCGTGAGCGCGATCCAGCACAACCAGCTTTGATTGAATGGCGGGAAACAGGCGGTGCAAAGAACTCCGCTCGCGATTGACGCGAGCCAGGGCCAGAGCCTTTTCAACAACGGGAGCACGTGCCGATATTAAAAGCGCCAAGGCCTAAACTCCAAATCCCAAAGAAGTTTAATGATAGGAATTTGGTTGGAGGCTCAGGTTGAAGTTGGGATTTCGCGGACGTTAGCCGCAACGGTGGCGACGCTGTTCGCGATTGCCACAGCGACCCGATTGAATCGCATCCTTCAGATCGCGCGCGTATAGGAAGTGTCTACGCGAAAGACGGCGCGCTCGACACCCTCCATCGTGCGCACGTTTACCTTGGCGGAAAGAACATAGCTAAGCGAAATCAGGCCGTTCAATTCGTCGAGAAACTCGGCTTCCTCCATTTCGCCGACATGTTCGACCCGGAGCTTGCCGTAAATCAGCGTGCCGGAAGGTCTCATCGTTTTCAGGAGCGCGATCTCGCCTCCGCTCAAATTGATTTCGCGCTTCATTCCGAGTTCGTAGAGCAAGTTCCTCGCCGCGCCGGAGGGTTATTATTTCAATCGGGCGTGCGCATCCGTTTCGATAAAGGCCCAAACCTTTTCGAGCCTCTTCTCCACGTCGCGTTTGATCTCGGCCAGCTGTTCGTCGTTGAATTTTCCGCGGTCCGGTCGTCGTTGCGCAAAAATATAATACTTGATCTTCGGCTCAGTCCCGGACCCGCGCACTGCAATTCGCGTTTTGTCCTCCAATTCGAAGATCGACATCTTCTGTTTGGGAATTACATCGTCTTCAACGTCGCGAATGGTTTGCTTCTCGAAATCGGTAACGCCGGTCACGCGTGAGCCCGCGATCTCCTCCGGTGGTTTGTTCGCGTAGGATTCGAGCAACCGCGCAATCTTGTCCGCCCCCTCGGCGCCTTCAAAATAGATCGAAGCGTTCTTTTCTTCGAAATAACCCAGACCCGCGAACGCTTCATCGAGCAACTGATCAACCGTCCGACCGCGCGACTTCGCGTAGGCGGCCATTTCACAAAACATGATTGCGGCAGCGTTGCCATCCTTGTCGCGCACAAAATCGGCGCCGCTGTAGCCGTAACTTTCCTCGCTTCCGAAAACGTAGAACGAAGAATACTTCAAGCGCGCAGCGCGCGTCTCTTCTTCCGGCATTTGCCGGTATTTTTTTTGGATCTCAGGCGGTAACGCACGCTCGTATTTCTCGAGCTTGGCCCCGAAATATTTGAATCCAGTCAAAGTATCCACGCAGCGCACGCCAAAGCTTTCCGGGATTACTCTCTGCAAATCAGTAGTGACGAAAGTCTTGATCGTCACTGCGTGTGAGCGGTTTTCTTCGTTGAGGATTCCAAGGTCAAAAAATTTTTTGAGCCGATAATAGGAAAGCAGTGATCCGATCTGATTGCCGCTGATCAGTTTCATCTCGCCGTCTGCGTCACGGACCGCAACGCCTAGCCGATCCGCGTCGGGATCAGTCGCGATCACGATATCGGCATTGGTTTTCTTCGCCAGTTCGATCCCGAGCGCGAGCGCTTCCGCGTTCTCGGGATTTGGAGATTTTACTGTCGAAAATCGCGGATCGGGTATTTCCTGCTCCGGCACGATTTGGAAACTGAAGCCAAGCCGTTTCAACATCGGCTTGAGGATAATCGCGCCACTTCCGTGGAGCGGAGTGAAGACCACGCGCAGCGATTTGGCATCGCGTAGAACGCTCGGATCGACAAGGATCGTCTTAAGTCGCTTCATGTAAGCTTCATCGATGCTGGAACGGAGCCTGACGATTTTTCCCTGTTGATCTTTCGGAAGCGGCTCGTACTTCTCGGTCGTAATCGCGTTTACTTTCTCGATGATCTCGCCGGCGTGCGGCTCGATCACTTGCGCACCGTCGGCAAAATAAACTTTGTAGCCGTTGTCGTGCGGTGGATTATGACTCGCGGTGATGACGATTCCGGCCGTCGCGTTCAGATGACGAACGGCGAACGACAATTCCGGCGTTGACCGCGGTCCGTTGAACACACAAGCATCGCACCCGTTCTCAGCGGCGACTTTCGCCGCAACGTCAGTAAAGGCTTGGGAAAAAAATCGAGTGTCGTGCGCGATCACAATCTTAGGCCGCGTTTCGATTTTGTTCTTAGCGTGCCATTCTTTCGTGTAAGCGACCAGACCTTGGGTTGCACGATTCACGTTTGCGAAATTCATCGCGTTCGTGCCGACGCACGGAAATTGCGGCCGCTCGTCTAGTTTGGCCTTGCCGCGCTCGGCTTTGGTCACAATTTTTCCGATCGTTCGCCCGCGCAGTCCGCCGGTGCCGAATTCCAGCGTTTTGTAAAAACGGTCGTTTAGCTCGTCCCATTGTTCGGCGGCGATGAGTTCGTCGACGACGCATGCGTAAAGTTCGGAAGACGCACTCGTCAGCAAGGCGCGAATATTTTTCGCCGCCGAATCAAGCAGTCGCTTGCCCGCGACTGCGTGGCCGATCTTTTCGCCTAGCTCGTTTTGCACCGGCGCCAACCTTCCGGCGAAAATGGTCTTTGCAAGCCGAAGCTTACTGACATAGACCCGAGTGATTGTAACTCGTTGTCGTTCGCTGCTTGTTTACCTCAAACAAGGAGCGAACTGAGCTAATCGGGTCCGCTTCGGAAGCGCAAGCCGTTTAATTTTTGTTACAAGAAAATTCGTTGCCGATGGCCATTGCGCGAGCTAATTGCACGTCAGCGCGCTGACCGGCTAACGAATGAACATTCACGAATATCAAGCGAAGGAGCTGCTCGAAAAATTCGGCGTCGCGACAACGCGCGGAAAAGTTGCGTCAACGCCGGATGAAGCGGAAGCGATTGCGCTCGAGCTAGGAAATATCGATCTTGTAGTCAAGGCACAGGTCCACGCCGGCGGCCGAGGGAAGGGGACGTTCAAAAACGGATTCAAGGGCGGCGTGCACGTCGTGAAATCGGCGAAGGAAGCGCGTGAAGTCGCGGAAAAGATGCTTGGCCAAACTTTGGTGACGCATCAAACGGGCGCCGCAGGTCGAGTCGTGCGGAAAGTCTTGATTGCTGAATCGGTCGAGATCGCGTGCGAAATTTATTTTGCGATTCTGCTCGATCGGGCGATGGCCGCGCCGCAGGTTGTCGCCAGCACCGAAGGTGGCGTTGAAATCGAAGCCGTGGCGGCGGAAACGCCAGAAATGATTGTGCGGGAGCCGATTGATCCGACTGCTGGATTGCAACCGTTTCAGACTCGCAAACTGGCGAAGGAGTTGGGGTTCAAGCACTCCCAAACCAAAGCCGCGACGAAATTATTCGATGGATTGTATCGCACGTTCATCGGCTGCGATTGTTCAATGGTGGAGATCAATCCTCTCGTCGTCACTAAAAACGGCGAAGTACTCGCGCTCGATGCGAAATTTAATTTCGATGACAACGCTCTTTATCGGCATCCCGAAATCGCAGCAATGCGCGATACCGCCGAGGAAGATCCGCGCGAAGTTGAAGCTTCGAAGCACGAACTGAATTATATCGGCCTCGACGGCAACATTGCTTGTCTCGTCAACGGCGCCGGACTCGCGATGGCGACGATGGACATCATCAAATTTTATGGCGGTAATCCGGCCAACTTTCTCGACGTCGGCGGCAGCGCGACCGAAGAGCAGGTAACCGAAGCCTTCAAAATTCTGATCGCAGACAAAAACGTGAAGGCGATCCTGGTAAACATCTTTGGCGGGATCATGAAAGTGGACGTGATCGCCAATGGCATCATCAACGCCGCGAAAACGGTGAAGCTCAGCGTCCCGCTCGTCGTGCGCCTCGAAGGAACCAATGTCGGGAAAGGCAAAAAGCTGCTCACAGAAAGTGGCGTAGCGTTGATTACCGCCGACGACCTTGCCGATGCCGCGCAAAAAGCGGTGAAGGCGGCGAAATGAAATTTGGATCGACCATCGCCTTCGCAGTCGCCTTCGGGGCAATTGCCTCAGCGGATGATTTACCGCGAAAAGTTAAAACCGCCCGCGAAAGCTATCGCAACACCGATGTGATTTACGCCTCGGTGACAGTGCCGGATGGAACGCGCTTACGCACGATCATCACCAAGCCGCACGATGCGAAACAAAGACTGCCGGTCATTTTTGTGGCCGGTTGGTTGAGCTGTGATTCAGTGGAAGCGCCGACGGACACGAAGGACGAAAGCGGTCTGGTTTTTCGCGGGCTCGCGCAGGTGCCGGGATTCGTTTTGTTCCGAACGGACAAGCAGGGCGTTGGCGATAGTGAAGGCGTTTGTGGCGAAACAGATTTCGATTCAGAGCTCGCTGGTTATCGCGCCGCGTTCCGTGCTCTGGGAAATTACGACTTCATCGACACGAAGAGAATTTACATGCTCGGCATTAGCAACGGTGGCGGTTTTGCGCCGTTGATTCCGGAGACGAATGCCGAGCTACAGCAGGTGCGCGGTTACATTTCGGTCGGCGGCTGGGTCAAGACATGGTTCGAGCACATGCTCGAGATCGAGCGGCGGCGATTCGCATTAGGGGGAAAATCGCCGAGCGAGGTGAACGAGCGAATGAAAGGCGTGCCTACGCTTTATCACGAATGGCTGATCAAAGGCCGATCGGTCGATGACATTTTGAAAGAACAACCGCGGCTTGCGGAGTTGTGGCCGGAAGGAAACGACCACGCGCACCTCTACGGCCGGCCGCTCGCGTTTTATCAACAGTTGCAAAAATTGAATCTCGCGGCCGCGTGGTCGGGCGTGAAAGTGCCGACTTATGTTCTGCGCGGCGCATTCGACTGGATCATGAGCCGCGAAGATTCAGAATTGATCGCGCAGTATGTGAACAAGAACGGAGATCTTGCGGCGTTTTACGAAATCCCGCTTACGGGCCACACATTTCAACACTATTTGAGTCTGGCCGACGCGTTCAAAGGCAAGAGCGCGGCGTTCGATCCAAAAGTAGTCGGATTAATAACCGATTGGTTACGCAATAACGCCATTGCCCATGAGGATTAAGAACATCGCGTTTGTCGGAATTCCGGTAACGGATATTAAGCGTGCCCGCGAGTTTTACGAAGGCGTGCTCGGATTACAACTGTCTGAGGAAATGGGCAAAGGACATTGGGTCGAGTATGCGATCGGTAACGGTACACTTGCGCTTGCGAATTTCCCGGATCAATGGAAACCCTCAGCTGACGGAACGAGTGTCGCGCTCGAAATGGAAAATTTCGACGAAGCGATCAAGCGATTGAAGAATCAACACGTGCGTTTCGACGCCGAGCCATTCGAAAGTCCATGTTGTCACATGGCGGTCGTGCAGGACCCTGACGGCAACAAGATCATCATTCATAAACTTAAACCCGAAAAGGAAAAACAACCATGTCCATGATCAAAGAAGTCGCGTTCGTGGCGATCGCTGTTTCCGACAAGGAACGCGCGCGGAGATTCTATCAAGAGACGTTGGAGCTAAAGCCGACCCACACCACATTGGAAGGCGCTTGGGTTGAATATGATCTCGGTCCGACGACGATTGGCGTTGGATGTCATCCTTCGTGGAAGCCGTCGCGCGACGGAACAACTGTCGCATTTGAGGTGCGGGATATCGACGATTCGGTCAAGAAACTGAAATCGCGCGGTGTCGCGTTTGACATTGAAAAAACAGAAACGCCGGTTTGCTGGATGGCGCAATTCCGAGACCCGGACGGCAACAAGTTGGTTGTCCACCAGCGAAAGTCGAAATAGCGCATGTCGGTTCTCGTCGATAAAAACACGCGGCTCGTTGTTCAGGGAATCACCGGGAGCGCAGGCGCGTTTCACACGCGCCAGTGCATCGATTACGGAACGAACGTCGTCGCTGGAGTTACGCCTGGAAAAGGGGGACAGACGTTCGACGAGAAAATTCCAGTTTTCGACACTGTTTGGGAAGCGAAACAGAAAACCAATTGCAACGTTTCGATGATTTTCGTGCCCGCAGCGTTCGCGGCCGATTCAATTCTCGAAGCAGTGGATGCCAATCTCGATCTTGTGGTTTGCATCACTGAGGGAATTCCGGTGATGGACATGATGCGCGTTAAGACGCAGATGCGCGGCAAACGCACGCGATTGATTGGACCGAATTGCCCAGGAATCATCACGCCCGGCGCGTGCAAGATCGGCATCATGCCAGGTTACATTCACAAACCCGGAAACGTCGGCGTGATTTCGCGTTCGGGCACGTTGACGTACGAAGCCGTTTGGCAACTCACCGCGCGCGGTTATGGCCAATCGACTTGCATCGGCATTGGCGGCGATCCGATTGGTGGACTTTCGCACCTCGATTGCGTGCAGCTTTTCGAATCCGATCCCGATACCGAAGCGATGATCCTGATCGGCGAGATCGGCGGCAGCGCGGAGGAAGAAGCGGCCGAGTGGCTCAAGCACCGAGGCAAGAAACCAGTTGCCGCGTTCATCGCCGGCATGACCGCCCCACCAGGGCGCCGAATGGGTCACGCTGGCGCGATCGTTTCCGGCGGAAAAGGAACCGCCGCGGGAAAAATCGAAGCGCTCAAAGATGCCGGCATCGCCGTTGCTGAAACTCCGGCGACAATCGCCGACACATTGATCGCATGGATCAAATATTAACTTAGTTTTTCGCGGGCTCGGGGGCGTCGAGATTTCCGGCCGGCAAATGCGCGGCTTTCCAGTCCATCGCCATTTGGATCCGCGCACGGCCGCTTGGATGATTGAAGAAAACGACTTCTTCAATTGGCGTTGGATCGAGTTTTCGATACGCGCCAAGTTTCAGCGAAACTTTCGCAACGCCATCCGGCTCACGCGACGTGTTAATACCGAATTGGTCCGCTTCGCGTTCAGCGATGCGCACGACCGAATTCAGGACAGGCGTCATCAGAAATGCGAACGTGACAGAGATCAACATCAATAACGGAAGGCCAGCCGGATCGGCGATGCCACGGACGTTCCAGCGTTCGCCCCAGCGCCGCAGCGCCCAATCGGAAACCGCGCGCGCGACCGCGAAACCAAAAAACGCGACGATTCCCAAATAAATTGTCAGCTTGGCGCCGTGGTTGAGCACATAATGTCCTATCTCATGCGCCATTACAGCGCGAATCTCGGGAAGGGTGCATTGGTTGAGCAAATTATCGTTCAACGCGATGCGCGTTGTTCCGAGGAGCCCCGAGACATTCGCGCTCACGCGGGTAGTCTGGCGTGACGCGTCAACTTCGAACACTTGGTTGATCGGAATCTCATTCGCCTGCGCCATAGCCAGAATCGGATCGCGAATTTTTGGATCAGTGATCGGTTTGTAAGTGTTAAAGAGCGGCTC
>DATLJP010000005.1:0-44793 GCA_035538875.1 Chthoniobacterales bacterium | reverse complement strand
AAAGTGTTCAATAGAACAAAAAATGATGGTAACATGGGCCTGAGAAATAGCCCTGCGATCTAACCAATCGATGAAGCCAACGGCCCCATTACGATACAACTTCAGCCTGTTTCCCACGACGCCCTGCCTTGGCTTATCTCTGTCTCGTTAGACCACCTAGAGCACCGCCCGCGATGCTCACGTTCTTCAAGACTCCCGCGGAGTTCCGCGCATGGCTTGCTCGACACGGTGCGGTAGAATCAGAACTAGTCGTCGGTTTCTACAAGCGCGAAAGCGGGCGTCCAAGCATGACTTGGTCCGAGTCCGTCGATGAGGCCCTTTGCTTTGGCTGGATCGATGGAGTCCGCACTCGCATTGATGAACACTCGTACAAGATCAGATTTTCGCCGCGCAAGCCAACATCGATTTGGAGCGCAATCAACGTCGAAAAGGTCCGTGTGCTTCAGGCTGCTGGCCGCATGACCAAGGCAGGCCTTGATGCGTTCGCACGGCGAAGCGAGGAGAGGTCGCGAGCGTATTCGTACGAGCAGACCAAGCGAGCGGTCCTTGAACCAGCCCAGGAAGCCAAGTTCAAGAAGAACAAGAAGGCTTGGAAGTTCTTTGAGGCTCAGCCGCCGAGCTATCGACGCATGGCAGCGTGGTATGTGGTAAGCGCTAAGCGCCCAGAGACGCGGCAAACTCGCTTGACCAAGGTCATCGAGGCGTCGGCTAACGGAGTCCGTATCTGACGCCGCAGACGCGATCTAACCAATCGACGAAGCCAACGGCCCCAGAACAAATGATCACGACCAACCTTGCCACCAACCCCGCCCGCGGCTTATCTCTTTCTCGTTTTCTTAAAAACCTATGGCGAACACGAAGTGCTCACGCAGTTGCGGAGATAGCTCGTGTTGCCCGGCGGTTTGACTTGGATCTGGTGGGAAGTCCGGACTGGCTTTACTAGGCGCCGGCGAAAATTAAAAAGCGCCCGGCAGATTTGCGTCGCGCGATTGCATCGCTCGAGCGCAGCCTAGCTGCGCAGTAGCTTATATCAATTAAGTAAAATTCGTGGGCGTGCGGTTTCGCGTACTCCGCATTTCTTCTGGTACGACCAAGGTCTGATGCGTGGTTGCTAGGCCGCAGTCGTTTGCTCGGAGCCTAGCCAAAATTCAGGATCGACATTATGAATCAAAATCAACTTCACTTGCCACTGACCGCGATCCTTTGTGCAGGCCTTCTGTTAACGGTTCAATCGTCGTTTGCTCAACAAATCAACGGCACTCCGGGCGCGCCGAGTGCAACGATGAGCATTGATGGCAAACAACTTCCACCACCTGATCCGAAGTTCGGCGGCGTGATCAAGGACAAGGCCTCCGACTCCAAGCCGTGGTGGCCGCCGACAGTCGTCCCGCCGAAGAGCGCGCCCAGCGTCCTTCTGATCATGACTGACGACGCCGGGTTCGGTGTTTCAAGCACGTTTGGCGGTGTGATTCCAACACCAGCATTGGATCGGATCGCGAAAGCCGGTCTACGCTACACTCAGATGCATTCAACCGCGCTTTGTTCGCCGACGCGCGCCGCGCTCATTACCGGCCGCAACCACCACTCGGTTGGTTTCGGCAACGTGTCGGAGTTGGCGACCGGATTTCCCGGTTACGACAGCATCATCACGAAGGACAAGATGACCATTGGCCGGATTCTGCTGGACAACGGTTATGCTACCTCGTGGTTCGGCAAGGATCATAACACGCCCGCGTTTGTCGCGAGCCAGGCTGGGCCATTCAACCAGTGGCCGATCGGCATGGGCTTCGAATACTTCTATGGGTTCATAGGTGGTGATTCCAGCCAGTGGCAGCCGAACTTGTTTCGGAACACGACACCGATTTACCCCTACCTCGGCAATCCCGGCTGGAACCTGACCACCGGTATGGCTGATGACGCCATCGCCTGGATGAATCAGATCAATGAGATCGCACCGGACAGACCGTTCTTTGTCTATTACGTACCGGGCGCAACGCACGCGCCGCATCATCCGACGCCGGAATGGATCAAGAAAATCAGCGACATGCACCTGTTCGACCAGGGCTGGAACAAGTTGCGCGAGACGATCTTCGCCAACCAGAAGAAACTTGGTGTCATTCCGGAGAACGCGCAGTTGACGCCGTGGCCCAAGGAATTGCCGGAGTGGGATTCGCTTAGCTGGGAACAGAAGAAACTCTACATCCGGCAGGCGGATGTGTTCGCGGCTTACGTTGCCTACTGCGACAACGAAATCGGTCGAGTGATCCAGGCGGTCGAGGACATGGGCAAGCTCGACAACACGCTCATTATATACATAGAGGGCGACAACGGCACGAGCGCCGAGGGCACACTCTACGGTACGCCGAACGAAGTCGCCCCACTCAACGGCGTTACCATCCCGGTCAACGCGCAGCTCCTATTCTACGAAGCGTGGGGTTCGGACAAGACTTATCCGCATATGTCGGTCGGCTGGGCTTGGGCGTTCGACACGCCGTTCAAATGGACCAAGCAAGTTGCCTCGCACTGGGGCGGAACCCGTCAGGGCATGTGCATGTCGTGGCCCGGCCATATTAAGGACCTTGGCGGCATTCGTACGCAGTTCCATCATGTCATCGATATCGTACCGACAATCCTGGAAGCGACGGGTATTAAGGCGCCGGACACGGTTGACGGCATCAAGCAGGCGCCCATCGAGGGCGTGGGCATGGCCTACACCTGGGACGAAGCGAATGCCAGCGCGCCCTCGAAGCGCACCACGCAATACTTCGAGATCATGGGTAACCGCGCCATTTACAACGACGGCTGGCTAGCCTGCACGACCCCGGCCACGGCCCCGTGGCACATGACCCCGAACGTTCCCGATGTGCTCACCGGTTACAAGTGGGAGCTTTATGACATTCGGAATGATTTCACTGAGAACAACGATCTCGCTGCCAGGATGCCGGACAAGCTCAAGCAGATGCAGGACGTCTTCATGGCCGAAGCAAAGAAGTACAACGTGTTGCCGCTGGACAACTCGACCATCACCCGATTGGTCGCAGAGCGACCGAGCACGACAGCGGGACGCAACAAGTTCACCTATACCGGCCCGATTAGCGGCATTCCCTACGGGTCCGCCCCGAGCATTTTGCAGCGCTCGTATGTTATTACGGCTGACGTGACCATTCCCGAGGGTGGCGCCGAGGGCATGATCGTCACCGAAGGCGGACGCTTCGGCGGTTTCGGCTTGTATCTGACCACGGGTGAGCTCGGCATCGGCAAGGGCAAGCCCGTGTTCTGTTACAACCTGTTTGATCTCAAACGCACGCTCTGGGTTGGTCCGGAACTCAAGCCCGGCAAGCACACCATCAAGTTTGACTATAAGATGGACGGCAACGCGTTTGGCGCCGGCGGCACCGGCATCTTGAGCGTGGACGGAAAGGAAGTGGACAAGAAATCCATGGAGCATGCCGTTCCTTTCATCTTTCAATGGGACGAAACGTTTGACGTCGGCATGGACACCGGCACGCCGGTGGCGTTCCTGGAGCACAGCTACCAGTGCCCGTTCAAGTTCACCGGCAAGATCAACAGGGTGGAGTTCGACCTCGGGCCGAAGGAGATCCCGGATCTAAAGACTATGGAAGAAGCGGGCAAGAAAATCGGCGAAGCGAGGCAATAGCTTTCCGCAATAATCAAAATGAGCTCTATCCTGGTGGGCTTGGAGACATCGAGATTGCCACGGGAACAGCTTTTCGATTGAGCGACAGTTGGAGAACTGGCGGCGGCGTACAGTTACATTTTGATAGTGCTTCGAATCCGGCTCTCGGTGACAGCGTTTGGCGTCCGGCGGTTTCTTGGTCGTTAGCGCACGATTTCACAAAGGCCCTGTCGACCACCGTCACCGCTGAGTACTTATTGCACTGTTCTCTTATCGACGTTTAATCAGCGTTTGCCGCATGTTGAGTCTGAGCCGCTGGCGCCGTCAGGAAGCTCTCGCATCGAGCAATTCGTGACACCGTTCACTCGACATTGAGCTTGTTACTGCGAGGCGGATTGAATAGACAAGCCGCTGAATGATGACTGATCGGATAGTTCGCACGTTTTCGTTTGTTCTTTTTCTGGCGACTTTCTTTGCCGTTGCCGCAATTCTGCGGGCGGGACCGGTCGAACTGGAGCCGAAAGAAATAGCGCCCGCGCCCACCCTCACTTCGAGCGAACCCTGGTACTTCAATATCGGGTCTCCAGGTTGGCTGGCTGGTGTTTCGGGCGTTACCGGGTTGCACGGGGTGAATGCGAATTTGGACCTCGGCTTCGATCAACTCATCAAATCTGCCGCTGGTCTCATGTCCCTGAGCGTGGAGGCAAGAAAAGGCCGCTTCGGATTCTATGGAGATTTCCTCTGGATGACGCTGAAGAGTGCGGTATATACTGACGACGTCGTTTCGAAGGCGAACCTCGACGCAGATCAGTGGCTCGCTGATGCCGAACTCTATTACAGAGTTGTGGAAGGACCACGGGGATGGCTTGATCTGCGGGTTGGCGCGCGATATACCGATCTTTATAGCTACATGAAATTGTTTGGGAATAGTCGTCTGATCGATGACGCTGCGACCGATTTGGTGAATGCCGCGAGCAATGATGTTCATCGCGTTCTCGACCGCCACCTAAAAGGGGTGCTCGACGGCCAGAATTATCCCGTCCCGATTCCGCCTCTTGGCTTCGCACTCAAGGCAAAGCTGGAAAAGCAGATCATTGCCGCCAAACAGCATCCGCTGACGGCGCATCAGAAAATTGTCACCATCCTAAATAAAGGGCTCAATACCAGCTTTGGCCTCACCGAACGATGGGTCGATCCCTATATCGGCATTGATGGGCGCTACGGCCTAACCAAAGCTTTTTATCTTACCGGAAGGGTGGACGTCGGCGGCTTTACTGCCGGTTCGGACATTACGACGCAGGCCTACGCTGGGGTCGGCTGCCAGATCACGCGGCACATCTATTCCGAACTCGGCTTCCGTTATCTTTATGCTAATTTCGAGGACGACAGCAATCGCTTCATCTGGAGAATGTCGACCTACGGCCCGCAGATCACGACAGGCATTAATTTTTAGAGATTCGCTCAACTCTGGGAGATAACGAGTCATCGCACTGCGTTTCCCTAATTTTCGTGTCGCCTTACGAGTGCAAAGCATTTCGGACAAATTCGGACACCGGAATTGTGTAATTCATGCGCGATTCGTTAGGCCCGATCCGAATAACCGGAGCGGCAAGAACGGCGCCTTGAACCAAAAAAAGTTCGCCCGTCCCTGCAGAGCTCCTTGGGCTTCAACTGTTCACGGCATGCTGACGGTATATGCGAGAACCACTCCTAAAGCGATTTGAGGCTGGTTCACATTCATCAGCGCATGTTGTATATGATAGAGTTGGACATCGGATTTGCGGGCGAACCCCGCCCATGGCTTATCTCTTTCTCGTTAGATGGTTGAGCGCATCGGAAATATTTTGATCGGCGTGCACGGCACAGTTCGCAATAGCGAGCCTTCGGGAATTCATGTTCTGGTAGAGCATGATCGGCGGCGCAGTACTGGTTATGTTATCCGCTCTTCTCCACCCGAAGATGACGTGGCCAAAAATGGGTATCGCTTCGACGGTTGGGTTGCGTCAGCCGAGGAGTTGCCGCACTACTTCCGAGAGGCCGGTTGGCAGGTTGTTTGGGATGACACGCCGGAGCATTGAACGCCGACCATCTAACCAAACGATGAAGCCAACGGCCTTTCGGCGAGAGAACTTCACCGCGTTTGCCACGACACCCTGCGTTGGCTTATCTCTTTCTCGTTAGGCCGCAGCTTTAGTGACTGTCGGCCACCAGTTGGGGTGAAGGTTTGGTCATCTCCACCTTGTCGCTCACCTTTTGAAGACCAGCAGTGAGAGCTTCAATCTGTTTCTGCTGCTTGGCGATCAATGCTCCCTGTTCCTCGATTTTGCGATGCGCTTTCAGAAACTCGTTGAGCAACATCGTGTTGACCTCTTCGTAGCGCACCGTGTAGGGCTTTCCGTCCCGATCACGAGTAATCAGATCGGGGTTCACCTTTTCTACTTCCTCGGCTACGAGCCCAAACTGCGGGATGCCTTTTGGATCAAGTTCTTTCTTGTAGCGGAAGGTGACCGGTTTAAGCGCCAGGATTACTTCACTTGTCTTGTCCATCGGTTTGATCTCCTCCTTGAACCGCGCCGAGGAAACTACCGTTCCAAGCTGACCGTCCCTGCCTATGATAACTGGTCTGTTCTCTGATGGAACTAATGTGTCGGAAATACCAGCAATAAAGGTGAGCGTCTGGCCTGCTATGTCGACCGAGCCCTGGGTGCCGATGCGAATGGTGCCCGACTCATCAGGAAATCCACCGCTATTGCCGATATATATATTATCGCTGCCGGTGGTGAGGTTGAAGCCGGCGTGAGCACCTAATGCAATGTTACGCTCGCCGTTGCCGTGAAAGAGCGCAACGTCACCAATGGCTGTGTTGCCGAAACCAAATGTGTTGCTAAAAAGCGCATCTCTCCCAATGGCCGTATTCAAGGCGCCACTGGTGTTGCTTTTAAGCGCTTCGGAACCGGTCGCAGTGTTTCCGCTACCAACATTGAATTCGAGCGCACCGCAGCCGACGGCCGTGTTCTCGCTGCCGACCTGGTTGCTAAAGAGTGCCTGGCCCCCAACGGCCGTATCGTCGGTGCCGGTCGTGATATTAGAGAGCGCCTGAAAGCCGTCAGACGTGTTGCAGCTCTGCGGCATCCCTTTTGCAATGACTTTCGATGCGAGGGCAAAGCACGCGAGCGCGAGCGGAATAAGAATCAAAGATTTCAGATTGGTTAGCGGGTTCATATATTTCTTTCTAGTTTTCATAGGTGAATGTTGTGGTTGTTAATTTGAATAAGTTTCGCAGTTGTTGTTTTTTTCTCTTGGTGATTAAGGGTCGGTCCTAGCAGAAGCGCGGATCATTGCCCGTGGCAATCATGCTGATCAGTGAATCGTGATCTTGCCGGCGGTCAGCAAGCCGCCGTCGCCGCGAAAGCGTTACTGTCATCCATCCGGGCAAACTCCTTGATCTTCCGAATCGTCGCCAGGGAGATCGCGGGATCATACGTCACGCCATCGGTTCGGTCGGCCAGCATATCATCGAGAGTGTATCCTGTGTCCCTGGGTAAAAATCTCCCAAGCGCCCCAGCCCATCGTTCCCGCTCCTAGAAGATGGAGATTTGGCATGAAGTCGAGATCGGTAACTCTCGTCGTGGGCAGGGGTGTCCATCCGGGTCCAGGTCTTGCCAAGATCTTTCGAAATGTACACGCCGCGTAACGTACCAATATAGAGAACAGGCATCGCCAAAGGCGGCGTCGGCTGCCAATCGACGGCCAGGCTTTCGCCGCCCAGCTCGGTCGGTAGATTGCCGTTGATCGGAGACCATGCGCCTCCGTTGCGCATCCAAACGTGAAAGGCGCCGCTGTAGTCGGGCGCTTTGTCGTCTCGTTCCAGGAACGGACTCGTGACGGCAAAATCGAAGTCGCGATTGGTCGGACTTATCGCCAAATCCATGACTCGCTGGTCAGCGAACAGCGGCAGGCCCTGATCGACTTCGGTCCAGGTTGGACAGTTGGGATTGCAATCGTAGCCGGCATTCGTCGTCTTGAAAACGCGGCCGTCGTCGGTGCCGGCGAAGATCGTGTTCGGATCGGACGGCGCCAGCGCAATCGCGCTGATCGTTACCAGGTAGCGTGCCAAGCCCGACCCAATATTGCGCCAACCGTTGCCATTAAACTTCGGGTCGGTATTGGGATCGCCTCCGGTGGTTGTTTCGAAAACGCTGCCCGGGGTCACGTTAGTGTTTCCCCATTGATTGGTGAAAGTGACAAGACCCAACAACAATCGGTTCGGGTTGTTCGGGTCGATCACGATCGAACGTTTGCCGGGAAACAACGCGAAGTCCGTAACAGTCACGTTGCCGCAAGGCGTGATAGCCTGGACCGTGGGCAAACCGGTTATGGCTGAGACCCAGGTCGGCGTCCATGATGCGGTCCCGCCTTCGTCGCTGTGCACGAACCGCGCCGCGGCATCGGCCAGTCCGCAGGTGTTCGGATCGAGATAATAAACACGGCTCGCGTTCATCGGATCGACACGGAGCTTGCCGGACTCCCCTTGTCCCGCAAAAGGTGGCTGAAAATAATTCCACATCAAAGCGCCGCTGTATCTCAACGTTCCAGGCCCGTCTTGCATGGCACCATACCCCGAATGCGGATTATTCGGATCGAGACTGAAGCTGTAAAACGGAGCGGTGTTGAGATTGCCGCACCGTTGGTCGAACAGGTTCATGGGATCGCGAAAAATTCCGTTATCACCGGTTACGATGAAGATGCCCATGCCGTCGAAACCGCCAGAGACTGGATCGCCTCCTCCCCACTTCGCGGCCGTCGGCCACGTTTGTCCGCTATCCGTGCTCTGCCAAATCCACTCTTGTTGGTTGTCGTTCAGGTTGTTCTCGACGTCGACGTTCACATAAACGATGCTCGAGTTAGCCGGATCTACCGTGAGCACATTGTGATGAAAACGATGCCGAGAAGTGGGTGCAGATTCATCAACCGGCGCGAGCGGCGTCCAGGTTAGGCCCTGGTTCGGCCTGAGGACAAAACGGTAGTCCAAACCTCCGTCGCCAGCGGAGGTGTCGGTGGCGGAGGCATAAATCTTTTCCCCGGGCCTGGTAGAGGCTGCAGCGGCGGCAACGGTGGCAGCGGCGCCGGTGCTGCCGGCGAGACGGATCGAGTTGTAGCCGGCGGCCGTCGTTGGAAAATTCGTGTGCGTCCAAGTCATGCCGCCATCGGGACTGCGGTAAACTTCGCCGCAATGGGGGCAGGTGACCACCGGTTGATCGATCGCGCCGAATAGTGGGTTTTGCGTATCCGCGGCGTAAAGCACGGTTTGGCCGCCCTCCTGGATTTCCAAAAGATCGCTGACAAAACCTGAAAACGTTCCAGCGCCGACTGGGTTAAAGGTGGTGCCGCCATCAGTCGATTTGTACAGCCCTGAGCCGAAAAGAAAAGCGGCCTTGCCGCCACTTACGGCGACGTACACAGTCTGGGCATTGGCGACATTCGGATCGACGACGATTGCGCCGAATTCCGCGAGGTCGAATCTAAAATTGCTCAAGTAGCTCCAAGTGTTGCCCCCGTCCTCCGAACGCATGATGCCGCCACCCGGACCCGAAGCGGCCGCGAGAATGATGTTGGGATTTCCAGGAAACACCACGAGATCGTGCTCATGGACGGCTTGTGACAGGATCTGCGGCTTGTCCGTGAGCGACGTCCAATTTGGAGATGCATCCAACCAGTTCGTCGTTTTCCAGACTCCGCCAACATTGCCGCCCACATACATCACGTTCGAATTGGTGGGATCCGGCGCCGCCACGTCAATGCGTCCAGAAAAAGGTCCGCTGCCCATGGCCGGTGCTGGACCGAGTGGCGTCCACGTGGTTGAGCTCAACACGATCGGGCCGCTTTCGAGTTTGATTACAAGAACCGCAATAAACAAAATGGAAACCGAAAAGACGATCCAACCCCTGGGATTAGGCATAAAGAACCTCCTGCGTAAGTATCTGGTTGGAGTTGTGGTTGTTGATCTGAATAACTTCATAGTTGCCTGTTCTTTCTATTCTCTCGGTGGCTGACCCTGCGACTGCACAGGTCTGAAAGAGGGGAAGAAAACACCGAGAGGAGGGCTTTCTTACCGTGCCCCCAATTCAGATTTTTTTGTTGCGCCGAGTTTGGAAGAAATCTCGTCGCCGAGTCTATACGACCTTAGTCCTACAAGCGCACCGGATGACCGAGCATTGCTGTTCTTCGCGGCGAACCAACAGAATCGAGCGGATGATTTGTGTCTGACGGCAGGTTTGGTTGGTTCTATTGCCTTGAAGTCACATAGGTTTTGAATGACGCAAGCCGCACCGGCTGACGTGACGCCAATTCGATCCGCCAGACTGTCGCGCCCGATAGGGAATTCCTGTTTCCCGGTAAACGCCGCCGCTTGGGCGAAGGCCCAAATGATTCGGAATCCCTCGCGTTGGTGGTCGGTCCGAAGTTGATCGTAGATCGCTCTCTCCGACGGACTGAATCGCTCCCGGATTTTGGCGACGGCGCCGAGCCAGGCGCGGTGAAATTCCTTCATGTGTTCTTCCAGCGGCGTACGAATGTTCGCCTCGTAGGTTCGATAATGTCGCTCAGCTATTTCGCGCGCCTTGTGGTAGCCAAACTTGTGGACGAGGTCGCCGATCACCTTCATCAGCACGTTTTGTCGGCTTCCCTTGTGTGGAACGGGATGATTCTGGATCACATTCGTGATCAGGGCTTCTGTGCTAAGAGAGTAATTATTTGTACTTTTATATAGGGAAAGTTCAGGACCATTACGAAGCGAGCGGCGATTCACTTTCCCTATACCGTCAGTCCACGTATGCGGGTGTTGCGACTCAATCTTCGTGCCGCTTGGTTTGGCGCGCTGCTTTGGGCGGTGCATCCGGTTACAGTCCAATCAGTCGCGTGGGGGCAGAGCTCAAGAACTCGCAATCCTGTTTTTTCTAAATGCCAACCTCGCGCAGCGAGGCGCATTGTTTGAATTACGGGGATGAGTTCGCGACCTTATACGCAAATGCTCCTATTCCACGATCCGCATTGCGTTGAATATTCGACCCCCGGTCATCCCGAGTGTCCGCAACGGATCGTCCAGTCAGTCGCATTTCTGAAGGATCGACATCCAAGCTGGCAATGGCGGGAGCCAAGAGCAGCAACAAAAAATGAGCTACTTCGCGCTCACTCATTGGAACACATCGAGCTGATCAAAAATCCGAGCGGCGACTTTGATCTCGATACGCCTGCGGTTCCGAAAATCTACAATTACGCGATAGCATCGGCCGGCGCTGGAATCGATGTCGCGCATGCTGCGCTCGCGGGCGAACGCGCCTTCGCTTTGATGCGACCGCCTGGACACCACGCCACGCGCGATCGCGCGATGGGATTCTGTTATTTCAGCAACATTGCGATTGCCGCGTTGGATGCGCTCGATAACGACGCCGAGCGCGTGGGGATCTGGGATTTCGATGCGCATCATGGAAACGGCACCGAAGCAATTGTCGCGAACAATGTTCGGATCCGGTTTGCATCGATTCACCAGTTTCCCGCTTATCCCGGAACCGGCACGGAATCATTCGCCAACATTGACAATTATCCTGTCGCGCCGCGGACGCCGCGTAACGAGCATGCTGATGTTTGCCAACACGCGCTGGACAAATTGATCGCGTTCAAACCAAACCTGATTCTGGTTTCCGCGGGATTCGATGCGTACGCCCGCGATCCGCTCGTGCAGATGGCGCTCGAGACCGACGATTTCGCGACCTTTGGCGAATGGCTAAATGAACTCGACATCCCGGCAGGCGCCATTCTCGAAGGTGGCTACAGCGACGATCTACCAGAATTGATCGACGCGTTTCTTACCGCCTGGGATGGCTGAGGTCGATCTCCCGCAGCAATTTGTCGGCCGCTTTTGCAATGTCGGATTGTCCGTACCCTCGCGCTCGCATTTTTACAGCAATCACCCCGCAGCAGTGCACGTCGAGGAAGTCACCAAATGGAAATTTGTAGCCTGCTTTGGTGTTCTCAGGATGTTGGTCGTCGATTCCTAAATGCCATGTCGCATATTCGGCGAATCCCTTTTGGCGAAGAAGCCCATTCCCCTTTTTCGGTCGAAGCCTGATCGACGTGCCATCACCCCTTGCTGGCGTCAACCAGATGGCCGCTGGCGATGAGTTGCCGGGCGTGCTCGAACGCAAGAGGTTTAATCGGACATTGCTCGGTTGTTCGACCGCCGCTTCCGTCGCCGGTGATAGCGGATGCGTCGAGCCAAAAAGCCACAGCTGCGCTGCACAGCAGCTTCATGTTCGTGGAGGTGCCGGCATTCTGACAATTGGCCGGCACGGTTCAACTCAATTAGCGGCCAAGTCGAAGATCTCGGGCTGGCGGGATTTGAACCCACGACCTCTTGAACCCCATTCAAGCGTTCTACCAAGCTGAACTACAGCCCGATCGAGTTGGAACTATTTACCAACTGTGGCGAAACCGCCATTGCTTCGGGAAAAATATTTTTCTCGGAAATTTTTGCGATGGTCATAGACCGCCGTTACAGAAGAACGATGCTCACCGCTGGAATTGTTGGACTTCCGAACGTCGGAAAATCGACGCTGTTTAATGCGGTCACGCGAACGCACAAAGCGCCCGCACACAATTATCCATTCTGCACAATTGATCCGAACGTTGGCGTCGTTTTCGTGCCTGACCCGCGTTTGGAAAAAATCGCGCAGATCTCACATTCCAAAAAGATCACACCAACAGCAATTGAGTTTGTCGATATCGCCGGGTTGGTCAAAGGCGCGAGCGCGGGCGAAGGACTGGGCAATCAGTTTCTCAGTCACATCCGCGAAGTGGACGCGATCGTTCAAGTCGTGCGCTGTTTCACGGACCCGGACGTCCATCATGTCAGCGCGACAATCGATCCGCTCCGCGATATCGAAGTGATTAACACCGAGCTTGCGCTCGCCGATCTCGCGTCACTGCAAAAACGCCGCAACCGATTACAAAAGGAAGTTCGCGCGGGTGAAAAGGCGACGAAAATCGAAAACGCCGTCGTTGAAAAATTGCTTCCGCACCTCAATGCCGGAAAGCCGGCGATCACTGCACCATTGGAGCCCGAGGAAAAAAATATCGCGCGGAGTTTCTTTCTCCTTACTTCAAAGCCGACTTTGTTTGCCTGCAACGTCGCCGAAACCGATTTGGCGGCGGTTGCGAAAGGCGACAAAACAAACGCCGCGGCCGAATATGTCGATTTTGTTGAGGACTACGCGCAACATCATTTCGGCACCGAAGCATTTGTGATCAGCGCACGGATCGAAAGCGAGCTTGCCGATCTCAGAGAAGACGAAGGGCTAGAGTATCTGCGCGGTCTCGGCGTGGAAGACAGTGGCGTTCACGCGCTGATTCGCGGAGTCTATCATTTGCTTGGCTTGAGCACATTTCTAACCACCGGCGAAAAGGAGACCCGCGCCTGGACAATTCATGCCGGCGACAAAGCACCTGATGCAGCAGGCATAATCCACTCTGATTTCGAGCGCGGCTTTATCGCCGCGGAAACGATCGCTTACGACGATCTGATCGCGCTCGGTTCATTCGCGAAGGCTCGGGACGCGGGAAAGCTCCGGCTGGAGGGAAAAGATTACGAAGTGCGTGACGGCGACGTGATTTTGTTTCGCTTCAACGTGTAATGCTGTCGCAGTCCAGAACATTCAGGTGAAAGCCGTTGAAAAGTTGGAACCGGAGACGGGCCGTTCCTAGCCGATCTACAGACAGCGACTCTGTATCCATTGCACGCCGTCTTTTACATTTTCCCCGCACCAGTAGCGCTGCGAATCTACTGTGCAGGACATCTTTGGCTAGCAGGCACGCGCATGTTCGCGCTGGCGCGCCACTGGCGAATGCAAGTCGCCTTAGCGCTGGTCTATCCACGGCCGGCGAACTGGCGCAGCGTTCTACAGCAGTGCGCGCGGTTCGATTCCGGGGGCGATTGATCATGTTCGGCCAGAAATTTATTATGTGGCTCGGTTTCGCTGATCTACGCCGGGACGTAGAGAATCCGACCGCACTGCTCACAGCTGACAATTTCCTTGCTTGCCTCGGCAGCTTTCACGGTCGCAGTCGTCAGCTTCATGTGGCAACCGGTGCAAACGCCATGCTCGACGGCTACGATGGCTGAGTCGCCTTTGCTCGCAAATAGTCGCTCGAACCGATTGAGCAAATCCTCATCCATCTTTTCCGCGAGTTCTTTCCTTTCCCTCGACAATTCTTGAAGTCGAGTTTCGAGCGCCTTTACTTTCTCGCCGAGGTCGTTCATCTGTCGCGAAATCGAATCTTTTGTCGCGGCTGATTTTTTTTCCTCGGCCGCGACGTCGACTTTCAGCTTGTCGCCCTGCTCCATCAACTCGAGCTCCTGGTCTTCTAGTTTCCGAATTTCATCTTCGTAGCGTTGGATTTCGTGACCTATTGCCTGGAACTCGTCGTTCTTGCGGGTCTGGTACTGCTGCGTTTTCAGACGGTTGACGCTTTCGCTGCGAATACCAACATCGAGCTCAAGCCTTTTGCGGTCGACCTCGGCCTGTCGCGCCTTTTGTTTAATTGCTTCGAGGCTAGCTGCGCTCTCCGCCAGCTGCGACTCGAGATGCCTCCGTTGCAGCGGAAGATTTTTAATCTCATTGTCAATTTGCCGGATCTTCTGTTGTCGATCTTGAAGGATGAGAAGCTGTTCCAGTTCGGCACGCACGAGCCGATGAAGGTATTAACTCCGCAGAGCGGCGTCAATTACGCCCGCCAGCCTTTGTCGCGCCAATGGCTTCCAATGCCTGTTCCGGCCTCGCACGAACCGCGATGTTTTCGGTGAGATTGACCCATTGGACTCTGCCGTTCGCATCAACAAAAAACTCCGCCGGGCGGGCAATATCGTTGTTTTTCGGTCCAGCGCCGCGATGAAGAACGTCGTAACGCCGGATCACCTCTGCGCTTTGATCGGACAAAAACGGAAACGTGTATCCCATCTTCTGACAATGGGCGCGAGTTACATCGACCGGGTCGACGCTGATCGCTGCGAGATGGACGCCGCGTGAGTCGAAGTCTGCGAGTCGTTTCTGAAAACTCCGCAACTCGGAGTTACAAAGCGGTCACCAGTGGCCGCGGTAAAAAATTAACACCGCGCCGTTGGGCCAAAGCAGGTCGGCTAGGGCAACTTGCTTTCCACTTTGGTCAGGCAGCGAAAAGTCAGGCGCCTTTTCGCCGACGCGCGGTGCTTGCGCCGACAGCGGCACCTGGCGAGCCACATAAAGTGTTTCATAAGCAAAAAATGCGAAGAACAGGATGCTAATAATCGCGAAGATCGAACCGAAAATCTTACCGCGATAAAGCCGTGGCCGCCCGAACGCCCGGAAGAGGCCGATGAGCAGCAGCGCCGCACCGATCCCGAACAGCATAAAGTTCAGCCACGGAAAATCGCGCGTGAGCGGAAACCAAACCAAGTATTCGTAGCTGGCCAAACCGCCAACCGCGACGATAAAGCCGACCCCAAGCGGCCAGTTCCAACTTCGCTTCATGTCGATCTTGCCGATGCCATTCGCAAGATCCAGCGATAAAGCAGCAGTGCGATAACCGGAAAAGCGATTCCGCCGATCATCTTGCCCGCGAGTTCGAATCCTCGACCGACCAGCGCCAGCGGTGCGTCCTTACCGGAGAAGACGATTATCGCCGAAATCACCACACCGATAATGCCTTCGCCTACAATCAAGCCGGACGCGAGCAGCACGCCAAGCTGCTTCGTCGCTTCAGGCTTAGGAGTGCGATTAGCCCGCTGATCAAAAAACCAGCCGACGATCGCTCCGACCACAATCATCAACGTGCTTTGCGTTGGGAGATAAATCCCGAGTCCCACCGCTAACGGCGGAACGCGCATGTGTTTTGTTGTCCAGGCGAGAATTTCATCGAGCAGAATAATGCCGACTCCGATCAATCCGCCGATTCCGATTAGGCTCCAATTGATGTTAGCAGCAATGACGCCTTGCGCCAGAGATGAAATCAAGCCCGCTTGCGGCGCCGGCAGCGGATGTGGACGCAGTTCAGCACCCGGCGCGCCAACGAAGCCATATGCATGATTCACGAGATCAAGCACTGGCGGAATCACGAACGCACCCGCGATCACGCCGAAGACTAGCGCCACCTGCTGTTTCCATGGCGTCGCATCAACCAGTTGCCCGGTCTTGAGGTCCTGGAGGTTATTGTTTGCAATCGCTGCAACGTTGAAGATCACCGCGGTCGTGAAAAGGGCGAATGCCATCAGTGCTTTGCCAGCGTCCGGCCCGACGTACGGTTTTACGCCGATTACGAGCAGTAACGCGGCGCCAATCACAACCAGAATGCCAATGCCCGATAACGGGCTGTTCGAGGAACCGATCAGCCCGGCCATGTAACCGCACACGGCGGAGACAAAGAAACTCATCAAGACGACATAAACTACGCCGCCGATTGTCAACGTTACGATATGCGCGCCGAGACCGCTCGCATTGCCGAAATAGCCGAGCAACCAAGCAATCGGCAGCATACAAATCAAGGTGACGAGACCAACAATGCCGATTGGAATGTCGCGCTCGGTGATCGGCAGTGTGTCGGCTTTCCCGGCTTTGCGCGCGCGCGATGCAGCCATCGCGCCTGCAAGGCCGCTGGCAACCGGCTTCACTAATTTGAGCAACGTCCAAATCGCGGAGACTCCGATTGCGCCTGCTCCGACAAAACGCACCTTGTGACTCCAAGCACTCTGTGCGAGTTGGGCCGCTGCCGTTGTAACATCGCCGGCAATCGCCGAATAATGTGGCACACCCCAGCCCCAGCCGATCAACGCACCGATAAACATCGCAATTCCGACGGATAAGCCGACCAAGTGTCCAATGCCGAGAAGAGCGAATGACAGAAAGAAATCATAACCGCTCACTGCGCCGCGTCTGCCGATACGAAAGGTCTGGGCCACATCACCGGCGAATAGTTGTGTCTGAACGACAACCGCAAACACCGCCGAGACGATCGATCCCCACAGCACGGCAAGCAGACCGGCCCGGCCGTGTTCGATATCGTGAGCGTGCTCGGAATCGCCACTGCTACCGACCTTCAGGACTTCGGCGCACGCGACGCCTTCGGGATAAGGCAGGTCCGAAGTCGTGACCAACGCGCGGCGGAGCGGGATCGAATACATCACCCCGAGAATTCCGCCGAGTGCGCAGATCCAAAATGACGTCCAGAACGGAAACTCAGTCCAATAGCCGATCATGATCAAACCCGGCAGAACGAAGATGATCGACGAGAGCGTGCCCGCCGCGGAGGCAACGGTTTGCACGATATTATTTTCCTGGACGGTTGCGTCACGGAAACCGCGCAAGATCGCCATCGAAATTACCGCCGCCGGGATCGAAGTCGAAAACGTGAGACCTGCCTTGAGCCCGAAATACACATTGGCCGCGGTGAACACCAACGTGATGATGATTCCGATAATCAAACCGCGGACAGTAAGTTCAGCGCGCATATTCGCTTCCTGTCGATCGACGCGAGCGGAGGATAGTGTGGCCTCGCCTAACGGGTCAATAGACTTCGACAGGGGAGCGTTTCCCGTCTTCGACGCTGCGTTGTTTGGCGCGTTCTTCGCCAAGTGTCGCGACCCGCAGTTCCCAGATCTCATTGTCGATCTTGCGAAACGCCGCTTCGGAGAATTCGTGCGGCGGACGCATTGTTTTCTTGAACGCAGCCACGCCAGCGAGCGCGCGATCTGTTTGATCGCGCGGCAGTGTTTCCAAGATCTTGCGAACGTTTTCGATTTCGGGAATTCGATGACAAACCATCGCCAAATCGCTCCCGGCGCCGATCGACAGCTGAATCGTTTGCTCGAGTCCGTAGCCGTTCAGAACCGCGCCCATGTCGAGATCGTCCGTCATGACGAGACCGTCGAATTCGAATTCGTTGCGCAACAATTCGCTGATCACGCGTCGGGACAAACTCGCCGGGGTTTTTTCAGCTTCGAGACACGGATACCAGCCGTGGCAAATCATCACGCTGTCCACGCGGTCGATGAATTTTTTGAAGACAGCGAGCTCGTTTTGATTCAACTCTTCGCGCGTTCGATCGATCCGCGGCAGCTCGTAATGTGCGTCCGATTTCGCGCATGTGTAACCGGGAAAATGTTTGCCGCAGCTCGCGATTCCCTGTTTGCGCATCGCGTCGTTGAACGCGCCCGCATTGCGCACCACTTGATCGACGTTTTTACCGTAACATCGGCCGCGCAATGAATTGTCGGCGTTGTCATCGAAAGAAAGGTCGAGCACCGGACAGAGATCGAGGTTGAATCCGAAAACGCGCAATAAACGTCCGGTGATGTCGCCGTGCCGGCGGATAAGATCGACATCGTCTTTGTCGCGCAGTTGCTCCGCGTTCGGAGGCTCGCTTCCAATCAAGCGCAAACGCGAAACGCGGCCGCCTTCCTGATCGACGGTGATGATCGGTTCGACTTCGCTCAAATCGCGCAGGTCGTCGACCAATTTTCGCAATTGCAGCGCGCTCTCGATGTTGCGTCCGAAAAGAATGAACCCGCCCGGCTGCACGCGACGAAACATTTCCACGTTTGCGGCGTCGAGTTCCTTGCCGGGAACGCCGCACAAAATGAGTTGGCCTAAAGAATCAGCGCTCATCTTCGGCGAGAGAGGTTAGCTCCGCTGAAACCGCGCTCGGAGAACGCGGACCACCTTGCAGTTGACCGAGCGAACTGTCGTTCATAGGTTCCCAACTTAGATGTCGATCTGGTCGGCGCGAACGAAAAAGCGGTTCGGATGAAAAAAATCGGCATCTACGGCGGAACGTTCGATCCGATTCATCACGGCCATTTGATTCTTGGCCGGCAGGCGTGCGAAGAGATCGGGCTCGATCAATTGATCTTCGTTCCCGCAGCTGTTTCGCCGTTCAAAAGCCCTGCCTTTGCCAGCGGCGAACTGCGGCTGTCGATGCTGCGCGCGGCGATTGAAGGACAGGCTGGTTTTACCGCAGACGGTTGCGAATTAAAACGGCCACCGCCGTCTTACAGCATTGACACTGTTCTGGAGGTCCGCGAACGCGATCCGAACGCGGAATTGTTCTGGCTGATCGGCGCAGACAACGTGAGCGGTTTAGACAAATGGCATCGAATCGACGCGCTCAAAGAGTTGGTCAAATTCGTCGTTTTGGATCGCGGTCGTGGCCAAAAAAGCACGCATCGGTATCCGGTGGTGCGACGGAACGTCGATATCTCTGCGACTGACATTCGAAAGCGAGTTGCATCGGGGCGTTCCATCCGTTATCTCGTACCGAAGGCCGTGGAAGAAATTATCCGCCGCGAAAATCTTTACCGGGAGTCAGGGACATAACCGCGAAACAGTTAGCCACGACTTGCGCCGAGCTCGCCTCAAACAAAAAGGCCGAAGACATCGACGTTCTCGATCTTTCCGGCATTTCGAGCTTCACCGATTGCTTCGTAATCTGTTCGGCAACGTCTGAGCCGCAGCTCAAGGCAATCGCCAACGAGATCGAAACCCGATTAAAGGAAGATTACGGCCTGCGCGCGGCAGCGATCGACGGTTTTCCGGCGAGCCAATGGATCGTGCTCGATTATCTCGAAGTCGTCATCCACATCTTCCACCAGGACAAGCGCGCGTTTTACAGTCTGGAAGATTTGTGGGGGGACGCGCCGCGCGTTGCCTGGGAAACAGCCGCCGCTGCGCGCTAAGTATTAGCGATCCGACAATTATTTTGGCGAAGCCGATGGTGACGGACTCCCAAAAGTTGGCGGGTTCACGCTGATCAGCTCGACTTCGAAAATCAAAACCGAGTTTGGAGGAATTCCCGGCCGCCCGTCAGTGCCATAGGCAAGGCCCGCTGGAATAAAAAGCTGATACTTGGACCCGACCTTCATTAACTGGAGCGCTTCGGTCCAACCTTTGATTACACCGCCTACCGGAAAGGTTGCCTGCTGGCCGCGTTTGTATGAGCTGTCGAATTCCGTGCCGTCAATTAACGTGCCCCGATAGTTCACGGTTACGGTGTCGCTGCTTTTCGGCAGCGCACCATTGCCATCTTTCAATACTTTGTACTGCAAACCACTTGCGGTGGTTTTGACGTCTTCTTTGCCTTTGTTTTCGTTCAGGAACTTCTGCGCCTCGACTGCGTTCTTTTGCGCCATGTCAGCTTGTTTTTGTTGCATATCTTTTTCGAACGCCATCATCGTTTCCCTGACTTCCTGTTCGGTCAGGAGCGGTTTTTTGTTGGTCATGCCATCTTTGAACCCGGCCGCAAACGCGTCCGTGTTTAGATCGACGTTCTGTCGCTTGAAATTAAAACCAAAATTCAAACCGAGAGCGTAGCTCGCCCGGTCTTTCAACTCTTTCAATTGGGGCGGCTTCTCTTCGCCAAAAACGGCAACAGTGAAGGCAAATCCAACAACAATGATAACGGTAGATTTCATCAAATGAGATTGCGAATGTGGTTGCGCTCTAATCTGGAACAGCGCAGAAAGTTACAACGCTAGTGGAGAAACAGCCTTCGTCAACTCAGCATCACACCTGGTTTGTCTTTGCCGGCGAACTGCTTTTTCTTGCGCTCGCCAGAACCGCTCTTGGCACGGAACCGGTCCATATCTCCGATGCGGACGCGCTTCGAATTGGAAAGCGGATTTGGCAGAACGAAAGCAACAGCACCGTCTCCGGTCTCACCGCTTGGAACGTCGGCGAAGATTTCGCTTCGCTTGGAATCGGCCATTTCATTTGGTATCCGAAAGGCGTGCAAGGTCCGTTCGAGGAGAGCTTTCCAAAATTTCTCGCGTTCGCGCGAGAACGACACGCCGCGATTCCGGGATGGCTCAATCAAGCCCCACCTTGCCCTTGGAACTCGCGCACAGAATTCTCCAGCGCGCAAAATTCAGCTCAAATGCGCGAGCTCCGGCAATTTTTGTCGCACACCATCGATCTTCAGGCGCAATTCATGGTCGCGCGTTTGCAACAATCGCTGGGCAAAATGCTGGACGAAGCCGCGCCAGCAGATCGCGCCAATGTGGAGCGGCAATTCGCGCGCGTCGCCGGCAGGCCGCATGGCTGCTACGCGCTGGTTGATTACGTGAATTTCAAAGGCGAGGGCGTTTTGCATAGCGAACGGTATCTCGGGGAAGGCTGGGGACTGCTGCAAGTGCTCCAGGCGATGCACGGCACAGAAAACGGCGCCGGGGCGACGCGTGAATTTTCAAATTCTGCTGCTGCAATCTTGCGCCGACGCGTGCAGAATTCACCACCGGACCGACATGAGACCCGCTGGCTGCCTGGCTGGCTGAATCGGGTTCACAGCTACAGCGAAAGTTCATGAAACGAATTTGCCCGACAACAGTCATTCTCGTCGCGGCGGTCGCGCTGGCCGGATTGGCCAGAGCCCAACTATTCGGGCCAAAAATGAAGAAGCCGAACGAGCTGATTCAAAAGCAAGCACGGTTAAAGGTGAACCAGAAGCTGCTGAGTCAAGCGACACCGGACAACACCCACATCGTCGTCTCCATTCCAAAACAGCGGGCGTATCTGATGATTGGCGATCAAGTCGTCGCCGATGGACCAATTTCGTCCGGGAAGCGCGGCCACGAAACGCCGCAGGGACATTTCACCGTCATGGAGAAGGACCCGGACCATCATTCAAGTCTTTATGGCGATTTCGTCGATGGCTCAGGTCGAGTCGTGCGGGCGGGTGTCAGCGCACAAATCGATTCTGCGCCGAGCGGGACACATTTCGCCGGAGCGCCCATGAAATGGTTTCTTCGTCTTACTGGTGAAGGGGTCGGGATGCACATCGGGATTTTGCCCGGTTATCCGGCCTCGCACGGTTGCGTTCGCGAATCAATCGAGGGCGCGAAATTATTTTACGATCACGCCAAAGTCGGAACGCCAGTCGACGTCGGCGATTTCTAAATCAATTTTCGCCGCAATATCTCGAACGCGACTTGAGCGACGAGTTGTTTGAACGTCTCACGATCGCTCGGGAAGAATAATTTCCTGACTTTCGTTTCCTTTTCGTCAGCGAGTGCGACGTAGACCGTGCCGACCGGTTTCTTCTGCGAACCGCCAGTCGGCCCTGCAATGCCGGTCGTCGCGAGCGCATACGACGATTTTGCGCGTTTGCGGGCACCTTCGGCCATCGCGCGGACAACTTCTTCGCTGACTGCGCCATGTCTGTCGATCAATTTCGGATCGACGCGGAGGATGTCGATCTTCGCGTCGTTCACGTAACAAACGTAGCCCGCCAGCAAAGCAGCCGAAGCGCCCGGAACATTTGTAATTCGATTCGCAAGCAATCCGCCTGTACACGATTCAGCTGTCGCCAATGTCTTTTGCTTCTCTGTAAGTAATTTGACCAGCACTGCCTCGATGCTTTCGTCACCGGCGGTAAAAATCGCGTCACCGAGTTCCGCCCGAACAATTTGATCGGCCTGATCGAGCGCTGCTTGCTTGCCAATGATCCGCACGTCGACTTCACCCGGCCGCGCGCAGTAACCCAGTTCCACTCCGGGGATCGCGAGAATCTTCGTCCCGATTTTCGCTTCGATCACCGATTCGCCCATGACCGCGATTTTATAGAATCTACGTCCGACGGCTGGCGGACTTTTAACAATCGAACGCAAGATCGCCATTACCGAGTCTCGGAACATCGGCTGCAGCTCGCGTGGCGGACCGGGCAACAGAAAGATGTGCGGCGATTCAATCTTCGGATTGATATTCGCTTTCAAATATAGACCCGAGGCGCTACCATTCTCGTTTCGTAGAATCTGCGCGCGCTGCGGGATTTGCGCTTGGCGTGCGATACTCGCGACCCACCCGATTCGACGGGCTTTAAGTCGCCCCTTCAGTGAAGCGAGCAGCTCGGCATTTTCCTCCAGCTTCAATCCGAGCAACTCTGCCGCGACGTCACGCGTGATGTCATCGCTGGTCGGACCCAATCCACCGGTGACGAAAATAATGTCGGCTCGTGAAAATAATTCGCGCAGTGTCTCGCCAATCGCCGTGCCGTCACCGACCGTTCGTCGTTCCTCGAGCCGCAACCCAACCGCAAAAGTCTCGTGCGCAATGAACGCCAGATGGGTGTCGTGCACGTCGCCCGCTAGAAGTTCCGAGCCAGTGTTGAGTAGAACCGTGCGCATAACAGAAGCAAATGTCGAATGTCCGACCAGCCTTCGCAATGGCTACGCCGTCGCAGGCGCAATGTCGAACCGACCTAACGGCCTGGATCGTTACGCCGCGTCTTTGTCCTGCTTCTTGCGAATCAGCGGCAACTTTTTGCCTTCCACCACCGCCCGATTAATCGTGACCTCGGCGATATCTTCGCGGCTCGGAACGTCGTACATGATGTCGAGCATGATTCGCTCGAGGATCGATCGCAGCGCGCGGGCGCCGGTTCCCTTGGTGACTGATTGCCCCGCGAGGGCGCGCAACGCGTCCTTCGTCACCGTTAATCGCACGCCCTCCATCGAGAAGAGTTTCGTGTATTGCTTGATCATCGCGTTCTTTGTTTCGGTCAGAATCGCGACCATCTCCTCTTCGGTCAGCGCGTCGAGAGACGCGACAACGGGCAAGCGGCCGATGAATTCGGGAATCATTCCGAACGCGAGCAAATCTTCCGGCTCGACATGCCGAATCGCTTCTTTGCGCGCCGCTTCTTCAACTTCGAGAGTCGGACTGCTGAAGCCCATCACTTTTTGGCCGATTCGTTTTTGAATGATCTTGTCCAGACCGATGAACGCGCCGCCGCAAATGAACAGAATTTTCTCGGTGTTGACCTGAATGTACTCTTGATGTGGATGTTTCCGCCCGCCCTGCGGCGGAACATTACATGTCGATCCTTCGAGAATTTTCAACAACGCTTGTTGCACGCCCTCGCCAGAAACGTCCCGCGTGATCGAGACGTTGTCGGTCTTTCGGCCGATTTTGTCGATCTCGTCAATGTAAACGATCCCAATTTCGGCGCGCTTTACGTCATAGTCGGCGTTTTGGAGCAAACGCAGAATAATATTCTCAACGTCTTCACCCACATACCCGGCTTCGGTAAGCGTTGTCGCGTCGGCGATGCAAAATGGAACGTCGAGAATTCGCGCCAGCGTTTTTGCGAGCAGCGTCTTGCCGGAACCGGTCGGGCCAATCAAAAGAATGTTGCTCTTCTCGATTTCAACGTCGGCGAACGGGTCCGGTTGAAACGCGGCCGAAGAATCCGCCGGCGCGGAAGTTTGCAGCACGCGTTTGAAATGGTTGTGCACCGCGACCGAGAGCGTTTTTTTGGCGATCTCTTGACCGATCACATATTGATCAAGCGCGCGTCGGATTTCCGCCGGTTTCGGAACGCGGATGTTTGACGACTGCCGCCGCGCGTCCTCGTTCAACTCTTTATCGAGAATGCTTTTGCAGACATTGATGCAGCTGTCGCAGATATAAACGCCAGGTCCGGCGATGAGTTTGCGCACCTCGGCGTGGCTCTTGCCACAGAACGAGCACATCGTGAGGTTAGTCGCGCGGGCCATATTCTCCCTAACTGAGCAGTTTCTATTCCTCCGATTTACGACCCAAGGTGCGTTCTGAATCGCCCGAATGGGCGCCGTCCAGCCCTTTCACTTCCTTGCGGGACTTAATCACCTCGTCGACAAGCCCGTACCCTTTTGCCTCCTGCGCCGACATGTAATAATCGCGGTCCGAATCGAGCCGAACCTGCTCCTCCGGTTTGCCAGTGTGCTGCGAGATAATCTTAATGATCCGCTTCTTCAGCTTGAACATGTAATCGACCTGGCGCTCAACGTCGCTCGCCTGCCCCTGCGCACCCCCGGAAACCTGGTGGATCATGATGTCGGAGTTCGGCAGCGCGAAGCGCTTGCCTTTCGTTCCCGCACAAAGCAGTACGGCCGCCATGCTCGCGGCCATTCCGAGGCAATAGGTCGTCACGTCGCAGGTCAAAAATTGCATCGTGTCGTAAATCGCGAGACCTGACGTGACGACGCCGCCGCCGGAGTTGATATAAATGCTGATGTCCTTCTTCGAATCCTCCATTTGCAGAAAGAGCAACTGCGCGATCACCAGATTTGCGATGTGATCGTCGATTGGTTGGCCGATGAAAACGATGCGGTCCTTCAACAAACGCGAATAAATATCGTAACTGCGTTCGCCGCGGCCGGTTTGCTCGACGACCATCGGAATCAGGATCGATTGCGATCGATTTTCGTTACTTTCGCTCATGCTTTCTCTTGTTCTTTGGAAACCGGTTGGACGCTAACATTCGTCTTTAGGAAATCAAGAACCTTGCCGAGCAGAATCTGTTCGCAGAGCGCGTTAAGTCCATCGTGCTCTTCGAGTTCCTTGCGCATCTTGTCGGTCGAAATGTTGTAATGCTGCGCCTCGTGCTGAATACGATGATCGACATCTTCGCGCGTGACGTCGATTTTCTCCTGCTCCGCAATCCGCTCCAGGATGAAATTCGTTTTCAACCGGTGGTGCGCCACGCTCGCGGCCGTCTCGATCAACTCCTTCTCCTTGGCCTTCAACATGTCGTCGGGAATTCCCCGCGCGCGATTTCGTTGAACCAATTCAGCGAACGCGCGCTTCGTTTCGTTGCGCAACAAAATCGGCGGTAAATCGAACTGAATCTTCTCGTGCAAATATTTGATCACTCGCTCCTCCTTCGCGCGCTCGATCTGATGTTCTTTCTCGTGCCCCAGATCGTGCTCGATTGTTTGCCGAAGATCGGCCAGCGATTTTCCAGGCAGCAGTTTAGCCGCGAACGCATCATCAGCCGCCGGTAAAACCTTTTCTTTGATTTCGCGGAGCGTCACGTTGTAGCTTGCCTGTTTCCCCGCCACATCTTTGACCAAGAAATCCACCGGAAAATCGACCGTCACGGTGCGTGTTTCCTCCTTTTTCTGGCCGACGACTTGCTCGCAGAATTTCGGAAGAAAATTGTCGGCCTCGAGTCTGAGCCAGAATTTCTTGCCGCCGTGCAGATTTTTGCTCGCGTTCGGCACAGTCTCGCTGATCGGTTTAGTATCAATCGTTCCATCAAAATCAATCACCACGAAATCTTCCATTTGCGCGCCGCGCGCCGGCGCGTCCACAAAATCCGCCGTTTGATCGCGCAAGCGCTCGATCGCGGCGTCGATTTCCTGCTCCGTTACTCTGGTATCCGGCAACTCGACCGGAATATTTTTGTAATCCGGCAATTTAAATTCCGGGGCGATCACGAGCGTCGCCTGGAACCGCATCGATTTGTCTTCCCCAAACTGGACATCTTGCAAATTGGTCAGGGACGCGACCCGCAACTTCTTTTGTTCGATCGCCTCCCGATAGCTTTTCGAAAGGAGCTTCTTTGTAACTTCGTCCTGAATTTCTTTTCGAAATCGTTTATCGACGACAGCACGTGGTGCCTTGCCTGGCCGATAACCCGGAATCTTCGCAAACTTCGCAAAACTGTTAGCGATCTTGTCCCATTCCTTCGAAACCTCCTCCGCCGGCAATTCAATCTTCAGCGTCGAGATCGACTCCGGATTTTTTTCTATCTGAACCTTCATGAGAGCAGCCACGCTAAGCCGCGCACAATTCCAGGGCAACCGCTGCGCCTGTTTATTTCCTATTGAATTTTGTGGGCTGCGAAAACACACACTGCCAGCGTCCGCCTTGCTTCACAAAAAAATCGGTCGCTCGCTCCCGCGTCGTGAACTCCTGGCCGGCAAATTTCCCTTTCGTCTTCATCAGCGCCGTGACAACGGCACTGTTCCCGTAGCTGCGTACCCTCAAATCTTCCGACTCCATTAACTCGTGAGTCCGTTGACCAGACTTGATCACGCCCAGAAAACGAGCCTTGTCAATCATGTGGCCATCCGGATCGACGATCACCCAATCGTCCGCCAAGAATTTGCCGATCGCTTCGGCATGGTTGCTGACCACCGCGTCTGCAAAATCCTTTTCCAATTTCAATAATTCGCTTTCTGCATCGTAGCTTTTCATCCGACACGACGCTGTCAGCGCAAACGTTAGCAGCACGAGCACTCGTTTCATATTCGCTCGCCGCGCACATAAACGGAATGCAGTTGTGGAACGCCAAACCAATACGCGATCTCGCGATAATCTTTGCAATCGAATACAGCGATGTTCGCGCTCCTGTTGTGCTCGAGCGATCCAACCTTGTCGCCGCGATTCAATGAATAAGCTGCATTGATTGTCGCCGCGGTGATCGATTCTGCAGGCGACATCATCATTTGCGTGCACGCCAGCGAAAGAACCATCGCCATCGATGGCGTCGGCGAAGAACCGGGATTGAAGTCGGTCGCGAGCACAAGCGCGAGTCCAGCACTGATCATTTCCCGCGCGCGCGGATAAGATGTCGATCCAAGCGCATAAACAGAGCCGGGCAACAAAACCGGCTGTACACTTGCGGATTTCAATGCCGTGATCCCCCTTTCGTCCGTCTTCTCTAAGTGATCCGCCGTCGTCGCGCACAATTCCGCCATCAACCTCGCGCCGCCAGAATTCGACAGTTGATCGACGTGACCGCGCAATTTGAGTCCGAGCTTTTTCGCTGCGCTCAAAACTCTTCTCGATTGCTCCATGTCAAAATAACCGCGCTCACAAAACACATCGCAGAACTCTGCCAGTTTTTCATTCGCGACGCGCGGGAGCATTTCGTTGATCACGAAATCGACATATTTCTCTGTCGACGTTTCCCGCGGAGCCGCGTGCGCGCCAAGAAAAGTCGGTACAATTTCGAGCGGCGTCTCGTCGTTCAATCGCCGAATCACGCGCAAAATTTTCAGTTCATCCTCGAGCGTTAGCCCATACCCAGATTTCGCTTCGACGGTTGTCGTTCCAGATTTCAAAAAACAGTCGACGCGTTTCTTTGCCACCTCGAAAAGATCGTCTTCGCTTGCCGCACGAGTCTTTTCGACGGTCGACCAAATTCCGCCACCCGCTTTCGCGATCTGTTCGTAGGTTTCGCCGCGCGCACGGCGTTCGAAGTCGTCCAATCGATCTCCAGCGAAAACCAAATGCGTGTGCGCGTCGACGAATCCCGGCAGCACGACGCGCCCTCCAAGATCGACAATCACGGCATCGCCCGCCTTCTTTTCCACTTCGTCGCTCTGGCCGACAATGTCGATCTTGTCATCGCGAATCAGAATCCCGCCGTCGCGAATGATTCCGAGCTCGGACAATTCTGTCCCGTTCCGCGGACGACTCGGACCCGCCAACGTGACCAACTGCGACGCGTGAAGAAGAGCGAGCGACTTCAAGTTAGTTTGCTCTGCACGATCTGATCGATCTTTTTAAATTGCGATTCCGAATTCACCTGAACCTCGCGAACCTTGTCATGAAGCACGGATCTAAACTCCTCGTCCTTCAAATGGCCCAGATTGATTCGAACGTTCAATGCGGCGCCATCGATGCACGCACGCGTCGCGCAAATTCCGACGCCGACATCCGAAATCGAATTTGGATTCCCTTTCTCGGCCATCTCTGTGAGCAGTTCATATGATTTCGACGCCGTCTCCATCACCTTGACTGGAATCTCCGCCGCATATTTCGTGGCCGACTCGATCGCAGCATCGCGCGCTTTTTTTTCATCCGCCGATCCTTTGGGCAGGCCAAACGCGTTCATCACCTTGCCGAAAGCGTTGGTGTCTTCGTCGACGAGCGCTAGCAATTCATCCTTGAGCTTCTGCGCTTTCACTGCCCAATCGCTGAAATATTGAAGCTGGTCGTCCCAACCGCGTTTACCGGCGGAAAGGTTCGCAACCATTCCGCCAAGGGACGCGCCGAGCGCGCCCATCAAAGCCGCAACCGAGCCGCCGCCGGGCGCTGGCGAATCGCTCAATGTTTCGTTGCAAAATTCGCGCAGATTCATTTTCAACAGCGATTTCGAATCGCTTTCGATCTTCAATTCAACCACTTTTTCCTTCGGATCGAAAGGCTTCAACTCGCTCAATCCAAGCGAACGGGCCGCGATGTCGATCAATTCCTCTTCCGACGCACCCTCCGACCATTTCTGTTTTCGCAAGAAATAACGACCGGCATCCGTGAGACATTTCTTCGGGACCATTCCAACGATTTCCGAGCCAGTAACGCGCAACCCCCGTTTGATTGCTGATTCCACGCATGCTTCGAACGCCAGGTGCAACGGCGTTTCTTCGATATTCGTCAGATTCATAGAGACCTGCGCGATCCCGTACTCCTTCACGAACCAACCGATCGCTTTGACATATTTCAGCATCCCGGGTTCGCGGACTGGTTCGCCGTTTTTATCAAGAACCGGCTCGCCCGAAGGCGTGCCGTCTACGGTCTTGATTCTCCCCTGCTCGCGCACGTCGAACGCAACCGAATTCGCGCGCCGAACTGATTTCGTGTTCAGATTGACGTTGTAAGCGACGAGAGACTGCCGCGTGCCGATCACCGTTGCACCGGCTTTCTCGTTCAGTTTCGCCGGCCCGAAATCTGGTTTCCATTCCAGTTTCCGAATCTTTTCGGCGAACCCTTCGTACTCACCGGCGCGAATCACCGCCAGATTCGATCGCGATTTATCCTTTGCCGCCTTTTCATAGAGATAGACCGGAATTTTTAACTCTTCGCCAACGCGTCTTCCCAATTTGTTCGCGCACTCGATCGCTTCTTCCCAACTGAGGTTGCTCACGGGAATGAAAGGACAAACATCAGTCGCGCCCATTCGCGGATGCGCGCCCTTGTGTTTCCGCATGTCGATCAACTCCGCGGCTTTCTGAATTCCGCGAAATGCAGCTTCAACCGCCGCTTCCGGACTCCCGACAAACGTGACGACCGTTCGGTTGGTGGTCGCGCCTGGATCGACATCGAGCAACGAAACTCCGTTGGTCGACTTAATCGCGTCCGTAATCTGCCGAATGATTTTTTCGTCGCGCCCCTCCGAAAAATTCGGCACGCACTCGATCAGCTTCTGCATGCTCAATCGCGCGGCTTGGGCTCCATCGGGATGTCGATCTTACTCTTGGCGGCGAAATCGATTGCGCGCGAGTACCCCGCGTCGGCGTGACGCAACACACCTATTCCGGGATCGCTCGTGAGCACGCGCTCGAGTCGCCGCTTCGAGTTGTCACTGCCATCGGCAACCACGACCATCCCGGCGTGCTGCGAGAAACCGATGCCGACGCCACCGCCGTTGTGAATCGAAACCCAGGACGCGCCCGCCGCCGTGTTGATGAGCGCGTTCAGCAACGGCCAGTCCGCAATCGCGTCGCTCCTATCGATCATTCCTTCGGTCTCGCGATTCGGAGAAGCGACCGATCCCGCATCAAGATGGTCGCGCCCTATGACAATTGGCGCTTTGATCTCGCCGCGCTTCACCAATTCATTCATTGCGACGCCGAATTCGGCGCGCTCGCCATAACCGAGCCAGCAAATCCGCGCGGGCAATCCTTGGTATTGAATTCGTTCTTTCGCGAGTTTCATCCAGCGCGCGAGCGTCCGGTTTTCCGGAAGCAATTCGAGGGCGAGCTTATCAGTGCGCGCGATGTCATCCGACTCGCCGCTCAACGCGACCCAGCGAAAGGGGCCTTTCCCTTCGCAGAAAAGCGGGCGGATATATTCCGGAACGAACCCAGGAATATCGAACGCCTTCTTGACACCAGCCTTCTGCGCCTGCGCGCGAATGTTGTTGCCGTAATCGAACGTAACGGCGCCCTTCTCTTGCAACGCGAGCATCGCTTCGACGTGTGTCGCTATCGCTTGCATCGAGCGCTCGATATATTCCTCCGGATTTTTTCGGCGCAAGGCGAGCGCATCTTCGAGCGACATGCCGTTCGGCACGTAGCCATTCAGCGCGTCGTGCGCACTCGTTTGATCGGTCAAGACATCGGGAACGACACCGCGCTTAACGATCTCGGGCAAAACATCTGCGCAATTCCCGACGAGTCCAACCGAAAGCGATTCTTGCTCTTTGCGCGCCTTGTCGATCAGCTTCAAGGCTTCTTCGAGCGAACCCACGATCTTATCGCAATAACCGCTCCTCAATCTTTTTTCGATCCGCGCCGGATCGACTTCGACGCCAAGAAAAACGGCGCCATTCATGGTCGCGGCGAGCGGTTGCGCGCCACCCATGCCGCCAAGTCCGCCAGTGAGAACAAATTTTCCGTCGAGTGATCCGCCAAAATGCTTTCGGGCAGCGGCGGCAAAGGTCTCGAACGTCCCCTGGACAATTCCTTGACTGCCGATGTAGATCCACGAGCCAGCGGTCATTTGGCCGTACATCGTCAGGCCCAACCGCTCGAGACGATTGAACTCAGAGTAGTTGTTCCAATTGCCGACCAGATTCGAGTTCGCGATCAGGACCCGCGGCGCTTCGTCGTGCGTTCGGAATTTCCCAACTGGTTTACCAGACTGAACAAGCAGCGATTCATCGTTCGCTAAATCGCGCAGTGAGCGCACAATCGCATCGAACGCGTCCCAACTGCGCGCAGCGCGTCCGGTGCCGCCGTAAATAATGAGTTGGTCCGGATTTTCTGCTACATCGGGGTCGAGATTGTTCATCAACATGCGCATCGCGGCTTCCTGATGCCAGCCTTTGCAGATCAGCTTGTTACCGCGGGGCGCATGAATAGTTCGTGCCGGACTGGCGGATTGCTTGCCGTTCATAAATTATCGAATACGCCGGCACGTATCTTCTCCACCGTGCGCGCGATGTCGCCGGAGAGCGGCCGATCATTCGTCAGCGGCGGCACGATTTGCCTAATCAGTTCAAATGCACGCTCGACACCTTTTCCAGCTTTCAACGGCCGTCGATGCTCGAGTGCCTCCGCGCCAGCCAGCAATTCTATCGCGAAAAGATTTTCTGCAAGATCAACAATCGACCGGAGTTTGAGTGCGCTCGTCATCCCCATGGAAACGTGATCTTCTTTTCCGCCTGACGTAGTCACATTATCGATGCTAGCGGGATGCGCGAGCACGCGCGCCTCGTTTACCAACGAAGCGGCGGCGACCTGTGCGATCATAAAACCCGATTCGACACCAGGCTTTCTCGCCAAAAACGCCGGCAGGCCTTCGCTCTTATCGGGATTGGTCAGTCGGTCGATCCGCCGTTCGCTGATGTTCATCAAATCGGTCAGCGCGATTCCGGCGTAATCGAAAGCCATTGCGAGCGGCGCTCCATGAAAATTTCCGCCCGAGATCACGTCGCCGCTCTCAACAAAGATAAGCGGATTATCGGTGGCGGATGCAGATTCGACTTCCAAGATTTGCTCGCAATGCGCAACAACGTCGCGCACGGCTCCGTGCACTTGCGGCATGCAACGAACGCTGTAGGCATCCTGCACGCGAGAATCCCCCTCACGATGCGATTCGCGAATTTCGCTCTCCCGTAGGAGCGAACTCAAGTGAGCGGCGGCTGCCTTTTGGCTAGGGTGCGGTCGCGCATTTTGCAAGCGCGGATCAAACGCTGCGGGCGTGTCGCGCAAACCTTCAAGCGTCGTTGCACCGGCAACATCGGCGATATTTGTCAGCCGTTTCGCGCGCAAAATCGCCAATGCGCCTACGGCGTGCATTGCCTGCGTGCCGTTCAGCAGCGCGAGGCCCTCCTTGGCTCCCAATTGCAGCGGTTCTAATTTCGCGCGCTTCAACGCGTCGCCGCTTGGCATTCGACCTCCGTCAAAAAACGCTTCGCCCTCCCCGATCAGGCTGAGGGCGAGATGCGCGAGCGGAGCGAGATCGCCACTTGCGCCGACCGATCCTTTTTCGGGAACGACCGGATGCACACGTGCGTTGAGCATTTCGCACAGAAGCTGAATCACGTCCGGACGAATGCCGCTAAATCCGAGTGTGAGCACATTCGCACGCAACAACATCATCGCGCGCGTTTCCGGTTCGGATAGCGGCGAACCGATTCCGCAAGCGTGGCTGCGAACGAGGTTTAATTGGAGGGTGCCGAGCTCTTCCCGCGGAATTCGAACATCGGCGAGCTTGCCGAAACCCGTGTTGACGCCATAAACGACGGCCTCGCGCGCAACGATATCGTCGACCACCTTGCGCGAAGCTAAAACGCGAGAGCGCACCGACGCGGCGATTTGCACCGATTCGCCTCCATGAGCGACGGCGGCAATCTTCTCAAGCGACAGCGGCCTTCCGCTTAATTCCATGCGCCCAATCTTAGTGACAACTTCGACAAAGGGAAGCGGTCGCCGCGTTTATCGGTTTTGTTTCGGCTCCGGCTTAGTAGGGTGGTCCTCCTGGAGCCATGCGCTTTCGTGCAAATCCTCTCTCCAGGCGGTGATTCCGGTCGTCGGAATTCCTCCCAAGCGGCCGAGCAGATAGCGGCGTCCTAGTTCGTATTCGCGGTCGTTTTTAACCGCGCACCAGAACAATCGGCCGCCCCTGCGCCAGCCATCGAGGACGATCCCGTCCAGAAAGGGCTGGTTTCGCGCCGTGACTACGAGCGCGTTATTTTCGTCCGACTCCTTCGCATAAGCCTCGCCCCAATGGAGCACGAACGTTTTGAAATGAAACTCTTTCAAACGTGTGCCGATGTCGCGGGTGTAATCGGCGCAGATGCCCTTCTTTTTTGCGCCGATGTTGATGAGAAAATTGTGAACCGCCGGATCGCCGGTCACGCCGTAATCGCGCGCGAGCTGGCGCGACATATGGTGCGCGGTCTCCGATAGCAAAGCAGCCTCCCGCGGATCGACTGTGTGCGGCGAAAGCGCGATGAGCGCCGCGCCTAAATTGTTAATTGATTTCTCGTCTTGCGCGAAAACGACGTTCGTCCAGGTCGCCAAGGCAAAGATCAGAAAAAATCCGAAATTCACATTCGTGATCCTAAATGAGAAAAGGCCAGGCCGCCAAAGCAACCTGGCCTTTTTGTTAAACCATCGTGGCATCGGCATCCTGCCGATGGCCCGAATTGGACTGGCCGTCCACGGGCTGGAAGCCCGTGCCACGGCGGTTATTTGTGGTAGCTGGGAGCTGGTGCTGGAGCCGCTGCTTCTTTGTGTTGCGCGCACGCTCCCAAGCTGATAGCGCCCGCTAGAACGGCCATGATCATGATCACTTTGATGAACTTCAATCTAATCTCGCCTCCTTTCGATTATGTTGCTCCGGTTCTTGTAGGCAGGGAATACAATTGAAGCAACGCTTTTTTGGACGTTTTCCCGCCAAAAAGCTATTCGCGGATGACCACCTGCGTGGTTTCATCAACCAGATCAAATAATTCTATGACGTCCGCGTTGCGCATCCGGATGCAACCGCAGCTGTCTGGCCTCCCAATCTTCTCCTCATGTTTCGTCCCATGAATGTAAATAAAGCGGCCGCGCGTGTTTGCGTTCACCTCGTCCAAGCCGTCGAGCCAGAGAATTCGCGTCGTCACGAAATCCTGCGTCTCCGGTAGCGGGTCGTTGGGGCCAAGCGGAATGCGGGATTTAAAAATGGTTCCCGGCGCGGCGCCATGGCCGATTTTCTCCGCGATGCGGAAATTCCCGAGCGGTGTTTTATTGCTGCCCTCCTCGGTCCCGATTCCGAAGCGCGAACTGGAGATCGGAAAAGAACGAACCTTCTCGCCATCGCGGGTCAGTGTCAGGCACTGATCCCTAATAGAAATGTCGATCTTGGTTTGGCCACTTTGCATCGTTCAACAGCGGCCTTACACTTGGCCGCCGTGAAAAAAGAATATCACGTCGCCGTGGTGGGCGCGACTGGGGCGGTCGGTGCGGAGTTTTTTCGCGTCTTGGAACGTCGAAACCTTCCGGTAGCGAGCATTCGTGCGCTCGCGTCCGAAAAATCGGCCGGTAAAACGGTCGAATTTCGCGGCCAGTGGGTCGCGGTCGAGGAACTCGGCGAAAATTCCTTTGATAAGATCGATATCGCATTTTTCAGTGCAGGCGGAGAAATTTCGCGGAAATTCGTGCCGATCGCGCGCAAAGCTGGCACGATTGTGATCGACAACTCCTCCACATTCCGAATGGATCTCGACGTTCCACTCGTGATCCCGGAGATTAACGGCCGGGATGTGAAACAACATCGCGGGCTGATTGCCAATCCCAATTGCACAACCGCGGTCGCGCTGATGGCGATTTATCCGCTTCATCGCGCATTTGGGGTTCGCCGTGTTTTTGCGGCGAGCTATCAAGCAGTTTCGGGCAGTGGGCAGCGCGCCATCGACGAGCTCAAAGAACAGGTCGCGGCCACCATGCAGGATCGACGATCACCGGTACAGGTTTATCCGTACCAGATCGCGTTCAACGTGTTGCCGCACGTGGATATCTTTTTGGAGGGCGGTTACACCAAGGAAGAAATGAAAATGCAAAGCGAGGGACGTAAGATCATGCATTTGCCAGAATTCCGGGCGTCGGTCACCTGCGTTCGAGTTCCGGTTTATCGCGCTCACTCGGTTGCAGTCAACGCCGAGTTCGAAAAGAAGGTTTCGGTCGAGCAGGCGCGCGAAGTTTTGGCGAAGGCTCCGGGTTTGGAGCTGGTCGACGAACCGCAAAAGAATCGTTATCCGATGCCGTTGACCGTCGCAGGCAAAGACAATTGCGAAGTCGGGCGAGTACGGCTTGATTGCGCGTTCGAAAACGGGCTCGCGTTTTGGGTTTCGGGCGATCAACTCCTTAAAGGCGCGGCGTTGAACGCGGTGCAGATCGCGGAGTTAATGTAGATGTCGATCTTGCTTACTCATGCCCTAGGTCCGAGCCGGACTGGCGTTGGCGAAAGCCGGTCAGCGCGGGCGTAAGACCAGAAACGATCGGACCCGATGCCGGCAAACCGAGAGCACCATCGCCTGATTTGGATCAAGCGATTGCACGATTTTATTGTAATCCTCCACCGAGTTGACCCGTTGTTGGTTCACTTCCTCAATCACGTCGCCTTTCTGCAGGTCGGCTGCACCCACGTCTGGATCAACGCCGGTCACGACAACGCCGCGAACGCCGTTCGGCAAATCGAGTTGGCGCGCCAGAGCAGGCGTTAATTCACCAACCTGGGTTCCGGCGAGTGGGCTTTGGTTTTCATTCCCTTCGCCCGGCGTTTGCTGAGCTGGAGGTTGTTGAGGCGCCACGCGGCTCGTTTGATAGCCAGCGGGCTGCTCCTTGATCTGGGTCGAGACCGTCATCGTTTTACCGTCACGCACAATTTCCAGATCGACTTTTTTATTCTGATCCGCTTGCGAAACCAGATTGCGGAGATCGCTAAAGCTTTTCACATCGTGTCCATCGAATTTCCGGATCACGTCTCCTTTTTGCAGGTGCGCGTCTTCGGCCGGCGATCCAGGGATAACTTCGTCGACTATAACTTCAACCGTTGGCGCGGTCTGGCCGGCCTGAGGAACACGCATCTGAACGCCGAGATAACCGCGAATGATCCGGCCTTTCTTCAATAAACTCTCGAGCGCGGTCCGAACGGTGTTTGACGGAATGGCAAATCCGATTCCCTGCGAACCGCCGCTGCGCGAAATGATCGCCGTATTGATGCCGATCACCTCGCCCCTCAGATTGATTAGCGGACCGCCGCTGTTTCCCGGATTAATCGCGGCATTTGTTTGAATTAAATCGCCAAACACGTCCACGCGATTCGGTCGCCCTTTGGAGCTAACGATGCCGTCGGTCACGGTTTCCTCGAAACCGAATGGATTGCCGATCGCCAAAACGAAGTCGCCCGCCTGAACTGTGTCAGAATCCGCGAGCTTCAGTGGTTTTACGCCCGGATTATCGATCTTCAAAACAGCGAGATCCACTTGTTCGTCAGCACCAACCAGCCGCGCCTTTTCCGTGCGTCCGTCGCTGAACTGCACTTCGATTTCGTCGACCTGATCGACGACGTGATTGTTGGTGATGATGTGCCCTTCATTGGTTACGATCACGCCCGAACCTAACGAATTTTGCACCATCGCCTCTTCATTTGGGTTCCGGTATCCGCGGGGTCGTCGAAAGAAAAAACCAAATGGATCAAGCTGGTTCTGGCGCTCAATCGCGATCTTCTTGGTCGTTTTCACCGCCACGACTGACGGAACGACGGCACTGACAAGCGCGCGGCGTTCGCGATTCAACGCGTCGAGCGAAGCGACCTGTTTGGGATCAACATTTGGTGAAGTGGCAAGCGTGTATTTTTCAGGCGTGCGTTGAATCGCGCCCAAACCGCCATGCTTCATTCGGTAGTCGTACAACGCGGAGATCACGAGGCTGATCAGCGCAACAAAAAGAAAGAATTTTAGCAGGTTCTTCATCAGCTAACGTTGGAAAAAGTCCGTCCCTGTTTTTCGACAATTAACTCGCGGAAACGTTGATTCTCCGGCCATTCCAGGCGCGGATCCATTTCGAAGATCGACATCGCACTAATTCGCGCCCGCTTCATCAGTTGAGCATCTTTTCGCAAATCGCCAATCTTCAACGCCGGCAAACCGCTCTGGGCCGTGCCTAACAAATCGCCCGGGCCGCGCAATTCCCAGTCCGCCTCCGCCACTTCGAAGCCGTCGCTTGTTTTTTCCAGCACCGCCAGTTTCTCGGCCGCTTCCGACGTGGGTTCTGATGTGAGCAAAATGCAATAGGACTTGTGCTCGCCCCGGCCGATGCGACCACGAAGTTGATGAAGCTGCGCCAAGCCGAACCGTTCCGCATTCTCAATCAACATCACATTTGCGTTTGGAATGTCGACACCAACTTCTATAACGGTCGTGCTAATCAAGACTTTGGTCTCGCCGCGGCGAAATTGTTCCATGATCTGCTGCTTTTCAGGCCTGGGAATTCGGCCATGCAAAAGTTCGCACGAATACCGACGCAAGCGTTCGCGCCAGCATTCGTATTCGGCTGCCGCAGCTTTCGCTTCCAGCTTTTCGCTTTCCTCGATCAGCGGATAAACAATATACAACTGGCGCCCAGCCTCCAATTGCGTTTGTAAAAAGCTCAATACCTCGCCGAGTTTCGAGGAATCGCGCACCGCCGTGATGATTTTGCCACGGCCGTGCGGCATCTCATCCAACGTCGAAACATCGAGATCACCGTAAACTGTCATCGTGATTGTTCGCGGAATTGGCGTTGCGGTCATCACCAACACATCCGGCACGGGTTCGCGGCTCGTTAGGCGCGCGCGCTGCGCGACCCCGAACTTGTGCTGCTCGTCTATGACGACGAGCCCAAGCTTTGAAAATGAAACCTTTTCGTAAAGCAACGCGTGCGTGCCAATGATTACGTCCGCATCTTCGTTACCTTCAACCAACGGCAGAAAACTCTCTTCCTGATGCGCCGCGGTGCGGATCGCCAACTTCACGCCAAGCGGGCCAAACCAGCGCCGTAAAACTGCGTAATGCTGCTCAGCGAGAATTTGAGTCGGGGCCATGAAGGCCGCCTGATAACCGGCTTCGACCGCAAGCAGGATCGCCGCGATCGCGACCACCGTTTTCCCGGAGCCGACGTCGCCCTGGAGCAAGCGATTCATCGGAAACTTCGATTCCATGTCGCGCCGGATCTCGGCGATAACCTTTTTTTGCGCGCTGGTCAGTTCAAATGGAAGCGAGCGCAAAAACTTCTCCATCAAATCCCCTCGCCCGCTATGCGCCGTGCTCACTCGCGCGTGCGATTCAGTTCGCCTGGCCGCGATCAGCATTTGCATCGCAAAAAATTCCGACAGCACGAGGTGTTCGCGCGCGACGTTGAGCGAGTGCCAGGTCATGGGAAAATGAATCGCGCGAATCGCTTCGCTGCGGTCGCCATTGTTTAAATTCTTCGGCAGCAGCGGCTCGATCGGGTCGGTATCAAGCTCTTGCAGCAAACGGTAAATAATGCTGCGCAACATGCGTTGGGACAGACCTTCGGTCGCTGGATAAATCGGCGTGATCCGCCGAAGATGGATAGATTTATCCTGGTCGTCCTCGATCACTTCGAACTCGGGATGGTCCATGCAAAGTCGCTTGCCCCGGAGGCGTGGCTTTCCGAACACGACAAGTTGCTGCCCAGCAGCGATCATTTTTTGAACGTAATGCAGGTTGAACCAGCGACAAACGAGCGGCTGGCTGAGTGCGTTCGCGTTTGGTTCCTGCAATGTCGCTTCGAAAATCTTCTTCCAGCCGCCAAAACGCCGGAGCGATGTTTTGATCACTTCACCGGACAAACAAATCGGCTTGTCGCTTTCATCGCGCGGGAATTGGGGAAACTGATGTCGATCTTCGTGGCGCCGGGGAAAATGCGTCAGCAAATGCTCGACGGTTGCAATGCCGAGCCGACGCAGCGCCAAAATTTTCGGGCGCGGAATCCAATCGAGTTCTTCGAGCGGTTGAGAGATTTCCATTATGCGATTGGCGCTGACTCGCGCACTGCTTCCACCCGCATTTCCAAACGCGCTTCGCCTTCGTATTCGTCCGCGCGAATCCGAAATGCGACGTCCCATGGCTGCGGCGGAAGTGAATTGGCAGCGCCATCGAAAAAAATCGCGCGATGGTGATAATTTCGCTGCCGGAGCCACAATTGCAGATGTTTTTCGCCGACCACCCGAGGCTCCATAACCGATTCAACCTCTCGCGCGAAGAAAATGGGCTGCGGATTCCCATTGCCGAACGGCTTCAACATTTCGTGCCAGTCGAGAAAATCGAAATTCAATTCCGAGAAATTCATTTCGTGATCGATTTGGAGTCGCGGTTGCAAATCGTCATCCGACAAAAGCTCGCGCGCGACTTGACGAAATTGTTCGGCAAAAAGACCGACATTCTTCTCCTGAACCGTCAGCCCGGTCGCCATCTCGTGACCGCCGTACTTGTCGATTTTGTCCGCGCAGCGGCTTAAAGCCTGGACGAGATTGAAACCGTCGATGCTGCGGCCGCTTCCTTTCCCGACACCGGATTCATCGAATCCAATAACGATCGCCGGCCGATGATATTTGTGCGTGATGCGTGAAGCAACAATTCCCAAAACGCCCGCGTGCCAGTTACGATCGTAAACAACAATCGCAGCGTCGCGCGACGGATCGAACTCCTTTGCGATCTTCTCTTCGGCCGCGATAAGGATTTTTTTCTCAACCTCCTGTCGTTCCCGATTTTGTTTGTCCAAAAATTCGGCGAGCTCCGCCGCTTTCGTTTCATTCTCAGTCAGCAAAAGGCGAAGCGATTTCTCGGCGGTGCTCAGACGTCCGGTGGCGTTTAATCTTGGTCCCAAACGATAGCCGATGTCTTCCGTGGAAATGGGCGGTTTGACGCCGCTGACTTCGATCAGTTTTTTCAAGCCCGGTCGGCTTGTTCTCGCAATTTCGATCGCACCGCGTTGGACCAGCGTCCGATTCTCTCCCTGAAGCGGAACGATGTCGGCCACCGTTCCAAGCGCGACCAAATCGAGCCTGGATTTAAGATCGAAATCGATCGGCCGAGTTTTCAAGAGCGCATGGCAAAGTTTGAAGACAATTCCGGCGCTGCATAAATAATGGAACGGCGACACCGGATCGATTTTTGGGTTTACGATCGCGATGCACTCTGGTAGCGCGGACTTCGGCTCGTGGTGGTCAAGAACAATCACATCCACACCACGCCGGCGAAGGTCGGCAATCTCCGCCGCGGATGAGGTTCCGCAGTCGAGCGCGATCAGAAGTTGCGGGTGAAACTGGTCGATGCAGCGCTCAACGCTTTCGCGACTCAGGCCGTAGCCCTCTTCCAATCGCAGGGGTAGGAACAAATCCGGCGCCACGCCGTAGCCGCAAAGTGTTTCGGCTAGTAACACAAGCGACGTGACGCCATCAACATCGTAATCGCCAAAAAGGGCTATCCGTTCACGCCGATCGAGTGCGGTAAAAATTCGCGTGACCGCCATTTCCATATTCGGCAGCAGAAAAGGATCGCTTAGCGATTTCAACCGCGGCCGCAGAAATGTCTGGACTTCGTCCGCCGTCGCGAAACCCTTTCGCATGAGCAGACGCGCTATGCATTCGCAGCCGCAGACTTCGTTCCAAGGAATCTGAGCGCGGTTGAGCTGTTCAGGAGGAAGGATGATCCAGCGGCTTTGCACCGATTATTTTATCCGCCGGACATTTTCTGACAACTCGGAGAGCGCGCTCATATCAGTTGACTCGCGATTGCGCACTCAATAGACAAGAGCTGTGAAATCGATTGTTCCAGGTATTGGTTTGTTCCTTCTGGCCGGTTGCCAATTTGGCCGCATGATGATGGAGCAACCGGGTGATCGAGGCAAGCGGCTCAATGTCGATGAGAAAAAGAGCTCTGCGCTACTCGAGAAACACATCGAGACGTTCACCGGCAAAGTGGTACTGGACAATGGTGCGTACCGATTCGAGCCGCTAACCGAACCAGGCACTCTCTTGCGATTGACGCGCGCCCGAAGAGAAAGCGAATTCGAAGCGAGCCAGATTCTCTTACGAAAGTATTACGAAAAGACCATCAGCGTGAACGGGACCCGCCAGGACGATTGGATTTGGGGCGCCGACATCACCGGGCAATACGTTCCGCCCGGAGGACAGACGGGGCCAAACATGAACGCGCCCAAGCAAACCCGACCTTAGCCGCGAACTCCTAGTCGCTCGCCCAGGCGAATCGCATCGAAGGGCGCGTGCACCCTGACGTCGTTGTCGAGGTAAACAAAAACATCGTGGCGCTGGCGGTCGATCTTTCGGCCAGCCATTAACTTCGCGTGGCGCGGTTGCTCGCCGTTGCGCCAACGTTTGATTCGATCCGCCCACCAATCGAGCGCTTGGTCGTTATAGCCGCTTACGTAAAGTTTTGCCGCCCCGTGTAATCGGATATAAACGAAATCCGCCGTTAAATCTTCGGCATACGGAAATTTTGCGGGGGTGTCGGCAAAGACGAAGGCTACGTTTGTTTCTGCAAGAGCGCAAAGAATTCAGGCACCATGAAGGTCGGGTGCCGAACTTCGATTGCGTACCGAAGCGTCCGCGAGAGGTCGATCTTCGTGAATGCTCGAGCCTTCAGTTTGCCGTCGTGCCTCTTCGCGATTAGTGCGGCCGCGCAAGTTTCGCGTGGAAGCAGATCGAGGAAATCCCTTTAGTCGGTCTGCATCGAAGCTCAAATTCGGCGGGAGCTGCCACAAGATCGGACCGAGCTTTTCACGTAATGCCAGCACGCCTGACGCGAAGAAATTCGCAAGTGGTATTTCGACATCGCGCAACTTTTTCATGTGGGTGATGAATCGTCCGCCCTTGACCGCAAAAACGAAATCGCGTGGTGTGGTGTGGTACCAGCGCTGATAACTCGAGGGAAGTTGTAGAGAATAGAACGACCCGTTGATCTCAACGGAGTTGAAAGTCGCGCTGCAAAACTCGAGCTCGCGATATTGCGGGAGACCTTTCGGATAAAATTTTCCCCGCCAGCCGGCGTAACGCCAACCTGAAATACCGATGCGAATTTCCTTTACTACACGACGTTGAAGGCGAGTTCGCGTTTTGGCAGCAGCTCGTGTTTTTGACATAAGTCGTGAAAGGCGCGCAGGCCTTTCTTTTCGTGCTTCCCAAGATTGAACTGGAGATGCTCGCAATAATAGCGGCCGCAGAAAGCTGGATCGAATTCCTTTTCACCGGCAATCAACTTGTCGATATTCGCGAGATTTTTAGCGCGCAGCACGCGCAAACGATCGGCGACCGATTTTGGATGGACAACTTCCGGCCGCACTAGCCAGAGCGCGTAAACGAACGGAAGACCGACAACTTTCTTCCAATTTTGGCCGAGATCGAAAAATTGAAATCCGTTTGCGTGTTCCTGTCGAAATCGAATCGCTTGATCGCCGATCAACAAGCGCGCCGTTTCTGTTGACCAAGTCGATCTTGCGACGAACTGCGGATGCAATTTCAACTCGCTTAGCAGACAGCGCAGCAGATTGCCGGACGTTTCGGCCGCCGGATCGAGCTCGATCTCCTTTACGTCTGAAATCTCTCCGCTATGCGCGACAACAACGCTGTAAACAGGTCCATCGGATGAAATCGAAATGTCGTCAACGATTCGGTAGATCGGGTTGCGCAGGAATTCGAAACTGGAAACGAGTGCAAGATCGAGCTCGCCTCGGGCAAGTTGGGCGCAAAGCGCCGATGGATGATCTAGAACGACATCACCGTCCCATCCGTGAATCAACGGCCGCGCGTTAAGATATTTGACGCAGCCAATTCGCAGCGATTTCACAAAGAAACTTCCTCTTAATCTTCATCTTTGCCAAAATCAGAATAAGGCTAAGTGGAAGAGAGAGAATTGCTTAGGCGCAAGCCAATTGCACTTCCGCGCTCGGCTCAGAGGAGGTCGATCTATTATGCGTGCGATTGAGATGCCGGTAATAACTGTCGCGCTGCGCGGGAACCCGGCCGGCTTCGCGGATGGCGTGCTCTAGGCCAGCGATGCTTTGCTGCTGCGGCGTGGTTGCACCGGCCATGTGGAAAATTTTCTCTTCCATGATCGTGCCGTGCAAATCGTCCACCCCATAACTGAGAGAGAGTTGAGCGAGCGGCAAACCGAGACTAACCCAATACGCGGTCAAATGGTCGATGTTATCGAGATAAATACGACTAACCGCGAGATTGCGAAGTTGCTCAATCGCCGAAGCGCGTTTGATGTGAGCGAGCGCTGTTGTCTGCGGCTCGAACGCAAACGGAACGAACCCGCTGAATCCGCGCGTTTCATCCTGCAGTTCTCGAAGTTGCCGCAAATGGTCCACACGTTGCTTAAGCGTTTCGATGTGTCCGTAAAGCATCGTGCAAGTGCTGCGACCTCCCATCCGATGCCAGATCCGATGAACGTTCAGCCATTCCTCGGCTGTCTCTTTGCCGCGGCAAATCTTGTCCCGCACGTTGGCATCAAAAATCTCTGCGCCGCCACCCGTGATCGAGCCTAATCCATGTTCCCGCAAAATTTCGAGCATCTCAGAGATCGACACCTTGAAGATTCGCTGCGCGAAATGCCGAACTTCGATCGCTGTAAACGCTTTGACGTGAAGATTTGGATCGAGAGCACGCAATCTGCGCAACAGATCGAGATACCATTCTTTTTTTAATGTTGGATGCAACCCGCCGACCATGTGGACTTCCGTGATCCCGAGCGGCAATGCGTTCGCGACTGCCTGAATGATTTCGCCGGCGGCGTGCTCAAACGCATGTGCGTCCCGCTTTTTTGCGGCAAAGGCGCAGAATTGACACGACAAAACGCAAATATTCGAATAGTTGATGTAACGATTGTGAATGTAAGTGGCAAAGTTGCCGTTTTTACGCTCGCGCACGACGTTGGCCAACATGCCAAGCGCGTTCAAATCGTTTGATCGATACAGCGTCAGCGCGTCATTTTCCGAGATTCGAGTGCCCGCCTCGATTTTCTCAGCGATCGGTCTAACCTCTTGTGGGATTAGCGTGTAATTCATCCGAGCCGGTGCGGAAATTGATAACCTACAATGCACAGACGCCTCGTGAGTTGCAACAAAAAGAGCCGCAGCACGTCTGTCTGTTAGCCCCGAAAGCGGCAGCACCGACGGCGATAACGTTCGAATCCGCGCCCATCCAACAACGTCTCTTTAGCAATGGCCGATCCAAGACCAGTGGCACGATTCGAGGACGACGCTGAGGACGTCCGCTTGATGCGATCGGTCGCAAGCGGCGACACGACCGCGTTCGAGCAATTGATCGAGCGTCACCAGGAGCTCGTCGCCGGCACAGTTGCGCGCATGCTTGGCAGCAACGCAGAAGTCGAAGACATCGCGCAGCAAGTTTTCATCCGTGTTTGGAAAAGCTCAGGCCGCTACGTTGCGCGGGCGAAATTCACCACCTGGTTGCTCAAAATCACGCGGAACCTGGTCTTCAACGAAATGCGGCGAGCCAAACGTCATCCGCATTTGCCCGTCCAAATCGAACCGGAAGCGGATGAAATTCCTTTGAAGGACGAGCGAACTAGCGCGCCTGACGCGACGCTGCTTCAGAATGAACTGCAACAGGCGATCGAAAAGGCGATTGGGCTACTGCCGGAAACGCAACGGATGGCGCTGGTGTTAAGACGTTATGAAGAACTCAGCTATGACGAGATCGCCGACGTTCTAGATCTTTCGGTACCGGCGGTCAAGAGTTTGCTCTTTCGTGCACGAACAGAATTGCGCGATCGATTAAAGAATTATCTCGAGCCGTAAAGCTCAAAGAGGCCGGGACCGTTTTGGCGCC
>DATLJP010000004.1:0-8365 GCA_035538875.1 Chthoniobacterales bacterium | reverse complement strand
TTTGGCGGTATGCGCGATGCTGGTATCGAACCAGCGACCCCTTGCGTGTGAAGCAAGTGCTCTACCACTGAGCTAATCGCGCGCTTTGGAGAGTAGAAACTAGAAAGTAGAAATTGGAAATTACAAGCGCCAGGTGCGTTTGCCCTAAGCCGCCTCGCGCTCTATTTAAAAGGCATGTCCGAACATAAAACGACTCTTACCTGGAAGCGTGGCGGTCTGCCGTTCGAGTACCAGAAATATTCACGCAATCACATGTGGAAATTTGATGGTGGCCACGAAATGACCGCCTCGGCCGCGCCCGCATATCTCGGTGATCCGAAGAATGTCGATCCTGAGGAAGCGTTCGTCGCGTCGCTCTCGAGCTGTCACATGCTCACATTTCTCGCGATCGCTTGTAAACAGAAGTTCGTCCTCGATGAATATGTCGATGACGCCATCGGTCAGATGGAGAAGAACGCCGAGGGGAAAATGGCGATCACCAAAGTGACGTTGAGACCGAAGCTGAAGTGGTCTGGTGATAAACAGCCGACAGCGGAAGAGCTCGACAAAATCCATCACGCCGCACACGATAATTGCTTCATCGCCAATTCGGTGAAGACCGAGGTGACGGTCGAGAAATCATAATTTTTAATCAGGAAGCCAGGAATTTGGTAGCTCCTTTCCCTCAAATTGGTTCTTGGTTTCCTGGTTTCCAGATTCAATCTTCAGGTAGATGAGCGCCGCGCCTGAGTCCCAGCGCATGGAAAAGATCGTCAGCTTGTGCAAGCGCCGCGGATTTATTTTCCAATCGAGTGAGATTTATGGCGGGCTGAATGGGTTGTGGGATTACGGACCGCTCGGCGTCGAACTAAAGCGCAATCTCAAGAACTATTGGTGGCGCATGATGGTCCACGAGCGCGACGACGTTGTTGGCATGGACGGCGCGATTTTGATGAACCGCTCAGTTTGGAAAGCGAGCGGCCACGAAGACACGTTCACCGATCCCATGATCGATTGTCGATCTTGCAGAGCGCGACTGCGCGGAGATCAGCTCGTCGAGAAAAAAGGAGTAAAACAATGCCCGGTTTGTGGCGGTAAAGACCTGACCGAGCCGCGCGCGTTCAATTTAATGTTCAAAACCTACGTCGGCGCGACCGAAGACGAATCATCGCTAACTTATCTCCGGCCGGAAACCGCACAAGCGATCTTCGTTCAGTTCAAAAATATCCTCGAAATCGCGCGCAAGAAATTGCCGTTCGGCATCGCGCAGATCGGGAAAGCGTTCCGGAACGAAATCAATCCCCGCAATTTCACGTTCCGGTCGCGCGAATTTGAGCAGATGGAGCTGGAATATTTTTGCCGAGCGGAGGAAGGAATGAAGCTCCTCGAATATTGGAAGGAAGAACGCCTGAAGTTCTATGAAAACATCGGTATTCCTCGCACAAGACTGCACGTGCTAACTGTACCGGACGACGAGCGCGCGTTTTATTCTAAAGGCACTTACGACATAGAATACGATTTTCCCTTCGGTCGGCAGGAGCTCGAAGGCGTGGCGTATCGGACCGATTACGATCTGGTGCAGCATCAGAAGGCAAGTGGCAAGCCGCTTGAGTATTTTGATGAAGAGACGAAGCAGAAATTTATTCCGCACGTGGTCGAGCCAAGCGCGGGCGTTGATCGCACGGTGCTGGCACTGATTTGCGAAGCGTATTCAGAAGACCGGGCGCCGGATGAAAAAGGAAAAATGGAAGCGCGGATCGTTCTCCGATTTCATCCACGGATCGCGCCGATTAAATGCGGCGTGTTTCCGTTGTTGAAAAACAACAACCAGCTCGTCTCTAAGGCGAAGTCGATTGTCGATTTTCTCCGGCCGCACATGTTCATTTTTTATGACGAATCGGGTGCGATCGGCCGGCGTTATCGTCGCCAGGATGAAATCGGCACGCCGTTTGGGATCACCGTCGATTTCGAAACGCTCAGTGAAAAAGACGCAAAACTTCGCAACACGGTCACGTTGCGCGAACGCGATTCCATGAAACAGGAGCGCGTCCCAATCGAGGATTTGCCGGGCCTGTTGTTGTCGCGAATCTCCTGATGGATCTTGCGAGATTTCGCGAATATTGTCTCAGCAAACCGAGCGCGACGGAGAGTACTCCGTTCGGTCCTGATGTTCTCGTGTTTAAGGTTGGCGGCAAGATGTTCGCGCTTGCATCGCTCGACGAAGTTCCGGCGAGAGCGAATTTGAAATGTGATCCAGACCTTGCGCTCGAACTACGCGATCGCTACGAACAAGTCCGGCCTGGTTATCACATGAACAAAAAACATTGGAACACGATCGACATCGAAGCCGGCATTCCGGAACCCGAGCTTCGAAAGATGATCGATCACTCTTACGAGCTTGTGGCGAGGAGTCTTTCGAGAGTGAAGCGCGTTCGCGGCCAAGGTGGATCGGCTTTTCCGAAGACCGATGTTGCTAAGACCGCAAAGCGGCAGAATTTCTAAACAACGCGTCGACGGAGAACGCGTTCGACCCAAAGAGCTGTCTGGCTACTGATTCCCTTTCATCGCTCGCCACCAACCGAGTCCGCGGGAACCGCGGCAGTTCGCTGCGAAAGATCAAAAATAAAGTGAGCCCCGGAAAGCTGCAAACGAAAGGATAAGGGATAGCCACAGAACGAGGTCTAAGATCAACTGCCGGAGTGCTTCCGTTGCGCGCGGTTGCGATGTGCTTTTTGTATTTATGGCAAAGCGCGCAGCTCGAACTGACCAAAGTTCAACTGCAGCGCTTCGCGTGCAACATCGAGAAAAGTGTCTGGCGCGTCGGTGAGCGCCACATGCAATCTGCCATTGTTGAGCGGCGCTGCGCGGAGCGATTGTTGGTCCAGCATTTCTTCAACTGCGCGCGCACAATTTTGCGCCGAATCGACAATCATGATCTGAGGTTTGAGCACGCGTGCAATCGCGCCGGTGACCAAAGGATAATGCGTGCAGCCAAGCACAAGCGTGTCGATTTCGTCCGCAAGCAGGGGTTCGAGATAGCGCAAAATCATTCGTTCTGTCACGTCGTCGTAAAGTAGACCCTCCTCAATCAACGGAACCAAGAGCGGACAGGCCTGACTAGTTACCTGGACATTCGCGTCCGCCGCGCGCAGCATCTTTTCGTACGCGCCGCTGCGAATCGTCGCCCGGGTTCCAATTACACCGATATGCCGATTGCGCGTCGCTGCCAGCGCAGCGCGCGCTCCGGGTTCAATCACGCCAATTATCGGCACTGAAAAGCTTTTCATTAACGTCGGCAACGCGACCGATGAAACCGTGTTGCATGCGACCACCAGCGCTTTCGCGTTTTCCTTTATCAACATTTGTGCGAGCTCGATCGCGTAGCGCTGCACCGTCTCCGGGCTCTTCGGCCCGTACGGCACGCGCGCGGTGTCGCCGAGGTAGGAAATGCTTTCGTTTGGCAGCAAATCGCGCAGCGCCTTGACCACGGTGAGGCCGCCTATTCCGGAATCGAAAACGCCAATCGGTCGCTCGTCGCTCATGCAGTGCCAAGACTCACCGCGGTAGCCATTTGTCGCAAGCATCTTTGGCAAGGGCGGTAGACCCAGTCGCCCTGCTCTTGCAATCCACGTCGCGTCCCGGATGATTCCTCGCGATGGCTGAGCTTTCCAAAACCTACGACCCACGGACCGTTGAGCCAAAATGGTATCAACGCTGGATCGACAACCACGATTTCATGGCGGACACGGGCTCGAAGAAGAAACCGTTTTCGATCGTGATGCCGCCGCCGAACATCACCGGCGTGCTTACGCTCGGCCACGTTCTCAACAACACGATCCAGGACATTCTGGCGCGACGTGCGCGGATGCAGGGCTTCGAAGTTCTTTGGCTGCCGGGAATGGACCACGCCGGAATTGGGACGCAGACCGCAGTCGAAAAGTGGCTGCGCAAAAATGAAGGCGTCACGCGACACGATCTTGGTCGTGACAAATTTCTTCGGCGTGTGCTGGAATGGCAGGACAAACACGGCGGCATCATCATTCAGCAGCTTAAGCGCCTCGGGTGCTCCGCCGATTGGTCGCGGCAGCGTTACACGATGGATGAAGGTTACGCGCTCGCGGTCGCAGAGGTTTTTGTCGACCTCTACCGGAAGGGGTTCATCTATCGCGGACGGCGAATGATCAACTGGGACCCGGCCGCGCAAACTGCGTTGTCGGATGAGGAGGTTATCAACAAAGCGCAGCGGGGAATTCTTTACTACGTCCGTTATGAAATCGTTGATCAGCCAGGCAAATTTCTGGAAGTCGCGACCACCCGTCCGGAAACGATAATGGCTGACACGGGCGTCGCCGCTCATCCGAAGGACAAGCGATATCGCGATCTTGTCGGCAAAGAAGTGTGGAGACCGATACCCCGCGACAAGATTCCGGTCGTTGCCGACGACGCGATCGATCCGGAATTCGGCACCGGCGTGCTAAAAGTAACGCCTGCGCACGACAAACTAGATTTTGAGATCGGTCAGCGTCACAGGCTGCCTGTGGTTGATGTGCTGACGGCGAACGGAAAAATAAATTGTCCCGCCGTTCCCGAATTGCATGGGCTGGATCGTTTTGAAGCGCGCAAGAGAGCGGCGGAGTTGTTGGAGGCGAGGGGGTTACTCGTAAAAGCGGAGCCGTACGAAAACAACATGGGTTTCAGCGATCGCAGTGATGTACCGATCGAACCGCGGCTAAGCGAGCAATGGTTTTTGCGTTACCCAAAATGCAAAGAAGCGCTCGCGGTCGTGAAGAAACATCTCATCCGCTTCTTTCCCAAACGCTGGGAGAGGGTTTACGAACAGTGGATCAAGAACATTCAGGACTGGTGTATCAGCCGTCAGGTTTGGTGGGGTCATCGGATTCCGGCGTGGTATCGATCGAAACCGGATAGCGGAAACCGGAAACCGGAAAGGAAAGAAATTTATGTTGGCGTTGAGTCGCCGAAGGATCCGGAAAATTGGATCCAAGAAGAAGACACCCTCGACACTTGGTTTTCGTCGTGGCTTTGGGCGTACGAAACGATGGATCTGAAAACGCGAAAGAAGTTCTATCCCACGTCAGTCCTTGTGACTGGGCCGGACATTATTTTCTTTTGGGTCGCGCGAATGATCTTCGCCGGTCTTGAGTTTAAGCCTGGGAAGACCAAGAAGACTGAAGACAACATTCCGTTCCGCCACGTTTTCTTCACCGGCATCATCCGCGACAAGCAGGGCCGGAAAATGTCGAAGTCGTTAGGCAACTCACCCGATCCGCTCGATTTGATCGACAAGTACGGCGCGGACGGTCTGCGCTTCGGTCTGATGCGAATCGCACCGACCGGGCAGGACATTCGCTTCGACGAAAAACAGATCGAGGAAGGCCGGAACTTCGCAACCAAACTCTGGAACGTTGCGCGCTTCCGGCAAATTCACGGCCCGAGCTCGGCTGAGCCAAAGCTCCAGAAGTTGTCGATCTATGCGATCGAGGTTTTGGCGCGATTGAATGAGACCATCGAGGCAATCGAGAAAGGGTATCGCGAGTACGAATTCAACACCCTTGCGCAACGACTCTACGATTTTATCTGGAGCGATTACTGCGATTGGTTCGTCGAGGCAGCCAAAACGGACATTTTCAGCGAAGACGAATCGAGGAAGAAATCTGCACTCGCAGTAATGGATTACGTTCTATCGGCGATCGTGCGCCTACTGCATCCCCTCATGCCGCACATCACCGAGGAGCTTTGGTCGCTGCTTGGGTTGGGCACCGGTTCGATTCAGTTCGCGCCGCTTCCAAAGAAGCTTGCGCTGAAAGATGTCGATCTTAAGAAGCGGAAGTTGGTCGCAGCGACTTACGAAACGGTTCAAGCCGGTCGCAATTTGCGCGCGCAGGCGCGAATTCCTTCAAATCAGAGAGCGAAATTCGCGCTGCGAGCGAAACAAGACGGAGTGGCGAACGAGCGAGAGACAATGACGCGATTGCTTAACGCGTCTGAGTTGATCATTGACTCCAAATTCCAAGCGAGACCTGGCACCCCGATTGGGACGACCGCACTTGGTGAGATTCTCCTCATCGTGGATGTCGATCTTTCTGCCGAAAGCCAACGGCTCGACAAAGAAATCGGAAAAGTTGAGAACGAGTTGCGTACGGTCGAAGAGAAGTTGAAGAACAGGTCTTTTGTCGATCGCGCGCCGCGGGACGTGGTCGAGCTGAATCGCCAACGACAGAAAGATTATACCGACCAGTTGAAGAAGCTGAAAGAGGCTCGCGACAAGCTCGGCTAAGATTAGTTTAATAAGCGTCCTTTAGAGCCAATGAGCCTTTGGAAAAAACTGCTGTGGATTGCGATGACGCTGATTGGTTTGGCGTCGCTCGCGGTGCTGGCGTTTTCGCGGGGCGAGCAAATCAGCGCGCTTTGGATTGTTACGGCAGGATTTTGTGCGGCGGTGATCAGCTATCGGTTCTACAGCAAATGGCTCGCCGCGAAAGTTCTGGTGCTGAATGACGAACGGGCAACGCCCGCCATCGTAAAGAATGATGGCAAAGATTTCGTCCCAACGAGTCGCTGGATGGTGTTCGGTCATCATTTTGCGGCGATCGCGGGTCCGGGGCCGCTGGTTGGGCCGGTGCTCGCAGCGCAGTTTGGGTTTTTGCCGGGAACCCTTTGGATTTTGATCGGCGCGACGCTTGGCGGCGCGGTGCACGACATGATCACGCTGTTCGCGTCGGTGCGGCGCGGCGGTAAAACGCTCGGCGCGATGGTGAAAGAAGAAGTTGGTCGCGGCGTTGGTGTCCTTGCGCTGATCAGCGTGCTTGCGATCATGATTATTTTGCTCGCGGTGCTCGCGCTCGTAGTCGTGCAAGCGCTCGCAAAAAGTCCTTGGGGCATGTTCACAATCGCGATGACGATTCCAACCGCGCTGATCATGGGATTCGGATTGCGCAGCGGGAAAGTGAACGTGACTGCGGTCACAATTTTCGGATTGCTTGGTTTAGCGCTTGGCGTTTGGGGCGGACAGTTTCTGGCGAATTTTCCGGCGATTGAAGCGTGGTTCCGGCATGACGCGACGTGGATCGCGTGGGCGATCATGATTTATGGACTGGCGGCGTCGATTCTGCCGGTCTGGATGCTGCTGACACCGCGGGATTACTTAAGCGCGTTCTTGAAACTTGGAACTGTGGCGGCGCTCGCAGTAGCGGTGATTCTGATTCATCCAACACTGCAAATGCCGTCGCTAACAAAATTCATCGACGGCACAGGCCCGGTTTTTGCCGGGCCGGTGTTTCCGTTCGTGTGCATCACGATCGCTTGCGGCGCAGTGTCAGGATTTCATTCACTGATCTCGTCGGGCACGACACCGAAGATGCTTTCTCGCGAGTCGCGTATTCGCGACATCGGTTACGGCGCAATGATCACGGAGATGATGGTCGCGCTAATAGCGTTGATCGCAGCCTGCGTGCTGCAACCCGGCGAATACTTTGCAATCAACACGAAAGGCACACCGACTGAAGTCGTAGAGAAGGTTTCGAGCGCGGGGTTTCCGGTAACGGAAGATGAGATGTCGATCCTGGCGCAGAAGCTCGGCGAGAAAACAATGTTCAATCGCGCCGGTGGTGCGCCGACGTTCGCGGTCGGCATGGCACACATGTTCGCGAAACTTTCAGCCAGTCCGACGGCGCTCGCGCTCTGGTATCACTTCGCGATCATGTTTGAGGCGCTCTTTATTTTGACGACGATCGATGCGGGCACGCGCGTCGGACGATTTTTGTTGCAGGATTTGTTAGGCAACGTGTGGCGACCGCTCGGCAACACGCGATCGTGGACCGCGAATTTCTTAACGAGCGTCCTGCTGGTCGCGGCCTGGGGCTGGTTCCTGTATCAGGGAGTGGTCGATCCGCTCGGCGGCGTGAACACGCTCTGGCCGTTGTTTGGTTTGGCCAATCAGCTTCTTTCAGTCATCGCGCTCTGTTTGTGCACGACGATCCTGATCGAGATGGAAAAGACGCGGTATCTGTTCATCACGGTCGTGCCGCTGTTCTTCATGTGCGCGGTCACGTTCTCGGCCGGTTACCTGAAAATCTTTTCGGCGGATCCAAAACTTGGGTTCTTGAGCGGCGCGCAATCGCTCGCAGAGCAGGCGAGCACCGCCCCAACAAAAGCGCACGAGCTGCTGCGGCAGGCGTGGGTCTGGCAATTCGACGCGATCGTTGCCGGATTTTTTATGGTGTTCGTGTTTCTGATCGTGGTCGGCTCAGCGACGCAGTGGTGGCAACTGATCCGCGGCATAAAACCGGTCGTGCTACGCGAAAGCGAGTTTGTTGCGGTAACTTCCGTTACAACTTCGGCGGCGATTGGATAGCACGGCGTGGCG
>DATLJP010000003.1:0-35390 GCA_035538875.1 Chthoniobacterales bacterium | reverse complement strand
GCAATGAGACATCGCCGCTAGAGTCTATCCGGTGAAAGTTTTTCTCGTAGCAGTCTTTGGCGTTTCTGTTTTACACGCCGAATCGGCGAGCGTTCTGCCGCCGCCCGCCGGAAAACTCTATCACGGATTTTACTGGGGCGGCGTTGGCACGGACACGCATGATCCGACTGAGCACGACGTCACGTCGGCGGACGCGGCCCGTTACGAACAAGGCGTCGGCGCCAAGACCGCCTGGGTTTATTTTTCGAACAATTGGTTCGAGTCGCGAGAATTCCCAGTCGAGATGTGCAGTTGGATCCGCGATCTCGGCAAAATTCCGTACGTGCGCTTGATGTTGAGATCAGATGTCGATCAACGTCATGCCGAGAAAAAATTTTCGCTTACGAAAATCATCATCGGCGAGTTCGATACCGATCTTCGCGCCTGGGCGCGCGACGCGAAAAAGTTTGAATCGCCAATCTTGATCGAGTGGGGGACGGAGCCGGACGGGGACTGGTTTAGTTGGAGCGGCCAGTGGAACGGCGGCGCGGTTGACGGGCCGAAGCTCTACATCGTGGCTTATCGGCACATCGTCGACCTAATGCGCGCGGAAGGCGCCGACAATTTGACTTGGGTCTGGCATGTGAACTGGTACGACGAGCCGGAGCGTAAATGGAACGCGTTCGAAAATTATTTCCCGGGAACGGATTATTGTGACTGGGTCGCGCTCAGCGGTTACGGACCGCTCACGCCCCGTACAATCGAAGGGATCGAGTCATTCCGATTCAAAATTGACGAAGCTTACCCGCGTTTGACCAAGCTCGCGCCGGGAAAACCAGTGATCATCGCAGAGTTCGGTTGTGAGTTGCACAATCGGCATGTCGATGTCGTGAAGTGGACACGAAATGCGCTCGAAGACCTTCTTTCCAATCGCTGGCCCGCGATTGTTGGCTTCTGTTGGTGGAACGAAGGTTGGCAGAACGATAATAACAAAAAGCACGACACTGACATGATCGTTCTGCACGATACCGATCTTACCCGCGTGTTTCGGGAAGAGTTGGCGCAACACCCCGACAAAATTCAAACGGCCCCGCTGATTGCGAAGTGATTCGCTTCGTCCCATAATTCGACATGATCAGAGTCGACGTTGAATACACCGGCAACTTGCATTGCGACGCGACGCATGGACCGTCGAGGTCGAAGATCGCGACTGATGCACCAGCCGATAACAAGGGAAAGGGCGAAGCGTTTTCGCCGACGGATCTTGTCGCGACCGCGCTCGGTACCTGCATCAGCACGACCATGGGCATAAAAGCGGAATCGCTCGGCGTCGATCTTCGCGGGATGAAAGTTTCCGTGCAGAAAGAAATGTCGAAAGACGCGCCGCGACGGATCGTCGCGTTGCCGAGCGAAGTTCACATTCCATTGCCGCCCGATTCAGTGCATCGCGAAGTGCTCGAGCAGACGGCGCTCAATTGCCCCGTGCACAAAAGTCTCCCACCGGAAATTAAGCGCCCGACCCAATTTTTCTGGGAAGGTCTGAGCCGGACTGGCAGTTGATTCGCGCAAATGCGCAAATCATTTTTCAACCGGATAGAGCCACTCCAAATAATCCGCGACACCGCGTTCGAGTGAGAACTGTGGGTTATAACCAAGCGCGCCGCTGACTTTGATCAAATCCGCTTCGGTGAAGTTTTGATAGTGCGCGTGCGGATTCTCGATGTAGTCGGGCTGAAATTTTGTGCCAAGACACTTGTTGAGTACGTCGACCAGCTCGTTAAACGAACGCGCCTGACCCGAACCGAGATTGTAGATTCCGCTTTCCTTTGCTTCGAGCGCGAGAATGCTGCCGTCGACGACGTCTTTCACGTAAACGAAATCGCGTCTCTGATCGCCATGTTTGAAAATGCGCGGCCGTTGTCCGGCCTTCATTTGCTGAGTGAGATGATAAACCATGCTCGCGGGGACACCTTTGTGCGCTTCCCTCGGACCGTAGACGTTGAAGTAGCGAAGACCGATGATTATCCACGTCGGGTTCTGCTTTGCTTCGCGAATCGCCAAATTGTCCATAATCGCTTTCGAAAACCCGTAGACGTTCGACGGCGCCGCGCCGTTTGATTCGACATTCGCCGTCGTTGCAGCGCCATAAGTTGACGCCGATGAAGCGTAAATGATTCGTGTCTGGTTCGGCCGCGCGAATTTCAGGAGCCGCCGAAAGCTTTCGACGTTGTCGTGCACTTGGACCAATTGATCGTGCAACGTCGTGTCGGTGATCGACGCCAGATGAAAAATCGCGTCGAACCTTTCGTTATCGAATTGCTCGCGCCAGTCGAGTGTTGCCAGATTTTGCGCGACAAAATCGCCGCCGTAGCCGTGCAGGTTTTTGAAATCGCCCGAACGGAAATCGTCGATCACGGTCAGACGCGCGTCAGGGAATTTTTCCTGCAGCGCGAGCGTTAGATTGGAGCCAATGAAACCGGCTCCTCCGGTGACGAGGAAATTGGGAGCGGATGAGGCCACGGATGGGTTGCGAGATAAATAAATCTTGAGCGCGGAATCGCAAGGGAGTAGTTCTAAGCCCAGTTCTTTGCGAGCTTGAAAAAGTGGATCGGCGCGAGAAATCCCGTGAAAACCGGGAGCAGTTGCGCTGCTGTAACTGGATACGACTTCCCAAGGCCAATCGTTGCATAAAGCGATGGTGAAGGCGGGAAGAAGGTAACGCCAGGAGCCAGAATATTCGACCGCTCCACCTCATTCGCGTTGGCGTAGCGGCGGCCGCAGGCGGCAATATCGAATTATCGAATCATTCGGAACCGCTGAGCCGACGGCGAAAAAACTTCTTCGCAAAAGGAAGAATGAGAGCTGGGCGATGCGCCGTTGCTGGGCAAACAGGTCCGACTCTCGGGTTGGAGGAAATTCGGTATGCGAAGTCGCCCTTTATGTTTTGTTTTAGTGAGCTTGATGAGCGCGGCAATTTCAGCCCGCGCCCAAGATGCAACGTCCGTATTGTCCAATGGCGATCAGTTGCCCGAAGCCGAGCCGGTCGTCGTTTCGGCGACGCGTTTCGATATTCCGCTCGATCAATCGCCAGCGAGCGTGAGCGTGATCGATTCGCAAGACATCGAAAACAAGCAGATCGAACGCGCGGCGGATGCGCTCCGCGAAGTTCCCGGTCTCGCGGTCGTCCAAACTGGAACGCCCGGCCAGTTAACTTCCGTTTTCATGCGCGGATTGCCGAGCCAGGACATGCAGGTCTTGCTCGACGGAATCCCCATCAATCAGGGACTCGCCGGACAGTTTGATTTTGCGAATCTGACGACGGACAACGTCGACCGAATCGAAGTCGCGCGCGGACCTCAAAGTACAATCTACGGACCACGCGCCCTGGCGGGCGTGGTTCAGGTTCTTACAAAGCAAGGTTCAGGCCTACCCGGAATCACCGTGAGCAGCGAAGGGGGAACCTACGGCACGTTTCGCGAAGCTTTGGAGAGCGATGGCAAGATCGGCATCTTCGATTATTCGATCGGCGCTAGCCGGCTCGATACCGACAACGCGCGTCCGAACAACCAGTATTCCAACAGCGACGTTATCGCGGACCTCGGCTTATCGCTCGACCCGCATTTGCGCGTGGGAAGTCTGTTCCTCTATTCGCTGAGTGACACTGGAGATCCGAACTCGATCTTTAATCCGAAGCCGCTCGATCATTTATTGACGGAGCGTTGGCTCATCGGACCGCACGTCGATTGGAGACCGACCGATTGGTGGGAACAGAGAATTATTTTCGATTACGATCACGAGCGACAGGTAAACAATCCGAACCAGGACGGATTCGTCGGACCGACGCGCGCGTTGTTCAGGCAAACTCAGCTTGATTATCAAAACGACATTCGGCCGACATTTTGGCTGACGCTGACGAACGGCTTTTTCTTCAGCCATGTTATTTCGGGACAGGAACGACCATTTGTCTTGTTCGGGCCGACCTTCATCAGCGACGAGACGGAAGAAATCGCCGGATTTCTGCAGGCAACCGCGAACATCGACAACTTCGTTTTCGTTGCTGGCGGACGCATCGATAACTTCAATCAGTTCGGCAACGTTTGGACTTATCGCGTCGCGAGCAGTTACAAGATCGACAAAACCGACACTACGGTGCATGCGAGCGTGGCGACAGGATTCAGTCCGCCGAGCAGTCAAGACAAAATTTTCGGCATGAACTTTGGATTGAACCCGGAAAAAGATTTTGGCTGGGACGTGGGGATCGAGCAGCGACTTTGGGAACGTCGCGTCATCGTCGGCGCGACTTACTTTCATAACGATTTGTCGAATGTGATCGGATTCAACGGCCAATTTCTCACCTTGAATCTCGGCGCGGCGGAAACGCAGGGCGTGGAAACCGAACTGCGCGCAACGCCAATCCCTGATCTCGATTTGAGGGCGAGCTACACTTATCTCGAGGCTGAAAAGACCGACTCCGCCAATATCTCCCAGCCCCAAGGCGCCCGGCTGCCGCGTCGTCCGCGGAATGAAGTTTACGTTTCCGGTTCTTATCTCTGGTGCAAGAAATTCCGCACCACGATCGAAGCGAAATTCGTGAACGCGCGTCAGGAATTGAATTTCGGCGGCCCGAACTTCGATATTGAAGACTACCGTTTTCTGAATGTGGCCGCGGAATACGAAATCAATCCGCACGTGTCTATCTTCGGCCGGGTAGATAATGTTACGGGCGAACACTACGCGGAGGTTTTCGGTTTTCCGGCGCTCGGGACGGCGTGTTATGGCGGGATGAAGGTGAGGTTTTGAGCTGGAGGGACGCGCGCCGCCGTGTCCCAAGAATGATAGGCGCCGACAGCGTGACGCCCTCCAACCGCTTGAAATCCGCGCGTCATCGCTTAATCAGCGTTAGTGAGCCAGCTGCTTTATCTTCTCGTCGGGATCACGTTGCTCGGTGTCATCGCCGTCCTCTTTGTCTTAATCCGCGAACGCGCGCGCGCGAATCAGTCGAGTCACGACGCAATGATGTTGCAGCAACAATTGAACGCGCTTCAACAGCGCTTGGACATTTTCGGACAAGCGGTGACTCAGAATCTTCAGCAATCGACCGCGTCGATGAACACGCGTCTGGACAAGGCGGCGGAAGTGGTGGGCGATTTACGAGAAAAAGTTGGCCAGATCCATGAAGTTGGGCGCGCCGCGCAGGAGCTGGTTCACATCATGCGCGCGCCAAAGCTGCGTGGTGGAATGGGCGAGTTATTTCTGGGTGATTTGCTAGCCCAGATTCTGCCACACGAGCACTACACGATGCCGTATCGGTTTAAGAGTGGCGACGCAGTCGATGCGGTGATTCGAATCGGGCAGAGATTGGTTCCAGCCGACGCTAAGTTTCCCTACGAGAATTTCAAGCGGGTGGTGGAAGCCGCGGGCGAGGCGGAGCGCGTGGCCGCTCGCAAACAATTTTTGCGCGATGTCAAAAGGCATGTCGATGCAATCGCGACCAAATACATTTTACCGGACGAAGGGACGTACGATTTTGCGCTGATGTACGTGCCGGCCGAAAACGTCTATTACGAGACCATCATCAAAGAAGATGTGGCGGAGGACCGCCAACTCTTCAGTTACGCCCTGGCCAAGCGCGTGATTCCCGTCTCGCCGAACAGTTTTTACGCCTACGTGCAGACAATTTTGCTGGGCCTACGCGGGATGAAAGTCGAAGAACGCGCCCAGGAGATTTTGGGAGAACTGTCGCGGCTGCGCGGTGATTTCGCGAAAATACAGGAGAGCTTCCGCATTCTCGGCCGCCATCTCGCGAACGCGAGCGGGAGTTACTCCGAAACCGAGAAGACAATCACCAAACTCGACGCCAAGCTCACGCAAATTGAGCAACCACCGAAAACTGAGCCGGCGCAGCCGCCTTCGTTGCCTGGCTTGGAGTGACGAGTATCAGAGCACGTCGTCCCATTTCGACTTATCCTTCAGCATTAGCTCGCGCAGCAATCGAATCGGCGGCATCCCGTGGTTGAGCAGCTCGTTGTGAAATTTTTGCGCTCCGAAATTCCGGCCTTCCTGAGCCATATAATCGTCACGTAGTTTCAGGATCTCCAATTTTCCGAGTGTGTAATTGAGATAACCGGGATCGAAAGTGCCGCGCATTGCTTCTGCACGCGCCGGTTTTTCTTCGTAGTAACAATTCTCCTCGAAGAACTTGGTCGCTTCGTCGACTGTCATCTTCTGTGTGTGCATTTTGATTGCGACGCAGAGACGGCATAATCGCAGCAGCGCTTCATCCGCTTGCGCGAGCCGATATTTCGTGGCGCGCTTCTCGTCCGCTTCGTTTGGGTTCGCGACGGTGCCATAGCCTTCGTCGATCATGACTTTTTCGCAGTAATGCGCCCAACCTTCGATGAAGGCGTAGCTCCCAAAAATCTTCTCGACTTTGCTCGCAGGCGACGCGTTTAGGCGGAGGAACTGGACGTAGTGTCCGGGATAAACCTCATGAATCGAGACAACGTCGGCAGTGTAGAAGTTGAACGCCGTCAGCCATTGGTCCTTTTGTTCCGGCGGCCATTGGTCTTCGGGTGGTGTGACATAATAGTAAGCATCGGTGGCACGTTTCTCGAACGCGCCGGGCGTATCCATCGACGCAAAAGATGTGGCACGTCGATATAGCGGCATTTCTTTGACGCGGGCGCGAATCTCCGATGGGATCGTCACCAGCTTCCGGGTCACAACAAACTTTCGAATTGATTCGAGATCTTTATTGATGTCGGCGAGCAAACTTTCCGGCGTCGGATGTTCGCTCTGCACTTGTTTGAAGACTTCGGCCGGAGTTTTGCTGGCATCGATTCGTCGGGCGGCCTCGGTGAACGCTTTCTGTTCTTTGGCCAACTGCTCCAATCCGATCTCGAGAACTTTCTCGGGCGGAAGATCGACAAGTTCCGTCTCCTTCAGCATGCGCGCGAACTTTTCTTCACCGAGCGCGAAATCGGCTGTGGCTTTCGGTAGCTTGTCGCGCTCCAGCCACCCCGCATAATCGGCCAGCGCTGCCGCCGCTTTCCGATTGGCTTCGCGAAATTCAGTCCGAATTCGGTCATCTTTCAGATCGGCGACAGCTTCGACCAGGTTCTTGCGCAGAAAGTCAGCGGAAGCTTTGGCGATTTGAATCGCGAGTTCGACATACGGCTTCGGCAAAACCGGATCGAGGTTCGTCCGGGCCGCAATGAGAATGTTGGGCACCTGCGATTCGATCGCGACAATGCTGTGCACGCGGTCCTCCAACGGCGCGAAATTGCGCTTGATGTAAATGTTCACGTCAGCGGCGCGCGCGTACACCATCGGATCGCGCTCGTAGATCGACATCGCTTCTCGTTGGAAGATTTCTTTGTGAATCGCGGCCTGCAGAATTCGCAGATCGATCGATTGCCGCCGGCTGAGTTTACCTAGCTCGAATTTCTGGAGCCGGTCCTCGAATCGTTTCAACCGGGAAAGCTCGGCGTCAAGCGCGAGCCGGCTGTAATCGCTAATCCTACCGTCGTACTCGTGCATTCCTATCGAGGTGCCGAGAAGCGGTCGCGCAGCGAAGTAACCTTTGATAAATTCCTCGGCGACCGCCTCATATTCCTGGTCTTGTGTTTGGAGGGCAAAAACGCTGGCCAACGGCAAACAAATTGCCGCTGCAATAAACGCGCCCAAAAATTGCTTCAAACGAAGGATTGACACGGCGGCGCAACTTTAGACGACGCCTTACACGTTGCCAAAAATTTTGGATGAGCGAATGTCCGACGTTTCCAGCATCAACCCAAGATGAAGCGCCATTTCCTTATCAGATCATTTGGTTTGTTAGTTCTCGGTTCGCTTTTCAGCACCGGCTTTTACAGCTTGTGTGCCGCTGATCAGGACGACGACAGCGGCTACAACCAGATCGCGATTTTTGCGAAGGCTGTGCAGTTAATTCGCCAGGATTATGTCGATGGAAATAAGACCAGTTACCACGATCTGATCACCGCGGCGCTCAAAGGCATGCTCGGCTCGCTAGATCCGCACAGTCAATTCATGGATCAAAACGATTTTCGCGACATGCAAGAAGACACACGGAGCCGGTTCAACGGACTGGGCATCGAAGTCGCGATCAAGAACGGTCTGCCAACGGTTGTGACTCCGATGGAAGACACGCCAGCAGCGAGAGCCGGCATTCTTTCGGGAGATCAGATCTTAAAAATTAACGGCGCTTCGACAGAGCGAATGGACCTTCAGGACGTGATCAATCATTTACGCGGCGCGCCCGGCCAGAAAATTTCGATGACCCTGATTCGGCCTTCGACGAAGGAAGTGAAGGATTATTCGCTCGAGCGCGCCGAGATCAAAGTGCAAAGCGTGAAAGGCGCGCGCTTGCTCGATCCCGAGCTGACCGGCTCGTTCAAGATTGCATACGTGCGTTTGATTCAGTTTAACGAACCGACGGCGGATGAACTTTCGAAGGCGCTCGATGACTTGCAAAAGCAGGGGATGCAGGCGCTGATTCTCGATCTTCGAAACAATCCCGGCGGTTTGCTCAGCAGTGCCGTCGATGTCTGCGGGCAATTTTTGTCGCCGAGTACGAAAGTGGTCTCGACGCAAGGGCGGGTTGCGTCTCAGCAGCGCGATTACTCGACGTCCGGCCTGGCGAAGGATCGACCGCATTTTCCAATGGCCGTTTTGGTGAATGAAGGAAGCGCGAGCGGCGCGGAAATTGTTTGTGGCGCACTGAAGGATCTGCATCGCGCGATAGTTGTTGGTGAGACGACTTTTGGGAAAGGTTCCGTCCAAAATGTGATGCAGCTTCCGGACGGGTCGGCCTTGCGTTTTACAACCGCGAAATATTACACGCCGAGCAAGCAAGTGATTCATGGGAACGGCGTAACGCCGAACATTAGGGTGCCGATGAGCGTCGAGCAGGAACGCCAGCTCTTCGTCGCGCGCAGCAGCAGCGACACGATCCGGCCGGAAGAGGACAAGAACTTTATCAGGGTCATGGATCCGCAGATGCTGCGCGCGATCGATGCGCTGAAGGGTGTAATGATCTACGCCCAGCAAAACGCGCCCAGAGGCGAGCCCATTAAGAAATAAGGGTTGTCTCATCGTCGAGGACGCGGTGGTCGCAGCGATTTAATTTTGATTTAGCTTTCCTCCGCGCTTCTGCGAACTCTGTGTGGTGAAATCCAAGACTATTCTCGCTCTTGAAACTTCCTGCGACGAAACGGCGATCGCGCTCTTGCGCGGCTCGGAGCTCCTAGCGAGCGAAGTCGCGTCGCAAATTGCTGAGCACGAAAGATTCGGCGGCGTCGTGCCTGAAGTTGCGTCGCGCAATCATCTCGTACATGCGCCACGTCTGCTGGAGAGCGCACTGCGCAGAGCGAAGACCGACATCTCACAGGTCGACGCGTTTGCCGCTACGAGCGGACCCGGTCTTGCGAGTTCGCTCATGATCGGCGCTTCGATCGCGAAAGGACTCGCAATCGGTTTCGGCAAGCCGTATCTCGCGATCAATCATCTCGAAGGTCATTTGCTCTCGCCATTCTTTGGCGAAACGGAAATCAAACCAAATGTTTCACTCGTCGCCAGTGGCGGCCATACAGTGACGGTGTTCGTTCGCGGCGGCGGCGATTACCAAATGATCGGTCGCACGGTTGATGATGCTGCCGGTGAAGCGTTCGACAAGATCGCGAAGTTGTTAGGACTCGGTTATCCCGGCGGCCCCGTAATCGAGAAGCATGCGGTGAAAGGCGATCCGAACCGTTTCGATTTGCCGCGCAGCATTCCGGATTCGGAAAATTTCAGCTTTAGCGGTTTGAAAACGGCCGTGCGTTATCTTCTGCCGGCGTTGCGGGGTGATTATCTCGCTGATGTTTGCGCCTCGGTCCAAGCCGCGATTGTCGATGTCCTCGTTCGAAAACCAATTGCTGCTGCGAAGAAGCACGACGTCGATCTTGTCACGGTCAGCGGTGGCGTGAGTTGTAATCGTGAGTTGCGAAAAAAGATAGCCGACGCCTGCAAACGACACGGTCTCGAGTTGAAAACTGCCGAACCGTGGCTGTGCACTGACAACGCCGCCATGATCGCATTCGCTGCGATGTTGAAACTTCAGAGCGATGTGACTTCGAGTGTGATCGAAGAGATCGATCCAAATCTTGCGGTCGCGGTTTAATATTCGCGTTCGAGCAGGTAATTGGCAAGCGTGTGAAGCGGGTCCGCTGTTTTGCCGAATATGATTAAGGATTCGTGCGCTTGTTTCGTAAGACGCTTTGCCTCGGCGCGCGATTTTTCCAAACCGATGATCGATGGATAGGTCGCTTTTTGCGCGGCAACGTCTTTGCCAGCGCTCTTGCCGAGTTTCTCGCTGGTTTGGGTCACATCCAGAATGTCGTCGATCACTTGAAAAGCGAGGCCGAGCGCACGCCCGAACTTTGTCATCGCGTTGAGTTGCCTCAAGTTCGCATTCGCACTCATCGCGCCGAGCCGCACCGAAGTTGTCAGGATTGCCGCGGTTTTATGTTCATGAATGTAACGCAACCCGGCCATATCGATCTGTTTTCCCTCGCCTTCGAGATCGGCGACTTGTCCGGCAATGAGCTTTTTGCTGCCGGCCGCGACTGCGACTTCGCCCAATAACATCGCCATGTCGTAGCGCGAAGTCGGTTTCGCGCGCGAAACGATTTCGAACGCGATTGTCAGCAGCGCGTCACCGGCTAGAACCGCGAGGCCCTCGCCGAAAACTTTGTGACATGTAGGACGACCACGACGGAGATCGTCGTTGTCCATGCTGGGAAGGTCGTCGTGGACGAGTGAATAGGTATGGATGCATTCCATCGCACACGCGAGCGGGAGTGCATTATCGACCTTGCCGCGGCAGGCTCCCGCTGCCGCGAGACAAAGAATCGGTCGCAAACGCTTGCCCCCAGCAAACAAGCTGTAACGCATCGCCTGGTGAATGGTTGCCGGCCGGATGTTTTCCTTCGGCAGATAACCATCTAGCGCCCGGTCGATGATCCTCTGCCGCGATTTGAGGTAGGCTTTTAGATTCATTCGGTGCAGTGGCAGTTAAGAGTCGAGCGCGTTAGTTAGCTAGATATTTTCTGCGGTTTCGGTGACAGCGGTGGACTTGGTGCGCATGGCGAGGAATGCGCCCACGAGCAGAATAGCGGCGCTAATGAGTTGCGCGAAGGTCAGGCGCTCGTGAAAGATGATTGCTGAAAGCCCGAGTGCTCCCAAGGGGCAGAGAAGTTGCAGTGCCTGCGCGAGCGCGACGCCGATTTCGTGAATGGCGACGTAATACAAAACGTGCGCGAGCGTGATGCAGACGACGGCCGAAATAATGAGGATCACGTTCACATGCGCGGTGACGTCAAACGGGGTTCCGATTTTTCCGAAAGCGAGCGTCAACGGAAGAAGGAGGGTCGAAGTCACGACACTAATCACGCCGAAGCTGCGAATGGAGCCGAGGCGGGCGGACGGACGTTTAACCAGAACACCATAAAGCGACCAGCAGAATGTTGCGACAAATGAAATGGCCAGGCCGTGCCAGGCAACGTGTCGATCTTCGCCGCCGGACTGAAACCAAATCACACCGAATGCACCCAGCAAGCCGAACAAAGTTCCGAGTTGAAACTGCCATTGACGGATGAGGTAGCGTTCCTCTGGAAAAAATGCGAGGGCAAGGAGCGCGGTGAAGATTACTGACGTTCGGCCAAAGATGGCATAGACGCCGGGGCCGACGTAAAAAAGCGCAACGACCTGCGTGATTTGATGCACAACATTGGGCAGACACGGGACCAGGCAAAGGGCGACTGCACGGATGTCGATCCTTGGTTCGCTTCGAAATTGGAATAGGACAAACGGAATGATCGCGAGGCAGGCGACGAGATAACGATAAAAATTCTGCGACCACGGATCGTAAAAGCGATTGAGGTAATACTGAAAAAGCGACGGCAGCGACCAAATGACCACGGTGGAGAAGATGGCCGCGTATCCCTTGGTAAGTTGTTCGTTCCACCGTTGCATGGCTGCTGATTGTGACATGGCGCGGCAAATTCGCAGTTTAATTTGCTGGCTTGCGCGGCTTCAATAGCTCAACAATTAGAACGAGGAGAGACACATGAAGACTCGAACAATTCTAAGTTTGTCGATTTTATCGTCGGCTTTGATTTTGGCGGCGCCGGCAATTAACGCGAAGAAGCACGGCGGCGGTGGAGAGACAGAGGAACACCGCCGAAAAGGCATCGAGTTCGCCGACGCGAAGCAATTCGACAAGGCGATCGAAGAGTTCAACAAGGAAGTAGAAGCGGCGTCCGGCGAGCCAAGCGCTTATCGTGATCGGGGAACGGCATATCGGGCGGCGGGCAGAGCGGCGGCAGCGGCGGGTGATGGGCCTGCCTCGGCGGCGAGATTCGACTCCTCAGTCGCCGATTTTTCCAAAATGATTGAGCTTGCGCCGAAAGATCCGATCGGATACCTGGAACGCGCTCAAACTGAACTTGCGCAAATCCAGTACGACGCCGCAATCAACGATCTGAACAAAGCGCTCGAGCTAAAGGGCGATGAAGCGCTCGCGTATAAATTTCGCGGATTTGCCTATATCGGATTGAAGCAATGGGACAAAGCGGTAGCTGATTTTTCCACCGCCATTCAAAAGAACCCGAACGACACTCAAAATTACGATCAGCGGGCGCTGGCCTACCGGAATCTGAATAATTTCGATTTCGCGATTGCCGATTACAACGCTGCGATCGAAAAGAATCCAAGCTACCAACCGGAATACGCGCGGCGCGGTTACACATATGCTTTGATGGAGCAGTACGAGAAGGCGATCGCCGATTACCAGCAAGCGTTGAAAATCGATCCCAACGACCAGGAAACCGGTGAGCGCCTGAAGTACGCCCAGGGTCGTCTGGCGGCGAAAAATGCGCCGCCTGCAACTCCGACACCGACGCCGGGAACAACCTTTTTCACGCCGGCCAAGATTTTCTTCGCGGCCGTTGTGCTCGTGATCATCGCCGTGGTGGTGCGGATGATGACTCGAGGCAAACCGGAGAAGCCACCAACCAGCAGCATGAGGATTCGCTGAGGCGGAATCGGCTCGGTTCGGGGGCCCGGTTTTCCCTGTTAGTTTGGCTCGCGGAGCGAAGCGCCTAGGCTCACAAAATTGCTTTGACACCACAGCCCGCGCGACTACCGTTTCGGACGCTTTTTGCGAGAACGAGGCGGTCCCATGGTCGTTGCGATTTGACGCGGCTTTGGGACTTTTAGTTCTACACGCGGGAGGCAAACCGGCCCATGTAGCTCAGTTGGTAGAGCACGTCCTTGGTAAGGACGAGGTCACCGGTTCAATCCCGGTCATGGGCTCCAGTTTAAGCCGATGACAGGGGCGACAGTTTTTAAAAGACGAAGTTTCAGTCAGATAGGAGATATTGATATGGCAAAGGAAGCATTTAAACGCGACAAGCCGCACCTGAACGTCGGCACGATCGGTCACGTTGACCACGGAAAGACTACGCTCACAGCGGCCATCACCAGCGTGCTGGCGAAGAAGGGCATGGCCGAAGTGCGTGCTTACGATTCGATCGACAATGCGCCAGAAGAAAAAGAGCGGGGAATTACTATCAACACCGCGCATGTGGAATATTCCAGCGACAAGCGCCATTACGCGCACGTCGATTGCCCTGGTCACGCTGACTATGTGAAGAACATGATTACCGGCGCGGCCCAAATGGACGGCGCGATCCTCGTGGTGAGCGCAGCCGATGGTCCGATGCCGCAGACCCGTGAGCACATTCTGCTTGCGCGTCAGGTCGGAGTGCCGTCGATCGTGGTCTTCCTGAACAAGGTCGACATGGTAGATGATCCCGAGCTTCTCGATCTCGTTGAGATGGAAGTGCGCGACCTGCTCACGCAATACGAATTTCCGGGCGACAAGATCCCTATTGTCAAAGGCAGCGCGCTCAAGGCACTGAACGGCGATGCCGAAGCGGAGAAGCAAGTTCTCGCGCTTGTCGCCGCGATTGATGATTACATTCCGGTTCCGGAGCGGCCGATCGATCAGCCGTTCCTGATGCCGATCGAAGACGTGTTTAACATTGAAGGTCGCGGCACTGTCGCGACTGGTCGTGTCGAGCGCGGTGTCCTCAAAAAAATGGAGGACGTCGAGGTCGTCGGAATCAAGCCAACTACCAAAACTGTCGCGACCGATATCGAAATGTTCCGCAAGCTTCTCGATGAAGCGCGCGCAGGCGATAACGTCGGTGTGCTGCTCCGCGGCGTGAAGAAAGAAGACGTCGAGCGCGGTCAGGTTATCGCCAAGCCCGGCTCGATTACGCCGCACAAGAAATTCAAGGCGGAGGTTTACGTGCTGAGCAAGGAGGAGGGTGGCCGTCACACGCCGTTCTTTTCGAATTACCGACCGCAATTTTATTTCCGCACGACTGATGTTACTGGCACAGTGAAATTGCCCGAAGGCGTCGAAATGGTGATGCCGGGCGATAACATCTCCATTGAGGTGGAGTTGATTACGCCGATCGCCATGGAGAAGACGATCCGGTTCGCTATTCGCGAAGGCGGCAAGACTGTCGGCGCGGGTCGCGTAAGCGAAATTTTGGACTAAATTCGAATTCCGAATTTTCGGAATTGGAATCTACGCCAGTAACTCAATTGGTAGAGTAGCGGTCTCCAAAACCGCCTGTTGGGGGTTCGAGTCCCTCCTGGCGTGGTTTTGGAAGAATAAACGATGCATTATGAAGGATGAAGTTTCGGCGATTGGCAACTCTCGCTCCTTCTCGTGCGATTGATGATTTCAAAAACAAAAAACTTTTTCAACGAAGTGAAGGTCGAGCTTCAGAAAGCTTCCTGGCCGTGGGACCCGAAAGAAAAAGGGTTCCGCAAATACAAGGAACTGACTGATTCGACGCTCGTCGTCGTGATCGCGATGTTATTGCTCGGCGGTTATGTCGCGCTGTTCGACTTCGTTCTGGTGAATGCGGTTCATTATTTTACTCGGTTACACTGAGCATGTTAAGAATATTTAGAACTGAATTGACCGATGGCGTGGCTTGGCGCGTGATTGTGACTACTGCCGCCGGTCCGGCTCGGATGTGATTATGGCTCAGACACTCGCAGGCAAAGATCAATGGTACGTGGTGCACGTGCTCTCCGGCCAGGAGAACAAGGTTAAGGAGAACATCGAGAAACGCGTCAAGACTGAGGAGATGAGCGATTTGATTTACGAAGTGCTCGTCCCTACCGAGCGCGTTTCGGAAATCAAAAAGGGCAAGAAAAGCGAGACCACGCGTAAGTTTTTTCCCGGCTACTTGATCGTGAATATGCATTTGCTCGACGAGAACAATCAGCTCGTTGGGCGGACCTGGTATTTCATTCGGGAAACGCCGGGCGTGATCGGTTTTGCCGGAACGAAGGACAAACCGATCCCGATGCGCCAATCGGAAGTCGAATCGATGCTCGCGCAAATGAAAGAGCGCGAAGAGAAGGTGAAGCCGAAAGTCAGTTTCGAAGTCGGAGAAACAGTCAAGGTCGCGGACGGCCCGTTCCAAAACCAAAACGGCGTTGTCGAAGAAATTGATCCGGAGCGCGGCAAACTTCGCGTATCGGTGACTATTTTCGGACGCGCGACGCCGGTTGAGCTCGAATACTGGCAAGTTGAAAGGGGATAAGAGTCTCCGACAGAATTAACAAAATGATCAGAATGATTGAGGAATTACGGGAAACCGATTGTGTAAATTCTGCTCATTCTGTCTGAATCACATGGCAAAAGAAGTTATTGCTCAGATTAAATTGCAGATTCCAGCCGGGCAGGCGAACCCCGCGCCGCCGGTCGGCACCGCCCTTGGACCGCGCGGGATCAACATTATGGCCTTCTGCAAGGATTTTAACGCCGCGACTCAGAAACAAGCCGGCGACATTCTCCCGGTCGTGATCACGGTTTACAAAGACAAGTCTTTTACTTTCATCACCAAGAGTCCGCCAGCAGCGGTCCTATTGAAGAAAGCGGCTAACATCGCCGCCGGTTCGAAAGAGCCGAACAAAGAAAAGGTCGGCAAGGTAACGCGCAAACAGGTCATGGACATCGTGAACACGAAGCGCAAAGACCTGAACGCGCGCGATGACGAAGCAGCTTTCCGCATCATCGAAGGTACCGCCCGCCAAATGGGCCTCGAAATCGTCGATTAAGGTCGACATGCACTTTCCCCTGTAATGCTCCGAATCGCTGCGGCATTTTGTTTTCTGGCGGTGGCGCTGGGCGCGTTTGGTGCGCACTGGCTGAAGCCAACGCTTGAAGCGCAGAACCTCGTCAATGTTTGGAACAAGGCGGTGCTTTACCATTTGATTCATGCGCTCGCGCTCTTTGTGCTGGCGCTTTTTGGAGCGGCGAACCGCGGCGCGTGGTGGTTGCTGTTTGCGGGGATCGTTATTTTCAGCGGAAGTCTATACGCAATGGGACTGACGGGTGAGCATGGCTTGGGCGCGATCACGCCGCTTGGCGGTTTATGTCTTCTTGCGGGCTGGGCTTGGCTCGTTATTTCGCCGCCGAAGTTGTGATCGAACGGTTTCAGCGGTCGTCCGCTTCGTCTGACTGCAGCGTGGCAGGAACGCCTGCTACTACAGTTCTAAAACGCGCGGCTTCCATTAAGTCCTTTCGCAGGTGTATAATCGCCCGCTCGAGAGCCTAACAAAACATGGACGTCGCGACTTTACGTTCGGTGCCGCTGTTCTCATCACTTGATTCGAAGGCGACTGCAGAGCTGGGCGAATACCTGACCATTCACGATTATCCGCGCTCAGCGACGATTTTCCGTACCGGCGATCCCGGCGACGCGATGTATTTGATCGACCTTGGCAAGGTGCGGATCAGCATCACGGACGCCGACGGCGCTGTCGTGACATTGGCTGAGCTTGGGCCGGGAGACTTTTTTGGTGACATGGCCATGCTTGATGGCCAGGGAAGATCAGCAACTGCGACCGCGACGGAAAATGCGCGGCTGGCCAAACTAACGCGCGAGGATTTCTTGTGGTTCATGAAAAACGATCCGCGCGTGACGCTGGAATTGCTTACGGCCCTGACAAATCGGTTGCGGCGTACGGACGAGCTCTTGCGACACCGCGTTTCGCGCAACGTGAATCAGGAGGAGGAGGCGCGACTCACCCTGGCCGACCGAGCTGCTGACCGGATCGCGGAATTCGGCGGCAGTTGGAAGTTTATCATCTCCTTCCTTGTATTTCTTCTCATATGGATTGCGGTAAACAGCTGGCTCTTTGTTAGCCGCGCGTTCGATGTGTACCCATATATGATGCTCAGCACGGCGCTAAACATGCTCGCCGCGCTCCAGGCGCCAATCATCATGATGTCCCAGAACCGGCAGGCACATAAAGATCGCCTACGGGCAAATTTGGATTACCAGGTGAATCTCAAGAACGAGTTGCTCTTGAGCGACATCATTCGGCGCATCGATGAGCTGAAGAAGAAGTCGCGCGATTAGCGGCCAAGGCAACGGCCGCGACAGCCCTTGTCGGCATCGGGTTGGGGGAGTATTATTCGGAACGATTAGCTGATGTTCGCCACTTTGTTCGACACGCAGCGAGCCGCGCTCACCGTCGGTGCTTTTATTGGAACATTTTTCGTCGCGTTGAGCTTTGGGCGGCTTTTGAAACGGGGCGCTGGCGTTCAGGTCGGAACGCTTTACCAGCTTTTTTGTCTGACACTTGCGTTTTACGCAGCGCTAGCGGTTTACGGCGTCAATGCCGACTGGCGCAATCACGTTGGCGCGGCAGCGATTCTGTTGAGCACTGCGCTTGTCGTTGCGCTGGTCAACCGTTACGTCTGGGACTGGTATTTCGAGAAGCGCAAGCAAACGCCGATTCCGCATTTCCTCCGCGAGGTCGTTGGCGGATTAATTTTCCTGGTCGCGTTACTATGTGTCCTAAGTTTCGGTTATCACGCCGAGCGCGAGTTGAGAGGAGTGCTGGCGGGTTCCGGTGTCGTCGCGATCATTCTCGGTTTTGCCGGACAAAATTTTTTCGGCGGCATTATCGCCGGAATGTCGCTGCAAATAAACCGGCCCTACAAAGTCGGGGACTGGTTAAAAGTCGGGGATACGTACGGTGAAGTCAGGGAGATCAACTGGCGTTCTACGCGGCTATGCACAAACGACACCATTTATCTCGACATTCCGAACAACGAAATCGTCAAGAGCACGATCGTTAACCTGCATTATCCAACCCAGGTCCACGCGATGCGAATCCGCGTCGGCGTCGATTACAACATACCGCCGAACCGGGTGAAAGACGCGCTCGGACGGGCAGCTTCTAGCGCGCGAGGGGTTTTGCCGAATCCGCCGGTGAAGGTTTTCCTGGTCGATTTCGCCGAACATGCCGTCACCTATGAAATCAAGTTTTACATGGGCAACCACGCCCGCATTAACGAGATCAACGACGCAGTTCGCACGAATGTTTGGTACGAACTGAAACGTCAGCGGATAAATATTCCGTATCCGATTCGGACATTGCATCTCGAACGGCGCGCGCCGCGGCCAGCGCCGGAAGGTCACGAAGAAGCACGCGCAATTTTGCGCGGCGAGCCGCTTTTCGAATGTTTGTCCGACGATCAGATCGAAAATCTGGTCAAGCAATCCGAGCTCAGTCATTTCGGGCGCGGCGAACCCGTGATTGAGGAAGGCGCGGAGGGCGATTCGATGTTTATCCTCTTGCGCGGCGACGCGCAGGTCTCAATTGCAAAGAATGGATCGACAATTCCGGTGGCGACTTTGCGCTCAGGTGATTGCTTTGGCGAAATGTCGCTCTTAACCGGCGAGAAACGAAGCGCAACCGTAACGGCAGAAGGTGATTGCTACGTCATGGAGATTGGCAAGGAGGTCATGGGCGAAGTCATTCGCGAATCGCCGGATTGTTTGCGACACCTAAGCAAACTACTGGCTAAGCGTAGACTGGAAACCGAGGGGATTCTCAAGGACGCTGCGGCACCCAGCGCTGATCAGGCCGCCAAGCAAGGTGAATACACCGCCATCTTCCTCAAGCGGCTAAAAACGTTCTTCGCACTCTGACCCGTAACTAATTGGCATGTTTCATTGTGCCAAATCCAGGTAATCTTAGTTTGTGTCGGCTGTTGGTTTCCGCAGCATGATTAAGATCTTGGTGCGCTCCCGCTCGTTACGCTTCACTGCTGACATGGTGCGCCAATTTCAGCCCCCATTGCTGGCCCGCTTGCGTTGGTCCGGCCGAGACATTTTTTATCGCTCAGGTACCGCCGATCCATTTGTTTTGTATCAAGTTCTCCTCAGAAGCGGCAAGAAAGCAGAGTATTATGTGCCCGCTGCCCTCAGACCGAAAATCATTCTCGACATCGGCAGCAACATCGGCGCTTCCATTATTTATTTTCATCGCCAGTTCCCACAAGCCAGCATTTTCGGGTTTGAACCTCACCCCGACACGTTTCGCATATTGCAACAAAATGTGGCGCATCTGCCTGGTGTTACGATTTTCAACTATGGCCTCGGAGCGGCTCATCAACGCATTGCTGTCCGCGCTGATAAGGTAAATTTCGGCGCGTTTAACACGCGTGGCTACTTCAAGGATCGTGGCCACCCTGCCACTCCCGTAGAGTGCGAGATCCGACGATTAGATGACGCTTTGCGCGAAATCGGGATCGCGCGGGTCGACCTGATCAAGATCGACTGCGAGGGTGCCGAAGCCGATGTTTTTTCAGCCTTGCCCGATGCGATTTTGGATCACTGCCAATGGATTGTTGGCGAATTTCACGATCACAGCGGCTTCGAGGTGCTCGCGCGTTTGGCACCAAATTTTCATTTGGATTTGAAAAAAAAGATGTTCCGTTCGCGGTTTCGTTTTCACGCATGCAACCTCAGCAAAGCGCAGGAATTGTCCCACTCCGATCTCGACGCGTTGCAGCGTTGAGTCCGTGAATCGGGGGGGAATTCGGTGGTGGCAAAGATCGCGAAAACCGCACCACTAGCCAATCTAAATGGGGTCGCAGTTCACCAAATTTTCAGATAAAACGCCGCGGACGTTTCACCGCACTGCAGCGCCCTTTCCTCAAGCGGCTGGAAATGTTCTTGGCATTGTAGCGCATTTGCAGTGCGTGAGCCGGTTTTTGCTAACGCAACACACACGCGCAGAGACTCTTCTGATTGCGGCAAATAGCCTTTGCCAGCACCGTAAATCTTAATAAAGTCGTGCGCTTTACCCCGCTAAAGCCATGCCTTTTCTTGCTCTTAACCTGCTCGATTCTGGGGTGCCGTTGTCGATGTTGTGCGCCGCCGTCGGACTTGTCTTCGCCTTTCTCCTTATCGCCATCGTTATCCAGGCCTCGGCCGGCAATGAGCGGATGCGTCAGATTTCCGCGGCGGTTCAGGAAGGCGCGAAAGCCTACTTGAATCGGCAGGTCATCACCATCAGCGCGATCGCAATCATCATTTTTATTCTGCTTTTTATTTTTAAAGATCATCCAACTGCGATCGGCTTCGTCATTGGCGCGTTCTGCTCGCTTTCGGCCGGCTTCATCGGCATGCGCATCGCCGTCATTGCAAATGTGCGCACGACTCAAGCGGCGACGAGTTCAATCACCTGTGCTCTGCGAATGGCTTTCAATGGCGGCGCGGTCACTGGTTTGCTCGTGGTTGGTCTCGCGCTCCTGTCGGTGTCCATCTTTTACACGGTTGCCAACAAGATGGTCGGCCATGACATGGCCATCCGCAGTCTGGTCGGCCTCGCGCTGGGTGCGAGTTTGATCAGCGTCTTCGCACGATTGGGCGGCGGGATTTACACCAAAGCAGCGGACGTCGGCGCGGACTTGGTCGGCAAAATCGAGCAGGGCTTCGAAGAAGACGATCCCCGCAATCCGGCCACGATTGCCGACAATGTCGGCGATAATGTCGGTGATTGCGCCGGTATGGCGGCGGACGTTTTTGAAACCTACGCCGTGAGTTTGATCGGCGCGATTTTGGTTGGCGCACTTACGCTCGTTGGAAATCCAGCAGCGATTGTTTATCCGTTCGTGCTTGGCGGCATTTCGGTGCTCGGCGCGATTTGCGGCGTGCTGTTTGTAAATGTCGCAAATGGCAAACCTGCCGCAGTTTTGATGGGTGGTGTCTTGGCGAGTGCGGTTGTTTCGGCGATTCTTTTCTGGCCGGCGACGCATTATTTATTTTCGACTGGAATAACAATTGGCGGGGCGACGCGCACGCCAACGCAGCTCTACTTCGCGTCGGTTATCGGTTTGGTCATGACCGCAGTCGTCGTCGCGATCACCAATTATTACACCTCGATGCGCTACGCGCCCGTCCAGAAAATCGCGCGTGCGTCTGAGACCGGCCATGCCACGAACATCATTGCCGGGTTGGCGGTTGGTCAGCACGCCACTGCTTTGCCGGTTGGATTCATCGGTATCGCGATCCTGCTTAGTTTTCATTTCGCCGGTCTCTACGGAATCGCGATCGCGGTGATGTCGATGTTATCGATGGCAGGAATCATTATCTCGCTCGATTCCTTCGGTCCGATCACGGACAACGCTGGCGGTGTCGCGGTGATGAGCCATTTGCCGAAAGAAGTTCGCGCGGTGACCGATCAACTGGATGCGGTCGGCAATACGATGAAGGCAGTGACGAAAGGATACGCAATCGCATCTGCGGGTCTTGCCGCGCTCGTTCTATTTGGTTCGTATGTCGAGGAATTGAAAGCACACGTGACGCGCAACGGCGAACCGTTCGTGTTTCAGTTCTCGCTCACCGAGCCAAAAGTCATCATCGGTCTCTTTCTTGGCGGATTGCTCCCGTTCATTTTCACAGCGTTCAGCATGGACGCTGTGGGCAAAGCTGCGGGCGCGGTAGTCCGCGAAGTGCGCCGCCAATTGCAGGCGAAGCCGGGAATTTTGACCGGAAAAGACACACCAGAATACGGCACATGCGTCGATATCGTGACGAAAGCAGCATTGCGCGAAATGATTGTTCCTGCGCTTCTGCCGCTCATTTTTGTGGTTGCGGTCGCGACGATTAAACTGCTCGGACCGGTCGTGCTTGGCGGCTTGCTTGTCGGGACCATCGTGACCGGATTATTCGTCGCTATCGCCATGACTTCCGGTGGCGGCGCGTGGGACAATGCTAAAAAATTTATCGAAGAAGGAAATCTTGGCGGCAAAGGCTCGTTCGCGCACCAGGCATCGGTAACCGGCGATACTGTCGGAGATCCGTACAAAGACACGGCTGGCCCCGCAATCAACCCGATGATCAAAGTTGTGAACATCGTCGCGATCTTGATTATCCCGATTTTCTTTTAAGCGCCGGCGGGAAAAAATTGGCGCGCCAAACTCCTGTTGATTTGTTACAAGATCGACAATGAACGAGAGCCACGATTTTCAAATTGTTCGCGGTGAGCCAAGCCGCCCAAAAACGCGAAGTTTGGTGAAAACCGATCCCGGTGCAAACCCTTTCAAGATCGTGATCGACCCGAAGGTCCGGCTCGATCTGAAACGGGCGTTATTCGATCTGATTGATTACCATGACGAAGCGCTGGCTGAACATTTTGCGGAAGGCAAGCTGGCGCTTGATTCTTACAAGGAATATGTCGAGCTCTTCGCGCGCAGCTTGAAGGAAACAATGGAAAGTCGGGAAGGCGTTTCCTATTTGTTGCGGTCGGTTGGTTTTGAGGTTCCGCCGGAGGAAATCAATTTACATCCCGAACTGCGCTGGAAAAAGGGGCCCGCGCCTTTCGGTGTCAGTTTATTGTAACGAAGGCGCTACTTCTCTTCTTGCGGCTCCTCAAGATTCCTGTTTCCCTTAGGTCGCCCCGAAGAAATTTGGCGCAGTTTTTTTCTACGAAGAGCATCTAATGGACGGAGTGTCTCCGGCAAAAACTCTTGTCTTGGCGCGGTTGCGTGAGACACTCGCTCCAAGCCACTTATGTTGACGGCATCGGGATTGTCCACGCGCCTGAAGATTTGGGGCGTTCGCGGCTCCATTCCGGTCCCTGGCCCCGGGACGGTGCGCTACGGCGGCAACACGAGTTGTGTCGAAATTCGAGCCGACGATGAACTGATTGTTTTAGATGCTGGGTCGGGAATTCGAGAACTCGGTCTCGCCCTTGAGAATGAATTCGGCTCGCGCCCAATCAATCTCAGTTTGCTTATCACCCACGCTCACTGGGATCACATTCAGGGCCTCCCGTTTTTCGTGCCGGCCTACAACGACAAGAATCAGATCCAGATCCTTGGCTACGATGGAGCTGGCAGCGATCTGCGCGAGATTCTCAACGGCCAGATGGCGACGCCGTTCTTTCCGATCGCGCTTTACGACTTGCCCGGGAAAATCAAGATTCAAAGGCTCGAGTCGATGGATTTTAAAATTGGCAATGTGCATGTGCGTTCCAAGTTCGTGAACCATCCAGGCGTTTGCGTCGGTTACCGAGTTCTTACGAGCAAAGGCTCGATCGCTTATCTGCCCGACCATGAACCCTATGAGGCCTTCAAGCTGCATTCGGCCAAATCGCATCTGCTGAGTCCGGAGCAAACTCAGAAGCGCGCGCGTGAAGATCGGGCCGAGTTGGTGAAATTCCTGCAGGGTTCCGATATCCTTATTCTCGACACTCAGTACACTGACGAGGAATACGAGGCCCATGTCGGGTGGGGCCACGGATCGCTGAGCACTGCGATCTCGCTTGCCATCGACGCCTCCGTTCGGAAGCTGATTCTTTTTCATCACGACCCCACGCACGACGACGAAATGATCGACAAAATGGTCCAAACGGCGCGAAAGTTGGCCACCAAACGCGAAAGTTATCTCGAAGTCGACGGTGCGCGCGAAGGCGCGGAGATGACGCTAGGTTAGTTCGCGCGGATCGGTTTCGGGCTTCTTGCGCAGTGATGAAATTCGGCGTTAGGTCTTGTCCCTGCGATCTTTGCCTCGTGGTGTAATGGTAGCACAAGAGACTCTGGATCTCTTTGTCTAGGTTCGAGTCCTAGCGAGGCAGTATTTCATTGCACATCACGCACTTACGCTAAATAGATCAGCTCAATTCGGTCGAGTGAGAACGCGAGTGAGAACAAATTCACTGATTTCCCCACGGTTACCGTTCCACCGCATCGCCTGATGAACTCGATAAGCTGTTCCTGCTCCACTTCGTTCACTCGTCGGGCACTCGACTCTATATCTCCCATTTACGCCCAGTCTCGCACATTTCGTGCCCAAGTCTCCGACCAACTCCCCGTGCGAGCGCGAGAAGGGATGCCGGTTAATACTCGAACCCTCCGTCGTCTTTCTCTGGCCCATTTTCGTTTAGGGGCAAGAGATACTGAAACTGGGCGGCTTTCGCGCCATTCAAACCTGCTTGACCGTTGTCAACTACGTCGATCACGCCAAGAGTTTTGAACGAGGACTTTTTGAATCTATTACTGGTCAGGCTCAGGTCGCGCATCCGCCGGCCGATTCGGAATCTGCTCGCTTCCCGGCATTTCGCCGCCTCCGTAGCTGAATTTCAGCGGCTCCTCCCGAAGGAAGTTCGCCCGCAGAAACTGTGGGATCTGACCCGCACCTATCGCGGGCGGGGCTGGTTCCGGGACCTTTCGGCTTGGCAGGTCGAATCCGAATACTGCCAATTGGTGGAGTTTGTCGCGCAACAGCGTCCCCGCGTCATTTTAGAAATCGGGACCGCGAAAGGGGGCACGTTGCTGGCGTGGAGTCGGATTGCCATAGAACTCGTCATTTCAATTGACATGTTCGGTGGCATCGGCGGCGGCGGTTATCCAAAAGCAAAGGAAAAACTTTTCCGTCAATTTGCGATCGATCGGCCGGGTGTAGAAATCGTCCCGCTCCGGCTGGATAGCCATTCCTTGGAAACTCGCGAACGGGTTGAAGAAACTCTCGCCCAACGGACGATTGATTTTCTCTTCATTGATGGCGATCACACCTACGCTGGGGTCAAGCGCGATTTTGAAATCTGGTCGGAGCTGGTTACGCCGGGAGGCCATGTTGCGTTTCACGATATTCTTCGCGCTCCCGAAGGGTCTGAGTGCGAGGTGGACCGATTCTGGGCGGAGCTGAAGCAAAAATATCCACGAAACTTCGAATTCGTGGAGAACCCGCGAAAAGCTTGGGACGGGGTTGGTGTTTTACAGATGCCGTCGCACCCGCTCCCCAAAAATTGAACCTAAAGTGAAGGTTCGTGGTGATAGATTTCTAGCCGATCGAAAAACCGGCTCGTCGGGTGTTTTCTGGTGACGGAAAAAGTATTACTGGAACGATGACCGGAATCGATTCGTCCGGCAAAATGCTCAACTTAACTCTTGTAATTGAGAAGGTTCAATAATTGCCGAATTTTGAAACCGTGCTGGACTTAGATTTTTGTTTGGCGGCGAGAGATACTGAACTCGGCGGCTTTCCTGCCATTCAGACCCGCATCGCCTTTTGAAACGATCTTGATCACACCAAGACTTGCGAGCGCGAAGGTGATCGTGTGTGCCTCTTGATGGCTCAACCCGTCACAAACTTTCGCGGTATCGCGGTAACCGAGGAAATATGTTTTGTCCTTATTCGTTGAGCGGCGGGAGAGTGCTTCGTTATTATCAGCGAGGGGATCGCCAAGAAACATCACGATAACTACGCTGCACGCCACAATGAGCTTGCCAGATCCAAGGGCAGCCAATTAAGAGAGGGACCATGGCCGGTCATGTGCCCCCCAAGCGTTTCGCTTGTTTTTTCCTAACCGTCTTCTTTGCAACAGTTGCGAATTTGCGCTCTGGACCGGAACCTTTGACCGACAATGGCGAAAAGGATCATTCAAAAGAACCACCGCCCATCGAAAAGAGCTGGTGTGAACCTCCGCCGTTGGAGATCCGAATCGGTCTACCTGGGTGGTTGTCGGGCGTGTCTGGCGATACTGGAGTCAAAGGAGTTGTCACGAATATAGACGTCAGTTTCGATCAATTACTAAGGCATCTGACTCATGTCCCCATTGTTCTATCAGCTGACCTTCGCTATCAGCGATGGGAATTCTTCGGAGACGGCGAGTACGACGAGGTAGGTGCTTCGGTTACGCTGCCTGGCTTGCTTTTTACCACTGCTAACATCCATCTGATAACGGCGTTTGCTGAAGGATTCGTGGGTTATCGGTTGATCAACTGCGAGAAGGCCGCGCTTTCCCTTTTCGCCGGCGCGCGCTACACGTATTTGGACGGCCATTTGAGTATTTTTGATAACGGCGATGCGCGCCTCGCCATCCTTCGCAAATTATTGGGAATCCCCGGGAGGTTGGACTTCTCGGATTCGATCGATTGGGTCGATCCTGCAATCGGGTCTCGCGGGAAAGTGAAGATCTGGAAAGCCACGTCACTGTACGCGGAAGGCGACATAGGCGGATTTGACGCCAACTCCGGTTCTGCCTTCGAAATCCACCGGCGAGGGAAGACGATTGTTAAGACGCCAGTGGACAGCTCCGACTGGAGTTATCAAGTGCAAGGCGGGCTCGAGTTTCAATTAACCCGCAGTATTTGGACACAGGTCGGCTGGCGTTACCTAAAGTACGACTACAACACGGCAGGCTTTACCGACAAGACCGCACTGAACGGTCCATTTATCCAAGGCGGGATCAACTTCTAGGGGGGTCCCCAATGGAACCAAAGCCGGGTCATTTCAATTCGCACCCGCACTTCGCACACGGCGCCGCAACTTCACAAGGCACCTGACGCGTAAAGTGTTTAACGTGTCCGCAACCGGTGCATCTCCATGCAAGCGATCGTCGCTCCGCGCGTAGCTTCAGGTGTACGCCCGCAGGCGCGAGGTGAAAATATTCACGATCGTCTTCTACGGTCTGCGGATTTTTGGCTGCAAAACTGCACAAAATGCCGACACGCAGTGCAAACAGGATTCGCCAGGCTCACCTATGAGAAAGTAGAAAGCGAAGCGAAGCCTCGCTTCCGGCAGCGACTCGCTTATCTTGGTTTCGTTAGGCCACTACTGGCGCGCTGCTCCGCTGTTGATCGCTATTAGCGCAAAGAAGAAGATTAGATGTCCATGAAGGCTGCCGTATTGCGTGCGCTTGGAAAACCACCTCGCTTTGAGGAGTTCCCTGATCCGGAAGCGAGCCAGGGCGAAGTGATCGTCCGCGTAAAAGCCGCGTCGCTGAAAAACATCGACAAGATGATGGCGAGTGGTTCGCACTATGACAGTCATACTGAATTGCCGGTTGTGTGTGGTATTGATGGCGTTGGCATCCTTGAGGATGGGACACGGGTATTTTGCGGCGGATGTCGTCGCCCCTACGGGATGTTCGCCGAGCGTAGCGTCGTGTCCCGAACCTGGTGTTTGCTCATTCCGGACGGAGTCGATGACATCACCGCCGCCGCCCTGCCGAATCCCGCCTTATCTTCATGGCTTCCGCTGGTCTGGCGCGCCCAACTCAAACATGGCGAGACGGTCCTGATTCTCGGCGCGACAGGCGTGGCTGGTAAACTCGCTGTCCAAATAGCCAAGCACCTTGGAGCCGGGCGTGTCGTTGCCGCTGGCCGAAACGAGCAAGTATTAAAGACGCTGAACGATCTGGGCGCCGACGCAACCATTCATCTGGACCGACCGGATAAAGAACTGGCCGAAGCATTTACCCGCGAGCTCAGCTACAGACGTTTCGACGTTGTCATTGATTATTTATGGGGTCATCCGACTGAAGTGCTGCTTGATACTTTAACTGGCCATGAATTGAAGGCGGACGCCACAAGAACCCGGCTAATTGAGGTTGGAGAAATGGCTGCGCCAACCATCGTGCTTTCCGCCGCCGCACTTCGCAGCTCGGGGCTTGAGCTATATGGGAGCGGCGGCGGCAGTATTCCGCCTAAAGTCATCTTCGACACTTTCCCGCAGCTTTGGGCGCTCGCCGCGAGTGGCAAGCTCCGCCTTGATACTGAGCAAGCTGCGCTCGCCGATGTAGAAGCCATTTGGCAACGGCAACCCTTACCTGGTTGCAGACTTGTTATTATCCCGTAGCCGATTGCCGAAGCAGGGAGACGGTGTTTCAAATGATGACCTGGCCTAACCATGCGCTGCAGCGAAGCCCCAGAACAAAATGATCGCCAGCAACCTTGTCACCGACCCCTCCGTGGCTTATCTCTTTTTCGTTGGGCAGCAGCCTAACCAGTAAGGGCGGAGGTGCCGTACGATGGAAAGCCGTGTGTTCATTGTTGGCCTGATTGTGGGTATGCTTGCGACCGTTACCATGGACGTTGTGGCCGTGATCGCTCTCCGGCTCGGCATCGCGGGCCGGGGGCCGCGCCGAACCGGTCCTGATTTGATCGGACGCTGGATCGGCTACCTCTTCCAGGGCAAGTTCAGGCACACGGACATCCTGCAGACGCCGCCCTTGCGAGGAGAACTACTCTTGGGATTAGCCGCGCATTATTCGATCGGCATCGTGCTGACCCTTGTTTACCTTGGCCTATTGGTTGTGGCGCACGCGACGCCGACAGCCCTCAGCGCCATCCTCTACGGAGCGGCCACCACGGTCTTTCCCTGGTTTCTCATGTTCCCATCACAGGGGATGGGCTGGCTGGGGCGGGATGCGCCGGGTGATGCTCATCTGGCTCGCATAAGCCTGTTCAATCACATCATGTTTGGCCTGGGTATAGCCCTGTGGACGGCAGTGATCAGGCCAATCTGAAATTCAGCTCCTGCCCAGCCCCTGGCAATGAGGGATATTGTCATTCCTGACCGCAGTGGCAAAGGCGTTCAAACATGAGCTTGCATATCGATGAAACCATCTAACCAAACGATGAAGCCAATGGCCCCCATTGCGAAATAAGTTCAGCGTGTTTGCCATCGAACCTTGCCGCGGCCTATCTCTTTCTCGTTAGATTAAAAGCCGTGAGGATTTATTTCATGTTCGCCGTGCTTGCTCTGGTTGGGAGCGCCGTGCTTGCCCAAGATCCAGAATATCTATCGCCGCTCGCACGCCAATTATCACGGTCGGACCTCGATGAGATTGAGCGTGTGATTACGCTAAAGACATCACAACCGATTGTCGCGATTTGTGGTGCAAACAACCGACATATCCCTGGATATCGTGACACCCTTTTTGTTGCTACTGCGAGTCCCGCTCGCCCACGCGACCGGGACATCGGGTGTTACGAGTTGGAAAGAACAAGGCGTGGTTGGCGCATCGTTCATGGAGGGATAAATCCTAATACATCATTCGTAAGTGTCGTAAGACACGGCCCCTAGATATCTCGGAGTGTTGTGGAGCAGGAACTCGATTATCTCGACTGAAGAGGTCGCTCACGTTGTTCGTTATAGTGATACTTGCGCTCCAACAAGATCTGACCAATCGATGAAGCGAACGGCCCCATTTTAAAACAACCTCAACATGTTTGCCATGACGCCCTGCAGCGGCTTATCTCTGTTTCGCGCGACGACGCTGCATCACTGCAAGGAGGTTCAACTCCGGCGTTGGCAAACATAGTGCAAAAGATAAAATCCGTGGCTTGATTACGCTGCACGATCCGGAGCTTGAAGTTCTTCTACCCGTTCACAATGAAGCCGATAGCATCGAGCGTGTGACGCGGGAAATCTACAGTGAAATCTCGCCTAGGGTTTCCATGCGGTTTATCGTCTGCGAAGATGGCAGCACTGATAACGTCCAGGAGATTCTCGCTCGCTTGGAGAACGAGCTGCCCATGAAATTAATCATCAAGAAGGAGCGAAAAGGTTACTCTCGGGCGATTCGGGATGGAATGGAGGCCCTTTCAGCGCCGTATCTGCTTTGCCTCGATTCCGACGGGCAATACGATCCGGCCGATTTCTGGAATTTTTGGAAGGACCGCGACGGGCCGGACGTGATTTTGGGTTGGCGGGTTCATCGGACCGATGTGGCGTGGCGTAGATTCTTCTCGCGAACATTCTATTTCCTGTGGCGACTCTTTTACGACGCGCCGGTGCATGACCCCAGTTGTCCGTTCATGCTCGCTCGGAAAAAAGTAATCGATGAGATTTGTCCGCAAATGGGTGAGATGGACCAAGGATTTTGGTGGGAGTTCGTCGCGCGCGTCCATCGCCGGGGCCTTGCCATTCTCGAGGTGCCAATCAAGCATCGCAACCGGGTCGCGGGCACTACTCGCGTGTACAAGTTCTTGAAACTCCCCATCATCGGCTATCGCCACGTCCTCGCCTTATTCCGGATCCGGAGCCAGACGCGTTCCACTTAGCGACCATCGGGTCTCTAGTTCCAATCGAGACAAAAAGCTAGGTTTTCCCTTTAATGGCAAAGCTGTAGGCATAAGCTCGTCACTTTTCACATGAAGGTGTTTCACAGTCGTTCGGCGCTGGCACGGTGCGAATGCGCGGCGGCGATCGTGATGACCTTGTTCTTGATCGCGCTGCATGCGCGGGTGTTGATGAATGCCGGTCCACTTTGGCGCGACGAGGTTAGTAGTTTCCAGGTTGCGACCGCGCCGAGCTGGAAGGCGTTTCTGGATTCCCTTGTGCTCGATCCATTTCCGATCCTCTTTGTTAGCCTTCTGCGCATCTGGATCGCGCTTGGTCTCGGAAACAGCGATTTTGGTTTGCGCTTTTTAGGCTTCTTGATCGGGATTTCGCTGCTTGGCGCGATCTGGCGGTGTTATCGGATGATTGACAAAGAACGCTGGGCGCCGCTCTGGCCACTGGCCTTTGCGCTTGCTCCCGTGACATTGACCGAAGGCGATTCCCTCCGGGCTTATGGTTTGGGTTTGATTGGGACTGTGATGAGTTTCGGATTCGTTTGGCGCCTTTCCTTCCAGCCATGGCGATTTGGAACTGCCATAGTCGCGGCGATCGCGGCTTTGGTCGCCGTCCAGTCGCTCTATCTGAATTCACTTATTTTGTTCGGGATCTGCCTTGCGGGAATTGTCGTGTCGCTTCGTCGAAAGCAGTTCTGCCCGGCAGCGGGGATTCTTTCCGTTGGCCTGATTGCCGCGGCATCGCTCCTTCCGTACGCGGGAATCATCCGCAATGCTCACGAACAGCTGACGGTGCAACGCGAATTTCAAGCCGCTTCTGATGCAACGCCGTCGATTTTCCCGCCGGCGTTCTTCCGCGGAAGTGCTGCGATGTTTTCCTGTGTCTTGTTGGTGGCGGTCGGGTTAATCGTTGTCTTGATGCCATCGCTGCGACGGCAGATGTTCGCTCGCTCTAAAGGTGCCGGCGACCCTCTCCTGTTTGCGGGAATTGTCGTAATGGTCGGTGCCATCACGACCTTTAGTCTCTTGTGGAGCTCAGGCGTGCATAGTTCCCGCTATCGGCTGCCGCTCCTGGCGGTGGGGACTCTTTCGATCCAGGCTGTTTACACGACGCTGCGAAAAAGCGTCGGCCTAACTGTTGCTAATTTGGTCGGATCAGGATTAACGGCTGCCGCGCTCATTCCAAGCTCCTATTATGTGTCCGGACTGCGAAAAACGAATTGTGACGTGGCCGCGGCCCTTGTGGCCAAATCTGCCGGCCCCGATGATCTGGTAGTTGTAACGAGATTCACGCATGCCCCGACCTTTAAGCGATATTATCGAGGCACGGCGCCTTGGACGTCAGTGCCGCCGCTTGGCGATCACTTACAGCACCGAGCCTACCTAGCGGGATCGGAGCTGCTGAATCCGGAGGCCATCCGGGATCTTCTGGGACAGATGGAATCCGAATTGAAAGCCGGCCACAAAGTTTTCCTGGTGGGAAGGTTTCCCCGGGCGGAAAAAGACCTGACAGTCCCGACCGCTTTCAAGCCCGAAGACAGCGGCGGCTGGAAGCTCGGGATGTATTTGGGTATTTGGCACAGCCAGATTGTAAATCTGCTCAGGCAGCATGCAGTTCAAGTTGCGAACATTAGACTGCACGAAAGTCGACCAATAGATCCGCAGGAAAAAGAAGACGTATTCGTTTTTTCCGGATGGAAGAACTAGTGACAAGGGACGCGTGATCATCAAACAAGCCGCTGAAGCAACGGCCCCAATGCGAAGCAACTTCGTCGCGTTTGCCACGACGCCCTGCCGCGGCTTATCTCAAAGAGGAGCCCCACGTGAACCCGAACACTCAGACAAGGGAGTTCTCACTCCGGCATCCGGACGGATACTACGTCACAATTAGTGCTCTCTCTCTGCCCGACCCACGAGAAGACGGCCTAACAAGCGCTTGCAGCCGACCACGGTGCGCTGCCGAATCAACAAGTCACGGCAGGGACGTCCGCGCCTTGGCGGTTGAGGCGCTCGTCGTCAGATGCATTGCCCGATCCTCGCCGACGTCGGTGTGCCGAAGGATTGCGCGTGTTCACGTGGCTCAACGAATTCCTGAATCCGGTGACGACATTGTAGGCGTTTATTTTAGCTCCTGCGAAAGTGGTTGCCCGGCGAGTTTAGGGAAGCGCGGATCGTTCCGTAGTGGATCGCACATCGGATCGAGCCGGAGCAGCGCGGGAGTGAGCGCCACGTTGGCAGCGAATGAGCTAGAATACATGTCGCACGGCAAAGGAAAGTGAGAATCTGATTGACCGCAAAATCACGGATTCCATTGTCGTGTGCATGCGATCCGCATTGCTGAGGCTTTCCACGGTTGTGGTCATAATCGCTTTGGCGGGGTGGTTTTTGTTCCCCGATACGTTGATTGTTCGTAATACCGATACGGACGAAGGCGTCTACCTTATCGTGGCGCGTCTTCTTCATCGCGGCTATGACACGCGGACGTTCTTCTTTGACCAGTTCTGGTTTTTTCCAAGTCTCCTGACTGCGGCGTTCAAATTGTTTGGTGATTCATTGATTGTCGGACGCCTGATAGTGTTCGCGCTCGCCATGGCAGGCGTGGTCGCCGTCGCGGCATTGTCCTATCAGCTTGGCGCCAACTGGAGTGCGATGCTGGCTTCGCTGCTGATCTGTGCGTTGAGTCCGCTTTATACACGGCAAGCGCGGATGGTCATGGCCGACGTTCCAGCGACGACGTTCATGGTCTGGGCCCTCGTTTTTGTATTTCTGTTTCAAAAGAATCGACGACGATTCTGGCTTGCCTTAGGCGGTGTCTGCGCAAGCGCGAGTCTGATGCTTAAGCCATTCACCATTGGATTTCTTCTCACAATCATAATTGTTTTGTTGGCCGAACGGACGCGGCGCGAGAATGGTCGATTTAGGTTAGATCCGGCGATTTTTAGTGACCTGCTGGTGTTCGTTACGTTTGGCGCTCTCACCGCGGCGCCTTTTATCGATTTTCTTCGCCCAATCGACGAATATCGTCGCACCGTTGGGTTTCATTTGGCTGAAAGGAACTGGCTGATTAAGCGGGTCGACGATCGATGGCGCGGTTTGCTCGGGTTTGTTCGCCTCAACCTTCCAATCGTTGTGTTCGCGATCACAGGAATCGTCGCATTGCGTCCGTTGTCCATATCATTTAGGGCGCTGCTGGCGGGAGAATTGGTGACAATCGCCATCTTGCTCTGGATGCCACCGTGGCTTCATCACTATACACTCATCTTGCCCCCACTGATCATCTTCGCCCTTGTCGGTTTCGATCGCGGATTTGCGCAATTCAAGGCTTGGATCGCCGAATGGCGTCGTACAGCGCCAACCCGTTCTTCAAACAAAGTGGCCGCAATATTGTTCGGGTGCGCACTTGTGATCAGTCTGATCGATCTTCCGTGGCTGTTTCGATTTGAACGACGTATACGTTGGCCACGACTGGTTCATTTCGAGCCGGCCGTTGCCTACGTGAAGCAAAACTTTCAACGAGACGAATATCTCTTAAGTGATGATGCCCTCGTTTTATATTTGTCGGACCGGCTCATGCCGCCCGCGGCGATCAACTTTATGTATGGGGATGTCTTGAAGTTCGATCCCATGAGCTTTTCGCGTTTTGAACAAGTGGTTCGCGACAACCACGTTGCTGGAATTATCACGACTACGCGCTATCCGCGGAACCAGCGGCTGATGTCATGGATCGAGCAAAATTTCCCAAGGTCGACCGAGTTCGGAACACATGATCCCGACGATCTTACGGCGCGCATCTACAGCGCTGACAAACAACGGCGTTGATGTAAGCTGCTGATCGCTGCAGCACATAAGCGAACCGTTTCCATGTCGCCAGCGGAAATGACCTCAACATCCTTGCTCGTCGGTTGCTTCGGATTCTTGATTTTTTCGGGCCGGCTCGACTCCTTTGGAAAATGATTTTCTCCCTAGGCATGAAAGCGCCGGTCAAAACTTGCAGCGTTCAATTTTTTTGACTCGGAGCCGGGTTCCGGCGACTTCGTGGCCACGGGCAAGTGCCGGGCGCGAAATAGTTGTTGACTCGACAAAGACAGTTCGATAAAAAGCCGGTTTATGAAGAAAACAGCCTTAACTGTCGCGATTTTGTCGGTCCTCGGGTCCCTTGCTTATGCCGGAACGGCCGCGGTCTCCGGCAAAGAAATGCAACAAGTGGCTCCGGCGCCTCCGCCTTGCTGTGACTGGAGTGGGGGTTACGTCGGTCTGTTTGGCGGATACAAATTTAGCGTGGTTGATACCAATCTTGATTTAAGTGGTGAATGGGATCGGGATGTTCTTCACGATTTCCACAACCGGGTAGAATCGGCTGGGTCGCAAGACTTGAATAACGACGGCGGCGAGCTGGGCGGCCTAGTGGGCTACAACTGGCAATTTGGCTGTTGGGTTCTTGGCGTTGAAGCCGCCGGCGGGTATCTCTGGGCCAAGGATTCAAACACCTCTCCAGTCTTTCCCTCTAACATAGACTTTCCCGACGCCGAGGTCCGGACTTCGTTCAAAACCGAATACCTGTTCACGTTTGCGCCGAAGTTTGGTTATGCCTTCGGAAACTTTCTGCCGTATGTGACCGCCGGTTTGGCTGTGGGCGATATGATTTTCCAGCAGAATGTTAGGTTAGTAATCCACGAAGGAGAATTTGGTGAGCACGTCGGCACCGAAGGCGGAGAGGATAGTGAGAACAGGGCCGGTTGGATGGTGGGGGGAGGCTTGCAATACTGTCTCACTGCTCACTGGAGTGTAAGGGCGCAATATCAATACATTGACCTGGGGAGTGAACATTTTGGCCTTCACGTCAACGAATTGAGCGATTTTCCGGCGCATAGTGACGCGGAGTTGAGAGAACACAACGCGAGCTTCGCGATCATGTACAAATTCTGACGCGCGAGCGAGAGAGCGCGTTTGTGCCGGCCGCCATTGGTTGGGGGGCATCGCCGGTTATCGTGGCACTCCCCGCAACTGCAGTCAACTGCACATCAAAGGGCAAACGCTCAGGTTATACAGTCCGGACTAGCATCGGTTTTGCTCGGGCGATTATGGGCCACGCCGCCAAGGGGCCGCTGGCGCGGCCCGAGGATTTTCGCTAAGCCGCTACTTGCAGCGCGCCTTC
>DATLJP010000002.1:0-98858 GCA_035538875.1 Chthoniobacterales bacterium | reverse complement strand
ATTCAAAAGCACAAAATAACCCGATCAAGATAAAGATCGCGCCGAGCACCCAGGAATGTGGTACCAGACAACCGCCAGCCAGAAGAAACACCACCGCGATGCCTCCCCGCGCAGCTCGCCCTTTGTTGTCGATGTTCTGTTTGATTTGGATCTCAAAATAACGGCCGAACAGCTCCACATCTCAAGCGTTTGGGAACTTTTTCATCTTGTCAGGATTTCGCGAAGCGAATTGCTCAAAAACTACAGCCGCGGACGATCATCGAGCGCTCGTAACACGAGATAGTGAATTACAATCAACAAGCTCACAAAATTCTCACTCTCCGATTTATCTTCATTTCAGCGTTCCCACGACAGAGCTTGTCAACATAAAGATCGGCCAGGCGGCCGTGGCCACGATGATTCCGAACGCGACCAGTTCAGACAAAAAGTTGGGTTGGGTCCGGTAGGCGTATCGATCCGTAATGAAACGACGGATCCTTATCCGTGTGGGTGTTGTGTCTTTCATGAATTCAGCACTCCTTTCATAATGTCACTGAAATGGACTATCGTTTGGATGCAACCGCCGCACTCCAAAAGTAACACGATTGTTACTTTCACTGACCAACAATGGCCGACAATGCGGACAAGCATCGCAACCCGTGGAGGTTAACATCATGAGGACTCGCCCGACAGGCTGAGGTGAGTTGATCAGAAAGAGAGACGGGGCAGGTCTAAAGCTCAATCATTTAACGATTTAACGAATCAGCGAATGAGCGGTGTGGGCTTCGCAATCGTGACTCCTTTCACGGCTAAATCGTTAAATCCAGCAGGGAGCAATTGTCCAGGAAACATGCCGTTTAAAGTCTACAAAATACTCGCCCTCGACAGGAACCGCGTACACATGGTTAAACTGTTCAAAATGAAACCTTGTAATATTGCTGCAAAACGAAGCGCGGGACTAAGCCAATTTCGGCGAGAATCACGCGTAACCATCTCGGTTCTAGTTTCGTTCGGCTTTGCTGTTTCCGCCTGGGCTGCCACTGAGAATTATTTGGCTCAAAGCTCAAACTTCGGTCACCAGCAGTTCTACTATGCTGCCGGGCCTGGCTTTGCTGTCGGTCTCGATGGGCGATGGTTTCATGATGGCCAGCCGACCAGGATAAGTGTCGACGCCGATGGTCGAAATCTGACGATAATCAATGAGCATGGACAGCGAAGTTTCGGTTATGCGGCGGCTCAGGACGAGTTAGTAATTCCCTCTTTGGGCATAAGAGGTCATGTTGGCCGTAAACAACAACGCATTGCGTGGTCGAATGGCACCGAGTGGACCCGTGAACCAACTCGGGATAGATTTATTTCCTCGCCGTCCCTTGACGGACGCTGGTTTCACGATGGCCGGCCCACAAGCATAAGCGTGACACCGGACGGACGTAATCTGACAATCGTCAACGAGTTCGGCCAACGAAGTAACGGTTACATCGCTGACCACGAATTAGTGATTCCATCCTTAGGCATAAGGGGTCGCCTGAGCCATGGCGAACGACGCATCTCATGGTCGAACGGCACGGAGTGGGTTCGCTAACTACGACTCGACCCTCTCTTTGAAAAATAAAGACCTGAAGCGGTTTTGTCTATTCGGTCTTTTGATGTTGGTGTTTTTTCCGGTTCGCCTTTCCTCGTCTAAACCTGTCCCAGCCCGGGATAACACGACCCTTGTTGTCTTTTCCCGGCATACTTTTCGCGGCATTTCCAAGAGTGTGGGACCGCAAAGGATTTCCCTGCCCCAATACGGGATCGACATTCCAATTCCCACTCTGAGCTACGGTGAAGATGCGACGCCTCAAGGCCTGATCATCGCGGAACATTTCGCTGCCCCCGGTTTGCAAGAGGCCGCGGCCCTCGCTGTGCGGGCTATTGCCGAAAACAAAGTTTTTGACGGTCACTGGGATGAAGTTCGCGCCGAGTTCGCCGCCGAGCGCACCTTCTGGACAGCTCTCTATTTAAAGAGGGGCATCGAGGAGAAGGATGCGGAGCACAAACCGGCGATCAAGTTCACCGGATGCAAGACCGTTTCGGGAAAAGCTGTCGACGCGGTCAGCAGCGACCATCTCGTCAAGAATTGCGTCCCCGACGACGTTTATCTTCAGCTTCTTCAAGCTTCGCCGGATCTGCCGAAGTTGAAAGCGACCTTTCAAGATTTTTTGAATACGGTACGCGCGGCCATCGGCCTGACCTCCCCAGCGGTGATCCCGGACCCGGTTTACTCGCCGGACGGCTCGTTGCCTAAGGATTACGACGAGCTCGCGGCCCTTGCTTCCATCATTGAAATGATCGCGGATTTGGGGCCTCCTTTGCCGCAAATCTTTCCGTCTTCCGATCGTCGCCCTCTCACGCAATTGGGAAAAGTTGCGCTCCAACGGGGGGTGGAGAGCCTGGGAATTCGGTTCTTCGTAAGCGAGCCGTCGCCGCTCTCCGATGCGGTGAGCGTGTTTCCCGTCAATTATATGATGTCCCGGCCCAAGGGCAGCCATACCATCGTCGTTTCACACGACAATATGATGTCGGCGCTGATAAGTTCCCTGGGGATTATATCCAGCAAAAGCGACCCGGATGATTGGGCCTTTCTTCCCATCGAGAGTTACGTGTTCGCCTTCGGCAACTCCAACGTTAGCGTCGTGCGCATGCGCGTCCACATCAACGACCCCGATGGCGCTATCGCGGGAAACTATGTGAGCCAGGTGGTCTGGAAGGGCAGGCTCGACCAGTGGAATGAAAAGGTGCGGGCGTTGAATCAGCGCGCAAAGACCTTGGACCTCGGCAAGGACGGGAATGCCTGCTTCGAGGCGATCAAGGAATGTAAGGCGGAAGAGATCGACGTCGCTCTTTATAGCAGATCACATCATCCCATGTTCGAAAAGCCTTGAAATACGATCGAGACAAACAAGGGGAGCAAGAGGGCGCCGATGCCCGCGACGAGGCCTGTTTTATTCGCCAAGGCCCAAGGTCTCGAAAATCTTCCCAAGTCTGGAAAAATCGCGAGTCGGTCCCGGGGTCGACCGTAGGAACTCCCCAACGCACCGTGCATTGATAAAGCGCGATTGGACCCTGCCAAGTCATGAAGCGTTTCCTCCTTGGCCTGCTCGGGTTTGTGGTTGTTTGGATTGCCGGTCTTGCGCCCCAGTTCCTGGCCTACCTCCACGTTTCTGGCATTGTTATCTTCGCACTCGAGGGTCTGGCTTCGATCGCCGGTTATATTCTGTTCGCGCGGCTGATTGAAAAGCGCGAGGCGACTGAGCTCTCGCGTTTTCATATCTCGCTGCTTTCGCTCGGCACGTCCGCTGGTCTGGTTTGGTTCGCTTTGCTCATGCTGATGCTCTACGTGGCTGGTCATTACCAAATCAGTGGAGTTGGGTTTCCAAATCGTTTCTTGTCAGCCGTCATCTTCGCTTTGGGCACGGCCATCTGGGAAGAAGTTACCTTTCGCGGATTGCTCTTTCGCGTCACCGAACAAAGCTTCGGCACGTGGATCGGCGTCCTCGTTTCGGCAGTCGCGTTCGGTGCTCTTCACGGACTGAATCCAAACGCTTCTTTGGCTGCGTCGATCGCAATCATTCTCGAATCGGGAGTGCTTCTGGCTGCGGCTTATTTTGCCACGCGGACACTGTGGTTGCCGATCGGCTTGCACTTCGGATGGAATTTCGCCGAAGACTTCATCTTTGGCGTCCGGATGTCGGGGCACGCCGCGCGCCCAGCAATCGTGGAGGGAACACTGACCGGCTCTCCACTATGGACGGGTGGCGTGTATGGACTAGAATCCTCGATCTGGGCCATCGGCATGGCGGCAATTATGTCGGCGATTCTCATCGTAATCGCCGTTCGCCGTGGCGAAATCGTTCCATTCATGCCTAGCCGAAAGCGAGGATCATAAGGGGTCGCGTCCAAAGACAAACTAAAGAGCCATTCCACACACGCGCCCGCGAGACCAAAATGTTCACCATCCTTATCTATGGTCTGAAACTTTCAGACTGCAAAACCGTGCATTCTGCGCAATGCGGTGCGAATACCTAACAGAAACCGCATGAATGCATCCAAACCTAGAGATGCTTCTTTGCATGTGGCAAAAGGAGGTCGATCACCGCGTTTATTATTCTTTCAAGGCCTTTTGCCATTCGACAAATCTCGCTTCGGACCGGACTTCATCGCTGGCATCACTCTGGCCGCGATCGGCATCCCGGAAGTAATGGGCTATACCAAAATCATCGGTATGCCGGTTATCACCGGGCTCTACACTCTGCTGTTGCCGGTAGTCGTGTTTGCGCTTTTCGGTTCCTCGCGGCATCTCGTGGTCAGCGCAGACTCGGCCACCGCTGCGATCGTCGCGTCGGCATTTGCATCGTTATCGCTGGTCGCTTACACGCCCACGTATGTTGCCTTAGCGGGGCTGGTTGGATTGGTGGCCGGCACATTGTTGCTCGCCGCCGGCATTCTGCGGCTGGGCTTCTTGGCAGATTTTCTTTCGCGAACGGTGCTCGTTGGTTTCCTCTCCGGCGTCGGCATTCAGGTTGCCTGCAGTCAGCTGCACGGAATGCTCGGCCTGAAAAAGGGCGGACACGGATTCATCGGAGAGTTGCTCTTCACATTTCAGCACCTACCGCAATTCGACCTAAAGAGTCTGGTGATCTCACTCGTGGTTTTGATCATGATCATCAGCCCTAAAATATTTCAGCCGCGGATTCCCGGTGCCCTACTGGCAGTAATCGCGATGATTGGTGCGAGCGCGTACTTCCATTGGGACAGCAAGGGCATCCCGGTCGTGGGAGCCGTTCCGGGCGGTTTGCCTCGGCTGGGCCTGCCGGATGTCACGTGGCACGATGTCTTGCTGGTTCTGCCGGTCGCCGCCTCCTGTTTCATCGTGATCCTGGCTCAGAGTGCCGCCACCTCACGGGCCTACGCGCTACGTTATCGCGAGCCTTTCAGCGAGAATGTGGACTTGATCGGGTTATCTCTCGCAAATGCGGCGGCCGGTTTGAGCAGCGCGTTCGTGGTCGCTGGTAGCCCGACCAAGACTGCAATAGTGGACGAGGCGGGAGGGCGCAGCCAGTTGTCTCACCTAACGGCTGCCGTAACGGTGCTATTGGTTCTTTTGTTTTTGACCAGGCCACTAAGTTTCTTGCCCAACGCTGTCCTCGCCGCCATCGTGTTTATGATCGGCATCAAACTGATCGATTATCGCGGCCTTGCAGAGATCCGGCGCCTGAAACCAAAAGAGTTCGCCCTCGCTCTGGTCACGGCTGCCACCGTGATTTTCTTCGGGGTCGAACAAGGGATCATTCTAGCGGTTATCCTTTCGCTTCTCCAGCACGTCCGGCGGAGTTATCAACCCAGCACTGGAGTAATTGTTCGCCATCCCGACGACCGCTGGCAAGTGGAGGAAGCGTCGCCCGGTAAGATGCTCGAGCCCGGCTTTGTTTTATTTTGGTTTGGCGCAGATCTCTTTTACGCCAACGCGTTCCGCTTCGCGGAAGAGGTACACCGGCTCATCGACCAATCACCCACGCCTGTTCGCTGGTTTGTTATCGACGCCAGCGCTATCACCGACGTCGACTTCTCGGCGGGACGGGCCTTACTGGAATTACAACAGGACCTTGCGGCGGCCGGAGTTGTCCTCGCCCTGGCACGTGTTCAGGCGGGAACTCGCAAAGATTTGGAGCAGTTGGGGCTAGTCCGGCAAATCGGTTCTAATCGCATATTCGAATCCCGGCACGCTTGTTTGCAAGCCTATCACGCGGAGATTGGCTCACCTCAATAGCAAATCGAACGGCATCGACCAGCTCGACGCGCGTGCGCGAGAGGCCAAGACATTCACGGTCGTTTTCTACGGTCTGAGAAAATGTTCGCTGCAAAACGACGCAATTCTACGTAACGCGTTGCAGATCCGATTCGTTAGGCTTCCCTCTTAAAAGCACGCTCGGCAACGCGATGAAAACTTGCGCAAAGACTCGTTAGGCAATTAGAAATCAGGCACTGCCTTGATCGCCATCCAGCAACGGCCAACGCCACCGAGCGCGGCGAAACTAGAAACACTTTCACGCAATCTATATTTCGGCGGTGCCTTGGTGTGATATGTTAGAGAGCCCACTATGAAAATACCGAAGCGACTCATCGATTGCCTGAACGAAAACAAAATTCGCTACGAAACGCTCAAGCACACCGAAGCGGTTACCGCGCAACGGATAGCTCAAGCCGAGCACGTGAAAGGGCGGCATCACGCCAAAGTCGTGATGATCAAAGCGGGAGATCAGCACGTGATGGCGGTGCTGCCGGCAGATCATCAGGTGGATCTGCAAGCGTTGAAAAAAATTCTCGGCAAAAGTGTTTCCTTGGATCCGGAAAACGAATTCAAGTCGCTCTTTCCTGACTGCGCGACCGGCGCCATGCCGCCGTTCGGTAATCTCTACGACGTGCCCACCTACATCGACCAGCGACTGGCGCAGCAGGATTACATCGTTTTTGAAGCGGGCACCCACACCGACGCCATCAAAATCAGCTACCACGATTACAACAAAATCGTCAAACCGCGCGTTGAAGACCTCGCCGTGAAGATTCAACCGATTAAATCGGGATGAAGATCGCGTTTGTTGGCTTGGTGTTGTCGATCTTTGCTACGGTCCCGGAGGTTTTTGGGGCCGACAAAGTTTCGCTCATCAAAATCGACGGCGCGATCGGCCCGGCGACAGCCAGTTACGTATCACGCAGCATCGACGAAGCGCAAACGCAAAGCGCGCAGTGTCTCATTATTCAGCTCAACACTCCAGGCGGCTTGCTCGATTCGACAGAAGCAATCGTGCAAAAGCTTTTAGGTTCGACTGTTCCAGTTGTCGTCTACGTCGCGCCAACCGGCGCCACTGCGACAAGCGCCGGTTGTTTCATCACGATTGCTGGGAGTGTCGCCGCAATGGCGCCAGCCACGACAATTGGGGCAGCGCATCCGGTCTCTATCGGCGGCGTGCCGAGCGGCGGCGAAGAAAAGATCGACGATACAATGAAGCAAAAGTTGGAAAATTTCTCGGTGAGTTACATGGAGGCGATTGCGGCGAAACGTCATCGCAACGTCGAGTGGGCGAAATCGGCCGTGAAGGAAAGCGCCTCTATCAGCGCGGAGAAGGCGCTGGAATTAAAGGTTGCCGATATTATCGCTGTCGATCTAGCCGATTTGCTCAAACAGCTGAACGGTCGCGTGGTTGACGGCAAAACGCTCAAGACCGCTAGCGCTGAGATTTCGGAGATCAAGATGTCAGCTTCGGAACACGTTTTTCAAAAACTCTGGCGACCGGAGGTGATGTTCATTTTGATGCTTATCGCCATTTACGGAATCATCGGCGAACTCACCACGCCCGGTGCAATTCTTCCCGGCGTGGTAGGCGCGATTGCGCTAATCATCGCGCTGTATCTCGCCGCGGTTTTGCCAGTTAACGTCACCGGGCTCGCGCTCATCGCGGTGGCGCTCATGCTTTTCATTTTCGATGTGTACGCACCTACGCACGGCGTGCTAACCGTTGGCGGGATCATCGCGTTCCTCATCGGTTCGCTCATGCTTTTCAATCGCGCCGATCCACTTTTTCGTTTGTCGCTCAGCTACATTATCCCAGCAACGATTGTCACGGCACTCTTCTTTTTGCTTATACTCGGCAAAGGTTTGCGCGCGCAATTGCTGCCGATCAAGGCCGGCGCCGAAACGATGATCGGAAAAACCATAACCGCGCTAACACCGATCGACTCGCGCGGCGGCAGAGTTTTTGTTGAAGGCGAATACTGGCAGGCAGTCAGCGACACGCCGATCGAACAAGGCCAAGCCGTGGAGATCGCGGCGCTCCAAGGATTGACTGTGAAAGTGAAAATGAAAGGAACATAATTATGCCATTCGTTGAAGGACTCTTGAAGTCAGCCAGCTGGATTATTCCGATCTTAATCCTGGCGGCGATTATTCTGCCGCAGGCAATTCGCATCCTGCGCGAATACGAGCGGGGCGTGATTTTTCGTCTAGGCAAATTACTCGGCGCAAAAGGACCAGGGCTGATTTTCCTGATTCCCATTGTCGATCGCATGGTGCGAATGGATTTGCGTGTTGTTACTATCAACGTTGAGAGGCAAGAAGTAATGACGCGCGACAACGTGCCGGTTACGGTGGATGCGGTTGTTTACTTTCGCGTGATCGACCCGCAAGCAGCAGTCGTGAAAGTAGAAAATTTTCTCAAAGCCACTTCGCTCATCGCCCAAACCACGCTGCGCAGCGTACTCGGTCAGGCCCCGCTCGATGATTTACTCTCGCAACGTGAGTCAATCAACCAAACGCTCCAGGACATTATTGATAAACAAACGGAGCCGTGGGGCGTAAAAGTCACGGCAGTCGAGGTCAAGGACGTTGTGCTGCCCGACACGATGAAACGCGCAATGGCGAAGCAGGCCGAGGCTGAGCGCGAGCGCCGCGCGAAAGTCGTCAATGCCGAAGGGGAGTTTCAGGCCGCCGAAAAAATGGTGCAGGCCGCCGCTATGATGAGCAAGGAGCCGATTGCGTTGCAACTGCGCTTTCTGCAAACGATGCGCGAGATTGCCAGCGAACATAACACGACGACGTTTTTCCCTGTCCCGCTCGATCTGTTTACGACCTTAATCAAGAAGAGCGAACCACCTGAGCCGTAGACATCTTCGAAAACGACTGAACCGCCCTGAAACAACTCCACGCGTGCGAGAATACTACAACTCGCCTGGACTGCGTCCGGAGGAGTTCTTGCAGCTTCCGCCGGCGTTGTCAGCGGGATGATGTCGCCTTTTTTATGTCGCTTTTTTGTTTTCATTTTCTCAGTGATATTGCCGACACATGGTGGCAGAGGTGACACAATCTAATTATCCGGGTCGCTGGTGGACGATGTTGTCGGGCGGGCGGATCGAGTGCCGGCTTTGTCCACGATTTTGCAAACTCGGTGAGGGTCAGCGCGGATTTTGCTTCGTTAGACGGCGAGTCGGCAATCAAATGGTCCTGACGACTTATGGTCGGAGCAGTGGGTTTTGTGTCGATCCAATTGAAAAGAAACCGCTAAACCATTTCCTGCCCGGAACGAGCGTGCTCTCGTTTGGCACTGCGGGATGCAATCTCGGCTGCAGGTTCTGCCAGAACTGGGACATCTCCAAAGCGCGCGAATGGGACAAACTGTCCGATGCCGCATCGCCCGAGCAGATCGCGCTGGCGGCGGAGCAGCTCGGGTGCCGGTCGGTCGCATTCACTTACAACGATCCGGTGATTTTTGCCGAGTACGCGATGGATGTAGCGCAGGCGTGCCGCGAGCGCGGAATCCAAGCGGTGGCAGTAACCGCGGGCTATATCACCGATGAAGCGCGCCCTGAATTTTACCGCAATATGGACGCGGCGAACGTCGACCTTAAAGCCTTCGGCGATGCTTTTTATCGCAGTGTTTGTTTTGCACGGCTCGGTCCGGTCCTAGACACGCTAAAATATCTGCGACATGAAACGAGCGTGTGGCTCGAGGTCACGACGCTACTAATTCCGGGCGAGAACGATAGCGACACTGAGCTGCATCGCGCGACTGACTGGTTCGTGGAGAATCTCGGTCCGGATGTGCCGTGGCATTTCACAGCGTTCCATCCTGATTTCAAAATGCTCGACAAACCATACACGCCTATGGCGACGCTCAACCGCGCCCGTGAAATCGGTCGATCAAAAGGCCTGCGCTACGTTTACATCGGAAACGTGCACGACACCGTTGGCGGCAGCACGTGGTGTCCCGTTTGCGGCGAACTACTCATCGAGCGCGACTGGTACAAGCTTGGCGAATGGAATCTCGTAGAAGGTAGATGTCGATCTTGCGGTTACAAGATCGCCGGGCGATTTGAAGACGAACGCGGCCACTGGGGCGAGCGGCGTCTGCCGATTAGGCTCGCGCTAAACTGACCGCAAAAGCTATACCGAATTTCTCACGGTCGTCTTCTACGGTCTGGAATTTTTAAACTGCAAAACGGTGCAATTCTGCGTAACGCGTCGCAAACGGGCTCGTTAGGCTCACTTACGAAAAACACGCTACGCAACGCTATGAAAAACCCGCGCAATTTGTTAGGCTGGAATTACAAATCAGATGGCGACCTGTCTGGTTCTCTCAGAACGGATGAGGCGCGATAGACCTTGTCGCCCAGTTTAAGGCAATAGAAGAGGCCCGACCCCAAAGTCCATAAGACCAAAGGCCAAGGTGCCACCCACACACTTCTTAGTCACCATAGGAGCCGATGCGGGCAAAGGATGTCTGTAAAAATTAAGGAAAGGCGCGGAAATATGGTACCAACGATCACTCAGAGCGGTGCGCTCTATTTTGTGCAACACAAGGGGACCGTCCCCGGGACACGACGGCGGCACGGCGCAGTGCCAAGGATTTGGAATTTTAGGATTAAATCTGTGCACCCACAGCTGCCGCAAATTCGATTGCCACGGACGGTGTTCTATCACGACGACGACGAATTGTTGAGCTAGAACGCCAGACGAAACGCCGTCGCAAAACCCGATGAGGAAATCCAAATGACTTGAGTCTCTGTTTTTTGCCGGAGCGGCATCTGCTCGATCCTAAAAGCGCGGGGACCGATCAACGCCTTTTCACGAAGATCGCGCCCAGCAACTGGTGCGGCGTCGGCAAGTCCGATCGAGCCGGGACAACCCCCGCTGTTGTCTCTGTTTCTTTGACCAACCACGTGTCCACCTCGAAGTTTGCCTTGAGGTAAGACAAGCTCCACTCGGTGAAGAATTGATCGGTCCCGGCACTGAAGAAAAGACCGTTCGGCACATAGACCGCCGCCGCCGGCGAATTCCGTTGGATTTCCTCGGTGGTCGCAATCTGCTTCTCGCGAACGTTTCGATACGGTCCGTAGAGCGGGAAAAGGAAAATATAGCGCGTCGCGGAAACACGCTGAGCGTAAAACAACAATTCCGGTTCCGCCCCAAAAGCGAAGATGCGCTGTTCGGCCGACGTAACCGTCGCGATCCGCTCAGCGAATGTCGGCATTTCGGCGAAAAAATTTCCGGGATAGATTTCTCTCACTGCGTCCGCAGGTGAGTAGCTAAACCAAAACGGCCAAAGCGTTTTCAGCGGTAGAATCGTGACAAACATGATCAGCGCCGCGCGCGGAATCCACGAGTTTTTGCAAAGATTCAGTTCACTCAGCCACGCGGCGCCAGAAGCAGCCAGCAACGCTATCGGCGGCATCCATTGTTGAAAATAATGAGGGAAGAAATAGCCGCTCGCGCCGATGCCGATCGCGCTCGTGATTAACCAACCTGGAAGAAAAACGATCCGCTCGCCTTTTTGTGTCACAATCAGCGCGACTAATCCGGCTCCAGAGAAAATCCAAACCAGCAGCTCAGTTGGCGCAAGCCTGGCCAAAGTTTCTGCGCAGAAATGGAATCGGTCCGACCAGGTCATCGCGCCGATGTATTCCAAATTGTGCGTGAAAACATTCTGGAAGAACTCGCTTAGCCCGCCACGGATCCAAAAGTAGATCGAGACGCAGCCGAGAATCGCCATTAGACCTGCGGTGGATAAACCCGCGAAGAGAAATGCTTCGCGCCCGCGCTTTTCGGAAGGTGCTAAAACCGGATAAAGCGCGAGCAACAAGAGCCAATTCACGACCGCGACCTGTTTGAAACAGATCGCTACCCCGATCAGCGCCCCGCTAAGCAAGATCGACAACGTGCGGAGATCAGGATCCTCAACCGATTTGAAAAATGAGATCTGTGACAAGATCAGCGGAAGCAGCATAAAGATTTCTGTGTTGGCCGCCGTCCCCTGAACCCATGGATCTGCCGACAGCAGAACGAAGAGCGTCGCGGCGCAGAACGCCCAAAAACAATTCATGAAGCGCAGCCCGAGAAAAAACAGCGCGCAAGCCGACGTCGCCGAAAACAAAAATGCTGCGAAGTGGACGGCGCGAATCGGATTCATCGGCAGCGACAACGCCGCACGGTAGACCCAGAAAATCGCCGGTGGTTTCTGATCGACCCAATCGCGATACGGCAGTTCGTTATGACCAAGTCGCCACGCGATGTAGGCGTATTCGCCTTCGTCGCGCTCAAATGGAACTCCGAGCAGGGGAATTCTCACCGCCCCCGTGATGAGCACCAGACCCGCGAAAAATAGGATCGTTTGTTTGATCGGCAACCGTTTCCGCAAAACGCTGGCGCTTTCGATCACCGCGAGCGCGAGGTCACTCGGAGCGGCTCAGCTGTTTCCAAATTTTTGATCACGGTGCTGAGATAAACGGATTGCGGGTAAAATGGCTTGTATTTCGTGATCTCGGCGCGGTTCAACACTTTGAACCCGTAGCGCTCGAACATTTGTTCGCCCCGCCGGCTTTCGAAAGTCACGATCTGTCCGTAAACGCGTTTTTCGCCGCAGCGATAGAGATAACTCAAATAGGCGCTCATCAACGCGCGGGTGGTCGACATTTTTCGCGCGTCGGGAAGAAGATTGACGTGAAAATGTGGAACACGCCGCGGCGCCGCCGGCACCTCGCGCCAACCATTCACTAAAATCCATCGAACAAACCGCCGCGAGACGGCGTTGTAACGAAAGTAGCGAGTGAGCGCTTTCAAAAAGAGCGAGACATTTTGCCAGAACGAATAGAGCTGGTTGCGGAGCGGCTTGCGCGAACCGAGAAGATACCCGCGGATCTCACCACCAACCTCGATCACGAAAGAGGATTCCGGTTCCCAGTCGGTGTAGTAAGTCGTGAGGAAATCGGCGAACAATTGCCGATCTTCGTAAACCGGATCAATCGGCGCTCCCAGAAATCCCGTATCGCAGCACAATCGCCGCACGGCCTCCCGGTCGATTTTCCGAAAACTGCGGATCGTGAATGACTTCTGGTCGCTCATTTTGCGGGATGTCCTTTGTAGTTTGCACAGACCTCGCAGTAAATGCAAAAAAGCCGCTCGAAGACGCGCGGCCACGCGTGCAGTTGTGCTATGCGCTCGGCAGGTTCCATCCCCAACGTCGACAAGTCTTCGGCCGCAAACCGCCCGATCGCTTCGGCCAAAGCTTCCGGAGAATTTTCGAGCGCCCAATCGTTCTGCTCATGAAAGATCAGATCATCCATCGCGCTGCCGCGAATGCCAACCACGGGCGTGCCGCAAGCCTGACTCTCCAACGCGACCAGTCCAAATGTTTCTTGAACGCCGGGATGAACGAAAAGATTGGCCGTTTGGTAATAACGCGCGAGGTCTCGCGGCGCGGCGCAATATTTGATCCACGACACGTTGTTGCATCGCGTTTGCAGTTTGCCGAGTTGACTTCGCTCCGGCCCGTCACCGATCACGAGCAAGTGAAATTCGTTTGGGCGGCGATGCTGTAAAATCTCGAATGCGCGAAACAATCGGGCCGTATTCTTTTCTTGCGCCAAACGCCCGATATAAAGCAAAAGCTTTCTCCCCGATTCGATGCCGAGCGACTTGAGCGTTGCTTCGCCATGTGATTTGTCCGGCCGGAAGATGTCGATGTTAACGCCGAGACTCAGAACCCGAACATTATTTACGCCCCAATCGCGAAGCACGTGTGCCAATCGGTCCGACGCGACCAGCGTTGCCGCGTGTTGATTGTAAAGTTTGCGGACGTAAGCGCGGGAAAGCTTCATCACACGGCGCGTCGCAGTTTTCCCCAACAACTTTGCCCAGTAGCGCAGATAGGCTTCGGGAAAATGCGAATGATAAAACCCGATCACCGGAATTCTGAGTGATCGGCCGATTTTCACTGCTCGCCAGCCAAGGTGATAAGGATCTCCCGATTCGATGATGTCGGGCCGTTCGCGCTTCAAGATTTCTTCAACGGCCCGCAAATTGAGGAGCGCGCGATATTGCGCCGTGCGCGAAACCAGCGGCGATCGAATCGTATAAATGCGGGAGCGTGCATGTTTCCGGACGGCACTCTTGGACCCTGGAACAACGAGCACATGCTTGTCGTTCGGCGCATGCCGCTGGATGTAGTCGATCTTTTCGTGGAGATATCGCTTCACCCCGCCGCTCACCGGCGAGTAGAACTGGGTAATATCGCAAACCTTCAAGATCGATAATCGACCGCGCGCGAATCAGCTCCCCGATTCCAATTCGCTGATGTAGCGTTCTGCCTCGATCGCTGCGGCGCAGCCAGAGCCGGCCGCGGTGACGGCTTGTTTGTAAACGCGATCTGCGACGTCGCCGGCGATGAAAACGCCCGGGTGTTTACTTTGCGCCAGATTCCGCACAATCAAGTAACCTTCCGGATCGGTCTCGAGTTTACCTTGGTACGCTTTCGTGTTCGGATCGTGGCCGACCGCAACGAACACGGCCGCGATATCGAGCTCGCGCTCCTCGTTCGTCTTCACGTTGCGCAAGCGAATCGCGCACATCTCCCCTTTTCCGTCCGAGATATATTTCGTCACCACCGTGTTCCAGATCGGCTCGATCTTTTGGTTCGCGAACACGCGCTCCTGCATGATCTTCGACGCGCGCATCTGGTCGCGGCGATGAATCAGGTAAACCTTCGAAGCAAAGCGCGTCAGGAAGAGCGACTCCTCCGCGGCTGAATCGCCGCCGCCAACCACCGCGACGGGCGCATTTTTGTAAAATGCGCCGTCGCACGTCGCGCAACTCGTTAGGCCGTGACCGATCAGCTTCTCCTCGTCCTCCAAACCGAGGTGCCGAGCGGAGGCGCCGCTCGCAATGATCAGTGCCTGCGTGTCCAACCATTCGTCGTCGGCTTTCACGCGCACGTGTTTGTTGCTCAGGTCGAAACTAGTCACCTCGGCGTAGGAGAATCGGGCGCCGAATTTTTCAGCTTGTCGGTGCATGTTGAGGATCAACTGCGGACCGTCGATTCCGTCTGGAAAGCCCGGAAAATTCTCCACCAGCGTGGTGGTTGAAAGCTGCCCGCCCGGCTGGCGGCCTTCCAGAACGAGCGGATTCAGGTTCGCGCGCGCGGCATAGATCGCAGCTGTCAAACCGGCGCAGCCGCTGCCAACGACGATTACTTTTTCCACAAATCAATCTAGCACAGGGCGCAAGTGGAACGCATCTCTGTCCACAGCTAATTTCCGCGATGCCTGAGCTGGCTGAGGTCGAATGGTTTCGCAAACAATGGAATCCCGGACGTGGCGTGGAGATTGTCAATTTTAGCTTGCACGCGCGGAACCGGGTCTTTCGCGGCGAGAACGTCCACGACCTCCAGCAAAGATTAATCGGCAAGAAGCTACTAAGCTCGCACGCGCGCGGAAAACGGATGCTTTTCAAGTTCTCAGGGGAGAACTGGCTCGGAATTCACTTGGGCATGACCGGTAAGATCCGCGTCGAGCCGGCGGATTATCGGCCAGCCAAGCACGATCACCTCGTTCTTTTTCAACGCGATCGCGCGCTTGTCTTCACCGACTCGCGACGATTCGGTCGCGTCCGATTTCATCACGGCCCTGAGGAACCTGATTGGTGGAAGAGTCCCGCGCCCGAAATCATTTCGTCCGAATTCGATCAAGAATTCACGGATCGCTTTCTGCATCGACATCCGAGAGTGCCGATCAAAGCTGCGCTGCTGATGCAAAACGGTTTTCCGGGAATTGGAAACTGGATGGCCGACGAAATTCTCTGGCGCGCGAAAGTTTTGCCGTCGAGGCGAATTCAAAGATTAATGGCCCACCATCGCGCAGAACTTTTCCGCGCAACAAAATTCGTCGTGCGCCGAGCACTCGAAACACTTGGAAAAGACTTCTCCGATCCGCCACGGAAATGGCTAATTCACCAGAAATGGAAGGCTAACGGCATCTGCCCCGTTCATCGTAAGCCGCTTCGCCACGCCACTGTCGCCGGCCGCACAACTTCGTGGTGCCCGCGCTGTCAGAAGTAACCGCGCAAGTTACGAAGTGATGTGCACCGCGATCTTGTGGAAGCCGGTGACGCCGGAGAACGGGCTGCGGTCCTCTTCGAATTCCTGGACCTCGCCTTCGCCGTCGGTGGCGCGGACGACGAGGGTGTAATCGTCGGCGTCGTCAGGTTTCCAATCGTAACTCCAGAGGGCCCAGGTTAGTTTTGTTCCAGGATAAATAATTTTCGCGTCGCTCCAGCTTTCGCCATCATCATCGCTGATCTCGACGCGCGAAATTCCGCGATCGCCGCCGAACGCGATGCCTTTGACCACAATCGGTCCGCGCAACTGGCCTAACGAAAAGCGCGATTCGTGATCGGGCATATCGATTCTCGATCTTGTCGGTGTGATGAAGTCTGGGCCCCAGCCTTGCGTTTCGTAAAAACCCTTTGCATTCGCGCCGGTCAGCTCGATGCGCGTGAGCCACTTGACATGTTTTTCGCCGAAGTAACCGGGCACGATCGCGCGCAACGGATAACCGTGTCGATGTGGCAAACCGACGCCGTTCATCCCCCAGGCGAGGATCGTGGTGGGCTCGAGAGCTTTCTCAATCGGAATCGTGTCGGTGTAATTGTCCGCGCCGTAGAGACGAACGCGTTGCGTTTCAGCGAGCGGCCCGGCCGGATCGAGCAGGTCGCCCAGCACGATGCCTTTCCAGACGGCGTTGCTCATCAATCCCGCGTCGAGTCCGTTACTAATGCACATCAGAGTCGTCTCCTGCTCGACGACGTCGAATGCGTTAAGGTCCTGAAATCGATAGGTCTTCGGATTTTGGACGAAGCCGTCCACTTCCAAGTGCCAAAGATCGCGATTCACGCGCGGATCAATCACGTTCTTCGTCACACAATAAAACAAATCGTTCGGCGTAATTGGCCGAACGATGCGGCCTTTGTATTGCGTGCCGTCGTAACTGAACGTCGCCGCGCGATAAAGTTTTCGGATCAACGCAGCGCCACCCCCCGCCAGCAGCACGCCTAGTCCACTCAAGATCAATGCTCGGCGTCCGATTGCCGGAGTGAATTCACCGCCCGTTCCGGATTTTGGTCGCGTGAGAAAATGAAAACTGGCGACGAGGGTGCGCTCAAAAACCAAAACGCTGAGCGCGAATCCGATCAGCGTAATTGCGCCACCAGACGCAATGGGGAAGCCGACATAGCTCGTGCCCAGCACTGGCCAAAGAACGATCGCAACGGCCATGATCGGCAAGAGAACAAAGATCGACATCGTCAAAGGCGTGACCCGCCGCTGCGGATTGCGTTGCACAAAGAGACCGAAAATTCCGCCGCCGAGGATGCTCACTAACAATTGGCCGGCGATTGTCGAACCGACGCCGAGTTGTTTGAGATGATTATAACCTCCCACGCGGCCCATCAGCGCGAGAAATGGTCCCGGCTTAATGAAAACAGAAAGTCGATCGCCGATAAGCGCGAGCGGCGTCGCGACGCCGAAGCAAGCGAGCAACAACATGACGACCGTCATCGCGATTCCGGCGACGAGTCCGGCGAGCAATCCCGCCGAGAGCGCCTTCATTTTGCTCATCGAGTATCAATGTTACCCGGATTGAAACGCGATGCGCAAGAACGTCGCGGTAATTCGCGCGCCGGCTACAACCGTTCCGTGCAACGTTCCGGAAACCTTTGAGACTCCGCCGGCACGACAGCGGTGATTTACCGGCACTTCGAGAATGCGCAGACCGGTGCGCGCGGCCTTCATCTGCATTTCCAAGTTCCAGCCGTAAGTTTCTTCGCGCATCGAAAGTTTCTCGAGTGCGTCGCGGCGGATCGCGCGAAACGGGCACATGTCGGTGTAGCGCACGCCGTATAAAGTCGAGATTAACCAGCCGGAGAGTTTGCCGGCGAAGATTTGCTGGAGATTCATGCTGCCGGGTTCGCGTTTTCCGCGGGTGCGTGAACCGATCACGAAATCGTAATTCTCAGCTGCGATCGGATCGACCAGCTGTGACATGAATTCGGGGCAATCGCTACCATCGCCATCGAGAAAAACGACGATCTCGCACTGCAGCGCGAGCGCCGCGACCCCAGCAGCACACGCGCGACCGTACCCGCGCGGCGCGGTCACTACTCGCGCGCCCGCTTCACGCGCCCGGTCGGCGGTTCGGTCATCGCTGCCGTTATCGACCACGATAATCTCGCCTGGAATTCTTGTCCCGAAGCATTCGCGAACAACTCCGGCGATCGGTTCCTCCTCATTCAGCACGGGAATGACGACTGAGACCTTCATCGGAGCACGAGCCGCGCAGTCGCGAAATAAAGCACCAGCGCGCAAATGTCAGCGAGCGCGAGGGTGATTGGCCCCGCGGCGATTTTTGGATCGAGTCTTAGCCGATGCAGCAGCGACGGAATAGCGAGCCCGAAAAGGCACGCGGTAGTTAGCGAGAGCGCGATGCTGCCGCCGATTGCGACGGCGGCACGCAGATCGTTCCGCCAAAGCATTACGATTGTGGCGACGATACTGCCGCACCCGAGTCCAATTAGAATGGCTGTCATAAATTCGCGTCGAAGTGCGCTGGCAAACCAGCGCCACGTCACAGGTGCGGATCGCAGCATTTGAATCGTGACGCTCATCGACTGCGCGCTAACGCTTTCATTGAGGCCGAGCACCATTGTGAGAAAAAATGCGACCACGAGGCTGCGCGCGAGCGTCGCTCCAAACGCATCGGCGAGGATCGCGCAAATCGTGCCTGCAGTCACCGTGACCAGCAGCCACGGAAAACGAAAGCGGAACACCCCCCACGGCGATGCACCACGGATTTGCTCAAGATGAAAGCCAAGAACTTCAAAGACATCGTCACGCACTGGCGCAGCTGGCCGAGGTTGCTCCTCGCGTTCACCCAAGATTTCTTCGGCAAACAGGCTGACATCGATTAGGCCGACGACGCGGCGTTGTTCGTCGACCACAGGAAAGGCGAGAAATTTGTAGAGCACGAAAAACTCGCATGCATCCAAAACGGTCGCGGTCGCGGGAATCGCGACGACGCGACGAACCATGATGTCGCGGAGCGGCGTTTCGAGTGGAGCCGTTAGCAATCTGCGTGTGGGCAAAACCCCGACGAGACGTTCGCCGGAATCCACCGCAAAGAAATAGATCACGCGCTCGCCGACGCCCTCGCAGCGAATCCGTTCGAGCGCCTGGCCGGCGGTCATGTCGGCCTTGAGGAGAGGAAAATCTTTCCGCGCGTGCTGGATGACTGGCGAGTTGAAATCGGCGATGCCGGCGACGTCAGGCATTCCCAACTCTTACTCGATGGACGATGCCTTTGCTCCTAAGAACTTGCTCCGCTTCGCTAAAGTAATCGCGGATGTCAGATTGAGAGCGGATCCAATCGATGTAGCGCTGAATTCCGGCTTCTACGTTGACCTGCGGCTTGTAACCGGCAGCGCGAATTTTTCTGGTGTCGCTCGTTAGGTGACGCATTTCGCCGGGACGAAATTCGCCACGCGTTACCGGCGCGATGTCGATCTTGAGCAACTCGGAAAGAATCTGCGCGACTTTGCGAATGGGCGTTCCTTCGCCGCTGCCGACGTTAATCGGCTGTCCGTCAAGTTTGTCCGTTTCGGCCGTGAGCAGATTCGCCCGCGCAATGTCTTCGACGAACGAAAAATCGCGCGTTTGTTCGCCATCCTCGTAAAGCACGGGCGGCAAGTTGTTGAGCAATCGCGTGCAGAAGATCGCGATGACGCCGGTATAGGGATTAAAAATCGATTGACGCGGTCCGTAGGTGCATGAGTAACGAAGCGCGACCGTGGGAGTGCCAACTTGTTTTCCCCAAAGCAGCACGAGCTTTTCCTGATCAACTTTGGTCAGACCGTAGACAGTCTCGCCGCCAACCGGAGCATTCTCCGGAGTTGGCGCGCTTTTCGTGATCGCGCCGCAAATTGGACAGTGCACTTGCCAGTCGCCTTTTCGCAGTTGTTCGACGGGCCGCACAGTTGGAAAAACGAGTCCATGTTTGGGACAGCTGCCGGCGCCTTCGCTGTAAACAGCTTGCGAGCTCGCGACGACAATCTTTTTAATCGGCAGATTCTTCTCACGAATGACCTCCAGCATTTGCGCGGTGCCGAGCGAATTGACATGAACGTATTTTGAGATCTCTGGCATGTAACCGCCGTAGGCCGCCTGGTGGAACACGACATCCACCCGGTCAAGCGCGGCGGTGATCGTTGAGCGGTCGCGGATATCACCCTCAATGAACTCGGCACCGGGATTGATCCAACTCGGTTTGCCCCGCTTGTGCGTGTTGGGCTCCAGGTTGTCGAGCACGCGAACCTTCCAGCCTTCGCGCACCAGCAAATCAGTGACGTGCGATCCTATAAGACCGGCGCCACCGGTAACAAGCGCGTGGTTTTGCATGGTTTTTGTTGTAGAGGCACGTCTTATCTCGCGCAAAATCTGTTTCAAACACGGCTGAGGGCGGTCGTCGCTACAGCTTTCTCTGCGCTGTTAGTTGCACGAGAAATTTTCGAGTCTGCGGCGCGACGTGGTCGCTCGCCTTTTCAGAAAGCAATTCATTACGCAAACGGTGGAGAGTCGCTCCGTCGTCCACATCGTAACCGGTCGGCAACAAGCTCACTTCAAGATTCAGCTCGCGAGCGCGCTGTTTCGTCTGATTCAAAACGCCCTCGGTACTCCAATCGATACGTTCCAATAATTGCGGGTGATCGCGTTTCATCCCGATCAAATAATAGCCGCCATCATCTGACGGACCGAGAACAACACGATCGTTCGGCGCCGAGAGCAACTTGACCGCTTGGGCATAGGCGTCAGCCGAAACTGTTGGACTGTCAGAGTCGATCAGACAAACTGATGAAAAGCCGCATCGAAAAAGATCTGTAACTGCATAAAGAAGGCGTTCGCCGAAGCCGTCGCCGCGTTGTGGAAGAAGTTCGAAGCTCTGCGGTAAGATGCCGATGTAAACCGCTTCGGAACCGATCGGTGTGTAAACGCCGACACCAAGCGCGGTGGCGCCACAGGCTTTGGCGATCGCACTCGCGGTATCACGCAGGAAGCAAATATTCAATTGCGCTGCTTCTTCATGGGTGAGTGGCGGGACTACGCGCGTCTTCACTTGTCCGGCGCGAGGCGCTTTGGTCATCACCGCGAGCGCGCACAGATTGTCGGCGATGAAAGGCCGGTTCGGATCGAGAACGTGATGAAGAAGCTTCATTAGGCCAAGTTAGTCGTGCTCGCGGCGCCCGTTGTTCGCAAATCTAATTAGAGTTCTTTAGTAGAGAAACCATCTTTTCTTCTTCTTCTCAGCTCGAACAACTTTTGCCCCACGCCGTCGCGCGCCCGCAGAGCAAGTTGTTGATAACACTGTCAACAAGTGTAGACAGCTTCGTTCGCACGCGAATAGAAGAGAACTTATTCAGCATTATTAAAACTTGTTGGCTTGTTGCTATGGCCTCCGCTAACAAAGTGAAATGCAAGTCCACTATCGATGCCTGCTTTTGATTGTTGGTTTTGTTGACGTTTGGAACTTACCTTTGCGCGGTGCCGGTGAAGAGTCGGTCTGGGACATTCAGCGAACGCTGGTTTCGAAGAAATATGTCGACCTAACGCACGCGTTTGCGCCGGGTATACCGCGGTGGCCTGGATTTCCGGATGAAACGCGGAAGACAATTTATTGGTACGACAAACGTCCGGATACACAGGGCACGGGTTTCTTTTCGGAGGTTTTCACACACGTCGGACAATGGGGTACGCACGTTGATCCGCCGGCGCACTTCGTTAAGGGGCTGCGAACAGTGGACCAGATCGACCTGAAAGAGATGATTTTACCGTTAGTCGTGGTCGACGTTCACGAAGATTGCGCGAAAAAACCGGACTACACGTTGACATTGGGTCGACTGAAGAAGTGGGAAACCGATCACGGAAAGATCCCGAGCGGAGCGTTTGTGGCGATGCGGACCGACTGGTCGAAGCGATGGCCAGACGCCGCCAAGATGGAAAACAAGGACGATAAAGGCGTTGCGCATTATCCGGGCTGGAGTTTGGCGACGCTGAGATTTCTCTACGAGGAACGCAAGATTACGGCCTCGGGTCACGAAACGACCGATACAGACCCGGGGATCGCTACGACGCGGGCCGATTATTCGCTCGAGACCTACATTTTGAGCACGAACCACTATCAAATTGAGCTGCTGACGAATCTTGACCAGGTCCCCGAAGCTGGTGCACTCGCGATTGTAAGTTTTCCAAAACCACAAGGCGGATCTGGGTTTCCGGCGCGGGTCTTCGCGATCTTACCGTAGTCATTTGATTGACCTGGAGCGCGCGCAGGGGTAAGCGCAAAACGCAATGGACTTACTGGCGGAGCTCGACGAACGCCTGGTTTGCGGCGATGGGGCGATGGGCACGCTGCTGCTGGACCGCGGTGTGCCAGTCGATCGTTGTTTGGAGGAGCTCTGTGTTAGTGAGCCGGACCGGATCCGAACTATTCATGAAGAATATGTGTCGGCTGGTGCGCGCGTTATTGAAACGAACACGTTTGGTGCGAATGCCGTGCGCCTGGCGCGATTTGGATTTGAGGATCGTGTTCGAGAACTTAACAGGGCCGCGGTTAGTCTGGCGCGGCAAGCAGCGCGAGGAAAAGAAGTTTGCGTAGCCGGAAGTGTTGGTCCACTCGGGATCAGCGCGATTGAAGCTGAAGAGCGAGAAATCGACCGAGCCCGGTGTTTTCGCGAACAAATCGCGGCGCTGCTCGAGGCTGATGTCGATCTTATCTTTTTCGAAACGTTTCAAAATTTCGAAGAGATGGAGATTGCACTAGCTGCAACTCCTGCAACCGACTGCGTCATCGTTTCGCTTTTCGCATGCGAGCCCGAAGCCCGTTTGCAATCTAGCATGCCGTTGGTCGAGGCGTTCGCAAGTTGCCGTGACCTGGGCGCGAAAATTGTCGGCGCGAATTGTCTGAACGGACCGCGGGCGATGGTGCAGTTGTTCGAGAGATTACCGGCCGACGATTTGTTGGCGGCGTATCCAAACGCCGGTTATCCGCGTTACACGGAAGGTCGTTATGTCTATCCGACAGCCCCGGAATATTTCGCAAAGGCGGCTCGTGAAATGGCTGCTCAAGGTGCGCGATTAATTGGCGGTTGTTGTGGAACCACGCCGGCTCATATCGCCGCTGTATCGAAAGCGTTGGTCGGTCGCCGGCCGGTAAAATCGAAAACGGTCCGCGTTGTTTCGGCGCCGACGCTCGCACCGGTGCGCATCGAACACAAGGCGGAAGAGAGTTTGCTCGACAAAATCGCGAGCGGGAAACGTGTGGTGATTTGCGAGTTGGATCCACCGAAAACGCTCGCAATGGAAAAATATTTCGAAGGCGCTCAAGCTCTCGTGAAAGCCGGCTGTGACGCGATCACGCTGGCCGACAATTCGCTCGCGATCTTGCGCGTGAGCAACCTCGCGGTGGCGGCGATGTTGAAGGAGCGATTCGATATTACACCGCTGTTGCACTTGAGCTGTCGCGATCGAAACGTGTTGGGCTTGCAAAGCGAACTGCTCGGCATGGCCGCGCTCGGCATGCGCCATGTCTTGCCTTTAACCGGAGACCCAGCCCGGGTCGGCGATCATCCGGGCGCGGCTTCGGTCTACGACGTTAATTCAGTGGAATTGATTTCGATCATCAGACAGCTGAACGCCGGATTTACCCAAGCTGGCAAACCATTAAAAGTGGTCACAAATTTTGTGATTGGATGTACCTTCAACCCGAACGCCAAGAATCTCGATGCTCAAGTGCAGCGCCTCGAGCGGAAAGTGGACGCCGGCGCGCAGTTTGTGATGACGCAACCGGTGTTCGATTTCGATCTTGTGAAGGAAATGCACCGTCGGGTGCATCACCTAAAAGTGCCGATTTTTACCGGTGTGTGGCCGTTGCAGAGTGCGAAGCAGGCCGAATTTCTACATCACGAAGTTCCGGGAATCATCGTTTCGGATGCGGTGCGCGCGGAATTGGCATTGCACGCAGGCAAGGCCGCCGAAGAGTGCGGGATGCGTTTGGCGGAAAAGATCATCACTGCTGCGCTGGATTTTTTCCCGGGCGTTTATCTGATCACCCCATTTCTTCATTACAAGGCGACCAGCGATCTGGCGAAATTTGCGCGAACTCTCTGAAGCGGGCAAAATCCCAGCATGCTCGAAAGTCGGGGGCCTTTGTATCTGCAAGTTGCGACCCTTACGTTGGTGATCGTGTCGCTGTTGCTAGTTTCCCATTTTTTCCCAGTGGTTGATTCGCTCGTCGCGCTCCAGCGGCGCGTTATGGGATTGGGCGCTTGGAGCGCGATTTGTTACCCGCTGCTTTTTGCCGCCTGTAACGTTCTTTTACTGCCTGGAGGTGTTCTTTGCATCGGCGCCGGCTTTTTCTTCGGGCTATGGTGGGGCTTCTTCGTTGTGCTTGTCGGTAACTGTATCGGGGCAGTAATTTCCTTCGCTTTGAGCCGATGGTTGGGACTGCGATTGATCAATCGGCGAGAGTCAGCCAATCAAATGTTGCGACTATTGGAACGAGCAGTAGAACGCGACGCGTGGAAAATAATTTTCCTCAGCCAGCTGCACCCTCTGTTTCCAACCAGCCTTCTTAACTATCTTTATGGCTTAACCCGGATTCGCTTTGGTCAATACATGCTCTGGACGGCTATTGGTCGAGCGCCGGGCCTTTTCTTGTACACGTATTTGGGGACGTTGGGACAACTCGGTCTCAATCTCGCACGCGGGAAAACACACCCGCGAATCGTGGAGTACTGGACTTGGGGAGGCGCGTTCGTAGTAACGTTGCTGTTGTTTTTCGTGCTTACACGAATGGCGTTGAAGGTCATTCGAGAGTCGCAAACCCTCTCTACGGCGGATGACTGCGAAGTTGTGGGTGCTAAGGAATATTCTATAAATGACTGATAATAAGTATCTTATATCTAACTAATACATATCTTATTGCTGTTGCAGAGAGAGTTAGGACGACGGCGTATGCTCACTATTCAAAATTTTCTGTAAAAAGCCGGCATTACCTTGCGGCGCTTGCCGACGGGTTCTCGCTGGGTTAAATCCTACGATGAAGCTCGTAACGGCGAAGACATGCGGCGAGTATGAAGGATTTGAATTGGCCGACCTACTTCCCAAACTAGCCCAAGGAATGCTCGAACCCGATCCGAATGTTTAAACTTCCAACTGACTATGACGTGATAGTTGTTGGTAGTGGCCACGCCGGAATTGAAGCTGCGCTGGCGTCTGCGCGCATTGGCTGTCGCAGTCTGATGTTGACGCAAAATTTGGACACCGTTGGTCAGATGTCGTGCAATCCAGCGATCGGCGGTTTGGCGAAGGGACAGATTGTTCGCGAGATTGATGCCTTGGGTGGCGCGATGGGGCTGAATGCCGATGCGACCGGGATTCAGTTTCGAATGCTGAACCGGTCGAAAGGTTTGTCCGTTCGGGCTCCGCGCGTTCAGTGCGACAAGAAGGCATACCAATTTCGGATGAAGGCGATGTTGGAACAGACGCCTAATTTGGATTTGAAACAGGCGACTGTATCCAACGTTTTGGTTTCGGACGGAACGGTAACCGGAGTTGAGACAGATTTCGGGCTCGTCATTCATGGCCGCTGCGTGGTGATCACATCGGGAACATTCCTACGGGGGTTGCTTCACGTAGGAGAAATGAGCAAGCCTGGCGGGCGCATGGCGGACGCGAGTTCGTCTTTAAGTGAGAGCCTCCGAATGTTGGGATTTGAAACTGGCCGGTTCAAAACCGGAACCCCTTGTCGAATTAACGGTCGGTCGATCGATTTTTCGCGTTGCAAGATCCAACCCGGGGATGAACCACCACCGCGCTTTTCATTCTTTCGAAGTGACCTTCGGCTGGCCAACGAAGTTTTCACCCTAAATGATGTTAGCGGGACGGCGTTCCACGTGGAACAAATGCCGTGCTGGATCACGGAGACGAACCTCCGCACGCATGAAATAGTTTGCGGAAACCTTCACCGCTCGCCACTCTATGCTGGTCGGATTAAGGGTACCGGCCCACGGTATTGTCCTTCAATCGAGGACAAAGTTGTTAAGTTTGCTGATCGAGAGCGGCATCAGCTTTTCCTAGAACCCGAGGGTCGGCACACCAGCGAATTTTACGTGAATGGCATCTCCACAAGCCTGCCTTATGAGGTTCAGCTCGAGTTTGTCCAATCTGTTCCGGGATTGGAACATGCCGAAATAATGCGCCCCGGTTACGCCGTTGAATACGACTATTTCCCACCGACTCAGCTTTCTCCCACCCTCGAGACTAAGCGTGTGCGGCATCTGTATTTTGCTGGCCAGGTCAATGGCACATCGGGCTACGAGGAGGCAGCGGCTCAGGGCCTCGTCGCTGGTGCCAATGCGGCGTTGAGCGTCCAGAGTCGACCGCCCTTCGTGCTGGCCAGAAACGAGGCTTACATCGGCGTGCTCGTCGATGATCTGGTTACGAGGGGAACCGAAGAACCTTACCGAATGTTCACGAGTCGCGCTGAAGATCGGCTCCAACTTCGCCACGATAATGCGGATCAGAGGCTGACAAAAAAAGGATTCGTGTTTGGATTAGTTGATCGGAACCGATTGGACGCTCTGCAATCGAAAATGACGCAATTACACGAATGTCGGCGGATCGTTAACACCACGAAATTGGGCGGGATTCCCGTTTCTCAGCTTTTGAAGCGCCCGGACTTCAGTTATCTGGATCTACCAACTGACATTCGTTCCGTCGCTCCCCCTGAGATCTGGGAGTTAATCGAATCGGATACCAAATATGAGGGTTACGCCATTCGGCAAAATCAACACAACAGCCAGATGTTCAAGAGGTACGCGCAAGCGATTCCCGATGGAATCGATTTCTCAGCTGTCGTGGGGCTCAGCTCCGAAACTCGGCAAAAGCTTTCGAAGGTGCGGCCAACTACGTTAGGCCAAGCTACCAGGATAAGTGGTGTGACGCCCGCAGATATCTCCATTTTATCTATATGGCTGATGAAGAATAACTTATGCAAACAGAATCAGCCGGTCGACTCCACCGAAGCGAATTAGCGTCGTGCTGACTTTCTTTTGCGTTTTGGGAATCACGTATCTTATCGGCTCTCTGCCTACGGCCTATATTGCAGGTAGGTTTGCCGGAATCGATATTCGTGAGGTCGGCAGCGGAAACGTCGGAGCGACAAACGTCGCGCGTGTTTTAGGCAAAGAATTTGGCTATCCGGTGTTCTTGGTCGACGTCACCAAAGGTTTTGCAGCGGTTAAATTAGCGGAAATTCTCGCCCATTCCGCGCAGTTTAGCGCATTGCGTCTCGATGTTTGCGCTGTGCTGGGTGCGATCTTCTCTGTGATCGGGCACAGCTATCCGGTCTGGCTGAGCTTTAAGGGCGGAAAAGGGGTCGCTACATCCATTGGGACTCTTTTTGCGCTGAATTGGGTTCCCGCCGTGATTGTTTGTCTTATCTGGATTGTGATATTTCAAATGACGCGTTATGTGTCTCTGGCTTCGATTGCAGCGGCCATTGCGCTTCCCATAACGATGGCGGTAATGCTGTTTCTTAAAGAGTTACCAACCCCGGTTTTTTTGTACTTCTCCTTGTGTCTAGGAGCGATAGTGGTTTTTCGCCATCGGTCTAATGTTTCCCGACTGCTAAAGGGAACTGAGCCGCAATTCGCTCGAAAGTGACACGGACAAAAATTGCAGTGATCGGCGCTGGTGGCTGGGGAACAGCCTTGTCCGTCATTTGGAGCAAACAAGCTCTCGACATTTCACTTTGGGGAAGAGATTCGGCCCGGATTGAACAGCTACAACACCTGCGCGAGAACAGCGCTTATCTCCCAGGCGTAAACCTCCCTGACACGATCGGCCTGACGAGTGATCTTAAAACGTGCGCCAACGCGGATCTCATTGTTTTCGTTACGCGCTCAACTGCGCTTCGCGAAACTGCCGCCCAAGTCAAGACAATGCCAATCAAGCGTGACGCAGTGTTACTTAGCTGCGTCAAAGGGATCGAACATGGGACCGGCAAGCGGATGAGTGAAATTCTCACCGAGATCTTTCCCGAACACGCGGTTGCGGTTTTGTCCGGCCCGAATTTGGCGGCGGAAGTTGCGCGCGAATTGCCGACAGCCACGGTGCTCGCCTGCAGTAGAGCGGAGATTGCCGCAAACCTTCAGCGCGAACTTGGCACGCCACGCTTTAGAATTTACACTGCCGCGGAGGTGGCCGGCGTCGAATTGGGCGGTGCGCTCAAAAATATTTTTGCGATTGCCGCTGGCGCTGGCGATGGGCTCGGTCTGGGCGATAATTCCAAAGCTGCGCTCGTTACACGCGCCCTCGCTGAAATGGTCAGGGTTGGAACGAAGATGGGTGGAGAGCTTCGTACGTTTTACGGATTGAGCGGGGCTGGAGATCTGATTGCGACTTGTTTTAGTAAGCGCAGCCGTAATCGACAGGTTGGCGAACATTTGGGACACGATCGCGCGTTAGACGAAATCATTTCATCGATGGGTACGGTGCCGGAAGGAATTCCAACGGCTAAAGGCGCGTATGAGTGTGCGCGTAAACTTCAGGTCGACACGCCAATCATCGACCAGGTTTATTCGCTCCTTTATGAGCGCAAGCCGCCGGCGCGGGCGATGAAAGAATTGCTTCAGCGCGACCAAAAAGCTGAGATCGTTTAGTCCGCACGATCAAATCTCGCGACAAAGCTCTGCGATCACTTCCGGATATAACTCGTGTTCCGCAACTTGAATTCGCGCTTGCAGGCTTTCGGCAGTGTCGGTGGGCAGGATCGGAACCTCGCGCTGCGCAATGATGTCCCCGTGATCTACTTTTTCGTCAACGAAGTGCACAGTACAGCCGGTTACTGTTTCGCCTGCACCAAGAGCTTGCTTCCAAGCTTCCAGGCCGGGAAATTTCGGCAGGAGCGATGGGTGAATATTGATGATTCTGCGCGGGAACGCTTCTAACATTGGTGTTTTCAAAACGCGCATGAAACCGGCGAGAACGACCAATTCCACTTTCGCACCACGCAGCAGTCGGACGAGTTCCGTTTCAACTGTTGGTTCTAATCGTGTCCGAAATTGACCGGGCGGGAGATACACATTTGGAACTGAAAATTCGCGCGCAATTTTCAAAATCGGCGCATTGAGAATGTCGGAAATCACGACCCGCGCTTCGGCGCAGAGCTTTCCATTCCGAATGCTCTCGAGAATCGCGCGACAATTCGATCCTTTCCCTGACCCAAGAATTCCAAGTTGAACCCGCTTCATTTTCTGAGTTTGGCTAGGCGCGCTAGTAAGTCGGAAGTGGAATAGCCTTGTTCGAGCGGAACAATCTCGACCTTCGCTCCGATTCTCTTGAGAACCGCGCCTTCTTCGGGGTTCAACATTCCTGTTTTGTAATCGCCGCCTTTGACATAAATATCGGGTGCCGCGAGTTCGAGGAATTTTGTTGCGCGCATTTCTGGAAAGATCGCGACCAGGTCGACGCACTCCAACGCCGCGACGATTTCGGCCCGATCGGTTTGATTATTAACGGGTCGGCCGGGACCTTTAAGACTACGCACGGATTCATCGGCATTGACCCCAACGATCAACGAATCGCCGAGCGCGCGGGCCGCGGTCAGGTAGCGAACGTGTCCAACATGAAGGAGATCGAAACAACCATTCGTTGCGACGATTTTCTTGCCTGTGGCGCGCAAATCTCTTGCTTGCCGCGGCAGTTGTTCTAACGAGATGATTTTATCGCTGCTCATCGCCCGACCACAAATCTTAGCGCGCGCGGAAGGATTTGAAAGATTGCCGGCATGCTGCCAACGCGCTGAGGGGCCGTTGGCTTCATCGAGTGGTTAAGCGACCACTAGTCATCTCCTCGTGCATAATTAATTGCCAGGCCGAGCGCGAAGTATTGGCCGTAACCCGCTGGCGCCATTATAAAGATGAGCAGTAAACCTGCAAACCACTGACCGCGAATAAGCGCAACTACGCCGCCAAGAAGGCAAATAATTGCTGCGAGAAACGCAGCACCTCAGGCAATCCGCAGCGCCAACATTGCGACTGAACCACAGCGCGACGCTGTAAACTCCGGTGGAGCCCCGCACGATGGACAAACGCGCTCAGTTACTTCGTATCCTTTGCCACATCGTGCGCATATAGGCATAAAACCTGAGATTCGCCTAACGAGAAGGAGATAAGCGGGATTGGTCGCCACCGCGAGAATGAGCTGCCGTCAAATGTGAAGTACTGGGAAATCATCGCTGATAATCTCAGCAAAGCCCGGTTACTAACAGTTGTTGGAGCTTTTCCAGAATCGAATCGAGTGCGCTGTTCAGCGTCATTGACGTACCGGTGTTAAATCGCAGTTGAATGATGTTGTCCTTCAGCGCCGATTGAAGTGCGCGCTCCTGCGCCTGCCGGCCTTGCGCAAGCAGAGCGTGAAGATCGGTCGGTAGGTTTTCGCGGGCAAATCCGTAGAACACCTCGGGTGGCAATTCCGTTTGTGCAGCCAGTCGGGCAGCGGCTGCGAAGATTGCGATCTGGTCTGAGGCAAGCCCGGTCTCGCCCGCCAGGAAAGCAATGTCGTCATTCGTCAGGTCTACAGGCTGCACGGGCGGCGACACTTCAAGCAGCGGGGCGAGTTCCGACACTAGCTGTTCGTATTCCGATGGTCCCGGATACGTCCCTCCGCCTATTACAAAATCTACCGTGGCGACCGGCGGCGCGTTGAAAATAATCGGAGACGCAGCCAAAGAAGATGCCGCGGACGCGTTAGCGTACACTCGCACGATCAAATCGGCGGCACCCTTCTCAGCCCTGCGGAATTGATCTGCGGTGTACTTTATCTCATAGCGTCCTTGTTGGTCAGTGATCGCTTGGCCCAACAATTCCTCGCTGCGTAAGTCCTTGTCAGAAGCTTGCACGACCGCGCCAACGAACAGACTGAAGTCGGCCTGGCGCACTTGCCCGTGCACCATAAAGGGTGCCGGGGTTGGGCTGGGAACCGGAGCTAGACGTACGACTGGACGGAACGGCGGAGGCACCGGAGCAAAGCCGCCAAGGTCCTGCAATATGTAGTTCAAAGCAACGGCAACCTGTGGAGTAACAAGCTCCTCCGCGGGAAGATGAAGTGCCGGTAACAAGGCAAGCAACAATTGTAAGGTTCGTTGACCGAAAAGCTGTTGTGCCAACTCATCGGACATTACCTGTTTCCACTGGTCGAGCGATTGATCAGCCGGGTTAAACTGCTTTTTCTCGACGATGAAGAGCATCGCCTGCTGCAAGTTCGCCACCGCTGACCCTTTATCCTGCGGATTGATTGGGGCCACTATTTTATCCATACGACGGGGTTAGTTGAACCGCTAAAACAAGCGTGATTTGCCACCCGCAATCCTAGCAACTCTAGCGCGAACCTGATGACGGGGAAGAACATTCGTTGTTTGCATGCCTTCACCGCGTGGCGGCTTTTTTGTTTGGCTCCACGTTTACCGCTCTATGTGCGCCCGACTCCTGCAATAGAGAAGATGATGTCGATCTTTTTCACATTTTTCGCTCAGCGTCGTTGAACCGAATAACGCGCTCAATCCTGCCGCTTGCGTCTGCAATTCTAATCTCGCCGGAACGAAAGCATGCGCGGACTTGGGCATAGCTGATCGCCTCTTCTTTTGTGGCGAATACCGGCTCAACTTCCGGCCCCTCATATGATTTTCGAGACCAACGTGAGACAAGAGGACTGGTACCGGCAACCGTGAACCTCGACATCACTGTTCTGTCGGCAGCTTTCAATGACATCAAGCAGACCATCGGCGGGGAGAGTGGGAAATTCTCCGAGCGGTGGATTTGTCGATCGACGACATCGGTCGTGCACGGCGAGCTTTTTCCCGTGCCGATGCCATGGCGCTGCGCAAACGCGCTGAAAGCGTGCTTGGTTTTGGTGCCAGCCCGTCGCGCCCGTTTTGCGAAAGCAGCTGGAGTTAAAGGCCTAACGAGTCAGCTTGATTCCCTCCGGCATCTCCGGCAAATGCGCCTTGATCCGGCTATGGTGTCTCCCGTAGCTAAAGTAAAAGACTAGGCCGATCACGAGCCAAACAATTAGCCGCAGCCAGTTAGTCCATCCGAGACCGTAAATCATCGCGCCGCAAACGATGATTCCGAGCGTCGCCACAACCGGTGCCGCTGGAACACGGAATCCGCGTTCTGCATCCGGCCGTCGGACACGCATGATCCAGACGCCCGCGCACACGAGAATGAAAGCGAACAATGTTCCGATGCTGGTCATTTCGCCGGTGACATCAGCCGGTACAAATGCAGCAAGAACGCCAGTGAAGACGAAGAAGAGCATGTTCGATTTCCACGGCGTTCGGTAGCGCCGGTGCACGTCAGAGAAGATTCCCGGTACCAGTCCGTCGCGGCTCATGGAAAAGAAAACTCGCGATTGGCCTAACAACATGACGAGAATAACTGACGAAAATCCGGCCAGAATCGCGACCGTGACCGATTTCGAGAGCCATTCGTAACCAGTCATGTATTTGGTAATGGCGAACGCGACCGAGGCTTCGCGGCCGGCCGCGCGAAAATCATGAACCGTTGCAACGCCGCTCAGCACGTAGGAGAAGAGCACGTAAAGAATCGTGCAGAACGCGAGCGAGCCGAGAATTCCGATCGGCATGTCGCGTTTCGGATTTCTCGCTTCCTGGGCAGCGGTCGAGACCGCGTCAAAACCGATGTAAGCAAAGAAGACAACGCCCGCGGCGCCGAGAATCCCAAGAATCCCGCCATAATTGTGAGTAATGCCCTGTGGCGTTGTGTAAGTCGTCGGCCCCGGAATCATCGGCGTGTGGTTCGCCGGATTAATGAATTGCCAACCGATTCCGATAAAAAGTAGCACAATGCTGACTTTGAGAATGACAATGAAACCGTTGACGAGCGCCGATTCTCTTGTTCCCCGAATAAGCAAAAGCGTGAGGAGCAGCAGAATGAAAAGGGCCGGGATGTTCATGATTCCGTAAACGCCACCGGGATCATGCTCGAAGGGCGAATGCGACCACTGATACGGGATTCGCATGTTGAACCAGCTGAGAACGCGATTGGCGTACTCGCTCCAAGCGGTCGACACCGTCGCTGCGGCGACGGCGTATTCCAAAATGAGATCCCAGCCAATGATCCATGCGACTAACTCGCCCATGGTCGCGTAGGAGTACGTATAAGCGCTACCGGCAACCGGAATCATCGACGCAAACTCCGCATAACAAAGACCGGCAAAGGCGCAGCCGATACCGGCGACAATAAACGAAAGGACAACCGATGGACCTGCTCGATCGGCGATCGCCGCTGCAGTGCGAATAAACAAACCGGCGCCGATGATCCCGCCGACTCCGAGCGCGACTAGGTTTATCCAGCCGAGCGAACGTTTCAGGCTGTGTTCGCCGACTTCCTCGGCCTCTTTCATCAGCCGATCCAGCGATTTTCTCGCGAATAGGTTTGCCATGTACTAGCGTTCCTTGTTTCGGTAATTGGTTCGTCAGCGGCGGTGATTTGGTTTCACAAAAATAGAGCGTGCGAGGGGCCAGACCAGGTTAAGTCGGCCGCGATTTTCGCCAGAGAAAATAAATCGGCACGCCGGTTAGCACGATGATAAGGCCGGGCCATGTCGTTGCGGTTTGATACATGAAAAGCACAACGAGAATCAGGCTGGCGCCGACGACGTAGAGCGCGGGCATGATTGGATAGCCCCACGCTTTATACGGCCGTTGCGCATCGGGTTGTTTTTTCCGGAGAAGGAAAATTCCCAGGATCGTCAGGATGTAGAAGATCAGCGCGGCCGAGATGACGTAGTCGAGCAGATTACCGTAAAGATTTCCGTAACCGGTCACGCTGCCAGCCGCGTCTGTCTTTACTGTTCGCGGGAGAACAAGCACGCCGGCCCAAATCCCTTGAATGATGAGCCCCCAAGCCGGCACATGGTTCTTGTTCAACTCGCCCACGCGTCGGAAAAAGAGGCCATCGCGCGCCATCGCATAATATGCGCGCGCACCCGCGAGGATTAGTCCGTTGTTACAGCCAAACGTCGAAATCATGATCGCGACAGCCATGATCGTCGCTCCCGCGCCGGGAAAAATTACGTTGGCGGTTTCCGACGCAACCCGATCGCTCGGCGCATTTTGGATCGCGGCGAATGGAAGCGCCGCGAGATAGGCGACGTTCGCCAGCACATAAAGTCCGATGACGAGAAATGTTCCGAATGCGAGCGAGAGCGGAATATTGCGGCGCGGCTCTTTCACTTCGCCGGCGGTAAACGTGATGTTGTTCCAAGCGTCCGCCGAGAACAGCGAATTGGTTTGCGCCACGCAAATCCCGACGAACAGACCAAACGCGGTCGCAGCGGTCAGCCCTTTACCAACATCTTGCAAACCGCCGCGCAGGCTCCAGAAATCTTTGAAGTTCTCGGTGGCAGCACCGGATTTCAGACCGACGATGATGCCGAGCAGAACAAGTGCGATGAGCGCGCCCGTCTTCGCGGTTGTGAAAATGTTTTGCACGAGTTTTCCGAGATTCAGCCCACGGGTGTTCATAAATGTCAGCAATGCGATCATTGCTAGGCCGAGGAATTGTGCGGTCGAGACCGAAAACGCATAACCGCCGAAGCGAATTGGCGCGATCAGGTAGTTCGACTCGGAAAACCACGGGATTAGCACACCGGTGTAACGCGCGAAGCCCACCGCGACCGCCGCGATTGTTCCCGTCTGGATCACAAGGAAAAGCGTCCAGCCATACAGAAAACCCCAAAGCGGAGAGAAAGCCTCACGCAAATAAACGTATTGCCCGCCTGCCTTCGGCATCATTGCGGCCAGTTCGCCGTACGAAAGCGCTGCCATCAGCGTGAGAACGCCGGTGACTATCCAAACGACGAGTAACCAACCGGGCGAGCCGACCTGCCGCGCGATAATGGAGGAAACAATGAAAATTCCCGACCCAATCATCGATCCGGCAACGAGCATCGTCGAATCGAGCAGACCAAGTCCACGAATAAACTTCTGATCTTCTACCGTAGGCGATGTAGTTTCTATTGCACGCATCTGGGGTCGCTCGACTGGCGCAGAGTTAAGCAATCCGTCCAGGATCAAGCAACGCCAAACATTGGAGCACCGAGTAACGCCAAACAATGCCCCCGGGTTGCGTTTTTTCTGCGGACCGAATCAAAACTGTTTTCGCGTGGATCGAACCATGCTATTCTCCGCCCGCGTGAAATTCCGCGTTTCCCGTTCTGTAAGCAGGACAACGCTTTCAATCTTGGCGTTTGCTTCGGTCCTGGGCGGAAATGTTCTGGGTGCGCCTTCAAAAACGAAGGATTTTGCTGACCGATTTGAAGCGCTCCCGTTGGCGCGTTCCTGGCAGAATCAGCTCCTTGTTCACGCGCGCGTTAACGGTAAGCCGGCGGTCTTAATGGTCGATTCCGGCGCCCCGGCCACATTGATCAGCACTAAGCGCCAGGCCGATTTTCGTCTCGGTGAAATCGTCGGCAAGTCGGACTTGCCGAGCAGTGTAATCCTTAACGGCGTGGCCGACAGGTTGGCAATGGTTCACAGCTTTCGCCTAGGAGCGCTAATTATCGAGGATATGCCGGTCGTTCTGACCAAGATCAGTCCCCCGCGGGTGGCGAAAATGGTTCGCGAACAAGAAATCGATGGAATTCTTGGAGTGGATGTTCTCTTTGCCACAAAGGCGGTCATGGATTGCAAGGACCAGGTTCTGATTTTGAACCGGTACCCGGAGATTTCCGGGAATGAGCAGGTACTCGATCTTCGTGGATTTCACAAGACGCCGATTTACGTCAATGAAGGGTACAATTTGTTCGTTAACGGTTCCATCAACGGCACTCGGACAAAACTGCTGGTGGATACAGGCGCCGGAGTAACTACCCTTCATCTTCCTTTCGTTCGCCAGCTGCGCATCCCGCACTACGCAACGTCGATCACTTCGTCGGGCATCAATCGAAAGGAAGATGCGGTAGACGTCGCGCGAATTCGAAAACTGTCGGTGGGCACTGTGGACGTGTTCGGTAAGAGTATCGGGGTTGCGGACCTGAGATGGTTGTTCTCCGAGACCGACCGACAGGAGTCGCGGCAAGTGGCCGGGCTGCTTGGGGGGGAGTTGCTGAAATCGCAGCACGGGATCATCGATTTCGGAACCCGCACCCTTTACCTCAAGAAGTGAGGTTTCTCCCAGGGGATTTGCGTTGTTGTGACGATATGCAACTATTTAGTTGCATATCGCGAGCATGGACGCAGTCTTTAAAGCCTTGGCCGATACCAGTCGCCGAGCGCTGCTTGACCAGCTTCATGAGAACAATGGGCAAACTCTCAACCAGCTGTGCCGGCATTTGTGGATGACGAGACAAGGCATCACCAAACATCTCTCGGTCTTGATCAAAGCTGAACTAGTCGTTCCGCTTTGGCGCGGACGGGAGAAGCTTCATTATTTGAATCCTGCTCCGCTGAAGCAAATTTCCGAGCGTTGGATCGACAAACACAAGGCGGCCTGCTTTCGGGCGCTAAACGATCTGACCAAAGGCCTCGACGAGCTTAGCCGCGAAACACCTTGATCGGATTGCGGTCTGCCAAGGCACGACGGAAATCAATCGAGACCGTCGCTCTCGTGCATTTCGTTTGGAGATAACGCTGGCCGGCGATAAACATTGGCACGGCAAGGAGAAGCAAAATGTACGGACTGAACTTGTGGATCTCGGGCGACGGATTGCGCCGTAGCAGAGTGAAAGGGATGACAATCGCCAGCGAGACCGAAAATTGGACGACGAAAAACCAGAAGTTCTTCCGCTGCGACACGCTGCTGCCCCAGACTATTTCCTCCGCCCTGCCGGAGTTTTAGCGACATGGCTCAGATCAAACAAGCATTCGTTCTTGGCGCCGGGCTGGGCACACGACTTCGCCCACTGACAGATGAGCTACCGAAACCGCTGGTCCCGATCTTTCAAAAACCGCTCATCACCTTCGCCCTGGATCACCTGATCGACATCGGCATCGAAAGACTTTTTATCAATACACACCGGCTCCCGGAAGCTTTCACAGAGGCGTTTCCCAAGAATGGTTACGCTGGGCTCACGTTGCACTTCGTTTACGAACCGGACCTTCTCGAAACCGGCGGCGGAATCAAAAACATTGAAGCCGATTTGGGAAACGAACCGTTCATTACTTATAGCGGAGACGTTTTGACCGACATCCATTTACGGCCGCTGATCGATGAGCATTTCAAGCGATCAAACGACGTGACGTTGGCCTTACGGCACACCGGTTTGGGATCAGCCATTGGCTTTCGCGGTCATCGCGTGGTCGATATTTCGAATCGCTACGGCGTGCCCGGTGAATTTGATTTTGCCAACGTAGCCGTTTGGAATCCCAGCGTTTTTCCGAGGATTCGGCCAAAGGAAAAGATCTCCTTTATTTCAATTCTCGGCGATTGGATTGGCCAAGGTGGAAAAATCGGCGGCGTTGCGCTGGAAGACGGTAATTGGTTCAATCTAGGCTCGCGTGGTGAGTACTTCGAAGTTCATCGGGTGATTGGCCAGAACGGTTGGCGGCCTGCTCACGCGAAGGGCGTCGATTGGTCGAAGCCGGTGCACGCGAGCGCGATTGTCGATCCAAGCGCCCAACTGCGTGGCTGTTCCGTCGTCGGGAAAGACTGCCTCGTCGGCCAAGATGTTGTCCTCGAAGACACAATTTTGTGGCCCGGTGCACAAATTGCTTCCAAAAGCGAGCTGGTTGGTTGTATTGTCCGCACCCGAAAAGCTGTCACCGGAACGCATCACAAGATCGATATTTGAGGCATGAGAACTGACGCCCTTCTCCGCCAAACCCGACGCCATTTTCCGCGGTTCAACGTCGACGAAATAAAAATTGCGCCGATCGAGAAAGGCGGATCGGACCGGAAATTTTACCGCGTGCGTTGTTCATTGGAGCAATCGTTGATTCTGGTAAAATACAATCTCGAGCGCGAGGAGAATCGTCACTACGTCGAGATCGCGCAGTTTCTGGAGAAGCACGACATCCATGCTCCGAGAATTTATTATCACGATGCGGACGAAGGTTTGATCTGGCTTGAGGATCTGGGTGAACGCGACCTATTCGCTGATCGCGACGAATCGTGGCTTGTTCGGCGCGCCTTTTATGAATCGGCCCTTGATGAAGTTCGCAAGCTCCATCAGTTGCCGGAGTCGGTTAGCATCGAAATGCGTCAACGTCTGCCGACCGAGTTCAACGCCGCGCTTTATCTGTGGGAGCAGAATTATTTTTTCGAAAACTGTCTTGACCGCTATTTCAAAATTGAATCGGCCAAGATTGATAAGTTGTCGGCCCTTCCGGCGCTGCAAACGATCACGAACAATCTGGCGCAGCTGCCGCGCGTTCTGGTCCATCGTGACTTTCAATCGCAAAACATTTTGCTGCGGAATGCTCAGGCGTATCTGATCGATTTCCAGGGAATGCGTCCCGGTCTTCCGCATTACGATCTCGCGTCGCTGCTGTTTGACCCGTATGTCGAGCTATCGCAGGCTGAGCGCGATGAACTGCTCGAATACTACTGCGGCAACAAACCCAGCACCGAATTCCTCGAGACTCTCCAACTCTGCGCTATGCAGCGATTGATGCAGGCGCTCGGCGCGTACGGATTTCTCGGTTTGGTCAAAGATCACAAACATTTCCTGCAGCACATTCCGAAGGCCGTCTGCTCGTTGGGCAAAGTGGTGGCTGAAATCGACGGTCTGGAATTATTCGAAAAATCTCTGGCTGAGCTTCAATAATTTTTTCGCGCAAATCTCGAATGCGCGCAGCAGATTACGTCGAAACCGGCAAACAAAAAGGAGCTTGCTATAAAGAAACTAACATTAGTCATGGCGCTGGTGCTCGGTGCGAGCGGCGCTTCGGCTTTCGCGTACGATTATCGCAACGGCCTTGACAGGTGGCGCGTGCGCGACGAGATCGACAGTCTCCGAGCTGAGCTGCACCAGGTCGACGTGCGATTGCACTCACACTCCGGCGATTACTATCACTGGGATTAATTCAAGCCGACTGCTCGCTGACGAATGGATTCGTTAGCCGTTCGCTGCCGATTTTGGTCGGCGGCCCGTGACCGGGAAGAACAGTCACGGCGTCGCCGAGGGGGAAAAGTTTCTCGCGGATTCCGCTAAAAAGGAGCTCGGCGTCTCCCCCCGGAAGGTCCCATCGCCCCACGCCGCCGGCGAAAAGCACATCGCCGCCAATGAGCAGGTTGTCTTTGGGTGAAAAGAAACAGAGGCTGCCCGGACAATGCCCCGGGACGTCCAGCACTTGAAATTCCGCACCCAGGAAATTTCGGGCCGGCGTCTCATTGATGAGGAAATCGACTTTGGCCGGCTCGATCTCCAGTTCTAATCCAAAATTCCGAAAAAACTCGCGGTCCGAAATCATCGGCGCTGTCAGCGGATGGCAGCCGATTTGGCAGTTGAAGCGGCCTTTGATTTTGGCCACGTCCTGGACGTGATCGATGTGGCCGTGCGTGAGCAACAGGAGTTTGACGTCGACATCGTGTCGTTCAAGCCACTCACACGCTCCCTCCGGGGCGTCGAAGAGAATCCGGCCTTCCGGCGCTGAAACTAAGTAGCAGTTTGTCTCGAAGACTCCCCCGCAAAACGCTTCGTAGGTCATCTGGCGTTGACCCTAAATGAGCAACCGGGCCCAAGCCAAGCATGCTCGGGATTCAACCGATGCTGATCTCAGGTAACACGTATTGGAAGATTTTGAATGTTCTTGGCGTATAATTGTCTGAAATCCTTACATGTCGATCCAGGGCGTTAGGTTTGCTTTTGGGAAAGAAGTCTGCGAACGTGAGGGCCGCGTCTTTTCCATGAAATCACGTCTTCAGCTGTCGCTGGCCGTTGTCGCGTCAGTATGTCTCGTAATCACCGTCCCTGTCCGAGCGAGATCCGATTCCGAGCAGATTGGCGTCTCAGTGGGCCGTTTACTAGAAGAGGGTCATTACACCCATCAACAGCTGAATGCTGAAATGTCGCAAAAATTTCTCCGTACCTACTTAGAGCTGCTCGATTTCAGCCACCTTTTCTTCACCCAGAAAGACGTCGATGGGCTGACCGCGAAGTACGGAACCGCATTGGCGGACGACGTTCTGCTTGGAAATCTCAAACCCGCTTACGAGATTTACGATCTCTACCAAAAGCGTATCGACGAGCGGGTTGCGAGGATCAAGGAGCTGTTGAAGCAGCCGATGGATTTTAAAACCAATGCGACTGTCGAAATGCGTCGCGAGAAAGCTCCCTGGCCGAAAGATGAAGCCGAGGCCGATCAACTCTGGCGCGGCCGTATCGCGAGCGAACTGCTCCAGGAAAAACTAAGCGAGCATCCGATTGAACCTGGCCCGCAATTGATCGGCCGCCGTTACGATCGGATCTCGCACAATGTGCACGAGGAGGACCGCGACGAGCAGGTGAAACTTTATCTCGACGCGCTCGCGCAAACTTACGATCCGCACTCGGAGTATTTGAGCAAAGCGGACTTCAAGAATTTCAACATTCAGATGGGACTCTCGCTTGTTGGAATTGGCGCGATGCTTCGGACCGAAGATGGTTACGCGAAGATTGAAAGCCTGGTTCCCGGCGGTCCTGCGCAAGTCGATGGAAGATTGAAAGTTGGTGATCGGATTACTGCGGTTGCGCAAGGTCAAAGCGAGTTTGTGGATGTTCGCGACATGCGTTTGGACAAGGTCGTCGAAATGATTCGCGGCAAGAAAGGAACAAAAGTTCGTTTGCTCGCGATTCCCGCGAATGCTTCCGATCCGTCGCAGCGCAAGAGTGTCGAGCTCGTCCGCGACGAGATTAAGCTAAAGGATCAAGAAGCGCGCGCCGACATTATTATTAAGAAGGACGCGGACGGTAATCCGGTCAAGCTCGGTTGGCTGACGTTGCCGTCGTTTTATGCCGACATGGATCGGCACTCCAAGAGCACGACGCGCGATGTGCTCGCATTGCTGAAGCGATTGAAGAAAGAAAACATCGCTGGCCTGGTTGTCGATCTTCGCCGCAATGGCGGCGGCTCGCTCGAGGAAGCGATCTCACTCACTGGTTTATTTTTGAAATCGGGGCCGATCGTCCAGACAAAAGGCTCCAACGGAAACATTGTGATCTCGAGCGACCCGGATCCGGGCATTGCCTATAGCGGTCCGCTCGTTGTTTTGACCAGCCGGCAAAGCGCCTCGGCCAGTGAAATTTTTGCCGCTGCACTGCAGGATTACGGGCGGGCCGTTATCGTAGGCGACAAGAACACTTTCGGTAAAGGCACCGTGCAGACAATCTTGCCGATCGGCCGGTTCACATCATTGCTTGGCAGTCGGTCCGACGATGATGGCGAGCTCAAGCTAACGATTCAGAAGTTTTATCGCGTCGCCGGCGGTTCGACTCAACTTCATGGCGTCGCTTCGGACATCGTGGTACCGACGCTCACTGATCTGCCGGAGTTCGGCGAAGGCGCGCTGAAGAATTGTTTGCCGTACGATGAAGTTCCTAGAGCGCGCTACACGAAGTGGTCGGGACCGTTGTTCATTGAAGAATTGAAGCGGCGTTCGGCAGAACGCGTGCAGCATGATCCGGAATTCCACTACGTGACGGAAGACATGGAGAGGCTCCGCCACAAGTTGGATGAGAATCGCGTCAGTCTGAACGAGGATGTGCGCCGGAAAGAACTTCAGGATGAGAAAACGCGCAAAGAGCTGCGCACAAAGGAGCGGCTCGCGCGTCACGAAGAGGAACCAAACATTTATCGGCTGACGCTCGACAACCTGGACAAACCGAATCTCCAGTTGATCATGTATCCCGGGAAATTAGCCGAAGCGAAAAAGGCTGGCGGGAAAGTTTCTCCCGAAGCAGCGCCGGATGACGACACTGACACAATCGGCGCAGCCGACGACACCAAAGAACCTCTGATTGATCCGGAGCGCGACGAGACGCTCAACATTGTTGCCGATCTTGTTAATCTTTCGCGCGGGCCAAAGACCGCCAGCACCAACGTCAAGAGAAACGCCGAGCAGCGGCCGTGATATCGATGCTGGTTCGGCTCGTGTGCTACGGATACACCGGACGCGACGGATAGACGCGCGGTGGGCCAATCGGACGCCCAAACCACCACCAGGGTGCTCGCTGCCGGGGCTGCGTGCCGTAATGGAAATATTGATCCGTTCGCGGCGTTCGGCCAAACACAGTGACCGGCGTTCCGACGTCAATCGCGTTGTAAAACGCGATCGCCAGCTGTTCCGGCATTCGGACGCAACCGTGTGACGCGGGACAACCCGGTAAATATCCGGCATGCATTCCATCAGCCCCGTGGAACCGCATGAAATATCTCATTGGTGCGGGAATGAATTTTCCACCGGACGGCACGCTCATGTCCACATCGGCATCTGCGGCAACCGTGCGGCCGTAACCGTCCACGATCTTTCCATAGATGCTCGAGTGATGGTTCATCTCTTTCTCAATCACTTTGAACGAACCGGTTTCAGTCAGATGCCCGTAGCGCCCACTTGAAATTGGCGATTGCATGACGACGCGCCGACCATGAATCAAATAGGCAGTCTGTTCGCTGAGATCGATCTCGACGCGATACGGGTTTTCGTCCTGCGCTGCCGCAAGAGTCGCGATGGAAAAGCAGATCACTGTTCCCCAGTGTACCCTCACATCTTCTTTCAACCCACGATGACGGGAAAAGTCTCACACGGCGATTGACGCTTTGATCGACGGATGCGGATCGTAATCGACCAGCTCGAAGTCCTCGAACTTGAAGTCGTAAATGTTTTTGATCGATGGATTCTGATTCATGCGCGGCAAAGATCGGCATTCGCGCGTCAGCTGTTCGCGCGCTTGGTCGAGATGATTCAGGTAGAGATGGAGGTCGCCGAATGTGTGCACGAAGTCGCCAGGCGTAAGATCGACCACTTGCGCGACCATCGTCGTAAGCAGTGAGTAGCTCGCGATGTTGAACGGCACGCCGAGGAATAAGTCGGCGCTGCGTTGATAAAGCTGGCAGCTGAGCTCGCCGTCCTGGACGTAAAATTGAAACAGCACGTGACACGGTGGCAGCGCCATCTTGTCGATTTCCGCCGGGTTCCACGCGCTCGCGATCAATCGCCGGCTGTTTGGATTCTTTTTGATCTGCGTGATGAGATTTTCGATTTGATCGACGCGGACTTCGTTCGCGCCGTGCCAGTCACGCCATTGGGCACCGTAGACGCGTCCGAGATTTCCATTTTCATCCGCCCATTCGTCCCAAATTGTGACGCCATGCATGTTGAGGTATTTGACGTTCGTATCGCCGCGCAAAAACCAGAGCAGCTCGTAGATAATCGATTTGATGTGAAGCTTTTTCGTGGTGAGCAGCGGAAATCCTGGACCACTTGGCCGCAGATCATAGCGCGTTTGAGCGCCAAAGATCGACAAGGTGCCGGTGCCCGTGCGATCGCTGCGCGGTTGACCCTCTTCCAAGACAAGCCGGAGAAGATCGTGGTATTGCCGCACGCGAAAAGTTATCGCGGGCGCGGGTTTCGCAAAATGTTTTTGGCGCGCGTCTTCGCCGGCCAAACCGGATCCAACGTCACGTTGGTCAACGTTGCGCCAGTCCGTTTTCGAGCTGCGCCTTGCGCTCGTTCGACGTTTGCAATCGTAGTTGCCAGTGGATGCAATTGGATTCATGAGCTGGTTGATGTATCCGGCGACTTCAGCAGGCTGCGATTCGTTTTCAGTCAGTTTTGCGCGAATTTCTTCGGCGTACGCGAGCGCGTTTGCTTTCGGCTCCTTCGACTTTCGGAGCGGGTGTAAGTTGGCCGCACTTCTGACAAGTCAGCGAGAGTCCGGCCGCCGATCGATTCGCAACCAGGGCCGCTTTGCAATGCTGGCAGTGAAAAGAACATCGGGATCAGCCGCGACTCTGCGCATTCAATGTTTTCGCCGGTGCACACCAAAAAACGAGCAGTCGCTATGCCTCGGCATGCCGCTTTGGTGGGTCGCGTTGGCGCGGGCGTAAACCGGCCACTGGGCGGCAAGTGTGACGCGCTGTCTCGGATTAGGAAATCACTTACCGTGCCGTTTTGTTGTTATTTGCTTAATTATGTGGCACTTGCGCTACGGTGCACATTCCCGGTCTATGGCTTGCTGAAGATTCGCTCGGTCGAAGTCTCGCCACAGTTTTAGGGTCGTGAGTGGGCGTATCGACCAACAGAGGAAAGATTAATTTTATGGCTAAAGTTTTAGGTATCGATTTGGGCACCACCAATTCCTGTATGGCCGTGATGGAGGGTGGCGACCCGGTAGTTTTGGAAAATTCTGAAGGCGCCCGCACGACGCCGTCGGTTGTGGCATTCACAAAGAGCAGCGAGCGACTGGTCGGCCAGGCCGCGAAGCGTCAGGCAGTTACGAACCCGCAGAATACGGTTTTTTCAATCAAGCGGTTCATGGGCCGCAAGTTCGACGAGGTGCATGAGGAAGAGCACCGCGTGCCCTACAAAATCGTAAAAGCGGCGAACGGCGACGCGCATGTGCAAGTCGAAGTGAACGGCCAACGCAAAACATTTTCGCCGCCGGAAATTTCGGCGATGATTTTGTCGAAGCTGAAGGCCGACGCGGAAGCGAAGCTGGGCGAGAAAATCACGCAGGCGGTCATCACCGTCCCGGCGTATTTCAACGACTCACAGCGCAATGCGACCAAGGATGCAGGCAAAATCGCGGGCCTCGAAGTTTTGCGAATCATTAACGAGCCGACGGCGGCATCCCTCGCCTACGGTTTGGACAAGAAAAAGGACGAGAAGATCGCCGTATACGATTTGGGCGGCGGCACGTTCGACATTTCAGTGCTCGAAATCGGCGATGGCGTTTTCGAAGTAAAAGCGACCAACGGCGACACCCACCTCGGCGGTGACGATTGGGACGCAAAAGTAATGGATTGGATCGTGCAGGAGTTCAAAAAAGACACCGGCATCGATTTGACCAAGCAACCGGACGCGATCCAGCGAATCAAAGAAGAAGCGGAGAAAGCGAAGATCGCGCTCTCCAGCTCGCAGGAATACGAGATCAATCTGCCGTTCGTCACGGCGGACGCGAGCGGTCCGAAGCACATTCAGAAAAAGCTGACTCGCTCCAAACTGGAGCAACTCACTGACGATTTGATTCAGCGGACAGTTCCGCCGGTCAAAGCGTGCTTGAAAGACGCGAAGATTTCGGAGCGCGAAGTGAACGAGCTCGTGCTCGTCGGCGGCATGACGCGCATGCCTAAAGTTATCGAAACGGCACGTAATTTGATCGGCAAGGAGCCGCACAAAGGCGTGAATCCGGACGAAGTCGTCGCGGTAGGCGCGGCAATCCAGGGCGGTGTTCTGCGCGGCGAAGTCAAAGACGTCCTTTTGCTCGATGTCACTCCGCTCACGCTCGCGATTGAAACCGCGGGCGGCGTGGCGACGTCGATGATCCCACGCAACACCACCATCCCGACGCGCAAGTCGCAGATCTTTTCCACTTACAGTGACAACCAACCGGGTGTGGAAATCAAAGTGTTGCAAGGCGAACGGCCGCTGTCGCGCGACAACAAGAACCTCGGCACGTTCCACCTCGATGGAATTCCGCCGGCCCCGCGCGGCGTTCCGCAGATCGAAGTTACTTTCGACATTGACGCAAACGGCATTCTGCACGTTTCGGCCAAAGACCTCGGCACCGGCAAGGAGCAGAAAATCTCCATCACCGGTTCGAGCGGCTTGAACAAGGACGAAGTCGAGCGGATGCGGAAGGAAGCGGAAGAGCACGCCGAGGAAGATCGCAAGGCGAAGGAAGCGATCGAGATCAAGAACAACGCGGACACGCTCGCTTACCAGTCCGAGAAGCAACTCAAGGAACTGGGCGACAAAATTCCAGCCGACAAACGCAAACCGGTTGAGGATGCAATCGCCGCGGTGCGGGACGCGATCAACCGCAACGACACTGACGCGATCAAGCGCGCTTACGACGATTTGCAGAACAAGTTCCAGGACGTTAGCGCCGAGCTTTACAAACAAGCTTCAGCGCAAGCCGAACCGCCACCCGGCCCGGGTCGGACGGGCCCGCAAGCGGGCGGCCGCCCGGAGCCCCGCCAGGGCGGGGAGACGAAACGGGGCGGCAACGGCGACGTTGTCGACGCCGAGTTCGAAGTCGTGGACGAAGACAAGAAAAAGTAACGAAAAAAATTTGCCGACGGCTGTTGCAAGATCGACAGTCGTCGGCTCAACCAAAAAACCAAACCAAGAAGGAGTAGAGAAAGCAACTTATGGCAGCAGTTAACGTAAAACCGCTCGGAGATCGAGTGCTGGTGCAACCGCTCGAAGAGCAAGAAGTGAAAAAAGGCGGGATTATCATTCCCGACACTGCGAAAGAAAAACCGCAGGAAGGAAAAGTGGTCGCGCTCGGCACCGGAAAAATCGATGACAACGGTAAGAAAGTCGATTTTACGGTGAAGAAGGGCGATCGGGTGCTGATTTCCAAATACGGCGGCACTGAGATCAAAATCAATGGCGAGAATTATCTGATTATGCGTGAGGACGACATCCTTGGCATCATCGGCTAGCTCCGTCTCTCAACTATTAACTAACAACCAACAACTGATTTATGGCAGCTAAACAATTACAATTCGATGAAGGAGCGCGGCACACCTTGCTGCGCGGAATCGAGAAACTTTCCCGCGCCGTCAAAGCCACGCTCGGACCGAGCGGTCGCAACGTTATTCTCGACAAGAAATTCGGCAGTCCGACGATCACCAAGGACGGTGTGACGGTCGCGAAAGAGATCGAGCTCGAAGATCCCTACGAGAATATGGGTGCGCAGCTCGTTCGCGAAGTCGCTTCCAAGACTTCGGACGTTGCGGGCGACGGCACGACCACGGCGACTGTGCTCGCGGAATCCATTTACCGTGAAGGTCTCCGCAACGTCACCGCCGGCGCGAACCCGACCTCATTGCAGCGCGGTATCATGAAAGCCGTCGAGGCAATCGTCGAGGAGCTGAAAAAAATCTCCAAGAAAGTAAGCGATCGCACCGAGATCGCGCAGGTCGCGACCGTTTCGGCCAACTGGGACAAGACGATCGGCGAGATCATCGCCGACGCGATGGACAAGGTCGGCAAGGACGGCACGATTACGGTCGAGGAAGCGCGTTCGATCGACACCACCCTCGAAGTGGTCGAGGGAATGCAATTCGATAAGGGCTATCTCTCGCCCTACTTCGTTACAAACGCGGAAGACATGGAGGCGAGTCTCGAAAATCCCTACATCCTGATTTACGAGAAGAAAATCTCGAGCCTGAAGGACCTGCTTCCGTTGCTCGAGAAAGTCGCCAAAGCTGGACGTCCGTTGCTCATCATCGCTGAGGATGTCGAAGGCGAAGCACTCGCGACTTTGGTCGTGAACAAATTGCGCGGGACGCTGCAGGTCTGTGCGGTCAAAGCTCCGGGCTTCGGCGATCGTCGCAAGGCGATGCTGGAAGACATCGCGGTGCTGACCGGCGGCAAACTCATCAGCGAAGACCTCGGCATCAAGCTTGAGAACATCAAGATTGAAGACATGGGCAAAGCGAAGCGCGTCACGGTCGACAAGGAAAACACCACCATTGTCGAAGGCGCGGGCAAGAACGCCGATATCCAGGGCCGGGTCGCTCAGATCCGTCGGCAGATTGAAGAGACGACCAGCGATTACGATCGCGAGAAACTACAGGAGCGCCTGGCGAAACTCGCGGGTGGTGTTGCCGTCATCAACGTCGGCGCAGCCACCGAGACGGAGATGAAAGAGAAGAAGGCGCGTGTCGAAGATGCGTTGCACGCCACGCGTGCGGCCGTCGAGGAAGGCATCGTCGCGGGTGGCGGTGTCGCGTTGATCCGGGCCCAGAAAGCGCTCGACAACATCAGAGGCCTCGAGAGCGACGAGAAAGTCGGCGTCCAGATCGTGCGTCGCGCGGTCGAAGAGCCGGTGCGTCAATTGGCCGATAACGCCGGCGCGGAAGGCGCGCTCGTGGTCGAGGAAGTTAAGAAGCGCAAAGGCAACGAAGGTTACGACGTCACTGCTGCCGAATACACCGATCTGGTGAAGGCGGGCATCGTCGATCCGACGAAAGTGACGCGCACGGCGTTGCAAAACGCCGCGTCGATCGCTGGTCTGTTGCTCACCACCGAAGCATTGGTCACGGAAGTTCCTGAGAAGGAAAAGACTCCACCAATGCCACCGGGCGGAATGGGCGGCATGGATTACTAAGCCGAAACAACATGTGAATTCGAACAGCCGGAGTCGAAAGGCTCCGGCTGTTTTGCTTCAACCGAGGTCAGACGCTCATTTGAGGTACGAATCTTGAGGATCGCGATTTGTGTCTGATCAAGATCAGTTTGGTTCATTGGTAATTCGTCCTCCTAGCCATCGTGTCCTTCGTGGTGGGCTAATCCGCGGCGTTTGCTGAGAAGCCAATCTTCTGCAAATATTTCGGCCACCTGTGGAAAAATACGTGTCGGATTTGATGGGCTGGGTTAAGGCGAAGAACCCGGGGGAATCGGAGTTTCATCAGGCGGTCCAGGAAGTCGCGGAGTCGCTCACGCTGGTGTTAGATCGGCAGCCGCAGTATCGGAAGGCGAAAATCCTCGAGCGAATTATCGAGCCCGAGCGCGTGATCATGTTCCGTGTGCCGTGGCAGGACGACAAAGGCGAGCTGCATGTGAACCGCGGATTCCGGATCCAGATGAACAGTGCGATCGGGCCATACAAAGGCGGACTCCGATTTCACCCGACGGTGAATCTCGGCATCTTAAAATTCCTCGCGTTCGAGCAGGTCTTTAAAAATGCGTTGACCACGTTGCCGATGGGCGGCGGCAAAGGCGGATCCGATTTTGATCCGCATGGCAAGAGCGACTCCGAAGTGATGCGCTTTTGTCAGGCGTTCATGTGCGAATTGTGGCGCCACATCGGGCCCAACACGGACGTGCCCGCGGGCGACATCGGCGTCGGCGCGCGAGAGATCGGATATTTGTTCGGGATGTATAAAAAACTCAAAGCCGAATTCACCGGCGTCATGACCGGCAAAGGCTTGACCTGGGGCGGCTCGGTGATTCGGCCGGAAGCAACTGGATACGGCGCGGTTTATTTCGCGGAAGAAATGCTGAAGACGCGGAAGGAAGATCTGAAAGGCAAGACTGCGCTCGTATCAGGAAGCGGCAATGTGTCGCAATACACGGTTGAGAAATTGATCACGCTTGGCGCGAAGCCCGTGACGTTGTCGGATTCGAGCGGTTACATTCTCGACGAGGAAGGAATCACGCGCGAGAAGCTCGCGTTCGTGATGGATTTGAAAAACAATCGGCGCGGCAGGATTTCCGAATACGCCGACAAGTTCAAAGGCGCGGTGTTCACGAAATTTGACCCGAAGCTAGATCACAATCCGCTCTGGACGCACAAGGCGCAGTGCGCGTTCCCGAGCGCGACGCAGAACGAGATCAATGGCAAGGATGCGGCGAATCTCTTGAAGAACGGCTGCTACGTCGTGTCGGAAGGCGCTAACATGCCGAGCACAATCGACGCGGTGAAACAGTTCCTCGACGCGAAGATCCTTTTCGGGCCGGGCAAAGCAGCAAACGCGGGCGGAGTCGCCACATCAGGTCTCGAAATGGCGCAGAACAGCATGCGCATCCGTTGGACGCGCGAAGAAGTGGACGCGCGGTTGTTCAACATCATGAAAACAATCCATGAAGTTTGCGCACGCACGGCCGAGAAGTACGGCACGCCGGGGAACTACGTGAACGGCGCGAACATCGCCGGGTTCGTCAAAGTCGCCGACGCGATGCTGGACCAAGGACTGGTTTAATAGACATTGAGAGGTTGAGCCGCAGGGCTGCGGCCACAAATTATGAGCAGGATTTTTCCGAAGACTCTGAAGGAGATGACCAACGGGATGATGTATTTCCCGCGGATGCTGGACAAGATCCGGCTTCACCTCCGTGACGAGTTGCACGAGGATTACCGGCAAAATTTCGGGACGACGCAAACTGCCGACAGCGCGTGCTGCAATTTTCTCCGTGTTCATCATCGCGATCTCATCGAGCGGGTGAAACAAGGCGGTAGCGACGAAGAAATTCTCGAATGGTGTTTTGAAAAAGGCCGTCGGCCCAATCAGGGCGACTTATTTGTCTGGAACGGATTCGCCTCGAAGCTCGGCTGGCGCGATTCCGTGACGCCGCGATTGGAACAGCGAAAGCGTGAGATGGGCATCGCCGATCGAGACGACATTCAATGCATTCCGGACCTGATCGATTTCGACGAGGGAAGAATCAAGTGACGCGCCTTCGCCAAGGCTGCGGCGCGGCAGAGTGACACATGCCAAGAGCAGCGCTTGTCATCGGCGCGGAACTCGACATTGTCGTTTGATGGCGAACTGGCGGTTTATCTTCTGTTTCGGATTTCTGCTGGCAGTATCCACGATCCTCGCGCGGAGCTCAGCCCCTGAACCGACGTCCACTCCAACGCCGACAGCGACGCCGAATGTTTTTTCGCTGGAAACGTTGGCGGACCTGAAACGAATTCAGCAGTCGGCGTTGAGTAGCGATTACGCCTACCGGCAGGTCGCGCATCTTTCGCATAACATTGGCCCCCGATTGAGCGGCTCAGCGCAGGCGGCAAAAGCGACTGAATATGTGGCGGCCGAATTGAAAGCGATCGGCTGCGATGCGCAGCTCGAAAAAGTGATGGTGCCGCACTGGGTCCGCGGCGAAGAAACTGCGGCACTCGTCCAATTTCCGGGAATGGCGGAAGGGACGACGCAAAAAATTCTGCTCTGCACGCTCGGCGGAAGCGTGGCCACGCCGAAAGAAGGAATCACCGCTGAAGTAGTCGCGGTAAGAAATTTCGATGAACTGAAAGCGATGCCGCGTGACAAAGTCTCCGGCAAAATCGTTCTCTTCAATAATCACTTCGACAAAGAAATGGCCGCGCAAAGTCACGCCGGCGAAGCTTATGGCGAAGCGGTCACGTATAGAAGCGACGGACCGAGCGCGGCAGCGCGGCAGGGCGCGGTCGGGTGTCTGATTCGATCGGTCGGCGGCGCCGATTACCGTTTGCCGCACACCGGCCAGACAAAATACGCCTCTGACGCGCCGAAAGTTCCCGCTGGCGCGGTCACGAGCGAAGACGCGGACCTGATCGTCGATCTCGTGAAGCAAGGCCCAGTGAAGATGAAGGTCGTGCTGGCGCCGCAAACGTTGCCGGACGTCGAAAGCGCGAATGTGATCGGCGACATTAAAGGCAGCGAGCATCCCGAACAGGTGGTAGTTGTTTCCGGCCACCTCGATTCCTGGGACTTAGGAACGGGTGCGATCGATGACGGCGCAGGCGTCGCAGTCTCTATGGAAGTCGCGAACCTGATCCACAAATTGGATTTGAAACCGAAACGCACGATCCGCGTAATTGCGTGGATGAACGAAGAGAACGGCCTCGCCGGTTCGAAGCAGTATGCGAAGGATCACGAAAAAGATTGGGCGAATCATTTCGCGGCAATGGAGACCGATGGCGGCGCCGATCATCCGGTCGGGTTGAACATCAAAGCGAAGCCGGAAGTGAAAGCGATGTTGAAAGCGGTAGCAGCGATCTTGCAGGACTCCGGCGCGGGCGCTCTAGAATTGAGCGAGCACGCGGGCGCCGATATCGAGCCGATGGAAAAAGCCGGAGTTCCCGCGTTCGCGCCGATTCAAGACAGTCGGTTCTATTTTAATTATCACCACAGTGCCGCGGACACTTTGGATAAGATCAATCCCCAGCAGTTGGCTGAGAATTCCGCGGTCGTCGCCGTGGCCGCTTACGCGCTGGCGAATTCGGAACAGCCGTTGCCAAGATAGTGACGAGCGACATGTGACCCGTCTTCGGCAAAGCTACGGCATGGCTTATCTGAGCGCGCAGATTCGCAAAAACGCGCTTTCGCAGCGCTCCGTGGTCGTCGATTCATTAACGCATTCGCTGATCGCCTTGCTCGAGCCGCTGGGCGCTGATCCGAACCAAATGTTTGCGACTGTCACCGAAGACTGGTCTGGGGCGAGCGAAGGAGCTCGCATGACGGGCGCTTCAATGCTCTATACGACGTTTAAACTTTTTGGAAATGCCTGGTTTCAGCAACGCCAGGGAACACTCGATCGAGAACAATGGGAAAGTTGGGACCTGCACATTCGCGTTTACTATTATCATCGGCGCGGCGTGAAAATCTGGTGGCCTCTGCGGCGAACCATGTGTGCGGCCGGATTTCGCGATTATTTGGAAAAGACAGAGCCGGTCAAAGACTTGCCACCGATCAGCGAGCTCATTCGGGGCAAGGCGTAATCCGATGGAAGGGGCTTTTCCCAATCGCACCGAAGCTGGACGATTGCTCGGGTTAAAGCTCTCGAAGTACTCGGGGCGCGATGATGTGATCGTGCTTGGGTTGCCGCGCGGCGGTGTTCCGGTCGCTTACGAGGTGGCTCGTGCGCTTCGGGTCCCGCTAGATGTTTTTATTGTTCGCAAACTTGGTGTGCCCGGTTTTGAAGAGCTTGCGGTGGGCGCGATCGCGTCTGGTGGTGTGCGCGTGTTGAATGAAGAAGTTGCGAACGCGCTGTCGAATCGGGACGAGATCATCGAAGCCGTTACTCAACGCGAAACGGCCGAACTCGAGAGACGCGAACGCGAATACCGCGATCGCCGGCCGTCGCCTGAGATTTGTGGACGCACTGTAATTCTTATCGATGACGGTCTGGCGACAGGCGCGACGATGCGCGCCGCGGTGGCAGCATTGCGGCAGCGCGGGGTGGCCAAAATCGTTGTTGCGGTCCCGGTGGGTCCGCCGGACACGTGTCGCGAGTTTGAAGGCATAGCGGATGAAGTTGTTTGTGCGAGCGCGCCGGAATTTTTCCAGGCGGTCGGCCAATACTACGAAGATTTTTCGCAAACGAGCGACGAAGAAGTGCGCGAACTGCTCGCACGCGCTGCCGAATCGCGAGATCCATCCGCCTCCGCTTAGCGCTAGTCCGGGCTCGGACCTACGGCAGACAGGCAGCCTTCGGGATCAGCAGTTCGCACGAAGTACCTACGGGGTTAAAATGAGTCATGACCGATGCCGAGTTCATTCGTGAACTGGCGCAACCGCTTAGCGGCGCGGCGAACGATTACGACGCGTTGCTCGAGTTAATCGCGAACGCGCGGATTGTATTGCTTGGCGAAGCGTCGCACGGCACGCACGAGTTTTATTTCGAGCGGGCCCAGATCACGAAACGCCTGATCGCGGAGAAGAATTTTACGGTGCTCGCCATTGAGGCTGACTGGCCGGACGCGTGGCGGGTCCATCGTTACGTCCGCGGCAGGAGCAACGACGCGAATGCCGGCGAAGCGCTCTCGGGATTTCGCCGATTCCCGATCTGGATGTGGCGCAACACTGTGGTGGTCGAATTCGTCGAATGGCTGCGCGAGTTCAACCAAAAGCTAAGCAAAAATAAAACGCCGGCCGGATTTTACGGAATGGAGCTTTACAGTTTGCACGCATCGATCGACGCGGTCCTGAATTATTTGCGGAAAGTCGATCCTGACGCCGCTGCTCGCGCGCGATTGCGTTACTCGTGTTTCGATCATTTCAGCCGCGAGCCGCAGGAGTACGGCTACGGGGCGACTGTTGGAACGATCGAATCGTGTGAGTCGGCTGTGGTCGCGCAACTGATCGATCTCCAGCGCAACGCAGCCCAGTTTCTCAGTCGCGACGGCGCGGTTGCTGCCGAAGAATTGTTTTTCGCCGAACAGAACGCTCGGCTGGTGAGAAACGCTGAAGAGTACTATCGCTCGATGTTTCGTGGTCGTGCATCGTCCTGGAATTTGCGCGACCATCACATGGTGGAAACGATCGACGCACTAGTCGCGCGCCTGGACGGAAGCCGGCAGCCGAAGGCAATTATTTGGGCGCACAACTTCCACCTCGGCGATGCGCGCGCGACGGAGATGAGTCAACACGGCGAACTCAACGTCGGCCAACTGATTCGCGATCGTTTCGGAGAGCAGGCCGTGCTCATCGGCTTTAGCACGCATCACGGAACGGTTACCGCGGCGTCGGATTGGGGTGCAATTGCCGAGCGCAAAAATGTTCGACCGGCTTTGGCTGGAAGTTACGAGGAGTTGTTTCACGAGATCGGGCTCGATCGTTTTTGGCTCGACTTACGCGACCTTGGCGAAAAAGTGATCAGCGCGCTGTTAGTCATTATTTTCAAGCGCGTTTGCCGAAACAATTCGACGCCGTCATTCACATCGACGAAACGCGCGCTCTCGAACCACTCGAGCGAACTAGCGTTTGGGACGCCGGCGAATTGCCGGAAACGTATCCATTTAAAGTGTGATGACTGAAGTTCGCATTCCGGCTGGTCGAGCGATGCTCGACGGGAACGTAGCAGTTGTCGATCAAGCAACAGGCCTCGTTCTTTTTGCGCATGGCAGCGGCAGCAGCCGCCACAGTCCGCGCAATCAATTTGTCGCGCGCACTCTCAACCAAGCCGGTCTCGCCACGTTGCTCCTTGATTTGCTGACGCGGGAAGAGGAATCAGTTGATCTTTACACACGCGAGCACCGTTTCGACATCAGCTTGCTGGCCGAGCGACTTGTTTGGGTGACCGAATGGGTCAAGCAGCAAAAGCAAATTGCCGTTCTCAGCATCGGCTATTTCGGATCAAGCACGGGCGCCGGTGCAGCGTTGGTCGCCGCAGCGGCACTGCCAAATGATGTCGCCGCAGTCGTTTCGCGCGGCGGCCGACCTGATCTCGCGGGCGCTGCGTTGCCGAAAGTGAAGGCGCCGACGTTTCTTATCGTGGGTGGGGAGGATCACGTCGTGATCGAACTGAACGAACAGGCGCGCTCGCAAATGAAATGCGAATGCGAGATCGAGATCGTGCCGGGTGCGACACATTTGTTCGAGGAACTAGGCGCGCTCGAGAAAGTCGCGAAGCTAGCGAGTGATTGGTTCGTTAGCCACCTTAAATAGACGCGACACCTGATCCGCGGATTCGGATTGCTGCGTTATGGCGACGATGCTTCCGGACTGGGCGAAGCGTTTCGTCGCCATGGCCCGCGATGCTGCATGCGGCGGCGCTGGCGCTCTTCCATTTGCTTCAACCGCCCCTGCTGTTCCGGCGTGAGATATTGCGCGATCTGGCGATGCGCTTCGGCGATCGTTTCCCGAACACGCTTGCTTGTATCGCCTCGAATGTCTTCGAGCTGCGCGCCGGTTTTCTCAATGATCGGCGAAATCTTGGTCATCTGTTCGTCCGTCAGCCGAAGTTGCCACTGCAACCGGTCTTTCATCGCTCGAGCGACAAAACCGTGCGGATGAGGCGCGAACATGAACCGATTTCCGATCGCTGTCGCTACGAACAGACCGGTGGCACCGCCGGCCATGAAAACCACCAAAAAGCCAGCAATCAATTTCCATTTCAGCGCGCTATTCATTGCGCGACCTCATCTTGAATGACTGAATCAGCGATTGCGTATTCGTTGCCGGAGCCGGTAATCGCGTCGCCGTTTTGATTGAATTCGAAATAGGCACCGCCCGTCGCAAGAACAATGACAGCTACAGCGGCGAACGCGACCCGGCGCAAAAACGCGCCGAAGGCAGCGCCGTTACCATTCCAGCGGGAAAGCGCGATCACGCGGGTGTCGAAACCAAATGGCATTTCGGCAGACGCGTCGTCTTTCACTCGCGCCGCCGAACGCAACAAACGATCAAGATCGATATTTTTCATAATATCATCCTCCCCGCTTCGATCTTTGCCAGTTGTGTTTTCATTTTCTGCCGGGCGCGGAATGCGCGCACCTTAATCGCGGCGATTCCCATCCCGGTGATCTCGTGAATTTCTTCGACTGAGTGTCCCTGCAAGTAAAGCAAATCGATGACCAGACGCTCAGCCGGTTTGAGCGTTTCGAGCAAATGCTCGAGAAGCTGGCGGGACGCTAGCTGTCGATCCGGCGCGAGCTCGTCGGAAGACGCGGCCAGATTTTCCACCACCGCCTGCTCTTCTTTACTTAAATCGGCGTGACGCAATTCCGGCCGGACTTTCTCGGATTCGATCTGGCTGAGGCAGGTGTTGACCGCGATCCGCGAGACCCAGTGCTCGAGCGGCACTTTGCCGGAAAACTGAGAAAGCTTTTGAAAAACTTTGATGAATATCATTTGGCAAAGATCCTCTTCACTAGTTCGTCGCGGCCGATGTGAACGGACCATTTTCGCGACAAGCGGATAGAGACGCTGAACCAGCTCGCGAGCCGCTTCATCGTCATGGCGCAGCGCGCGCGTAACCAGCGCATCTGCGTCAGGATTATCCATGTCGTCGAAGTCGTATCCACACTATTGGGGATGACCAGTGTGGAGACGTTACGGTTACAGATTTCATTGGTCGAAGCAGATAAAAATTAATGTAACCGGCGCCTCGACTGCGCGGTCACGACTTACGAAAGTTGGGATGATTCAAATGAAAACAAGCATCAAAAGAAACTTACTCACAATCGCCGCGGTCAGTGCAATTGCGCTCGGTGGCTACGCTTTTGCTCAACCCGCGGGCGGCTTTGGTGGAGGCCACGGCGGCTGGCGCGGGCACGCATTTGCGATGGAGCGTTTGACCAAGTCATTGAACCTGACTCCGGATCAGCAGACCAAGGTTCAACCGCTCATCGATCAAGCTCGTCCGCAGATCATCGCCATTCACAAGGATGCGATGCAAAAGGCCCAGGCAGTCGTCGACAACACGATGTCGCAGATCCGTCCGATGCTGACGCCGGACCAGCAAAAGAAATTCGACGCTCTGCAAAAGGCCCGCCAAGACATGCGCAACGCCATGCAGGAAATGCAGGCGGCGATGTCGCAATAACTTCAGGGTTAAAGGGAGTGAACGGCGGCGGCCAGAAATGGTCGTCCGCCGTTTCATTTTTCGGAAATTAGTAACATCGGATTTTCAGCGACCATTCGACATGAAGAAAAAGGTAAGGATGGAATCATCGTTGAAGGAGGAGAACTCAATATGAAGCTAAATCGGATTTTTGTTACCGTTGCTCTGCTGGTCCTGGCCGGTTTTGCCGTGTTGGGATCGCGGGCTTCAATGTTGGCCAGGACCAGGTCGTCGCGGCGGGACGGCATTGGCGAGACCGCACCTATGCTCTCGAAAGAGTCACCACGGCGTTAAAGCTCAACCCCGATCAGTTGGCAGAAACAGAGCCAGTTATTGCCGGCGCCGGTCTACAGATTAGCGCGATTGAAGCAAACGCCCGCAAGAAGAGGCACGAAGTAGTCGACAATGCGCTGTCTCAAATTCGTCCGGTGTTGACTCCGGATCAGCAGAAGAAATTGGACGAGTTACAAAAAGCGCGTGACGACCTGCATGCTGCGAAAGACAAAGTCCACGCGTTGACGAGCCGACAGTCAGTGGATGACTGCGCTGAGGACAACGGCCTCTACGAACGCTTCCTCAGCGAAAAGAGAAAGAGCACGATCCCGAGGGCGGCCAGGACCGCGGCGACCACGAATCCGGCGGTCGAAATTTCCATCCGAGAATGGAAATTCATTTTCATCCGCGCGGCGATGCCGATCAGGAAAAACAGAAGCCCGGTATAAATCAAAATTACACTAATCCCCTTCTCGTCCTCGGCTTTCATTTCAAGAGCTGATTCGCAATTGCATCGGCGATTCCGCCTGGAAATTCAAGCCGCGATTTACTCTCCAGCAACTGTTTTGAAATCGCTAATACTTCCGGCCCTAAAAATGATCAGCTTCCCATGGCCATGAACATCGCCGGTTTCGGCAAACCACGGCTTCCCCGGCCACTGATGCGGCGTCATCGGCTTATCGTCGAAAATTGTCTCGACATAATCGACGGGGACGTGCTAGGGGTCGGAAAGATCCTTCGCCGCGCAGGATGACCGTCGCGTGTCCGACGGTCAGTTCGTCCTAAATTTCTCGGACGCTGTGACCCATTTGCCGCCCGGCGAAGTGAGAATCGGCAGTTCTTCCATCATGAACTGCGTTTTGCCGAGCGCTCCGATCATCCGAGTGCCGGTGGCGTGATACCACCAATCACTCATCTCTTCGCCGGTGTGGCAGCCCCAACTCTGGATGTAAGCGTTCCGCGCAAAAACGCTGCCGTGAATTTGCCGCAGCTGCGATTCGTGCAGGAACGATTTAGCAGAACTGTCGACGTTGCTACTGTAATCGAACATGAAACAGGCTCTGTTCGAGTGTCCGAAATATTCAAAGCCCGCGACCTTCAGCTGTTTCCGGTCGTGGCCGCTGTTCAAGTAATTGATGACGTCGTCGCCGTTCCTAAACCAAACCAGGTTCAGTTTAAACTTGTCCCGCACGGTTTCGATCAAGGCGATCAGGTCTTGATTTTCTTGCGGCTGGCGATCGAGATAACCCTGTTTGTAAACGAGCCAGGTTATCGGCGCGTCCGGTCCGAGTCCGTCGCGGAGCTGTTCGGTGCGAAGCCGCGCGGCGCGAACGAAATTCGCCCACCAATGATCGTGCGGTTGGGACTTGTATTGCTCCCACTGTTTCAGCGACGGTCCGCCGACAAGGATTATCCATTCGCCTTTCGGGACGTTGTCGCGGGCCTGTACTCCCAGAGCGAGGACCGACAACGACGCAATTAGAATGAGGCGTTTCATCGCATTCGAGGGGAAGCAGTATTTATGCAGGAAACCAAAATCCGCAACTTTAGTAGGCTCATTTCACCTCGTCTCGGATCAAATCTTCCCATGTCTGCCGTTTCCGAATCAGCGAGACTTTTTTGCCGCAAACAAGCCCTTCGGCTGGCAGCGGGCGCGAATTGTAATTCGATGCCATCACCAATCCGTACGCGCCCGCACTCATGATCGCGAGCAAATCGCCTTCCTGCAATTCGGGCATTTCGCGATCGAGCGCAAGAAAATCGCTCGATTCACAGACCGGCCCAACGATGTCGATTTTGGCTATCCTCCTCTCCCGTTGACTCTTGGCCTTCTCGACTGGAACAATCTCGTGGTAACTCTGATAGAGCGCGGGCCGGATCAGGTCGTTCATTCCCGCGTCGACGATCGCAAACGTTTTCTGGCCGGACTTTTTCATGTATAGCACGCGGGTCAGCAGCAGGCCGGCGTTGCCAACGAGGAAACGGCCGGGTTCGATGAGAATGCGAATGCCAAGCTCGCGCAGCGGCGGCACGATTGCGTTCGCATAGTCGTTGACGCTGAACGCGGACGATTCGCCGCCGTGTTCGTGCCACCATTTGCCTGACCCACTCTCCAGAGCGCGGCGGTAGATGATTCCCATGCCGCCGCCAATGCTGAAAAACTTAATCTCGTATTTCGATTTCAGATCGCGCACGAGCGGCGCGACTTTGCTGATGGCATCAGCGAACGGTTTCGCTTCCGTGATTTGCGAACCGATGTGCATCTGCACGCCGACGACGTCGATGTTCGGCATCTTCGCGGCACGTTCGTAAACGCACGCCGCGTCGCCAAGCGTGAGCCCGAATTTGTTCTCGTGCGATCCGGTGGCGATATATCTGTGCGTGTGCGGATCGACATCGGGATTAACACGGAGCGCGATCGGAACGCGAGTTTTTTTCGCGGCTGCAACGGTGTCGATGTATTTCAGCTCCGGTTCGCTTTCTACGTCGAAACTGTAAACACTCTGCTCGAGCGCGTATTCGATCTCGTCCCGCGTTTTGCCGACGCCCGCAAAGGTGCACTTTTTCGGATCGGCGCCAGCTTTGATCGCGCGAAATAATTCGCCACCGGAGACGATGTCGAATCCGGCGCCGGCTTCGGCGAGCAGTTTTAGGATCGCGCGGTTCGAGTTCGCTTTAACCGCGTAACAAATCAAGTGGTCGAGGGGCGCCAGCGCGGCGTTGAGCCGAGCGTAGTGATCGAGAATTGTGGCGGCACTATAAATGTAGAGAGGCGTACCGAACTTCTCCGCGGCCTGCGTAAGATCGACATCCTCGCAATAAAGTTTGCCCTCGCGATATCGAAACGAATGCACCAGTAAGTGTAGCAGACGCGTTGTGTTCTAGCACTGACCAAGTAGAATCCGGCGCGCGTCGGCATGCTAACCTTTCGATTCACGTTTGTTTTCCAGATCGCCGTTACGGCCGGCGCGTTTGCGCAACTACCGGAGTTGCGCGATTTGGATACTAGCGGTTGGGACTGTCTCTCTAAATTAGAAGGCGACGCTAGAACGCAGGACGGTAAGGGGCGCAACCAACAGAAGAACCGATTCCGGATTGATCTGGCAGGACTGGATATTCCATCGGTTGAGACCGCTTCCTTCCTCGCCGGGGTCGCACATTACGATCGCCAGATCGAAAAGAGCGCGACATGAATCCCGAACAAAAGACGAAAGTTGCCGAATTCGGGCGTTCGACCGGTTGGAAATTCATCCGGTGCTGAGAATCCGAGGAGCTGGGGACGGTGTAATCGCGTGGCTGGACAGTGCCGAAGCCTTGGCGTACCGATGCGCTGGGCAAACATGGAGGTGACCAGACTTTATTTCTTGATTTTCGGCGCGTTGACGATCATCGGCGGCATCATTGGTTATGTGAAAGCGCAGAGCGTGCCCTCGATTGCCGCCGGCGCGATCACCGGTGTGTTGTTGCTCGTGGCCGGATACATTCTGCCGGAACATCGAGCGGCCGGACTCATTACCGCACTCGTTGTTTCATTCTTACTCGCGGCGCAATTCGTTCCGAAACTTATTCGCACCGGCAAAGTGATGCCCGCGGCGGTGATGTCGACCTTGAGCGTGATCGGCGTCATCGTCGCGCTCATCGCCTGGTTCAAGAAGTAATCGCGTGGCCAAATCGAGTCTGCGCATACTGCGAACGCTAGTCGCTCTTTTGGCGACCGCGCTTTTTGCGGCGATTTTATATCGCTGGATTTCGGAGGAGCATCTTCAGTATTTCCCGCCGCGCGAGCAACCGACAACTTCGCCGACGCCGGAGCCGACACCGACACGCCCGCCGCCGATTGCCGGTAAACTCGACACTGGTCGTTTGTTCAACGGAATCACGCTGCACTCGAGTGTTGAAACCACTCCCGGCGTAGACGCTTCGACCGAGCGCGTCGACCCCGAAAGTTACGTCCTCGATTTAAAATTGAATGCGCGCGTGCCGACGCCGAATCGGACGATCGAAGAACTTGCGAAAGTAACACCGCGACTACCGGAGTTGCTTCCGGGCTTGACGGCGATGGCGGGGCCGGATGCCGTCTCCCCGCTTTTTGCCGAGCTCTACAACACGAAAGTGCGAATGCTGCGCGAAAATCTCGTGCGGCTTGATCTCGTCTTGTCGCGCCACAACTTCTTCGATTGCCAAACCGTTTTGCAACTGCAGCACCCGCAGTCCCATCGGAAAGCGCTCTTGCTCCAAGCCGACATGGATGTCGATTGCGACGGTTCGGACAGCGACCGGATGCCGGTCGGCACTGGTGCACCGACGAATTTCAGACCGTTTACGAGTTTTAAATGGAACAAGAAGACGGAGGCCCCAAATCCATATCTCGCCGGAGCTGAAGAACGATTAAAAAAAGCCGAGGACGAGTTCGCCGCGAAAACAACCGCACCGGACCGCAAACGTGATCTCCGCAACGCGATCACGCAATTGCGCGCGGAAGTGACGACGTTAAAGAAATTCAGCTTTCTCATCGGCACAACCGATCCCTACATTGTGATTCCGGGCGCGTTCACGCATGGAAAAGATGCGGTCAAGACTGGAGATTACGCGGTGGTGGTTTATGGCGATGGAATTTATCCAGCCATCGTTGGCGACATCGGACCGAACGACAAAGTTGGCGAAGCTTCGTTTCGGATTGCGAAGCAAATCAATCCGCAAGCGACGCCGTACAATCGGCCGGTCAGCGATTTGAAAGTGACGTACCTGATTTTCCCGGGAACGGCCGACGCGCAATTTGGCCCTCCCGATTTGGACAAGCTTTCGGAGCACTGTCAGAAGTTGGTCGACGAAATCGGCGGCGCGAGCGTGCCATTGCATCACTGGGAAAATATTATTCCACCGTCGCCGACTCCGACGCCGATCGTTTCGCCATCGGAAACATCCACATCTTCGCCGGCTGGGACTGCGTCGCCGTCTGCTACGTTCACGTTTCCGCTTCCGAGCTGGACGCCGAGCAGGTAATTGCGCACAAAACCGGGCGCGCTACCGTTTGCAACTAAACTCAGCGATTGAATCTTCGCTGGTTCTTTGCCCTGTGGTGTAACGGTAACACAGCGCCCTTTGGAGGCGTTATTCTTGGTTCGAATCCAAGCGGGGCAGCCAACCTCTGGAATGACGATTTGCCTATAAAAATCGGCGACTTTGCGATTGCGCAAGTAAACAGCACCATAGCGACACGGTCTATCTCTGTCTCGTTAGACTTGATGCGCAACATCGCTGTCACGTAGGCACCAGGGCGTGTTGACAACAATGACTCTTTCGCCCGCCTCAAGAAACAGTCGCAGTTTCAGAAGCGCTGCCCGTTGGTTGTGGAGGAAGTATTCATACCAATGTGTCTGCACAAGTTCGGGAATTACAACCGCGATTAGTCGATCTGGCTTCTCGTTTTTCACTTCTTGCACGTAATCCAATAGCGGTTGCAGGTACCGCCGGTAGGGCGAGGTAATGATTTTTAACCCGGGTGGTTCAATCCCCTTTTGTTCAGCCGGCCTAACGACATGGTTTTTCCAGGCTGTGGGCAAACCACCGGGGGATTTCGCAGTGCAGATGTAGACTGCGGTGATGTCGTTCGAAAACTGCTCCGCGATTTGCAATGCTCGCTCGCTAACTCGATTCCAACTTTGGATTGGCACAATCACTGTCAGCGCCTTTGTAGTGGACGGTTCGAGGTCTGTCGGAGCTTTGATCTCGCGTGTGACCCGCAGGTAATGGCGATGAATCGCCAGGAAAAGCACAATCAATCCGGGGATGATTATCAGTGTGATCCAGGCGCCTTCATAGAACTTGGCGACGACAATGATCAGAAGCGCGAACGTTGTGCCGGTCGCGCCTAACGCGTTGATTAATATGGATACATGCCAGCCAGGGCCACCTTTTCGCCACCAATGCGCGACCATACCCGCTTGCGACAATACAAACGCGCCAAAGGCACCAACGGCGAAGAGTGGAATCAGTTTATCCGTAATTCCTCCGAAGACAGCGAGAATAACACCGGAGATAATTGCGAGGGCTATGATTCCGGTTGAGTAAACTAGGCGTCGACCTCGATGGGCAAATGCATCGGGCAAATAATCGTCTTCCGCTAGCAGTCGGCACACACGCGGGAAATCCGCGAAGCTCGTATTCGCCGACAAGACCAGTACGGACAACACGCTCGCAATCGTAGTGTAGTAGAAGAGTCCACGCCCCATCACAGCGGACACCATCTGAGAAATCACGCTCTGATACCCGGGTTGTTCCTGGTCCATCGCTCCGATGTGGTAAGCACGTGACAGGTAGGCGATGCCGCCGAGCAGCACCGCCAGCGTCACCACAATGATCGTTAGCGTCCGTCCTGCCCGTTTGACCTTCGGTTCTGCGAACAGCGGGACGCCGTTACTCACGGCTTCAACGCCGGTCATCGCCGTGCATCCACTTGCGAAGGATCGCATCAACAACCAAAACGTGACTGCTTTCGTCGGGTTCGTGGCGCTCGGTGGAGAAACAATCGCAACTGGGTGTCCTCCGCTCATCGCAAATCGCCAGATACCGACAGCGATCGCCATGAGCAGCGTCATTACAAACGCGTATGTCGGTAAACCGAAAGCGGTTCCGGCGTCGCGCACACCGCGCAGGTTCAAGATTGTGAGCAGCGCGAGCGTGACCAAACACGCCGACAGTGTATGTGGCTGCAACCATGGAACGGCCGATTCCAGCGCCCCGATGCCGGCGGAGATCCCGACCGCGACGTTTAGAATGTAATCGAGCAGCAATGATGCAGCCGCACAGATGCCCGCGCGGCGTCCCAAATTTTCACCCGCAACAATGTAAGCGCCACCTCCGTTTGGATAGGCGGCGATCGTCTGCCGATACGAAAAATAAAGCATCGCCAAGAGCGCAAGAATCACGCCGATAACTGCGGGCATGAATTCGAGACCGAGAATTCCTGCTGGAATCAGGACCGCAAGTGCAGCTTCCGGGCCGTACGATGCCGATGACAGTGCATCGAGTCCCAACACGGGTACGCCGGTCAATTCTTCGATTTCCTGCGTTCGGGATTCAGATGTTGCGAGTGGTCGACCGAAAATTGCCGAGTTAATCGATGAAACAATTGACATCCACAGTTAACCTAGAGCGCGTTCGGCGATTAGCCAGACCGCTGCGCCACTACCATTACCGGGCGATGGATTGTTCGTTCATGGTTGCAAGACGGAAGGTCCTTGCCCACTGAGAAGCAAGCCAGTTCGCCTAACCAAACGATGAAGCCCACGTTCCCAGTGCAAAATAACTTCGGCGCGTTTGCCACCGTACCCTACCGTGGCTTATCTCTTTCTCGTTAGGTCAAAGAGAACGCTGGATGAGACGGCCCCACTGCTCCTGATCACGACGTTAGTCACGACGGGCGCGATAGCTCAAGACCGGCTCAGGCGGGACGTTGGCTGTTTGCGGATAAAGACGGGCCCGAGAAACAGCCGTACAATCTAACCAGCCGATGACGCGACGGCCGCAGGCCAAATGACGGCGAACGCATTTGCCGCCGAGCCGCAGCTGCCGAGTAAGGGGAAATCCAGTCGCTTGCTCCCCCGCAGGGCTGGGTCTTAGATCGCCAATTTGCCAACCGAATTGATCGAAAAAACGTGAACTCTTGCTCTGCAGCTGCGTAGTGCAACAGTAAAGCCCGCTTCCGCAATACACTGCGAAAATGGAAAGCGAGAAGGCGGCCGCATGAGTACCAAGAAAGGCGTGATTGCTGTTCTCACCGGCGGCGGGGATGTGCCGGGACTCAATCCCGCGATCCGCGCGGTCACTATTCGCGCCCTACGCGAAGGCTATCAGGTCATCGGGATCCGCCGCGGCTGGCTTGGGGCGATCAGTATCCTGCGCGATAAGCACGCCAACAACGGGGAGAACTTTCAAATCTTGACGGAGGAGATCGTTACTCGTGCAGGACGCACCGGCGGCACGTTTCTACATACGTCTCGGACGAACCCGTCAGCAGTAAAAAAAGAAGATGTACCTGAGCCGCTGCGCGCAACCTACAATCAGGACAAGAACGATCTCACCGCCGAAGTTATCAAGAACCTGGATTGGCTGGGTATTGACTATCTGATTCCGATTGGCGGTGACGACACGCTTTCTTTTGCCAGCCGCTTGCACAAGGAAGGCGTCAAGATCGTCGCAATACCCAAGACGATGGATAATGACGTGGCCGGCACGGATTACTGCATCGGCTTCAGCACGTGCGTCAGCCGCACGATCGAATTGTCAAATCGCCTCCGCACCTCGGCCGGATCTCACGAACGAATTCTGGTCATGGAAGTGTTCGGACGCTACGCAGGGTTCACCGCGATGTTGCCGACAATGGCGGGTGCGGCGAATCGGTGCGTCATTCCCGAATGCAAATTCGACATGGAGCATCTGACTGAATTGTTGTGCTATGACCGTGCCCGCCACCCGAGCAAATATTCAGTCGTTATCGTTTCAGAAGGGGCAATGTTCGAAGGCGGCGAGATGGTGCTCTCCGACAGGACGACCGATGCGTTTGGGCATATGAAACTCGGCGGGATTGGCGACTTGGTCTCGGCTGAACTCAAAGAGCGTGGGGCCAAATACAACAAGGGCAGACCGATCAATGTCATCAATCAGCGTCTCGGCTACCTGGTGCGCGGGGGCGATCCCGACGCGATTGATTCGATTGTGCCAATGGCCTACGGCAACCTCGCCCTCGATCTCATCCTGCACGGTAGCCAGGGCCGCCTCGTCGTCCTGAAGAATGGACGCTACGACAACATGGCGATTGAAGTCGTGACCAGCACCAAGAAAACGGTCAACGTGGACAAGTACTATAACAAGGGGCGCCTGCGTCCACTGTTTACCGATTTCGAAATGCAGCCGCTATTCATCATGGCGAGTGATTAGCTTTGAGTCGGGAAACGAGGGTCGGGTCCAACTCACTTATTAGTCTGCTTTGCTGTTCACAGGTGACCATTGAGGTCGCGGACGTTGATGCGGTTCACGCAAAAGCGTCAGCTCGCGGTAATCGAATTGTTTACCGATTGGCTGATGAGCCTTGGGGCGTCCGGCGTTTCGTTGTCGCCGATCCGAACGGCGTCATCATTAACATAATGAAACATAAATGAGCCATCGGAAGCGATGCGCCCTAATCAATCGATGAAGCCAACGGCCCCATTGCCTCACCGCTTCGATGTCCGATCTTAGTAGTTGTAATTTAAATTCTTTTTTCCTCAGAAATTTTTCGGAGGGGTAACGAGTCGTCTTTGTGACACCGCTAATCCGGCGGTATCGCCTTTTCGACGTGCCGTTAGCCTGAACATTTTCCGGAGCAACGGTGGCCGCAGTCATCTCTAACTGTTGTTGTTGGCGGCAGCACATTGAAACTGTGCCAATGTGGCGCTCAAACGCCAGCGCTAGTCATTGTAGATCCGATTCGCAATCTATCTGAATCGCCTTATATTTCTTACCCCCAATTTATGAACGAACTTCGGGTTGATACTCTCCACGTAGCCATCGGCGATCAACAGATCGTCCGCGGCCTCAGTCTGGCCATGCCTCGGGGTGAAGTGCACGCCATCATGGGACCGAACGGTTCCGGCAAAAGCACTCTCGCCAAAGTCATGGCCGGACATCCCGATTATCAAGTTATAAAAGGCAAAATCACGATGGACGGCGAAGACATTCTCGCGATGGAACCGGATGAACGGGCGCGAAAAGGCCTGTTTCTCGCGTTTCAGTACCCGAGCGAAATTCCGGGAGTCACAATTGCCAATTTTCTCCGTGCCGCACTGCAAGCACGTTTGCCGGAAGGCGAAGAGCTCGAAGCTACTGAATATTATGCGAGGCTCTACGAAAAGATGGAGCTGCTCGGCATGGATCGTTCGTTCACCTCGCGTGCGGTTAACGAAGGGTTTTCCGGCGGCGAGAAAAAGCGGACCGAAATTTTGCAGCTCGCGATGCTCGAGCCGGAATATGCGGTGCTCGACGAAACGGACAGCGGTCTCGACATCGACGCGCTCAAGACCGTCGCCCACGGAGTGAACTCATTGCGCGGTTCCGAAATTGGAATTCTTTTAATTACGCACTATCAACGTATCTTAAACTACATTGTGCCGGATCACGTGCACGTAATGGTGCAAGGCCGGATTGTGCGCAGCGGGGGAAAAGAGTTGGCGCTTGAGCTGGAGGAACGCGGCTACGATTGGGCACGTGAGAATACGCGCGAGCCCGCATTTACTAGATAACATCCACAATGAAACCTGAAACCAAAGCCGTCGATATCGACCGCAACATTGGTGATTTTTATTACGACGTAGCGTATGCGAAAGACGCTGGTCGCGGTCTGACCGAGAAGACGATTCATTTCATTTCTGACGTCAAGGAAGATCCGGACTGGGTCCGCGAATTTCGGCTCCGGGGATTGAAGACATTTCTGGAGAAGCCATTGCCAACTCATTGGGCGAGCAAGGATTTGGAGGCGATCGATTTCGACAAGATTCGGTATTATCTCGCGCCGGGCACGACGGCGAAACGTAGCTGGGAGGAGGTTCCCGAGGACATCAAGCGCACGTTCGAGCGGCTCGGTATTCCAGAGCAGGAACGAAAATTTCTCGCCGGTGTCGAAGCGCAGTTCGATAGCGAAGCGGTTTACTCCAATATCAAGAAAGCAGTTGGCGAACAGGGCGTCATCTTCGTCGGCTCGACCGAAGGCTTAAAAAAGCATCCGGAGATTTTCCGGAGATGGTTCGGCAAAGTCATCCCGATCGCCGACAACAAATTCAGCGCGCTGAATTCCGCTGTTTTTAGCGGTGGCTCGTTCATTTATGTCCCGCCCGGAGTGAAGGTGAAACATCCGCTCCAGGCGTACTTCCGAATCAATGCTGAAAGCTTCGGCCAGTTCGAGCGGACGCTGATTATCGCCGACGAGGGGAGCGAAGTAACTTACATGGAAGGCTGCACTGCGCCAAATTTTGAAACGGCGACGTTGCACAGCGCGGTCGTAGAGCTGGTCGCGTTGAAGGGTGCCAAGATCCAATACATCACGGTGCAAAATTGGTCCGCGAACGTTTTCAATTTGGTGACGAAACGCGGACTCGCGCACGAGGATGCAGAGATCAAATGGATCGATTGCAATATTGGCTCGCGATTGACCATGAAGTATCCGGGCGTGGTTTTGAAGGGCCGGAAGTCGCGCGGCGAAGTTCTCTCTATTGCGCTGGCTAACAACGGCCAGCACCAGGACACCGGCGCCAAGATGATTCACGCCGCCGATGAAACGACTTCGAACATCATTTCGAAATCGATCTCGATCGGTACTGGCCGCGCGACTTATCGCGGCCTCGTACACGTCCCGAAACATTTGAAGCATTGCAAGAACAACACCGAGTGCGATGCGCTTTTGATCAACGCGACTTCGCGCACTGACACTTACCCGGCGATCACCGTCCGCGGCACTGGCAACGCGGTTCAACACGAAGCTAGCGTTTCGCAAGTCAGTGCCGAACAGATCTTTTATATGCAACAGCGCGGTTTGACCCAAGCGCAGGCAATGAGCTTGAGCGTGAACGGGTTCGTGAACGACCTCGTTCGTCAATTTCCAATGGAGTATTCGGTCGAGCTGAAACGCCTGATTGAGCTCGAGATGGAAGGCTCCGTCGGGTAACGACGAGCGGCGGTCTACCTGTCACGCTGTAGCTTCGGCGAAGGCGGATGAGCGTCGCATTAGATTTGTAAGATCGACGTCATGTCGTCAGCTACACACGAAAAAGATTTAAACTCGGCGAAAGGAATCCTTTCCGGTCCGAATGATTCTGGCGAGTTACCGGATTGGTTTCGCGAACAACAACGCACAGCGTGGGCAAAATTCGAATCGATCCCGCGCCCGACGCGCAAGAATCAGGCCTGGCGGTTCTCCAATGTCGATCTTCTCGATCTGACGCCCTTCAACTTTGGCCGCACGGTGTCGGATGACGATCGGCGCAATGTTTTGAAATACTCCCTTGGCCTCGATCAGGTCGCCGCACGCATGATTTTCGCCGGTGATCAGTTGATCGAGCGGTCGATCGTGTCCGAAGAGTTCAAGAAACGCGGCGTGATTTTCCAGTCACTTGAACGCGCGATGGTCGACCACGCCGATCTTTTCCGAAAATATTTCATGTCGACCGAGGCAACGCTCGGTTCGATCAAGTTCGCGGCCCTCCATCAGGCGCTCGTTTCGTCCGGAACATGTCTTTTCGTTCCGCGCGGGGTTGAGATCGATCAACCGATTGAAATTTTTCATTGGTTGCGCGGAGACAAGGTTTCGGTCTTTCCACATTTGCTTCTCGTCACCGACGAGCTCGCAAAAGTGACTCTGATCGAGCATTTTCGCTCGTGCGATCAGCGTGCGGCAGGCTTTGCTTGCGGGGTCAACGATCTCATCGCCGGACCTGGCGCGAGGATCACATATGTCTGCGCGCAGGAATGGGGTAATAACGTGATCGCGCTGCAGATGAACTCGACCACGGTCGATCACGACGCATCGGCAATGAGTTTGAACCTGAATGTTGGATCGAGGTACGCCCGGTTCGAGAGTTTGAGTCGTCTCATCGGCGAGGGCGCGCGGAGCGACCTGCTCGCGGTTTCAGTCGCGACGAACCAACAAGAGTTCGACGCGCGGACGCTGCAAGACCACATCTCTCCACGCTCCGCCAGCGACCTCCTTTATAAGAATGCGCTCGACGATAAATCGCGGTGCACGTTCGGCGGTCTGATCCGCGTCGAACCACACGCCCATTTTACCGACGCCTATCAAAAAGTTCGGAACCTTCTCTTGAGCGATGATGCCGAAGCGAACTCAATGCCCGGCTTGGAAATTCTGGCCGACAATGTTCGTTGCACTCACGGCGCCACCTCCGGCCAAATCAACGAAGACGAAATGTTCTACCTGCGTTCGCGCGGCATTCCGCCCAAGGTTGCTCAGCGCCTCATCGTCACCGGTTTTTTGAATGAAGTAATTGAACGTCTCGATCAGCCGAAGATTGCCGAGCATTTGCGAAATCTGGTCGACCGAAAATTTGCGCACAAATAGCCGATCCGGCGTCGCAAGAATCCTTTTGCCTCCCCGAGTTGAAGTGTTGTATTTTGGTTTCCCTTTCTAGGAACCATGGACGTAAGCGGAAACATAGCGGCGGTTCTTGGTCAGAAGAGTCGCGAGATTTTTTCGGTGACGCCGGACACATGTGTGGACGACGCGGTCAGGACGATGGACGCAAAAAATGTCGGCGCGCTTTTGGTGATGAAGGGCGACAAGCTCGTTGGGATGTTGTCCGAGCGCGATTACACCCGAAAAGTGATGTTGCGCGGAAAAAAATCGTCCGAGACGAGAGTCTCCGAGATCATGTCGACCAATTTGACGGTCACGCACCCAAACGAAGGCGTGGAGGAATGTTTGCGGGCGATGACCGATAAACGGTTTCGTCATTTGCCCGTGTTGGATGGCGGCAAAGTCATCGGCGTCGTCTCGATCGGCGACCTGGTGAAGTACGTGATCTCCTGCCAAAGCGCGGCCATTGCGCATTTGGAGAGCTACATCAGTGGCGGATACAGCGGCTGATTTGTAGCCCTCTGGGTCAGACGGCGGCGTTTCACAGAAACGCCCTCACAATTTCCAGACAGTCTTTCCGCCGACGATCGTTCGCACGGCGCGGCCCTTTAGCTTCCAACCGTCGAACGGCGAATTTCGGGACGCCGATTGAAACTGATCGATCCTGACCATCCATTCTAAGTTCGGATCCACGAAGGTGACGTCGGCTGGCGCCCCGACCGACAAGGTTCCCGCTTCGAGCATTAACAGTCTGGCAGGCTCGAGCGTGTACATTTCGATCAATCGCGTGGTGTCGATTTTGCGATGTTTGTGAACGAGTAGATCCATGAACAAGCCAAGCTCGGTTTCGAGCCCGACGATGCCGAATGGCGCCTGATCGAACTCGACCTCCTTCTCGAACTCGGCGTGTGGCGCGTGGTCGGAACACAAGATCGACAGTGTGCCGTCCGCAATTCCTTCCAGGATTGCGTCGACATCCGCTTTCGAGCGCAACGGCGGATTCACCTTATAGTTGGTGTCGAAATTCTGGATTGCTTCGTCAGTTAAAGCGATGTGGTGCGGACAAACTTCGCCGCTGATTTTCAGGCCGCGTTTTCGCGCTTCGCGAATCAGGTGCACACTGCCGGCCGCGCTGATGTGCTGGCAATGAATATGATGATCGCATAGCTCCGCTAGCAAGATGTTCCGCATCACGATCGCTTCTTCGCCTGCGGCCGGCCAACCGGGTAGACCAAGCAACGTGCTCCAATAGCCTTCATTCACGACGCCGTTGCCGACCAGATTGTAATCCTGACAATGATCTAGCACCGGTAAACCGACCATGCGTGCGTACTCGACCGCGCGCCGCATCAATTCGTGGTTTTGGATGCAATGGCCATCGTCGGTGGTTGCCACAACGCCGGCTCGGCCTAACGAACCGATAAGCGCGAGCTCCTCACCGGCGATATTTTTGGAAATTGCGCCGGTCGGCAAAACATTCACGCATGCCGCCTCGGCGGCACGATCCTTGATCCACGCGATCGTCGCCGGACTATCGGCGGTCGGCGAAGTGTTCGGCATACAAACAATTGTGGTGAATCCACCTGCCGCGGCCGCACGTGCGCCCGACGCGATCGTTTCCTTGTGACCAAATCCCGGCTCGCGCAAATGCACGTGGATGTCGATCAGACCCGGCGCAACAATCAAACCTTTCGCGTCTATCTCCTCTGTGGGCTGGCCTCTAACGGCTGACGTCTGCGCGATCTTGCCATCAACGATGGTGAGATCGGCGACCGCGTCGCGCTTGTTCGCCGGATCGATGACGCGACCGTTTTTGATGATCGTGGCGCTCACGTCGCGATTCCTCCGCAGAGATAAAGGACCGCCATTCGGACGGCGAGGCCGTTGGTGACCTGGTCCAGGATGACGCTTTGCAAGCCGTCCGCGACTTCGCTGTCGATCTCGACGCCGCGATTGATCGGGCCCGGATGCATGACGAGACAATCCGGCTTCAACAGTTTCGCGCGCTCTTTTGTTAAACCAAAGAGCGTCGTGTATTCGCCGATTCCCGGGAAATATTCTTTGCGCTGACGTTCGTGCTGGATCCGCAACAGATTCACGACGTCTGCCTCGGGCAGCACGTTGTCGATTTTGTGCGAAACGGTGACGCCGAGTTTTTCGAATTCGCGGGGAACGAGCGTGCTCGGACCGACGAGTGTGACGCGCGCGCCGAGTTTCGTCAGGCCAAAGATGTTCGACCGCGCGACTCGGCTAAACAAGATGTCGCCGACGATCGCGATGTGTAGTCCATCGACCTGTCCGCGCTTGTCGCGGATGGTATAGATGTCGAGCAGGCCTTGCGTCGGATGTTCGTGGGCGCCATCGCCGGCATTGATTACGCTCGACTTCAATCGTTGCGCCAAAAACTGCGGTGCGCCGGCGGAGCTGTGTCGCAAAACCAGAATGTCGGCATGCAGCGCTTCCAAATTTCGCGCGGTGTCCTTAAGCGTTTCGCCTTTCGATAAACTCGACGTCGTCACCGCGATGTTGATGACGTCCGCGCTGAGACGATGCGCCGCCAGCTCGAACGAGGTTCGAGTGCGTGTGCTCGGCTCGACGAAGAAGTTGACCAATGTCTTGCCGCGGAGCGCCGGAACTTTTTTGATCTCGCGCGTTCCGACTTGTTTGAACGCGTCGGCCGTTTGAAGAATGAAATTGACTTCGTCCGCGGAGAGCTCGCGTAGTCCAAGCAGATCCTTGCGGTTCCAATTCATTATTTAAACAACCAAACGCTGTCCGGTTCCTGGTCGATGTTTTGAAGACGCACTTGGATTTGTTCGCGCGTCGCTGTCGGCAAATTTTTGCCGACATAATCAGCACGGATCGGCAACTCGCGATGACCACGATCGACCAGGGCGGCGAGTTGAATCCGGGCGGGTCGTCCGAATGAGCTGATGGCGTCCAGCGCAGCGCGCGCAGTGCGACCGGTGAAGAGAACATCATCAATGATGATGATCGTGCTATGCTCGAGCGGCAGCGGAAGTCTCGATGCGTGAACCATCGGCAACTCGGTGCGGGTCCCAATGTCGTCGCGGTGCATCGCGACATCGATCGTTCCGGTTTCGATGTCGACCTTGGCGACATCGCGAATGAATTCGGCGAGCCGTCGCGCGATCTCCACGCCGCGCAGTGGAATGCCTGCGAGCACGACCGACTTCAGGTCCGCGTTTTGCTCGATGATCTCGTGGGCGATCCGTCGCAGGGCGCGCCGGATTGCCTCCGCGTCCATGATCGGGACGCCCGGGTTTTGTTTGGTGTCTTTCATACGCATCCTTGGCGACCTCACGGGATCGCGTTAAAGGCTGCTTCAATATGAAGGAGGCTATCTTTCTGCGCGAGCCTCCCTCAAGCGTTTCTCCCGCCACAGGGAGCGATGTTTCACAATCCAGTCGAGGAGCGCCTTTTCAAAGCCGATGTCCTTGCCGGCTTTCTCGCTTTCAATCCATTTGTGTTTCAAAATTTCTTCGCGCTCGGCTAGGAACTCTTTATAGAGCACCGAGTTTTCGACGAACTGCGACTTCTCCTTGTCTGCCTCGGCAGGCGGCATGTCAGCAGTTTTTTCCATAAAAACGAGAATCAGTCAAATAGGAACTCAATTAACCGTCGATAGATATGACGCAGCATCCGCCACACCTATTCTAAAACTTGCACCACGGAATTTGTTAGGCCAACGCCTCGCGAATCCGTTGCGCAACTTTCATAAACTCCACGGCCACAGGCGATTGTCTATCTTGCGAGACGATTGGCTCGCCGCGGTCGCCGGCCTCGCGAGTTCCAATGTCGATCGGAATCTGACCGAGCAGAGGAACCCGGAGCCGCTTGGCCTCCCGTCCTCCTCCACCGCTGCCGAAAATGTCATACCGCTTGTTATCGGACGGCGAAACGAAGTAGCTCATGTTCTCGATCAGACCGAGCACAGGCACGTTAACTTTCTCAAACATCATAGCGGCTTTGCGCGCGTCAATTAGGGCAACTTCCTGTGGCGTCGTCACGATGACCACACCGGAAAGCGCGACCGTCTGAACGATAGTGAGTTGAATATCGCCGGTACCCGGCGGCAAATCGAGCACCAGAAAATCGAGTTCGCCCCAATCGACCTGTCGCAAAAACTGTTGTGTGTAACGCGTCACCATTGGGCCGCGCAAAATCGCGGGCGAAGTGTCGTCGAGCAGAAAACCCATCGACATTAGCTTCAAATTATACTGTTCAATCGGAACGATCTTGTTTTCGTCGGTGGCGGTCGGGCGCTCGCGTATTCCAAACATGAGCGAGATGCTTGGACCGTAAATGTCGCAATCGCACAAACCGACGCGCGCCTTGGTCTGCTCAAGCGCAATGGCCAGGTTTGCCGCGACCGTGGATTTCCCTACACCGCCCTTTCCGCTCGCGACTGCGATGATGTGCTTGATTCCGGGAATTCGGAGTGCACCAAGCTGCGCGCCCGCGCCGCCCGGCGGCGCGTGGATGTCGATCAAGACCTTGGCGGTGCGAACGCCGCTCAGAGCGCGTAAGGCTTTTTCGGCCTCAGTCTTAATTGTCGCCGGAACGTTCGGGTCATTGGTAATGAGCGCGAGTTGCACTCTTACTTCGCCATCATCGATCTGGACATTTCTGACGAGCCCGAAAGAGACGATATCGCGACTAAAGCCCGGATAACGAACGGCGCGCAACGCCTCGCGAACTTGCTCCTCGGAAATCGACATCCTGAAACCTAAGCCACGGCTACCGGCAGTAAAGACGAGTGTGTCGTCTTCTTTGCTTGAATAGAGCGTGCGTTATGGACAGCATCTGGCCATGAAGAAACAAATTTCAGTTGTTCTCGCAATCGCAGCCGTGGCGATCCTGGGCGGATGCGCCATGTTCCACGAGACGCCGCAAAACGCGCTTATAGGTACGTGGACAAATTCCTTGGGCACGGTTTGGGCGCTGAAGACTGATGGCACGTTTCAAGTCGCTCTTAATAACAGCAATCGAGTCAGCGTGTGGGGCAAATACACCGTGGCCGGCGACACCCTGACGATTCAGGAGACGCACGGATCGCACACTCCAAAAGCCTGCAAAGGAGGGGCGAGCTACAAGTTTAACCGCGACGGCGACACGCTGACGTTCACGAAAGTGAGCGACAGGTGCAAGCTACGGGAGAAGAACGTGCTGCTGCCGTGGAAACCCTGGAAGGGCAAATGAGTCCAAGCCGGACTGGCAGGTCGTAGCTCCCTCGTTACCTCGTTAAAAGCGAGTGCATCAGGTTCGGATCCGTTTGCTGAAGAGGATCCGTTCGCGCTCGATATCGGCGCCGCGGCTCAGGAAAAATTCGCGCAGCTCCGCGGTTAGATATTCGCCACTCGGCAACGGATTCAGGGTTAGATAAATTTTTCCCTCGGGCGCGAGCCGAGATTGCAGATCGCACAGCAAAAAATCCCATTCCCGCGGGCGCCATCGCGAATGGGTTGCGCGGTACCGATCAAACCCGATCGAGAACGCGGTGATCCAGTCGAACTGGTGCTGAAAGTTCGGTAGCAGTTCGAACGGTTGGATCCTGAAAATCGTTCGCGGCACGCCAAAGACTTCGAGCAATTCTCGAAACAGCGGCGATTCGTCGACGTCGAGGCCGAGGACAGAATGGTTGAATCGTTTCAGGATGAATAGGAAAAAGCCGCCGCCACATCCGAGATCGAGCACGCGTTTTGGCGAAACGCGATGAAGCTTCAAGTCCTGAACCCGCTCGCGATTGACGCGTAACCATTGGTCGACATCCGCGTATTTTGCATAGCGAGAGTTGACATAGCGGTTTTGAATTTCGACGAGCCGTCTTTCGTCGATCTCGGTGAAGACCGGCGCGAATGGCAGCCGAAAAATTGATCGCTGGGCCCGGCGCCAGCCGCGGCGATAAGTTTCCCGGCGCGCGAGCTTGGCAAGTTTTCGATGCAACTTCATGCCAGTGCCGCGGTAATCTCGCGCAGTAATCCGGGCCCCCGATAAATCAGGCCGGTGTAAACTTGCACGAGCTGCGCGCCAGCTTCGATTTTTTCGCGCGCCGAATCTCCATCCATGATTCCGCCCGAAGCGATGACCGGAATTGTCGACTTTGCTGTGATCTGTCGAACGAGCGCCGTCGATTTTTCTCGCAATGGGGCGCCGCTTAATCCGCCCTGCTCGTCGCGCTCGGTCGGAATCGACGAATGATCCAGAGTTGTGTTGGTTGCGATGATCGCATCGACGCGATTTGACTCGCAGATTGAAATGATTTGCTCCAACTCTTCCGGCTTCAGATCGGGCGCAATCTTTACGAGGATGGGTTTCCGAGTAATAAGACTTTTTTCTCCGATCGCTGCCAATAATTCAGAGAGCGCGCTTGGCGACTGCAATTCGCGTAAACCGGGCGTGTTCGGTGAGCTGACATTAAGCACGATGTAATCCGCGAATTCGCGCAAAACCCGAAATGAATACAAATAATCTTCTGGCGCTTCGGTCACTGGCGTTGCCATCGATTTTCCGATATTGATTCCGAGCGGCACTTGTGGCCAGCGGCCGCTGCGTTGCAACTTGTTCAAGCGGTGCGCAATAGCGTCCGCACCGTCGTTGTTAAACCCAAGACGATTGATAAGCGCATTTTGTTCGGGGAAACGAAAGATCCGAGGTTTCGGATTACCAGGTTGCGCTTTGGCGGTCACGGTCCCGATCTCGATGAAGCCGAATCCGAGCGCGGCCCAGGTCGGCAAGGCGACGCCGTTTTTGTCCAAACCTGCGGCAAGTCCGACCGGATTTTGAAAATTCACACCGAAAAGTCGCTTCGGTTTTGCCGGTGGCTGAAAAACACTCAGGCTGCGAAGTGCCAAATCGATATGTGATGCTGCGGTCAAACTGGCGATCGTGAGCCGGTGAGCAGTTTCGGGATCAACGGCAAAGAGGAGCGGCCTAACGAATCGCTCGTAGGCGCTCTTCATTTGCCTATGCAGAATTGGCTGAAAACGGAATCCAAAATCTGTTCGACACCGACTGTGCCGATCACTTCGCCGACTGAAGTCAATGCTTCATTCAGATCAACTGACAAATATTCGGGCGAAACTTTTTCATCCAGTGCTTTTTGTGCGCGATCGCACGCGTCGAGCGCGCGACGCAAGCAATCGCGATGGCGCACATTGATGGCGAGGGCGTTCTCGGGTCTTAAATTTTGCTGGCAGATCCGCGATAGGATCTCGCTCTCGAGCTCGCTCAAACCGCCGCCAGTGACACAAGAAATTCGAACGGCGTCAACGTTTTTCCATTCAACGTGCTCGGGTAAATCGCTTTTGTTCAAAACCAGGATTTCGTTTCCGTTCGTCGTGTCTTGCTGAAAATGCCCTGGTGCCGGCGCATTTCGGTCGACAATGTGCAAACGCAAGTCCGCCTTTTGCAGCCAACGCTCGGTCCGCGCAATTCCCTCGCGCTCGATGGCGGATGTCGAGGTTCGAAGTCCCGCTGTATCGAGCAAACGAACCGGAACGCCACGAAGATTTAGTGTCTCTTCAATGGTGTCGCGCGTCGTGCCGTGGGTCTCGCTGACAATCACGCGCTCGTACCCGAGGAGCCGATTGAGCAAACTCGATTTGCCGGCATTGGTTGCTCCATAGATGACGACCCGAACGCCCTCGCGCAAAATGCGACCGTGATCAGCAGTTGCCAATAGATCGCCAATTTGGCTCCGAACCGCGTCCAATCGCGCGCGCAATTTGTCGCCTTCATCCGGCGAGATTCCTTCCTCAGAAAAATCGATGGACGCTTCGATATTGGCGAGAAGATCGACCAGCGTCTGGCGAATCATTGCTATTTTTTGGCCAAGTTTGCCTTCCAATTGTTCGGCCGCGGAACGCAATGCCAGATCGCTGCGAGCGCGAATCAAATCGATCACGGCTTCGGCCTGAGTCAGGTCCATCTTCCTGTTCAGAAAGCCGCGCTCGGTAAATTCTCCCGGATAGGCAGCTCGCGCGCCCGCGCGCAGGCAAGCTTCCAGGACTTTCGCTGTCACCAATGTTCCACCGTGGCAACTGATTTCGACAAGGTCCTCGCCGGTGTAGCTCTCCGGCGCGCGATGGATCGACATCATAACCTGGTCAATCAACTGGCTTGAGTCGCTGATAATTTCTCCCAGGTGCTGAACGTGCGAGGAGAATCGTGATGGCGCCTCTTTGCCTCGAAAGATCTTGTCCGCAATCAATATTGCGCCGGGGCCCGAAACCCGCACCAGCGCGATCGCGCCTTCGCCGGCCGGCGTCGAAATCGCGGCGATTGTTTCTGTGCCGCTGATTTGCGGTTCGCTCGCAGGCAAAGAAGTCGATCTTTTCAAAGCGCTTTCTTCAACGCGGCAATGCATTTTTCATTTTGCTCCATTGTTCCTACAGTGATACGCAGCCACTCTGGCAAATTGTAGCCGCGCAATGGGCGAACGATGATTTTCATGGCCAGCAGTTTTTTGAATACCGCTGGCCCATCGCCGACGTTAACGAAAACAAAATTGCCCGCGCTCGGGCTAAATTTCAATCTCATCGCACGAAATTGGTGTTCCAAATACTTGCGTCCGGCATCGACCACACGCTTGCTTTTGACAAGGTGCTCGTTGTCTCCCAGCGCAGCAAGCGCACCGACCTGACCAATGCCGTTCACATTGAAGGGTTGTCTGGCTTTCTGGAGCACTTCAATGATTTCCGGTCGCGCGATCCCGTAACCGACGCGCAGACTGGCCAATCCATGAATCTTTGAAAATGTGCGCAAGACAGCGACGTTTCGGCCCTCGCGGATGTAGCGGAGCAAATCGGGCGGGCCATCCAGAAATTCAAAATAGGCTTCATCCACAACCGTGACGATGTGCTCAGGCACGCGCGCGAGAAAATTGTCGAGCTTCTCCTGTCCGCTGAGCCATCCAGTCGGATTGTTGGGGTTGGCGATGAAGACGATCTTCGTTTTTGGCGTGATCGCGCTGACCATCGCGCTGAGATTGGGCTGAAAATTTATTGTCGGCGTCTCAATGGTTCGCGCGCCAAAAAGCTGGGCGACGAGTTTATAGGCGATAAACGCATACTCGGAAATGAGGACGTGGTCGCCACGACTCAAGAAGGCGTGGCCGATGAATTCGATGATCTCGTTAGATCCATTTCCGAGAATAATGTTTTCGCGTTTTAATCCAGATCGGTCTGCGATTGCATCTCGCAAATAAACGCCGCCGCCATCAGGATAGAGTTGGGCCGACTCAAGTGCCGCGCGCATAGCGTTCACGGCTTTGGGCGACGGGCCGAGTGGGTTTTCGTTGGAAGCGAGCTTGATGATCTCGCTCGGGGCGATCCTGAGCTCGCGTGCGGTTTCTTCGATTGGTTTGCCCGGCTCGTAAACGCACACATCGCGTAACTGTGGGTTGGCGTGGTTCCAAATCGACGTCATGCACCGGAATTTAGGCGGAATCGGCAGAGAACAAAAGCTGTCCGGATAGGCGATCTATAGAAACGTTGCCTCTGCGAACCAAGGACGGCATGAGGTCGGCGCGCAAATGGTTGAGACTGTGGTTTGGGGTGACCCAGGATGACGGCGCGGCAAGCGAGGCGCTGGTGCAGCAACTCAACGAGGTCATTCGCACGAGTTGACCAAATCCCTTGCCTCGGAAAGATTCAAAAATCGCAGCAAGAAGCGGGTGGGCGGGGGTTTCTAGCGATGACAAAGTTCCGGTATGAATGATTACGAACGAGTCGCAAATGTGATCCGATTTTTGGATCGACATCACACGAACCAGCCCGATCTCAACCAACTCGCGGCCACCGCTGAGCTGAGCCCATTCCATTTTCATCGGCTCTTCTCGACTTGGGCCGGCGTTACACCGAAAGATTTTCTGCAATGCCTGACCGTTGAACATGTGAAACGGCTCTTGCTCGACGGGCATAATGTTTTCGACGCCGCGCTCGATGCCGGTTTGTCAGGGTCCGGCCGATTGCACGACCTGTGCGTCACGCTCGAAGCCGCTTCGCCCGGTGAAATGAAAAATGGCGGGGTTGGCATGCAAATCGATTACGGTTTTGCTGAGAGCCCATTAGGCGAAGTGCTCATCGCCGAAGCGAAGCGTGGAATTTGTCACCTTTCCTTCGTTGACGACAAAGGTCGCAATGCCACGCGCGAATTGCTGGCTTCCCAATGGCCGAACGCAAAGTTGAATCGCAGTGATTCGAGGATCGCAGAATTGGTGGGGAGAATTTTTATTTCGCCGGAAAAGTCGATCTCGAGCCGGCCGCTCCGCGCTTTCGTCCGCGGAACTCCTTTTCAACTCCGCGTCTGGCGTGCGTTACTTCGAGTTCCCGCTGGAAGTCTCACAACCTACAGGCGACTCGCGACGGCGATTGGACAATCGAAAGCCGCCCGCGCGGTCGGAAGCGCCGTCGGCGCAAATCCCATTGCCTTTATCATTCCGTGTCACCGCGTTATTCGTGAAACGGGCGCGCTCGGTAATTATCGTTGGGACCCGGTTCGCAAGCGGGCGATCATCGCCTGGGAACTTTCGCCGCGAAATTCGATGAATGCAGGCGATGCGCAGCGAATCCGGGCAACGGCGGCTTAGAAAAGCAAACCAAGACTTTGCTCTGAGCGAAGTCGAACGGGTCGACATCTACGCGGCGGCGAATATCGTAAGCCACTCGTTGGTGACATTATGGATAATTCGCCGCTCGATTACGCTGGGTTTCGTCATGAGTACATCGGGGGCGGACTGCGTCGGGCCGAGCTGGATCCGGATCCGATCAGACAATTTTACGCTTGGTTTTCCGCGGCCATCACAGCGGGCATTCACGATGCCAACGCGATGGCGCTGGCCACGTGCGTCGACGGAAAACCGTTCGCGCGCGTGGTTTTGTTAAAAGACTTTGATGAGCGCGGTTTCGTTTTTTTCACGAATTATGGGAGCGACAAGGGACGGCAGCTGGAAAAAAATCCCAATGCAGCGCTGGTGATGTACTGGATGGAAGTTGAACGACAAATCCGGATTGAAGGAAAGGTTGAAAAAACTTCTCGCCAAGAATCGGAGGGATATTTTCACACCCGCCCGTTTGGCGCGCAGCTCGGTGCATGGGCCTCTCATCAAAGCCAAGTGATCGATGCCCGCCGCGTCCTCGACGCCCGGTTAGAAGAGATGAAGCAACGTTTCGCCGAAGGCCGGGTTCCACTTCCGCCGCACTGGGGCGGTTATCGGCTTAAACCTGATCGAATGGAATTTTGGCAGGGCCGGCCCGATCGATTGCATGACCGTTTCCGCTACGTGTCGCAGACAAACGGTTCCTGGTTGATCGAGCGCCTAGGGCCTTGAAAACGCGCAACGATAACATCGGCATCCTGCTCGGCGATATCACCAGAATCGAGGTCGATGCGATTGTGAACGCCGCGAACACTTCGCTCCTCGGGGGCGGTGGAGTCGACGGCGCGATTCATCGCGCGGCTGGACCGAAGTTATTGGAGGAGTGTCGCATCCTTGGCGGTTGTCGGCCGGGTAACGCGAAAATTACGCGGGGATACAATTTGCCGGCGCGCTTCGTTATTCATACCGTTGGGCCGGTTTGGTCCGGAGGAAATGGGGGCGAAGCGGAAACTCTTGGAAGTTGTTATCGCAATTCGCTGAGGGTCGCGGTCGAGAACCAGATTCACACGATCGCGTTCCCGGCAATTAGTTGTGGTGCGTATGGCTATCCGCTGGCGAAAGCTGCGCACATCGCGGTTAAAACCACGCGCGACATCCTCAGCGCCTCTGACGAGATCGACAAGGTCATCTTTGTTTTGGCAACGGACGAAATCTTCGGCGTCTACCAACAGTTGCTTTAGCGCGCCAAAGGTGTATCGCTTTTAGAAGCGCGGATGGCGCAGGAATCAATTAGTTATGGGCTCGATCGAAGACGATTTTGTAAACGATGAACCGCTGGCCACTGAGTCAAGCGGGCCGACGCGGAGACGTCGGCGGCGGGCTCCGAGCATTTTGGAGCCACCGCGGCGGCGCCGGGAACAAATTCGCAATCGAGCAAGTGGAACGCGCGAGCGGACTGAATTGTTCCTTCGCGAAAATCCAGTCCCGATGATGATCGGCGCGCTTGCCGCCGGGCTGGCCATTGGCCTGGCCATTCGTTACGCGTCACGTCCTGACAAAAGAGAAGTCGAAATCAAAACACCGCTCGATCGAATTAACTGGAGCGTTTTGTCGTTACCGTTTCTTTGGCCACTCTTCCGCGGAATGAAGGAAAAGCTCGAAGACTCGGCCGAAGCGGTCAAAGAAAGCGTCAAAAGCATCGACGTCGACCGCTACACCAAACCGATCCGCAAACGCTGGAAATCCTGGACGAGCTAGACCCGTCTGGCATTCCGAGCGAAAATCCCAGTCGGGCCTGGATCGAGGGACCTCTTACTATTTCTGGGCGTACAATATGTGCGGCGGTATCGGCCGCCGGTAGACATTTGACGTTCCGCTTTGATCGTTAAACGTTCGGAGTCTTCCGGAAAAACGATGAGGGCTTGTTTGAACTAATTGTCGCTCTTGTCATCGGCTGCGCTGGAGATGAAACCCCGGCCTGGGTCCTTGGGGCGTCAAAAACCTCGAATAAGTGGGGCCATTACAGCGGCTACGTTGAAGCGCGCTGGGAAAACGATGGTCGCAACATGACTGTGCTCAGCGAACTGCGTTACACCGGCCCCGAGAGCGTGGTTTGGATCGCGCCGGCCGGCTCGGTGGTGGATGACGCATCGATTCTGCGACCGCTCTGGTCGCTGATCGGAGGACCGTTTGAGGGAAAATATCGCAACGCGTCCGTGCTGCACGACGTTGCTTACGATCAAAAAACGCGGCCGTGGCAGGTTTGTGATCGAATGTTTTATAATGCGATGCGTTGCAGCGGCGTGAGCGCGGTCGAAGCCGGAACGATGTATTACGCACTGCGAAAATTCGGCCATCATTGGAAATCTCCCAAGGCCGCGCTGGTAAAAGTTGGCGAAGACATCGTCGCGCGCGCGGAACCCGTGAGCCAGGGTGATATCAACGCGACTCGCAATTGGATACGCAATTCAGATCCGAGTCTGCAACAGATCGAGCAACGCGCCGACGCCGAGTCGCGCTGAGTTAATCTTTTCCGCTTCCGGCGGTGCTGTTTGCCGGCGTCGATTTAGCCGCGCCGTCTCTTTCCAGCGCCACCGCTAGCACTTCATCGACGTTCTCCACCAGAACGAATTTCAATTTTTGTTTTGCTTCCTCGGGAACATCGACCAGATCCTTTTCGTTCAACTTGGGAATGATTACGGTCGAAATGCCGGCCCGCATTGCGGCCAGACTTTTCTCTTTCAGTCCTCCGATTGGCAAAACGAGGCCGCGCAAAGTGATTTCGCCAGTCATCGCTACATCAGGCCGAACCAGTTTGTTCGCGAACAAGGAGGCGAGCGCGGTGAACATGGCAATGCCGGCGGACGGTCCATCCTTTGGCACTGCGCCGGCTGGAATGTGGATGTGAATGTCCATGTCCTTGAAGTCTTCCGGCTTCACGCCGATTTGTCCGTCGCGGCTTCGAACGAGACTGAGCGCTGCTTGCACCGATTCTTTCATCACGTTCCCAATTTGCCCGGTTAACGTGACGTTGCCTTTCCCTGGATAGCGAGTTGCTTCAATGTGCAACACTTCGCCGCCGTACGGCGTATAAGCCAAACCGGTGACAACGCCGGGCTGGCTTGTTTTTAGCTTGCTCTCTCGCACGTAGCGCGCCGGCCCGAGCGTCTGCGCGACAAACTCCGGCGTTACATCGACATGCTGGCATTCCCCCCGCGCGCACTTCGAGGCAACAGATCGGCAAATCGCTCCGATCTGCCGCTCGAGCTCTCGCACCCCAGCTTCATGGGTGTAGTCGTTGATCATGCGGCAAATCGCGTCCTCTTTGAATTCGCATTGATCGGGCTTGAGTCCGTTTTCTTCCAGCTGTCGCGTAAGCAGATATTTCTTCGCGATCTCGAGTTTTTCGCGCTCGGTGTAACCCGGCAGTGAAATCACTTCGATGCGGTCGCGCAACGGCTCCGGCACGCCGTCAATGTAGTTCGCCGTACCGATGAAAATGATCTGCGAAAGATCGAATGGGACATCGAGATAGCGATCGACGAACGAATTGTTCTGACGCGGATCAAGTACTTCGAGCAGGGCGCTAGCGGGATCGCCGCGGAAATCGACGCCGATCTTGTCAATCTCGTCCAGCATGAAAACAGGGTTGCGTGTTCCGACGCGGCGCAGTTCCTGAATGATCCGGCCCGGCATCGAACCGATGTAGGTCCGGCGATGTCCCCGAATTTCTGCTTCGTCGCGCATGCCGCCGAGACTAATCCGGACAAATTTCCGGCCGAGCGCGTCGGCGATCGATTGGCCGAGGCTGGTTTTGCCGACACCCGGTGGTCCGAGGAAGCACAGGATCGGTCCCTGCCCTTTCGGGTTCAATTTTCGAACCGCCAGATATTCGATCAGCCGCCGCTTCACTTTTTCGAGATCGTAATGATCGCGATCCAGAATGTGCTGCGCTTGATCGAGGTCTAGATTGTCTTGACTCAATTTGTTCCAAGGCAAATCGGCGATGATCTCGACGTAACTGACGATCACCGAATACTCCGGGCTGGCCGCCGGAATAAAATCGAGCCGCTTCAATTCGCGCTCGGCTTGCTTCATCACTTCCTCAGACGGATTCGCTTCCTTCAACCGCGCGTGCAATTGTGCGACTTGCTCTTCGCTCCCAGTCTCGGTCTCACCAAGCTCGTGCTGGATCGCTTTGATCTGCGAGCGCAGATAGGCGCGCCGTTGCGCATCCGAAAATTGGGATGCGACGTCCTTCTGCAATTTTTCCTGAATCTGCGCTATCTCGAGTTGCGCGGAGATGTGTTTCTGAACTTCGAGCACGCGCTTCTCGACATCGAGCTCTTCGAGAAGCGCCTGCTTTTGGGCGACATCGACATTCAGATTGGGCGCCAGAAAATCCGCCAACTGCTCCGGATCGTTAATGTTCAAGACCATCAAACGCGCTTGCTCCGGTATTTCCGGCGTCAGTTCGAACAAATGCGAGGCTGAGTCGCGCAGGTTGCGAAAGGTCGCTTCCCCTTCCTTGGTTTCTGGCGGCTGTTTCGACTCAAGCAAGTCAACTTCTGAGCGTAGAAACGGTGAGGACGCCACGATCTTGCGCAATTTAAAACGGCGCAGACCCTGGGCGATGATCAACACGTGGTCGTCCGCCTGTCGGATCATCTTCAAAACCAGCGACGCCGTTCCGACGTGATACAGGTCCTGTGGCGTAGGATCTTCCTTTGCTTCATCGCGCTGTGCGATCAGGCCGATCACTTTTGTGCGCGGCAAGGTGTCGTCGAGCAATTGAATCGACGCTGGCCGGCGCACATTTAGCGGAACGATTGTGCCCGGAAAAACAACGAACCCGCGCACCGGCAAGATCGACAATTCTTCCGGAATCCTCGGTGCTTTGGTTTGGTCGCTAATGTCGGCGGCGATCGCCGGGCTCGATGCGTCGCCAGATTTCATTTTCAGGTCCGCTGGCATTGCAATTGGTTCTTTGTTCGTCATTGTTTGATCGGGAGCGAAATCCAGAGCAGTCCGTTGCGTTGCTCCGCGTGGGCCTCGTCAATCTCCACATCGACTGGCAACATCACCTCGCGCTCGAACGGTCCGTAGTCGATCTCCATTGCGAGCAACCGGACTGCGCGACCTTCAGCATGCGAGGGCTCGGGCAATTCGCGTGCGCCGCGAATCAGGACTCTCTGCGGTTCAACAGTCAGATCGATCTGGGATCGTTCGATACCGGCCAGATCGACGCAGATTCGGATGCATTTCTCGCAGCGATAAGCATTAATCGCCGGTTCCCAGGTGTGGGGCGCGAACTGAAACTGGGACCGCGCCAGCTCGTAAGTGACGTCGTGCAACGCGCCATGAAGCCAGCGCAATTTGATGCTGCCAATGCGGTCCATTTCAATAAATCCACTCCGCCTCCTATAATAGTTACGTGGACGGAATACTCAACGCGCGCTTCTTTTGGAGCGGCGTATCACAAGCTGCTCGCGAGTGATGCGCCGAGATCCTATCTGAGGCGTTTGATCGCTGTACGGGCACCGCGTCCGATAACAACTTAGTCCCGGAAGACCAGGGTCTTGATGGGCTCGGCAGGCGTGCGAGGTCGCCAGCGGAGAAATTCTTCGGCAGCACTTGGCCCAAAACATCTCGCGAAGGGTTGCGGTAAATAACTGCTTTCACTATTGACGAGCACCAAATGAAATCATGGACCCTAATCCATGCTATCATGTCTTTTTGCCAGGGCCCCATAAGGCACGGCCGGGTTTGGCGTTGGTGTGTTCGCCGTCTTTGATGACTTGAACGCCATTCACGAAAACGTGTTTCACGCCGGTCGCGTATTGATGCGGCTTCTCGAAGGTTGCGTGATCGGTGATTGTCTTTGGATCGAACACCACCACGTCGGCAAACATGCCTTCCTTCAACAATCCGCGATGATCGAGCTCAAGATTTGTCGCCGGTAGTGCGCTCAACCTCCGGATCGCTTCGGGCAACGCGACTATCTTTTCGTCGCGACAGTATTTGCCCAGGACGCGCGCGAAACAACCGTAGGCACGCGGGTGCGGATTCGATTTCGTGAATGGCGGTTCCGGCGCCTGGGACGCTTCGTCCGAGCCGAATGAGATCCACGGTTTCTGCAACTGCTTCTTCACGTTATCCTCGGACATCAAATAATAAATGGTGCCGATCCGAGATTCGTCCTCGGCCACCAAATCCATCGCCGTATCAATCGGGTCTTTGCCGCGCATCTTCGCGACGTCAGCGAGCGTTTTGCCGGTGAGCGGCTTAAGTTTGTCGGACTTGAACGCGACCAGCAGAATCTTATCCGGCGAGCCGGCGGCGAGATAAAGATTTTCCCATTTATCGCTATCAATTTTCACTTCGGCTTTAATTTTCCCGCGCGTGACCGGGTCGCGCAGGTGTTTGAACAAGGCTTCGTAACCGCCATCTTCCGTCCACGGCGGGAAACAAGCGTCGAGGCCGGTTCCGGCCGCGGTGTAAGTGTACATGTTGGCGCGAATTTTCAGCCCTTCCTTTTGGGCTTTCTCGATTCGCGCGAGCAGCTCGTCTTCTTTCGGCCAATTTTTCTCGCCGGCTGCTTTGATGTGATAAACCTCGGCCGGAATACTCGCCTCGCGCGCGATTCGAATGAGTTCGTCGAGCGCTTCGAACAACTGATTTCCCTCGCTGCGCATGTGCGAGATGTATTTGCCTTTGTATTTTGCGGCGACTTTGCAGAGCTCGATCAGCTCATCCGTCTTCGCATAAAACGCCGGCGGATAAATCAGCGACGTACCGATGCCGAGAGCGCCCGCTTCCATTTCTTTGCGCACCAGCTCACGCATCTGATCGAGTTCCTGCGGCGTCGGTGCGCGATCGTCAAAGCCGATGACGTAGGCGCGAATGGTAGTCGCGCCGACGAACGAGGCGATGTTGCAGGAAATCCCGCGCTTCTCCAGATACTGCAAATATTCAGCCAGCGTATTCCATTTGATGTCGTACTTGATGTCAGCCTGGTTCTTCAACATGAACTGCCGGAGTCGATCGTTGACCGGCCCCATCGATTCGCCTTCGCCCATGATCTCCGTGGTCACGCCCTGGCGCAGCTCGCTTTGCGATCGGCCGTCTTGAATTAGCGACTCGGTCGACCATGAAAGCATATTGATAAATCCGGGCGCGACCGCGAGACTGCTCGCGTTCACAATTGTTTTCGCGCTCGCCTTGGAAAAATCGCCGAGTCTGGCGATGCGGTCGCCTTTAATGGCAAGATCGACATGTTGCGCCTCACCGCCAGTGCCGTCGTAAATGTCACCGTTCCTGATAATGACATCGAACTCCTGGGCCAACGCGGTCGAGACGATGGCCAAACTAATCAGCGCGCATTTCATGGCGCGATTGAAAAATTGCTGGCGCGCGATGTCGATCTCAATTTGGAGGTCTTATTCTTCGATCGCGCCAAGGATCTCGCGCAAATGCTGGCGAAACGTGTTTTCGGGATTCGCTGACCGCTTTTGAGAAAATCAGCGAAATTCAATTGTTCACGAAGTGTGCGGCCCGCTTTGATTCTATCCGCTTGTTTCCCCTCCGTTGCCCAAATCGCGCGAGCGCTTGTCAAAATTTGTTCGACGACTTTCAGATCAATGAAAACGCAGCCATCGTCATCCGCGAAGACCACATCGTCTCTGCTGATTTGAAGTTGCCGAACTTTGCGATGCGCAAGGCGTCATCGGTCCGCGAATCGAGACGAGTCGGCCCGGATGGGCACAAGCCGTTACGCGAACCGGGATGCGCAGGCGCAACGCCGCATCGAAAACCAAAGGCGTAGAAAGCTCCGAAGACTTTTCGGCGAGTTGGGCTGTTTTTCAATGCGCGGACTCCCTGAGCAAGGTTGACAACTGTTCCTTCCAGAGCGCTGCGATGGTGTGGCTGCCGTGGCCGCGTGCTTTATCGCTCAACGGGATCACAATCGCGCGCCCGTGCGGAACGCGTTTGATCTCGCGTTCGAGAATTCCCAGCTCCGGCGGATTGATTAGGTCGTCGGCGGAATTAATCGCGAGCAGCTGCGCCCGAATTTTTTCCAGGTTCGGGCTGGGATCGTAATCATGTGACGCTTCGATCGCGTAAAGTACATCGGTGGCGTCGTTAGTCTTGACGATTTGGTCGACGAACTTATCGAGGTTTTCATCCGTTTTCGCCAGCGTCGGCGATTCATTTTGCCGAAGTACCGGATTGCTGCTCATGAACCAGAGCATTTCCGCTGCGGTGCGCAGGCTTGGCGGCTGTGTTTTGTATTCGCCACTGTTCCAAGCGGGATCGTTTCGGATCGCGCCGATCACCATTCTGCGCCAGCCGCGGTTGCGGCCGGAAATCTCGGTGGGCAAACTGGCGAGCGGCATGAGCGCGTCCATGAAGTCGGGATGCAATTCGCCCCAGAGCCAGGTATGCATTCCACCCATCGACGTGCCTATTACCAGACGCGCATGATTCACACCGAGCCCGTCACTCAGCAATCGATACTGCGCTTCGACCATGTCGATGTAGCCGTAGCGCGGAAATTTCGCGTGCATTCCATCGCTCGGCTTGCTCGATTTGCCGTGACCGATTCCGTCCGGAAGAATGATAAGAAATTTTGTCGCATCGAGCGGCTGACCTTTCCCGAAAAGTTCGCCGGCAAACTCCGGCCGGATGAATTGTGCGCCGCTGCCAGTGGTACCATGCATGATTAAAACTGCGTTGGTGGTTTTTCCCTGCGCGTCTTTGTCGATCTTGCCGAGCGTTCGATAATGGATCAGTAATTCAGGCAAAGTTTCACCGGAGGTAAATTTGAAATCGCGGATGGTGTAATCGCCTTCCGTCGGCGCGGGATAATCGGCAGCCGCGGCGAGATTGGCCATGCTAAGCAGCGAAAGAAAAGCGAAGATTCTGCGAGTCGAGATCATATCAATGGTGCTGTCGTTCGGCTTGAATTTGGGTGAGCAAGTCGTTCTGGGTCTTTTCCAAATCGCGGAAAAAACTCACCGTCGTTTGTAAGTTGTTCAGCCAGAAAGCGGCGTAGATGCCAACAAAGACAAGGATCAATTCGGCCAGCCACCGGCCGAGCCGTGCCAGGCGCGAGTGCTTTTCGTTTGTCTCGCTCATTGATAACGGGAAACTATTGAATCAATGGAACAATCGTGGTCAGTCAAAGATTTGACTGAATTCGTTGCCGGTTCGATGCAGAACGCCCGCCAGGGCAGTGTGCCATTTTATCATTTGGAGTTCGATCGCGTTTTCCCGCCAGATTTCTACGCGAAGATGCTGGGGACGATGCCGGACGAGAGCGATTACCGGCCGATGTCGGGCAAAAGCAAAATGGGCAGCATCCGGCCGGACGGAAAACCGACCCGGACGAAGATCGATTTGTTTCCGGAATACATTCGCCATTTGCCGCCGGAAAAGTTCGCCGTCTGGGATGTGGTCGGCCGCGTTTTGCGTTCGGAGAAGGTGAAAACGGCCTTGATGAGAAAACTGGGCCCCGCGCTAGAACGACGCTTTGGGAGCAACTTCAAACGCGTGGGGATGTATCCGGTCCCGATTCTGACCCGCGACATTCCAGGGTATCGCGTTTTCAAACATACCGACAGCCTTTGGAAAGGAATCACCTGCCAGCTTTATTTGCCAGCGAACAATTCAAACAGGAACATCGGCACGATCTTTCACGAGCGTTTGCCGGATGGAACGAAGTCGAAGGTGGCGCAGATGCCGTTTGCGCCGAACAGCGGTTACGCATTCGCGGTCTGGAAGGATACCTGGCATTCGGCCGATCCGGTTGGCCAGGAAGTGAAAACGCGCGACAGCATTCTTCTGACTTATTTTGTCGACCGCGGAACCTGGCGAACGCTGCGCAATCGCGCGCGTCGCGTCGGCAATTTTTTGCTTAACGAGCTGCGCAGTTTGAAGCTGGGCTGACTGCCAGGTCACCGTCGCGTTGCCGTCAGCATTGGTTGTCGCATTTCGTCCCACCAGTCGGGAGAACCGGAACTTCGATTGAACAGCGTACTCGACCGCGGCCGTAAAACGTGATTTCGCCGCCACTTGTGTCAGTCAGAATTGATTTGAACGCTTCCAAGTCGGGTTTCGCGACCATCATTTACGTCGCGCGCCACACTTTGGCCTTGTCGCTCGGCTCGCACACGCTGATCATTTGCGGGGCAAACGTGTCTCGCAGACTTCGCAGATGACGTGAAGGATGAACTTGTGCGCCTCCTGAATCCGCGCGGTCGAATGGCTTTTCACGACGAGGTCTACACCGGCAATGTCTACAGTCGACCCGCCATCGCATCCGAGCAGTGCAATCGTTTCCAGCTTGCGACTTCGCGCTTCTTCGATCGCGCGCCGGATGTTTTTCGATTTGCCGCTGGTGCTGATCGCGATCAAAACGTCGCCATTATTTCCAAAGGCGCGCACCTGGCGGGCAAAAATTTCGTCGAAGCCGTAATCATTACCAGTAGCGGTAATTAAACTTCCCCCTTGTGACAAATTTATCGCCGGATACGGCCGGCGGTCCTCAACGAAACGGCACGCCAGTTCGGTGCAGAAATCGGCCGCATCGGCTGCGCTGCCGCCATTCCCGCAAGCGAGAATTTTTCTGCCACTCGTTAGGCAGTCGACGATCAGGTCACTTGCTTGTCCAATTTGCGGTTCAAGATCGACAATTGATCGCAGTGTCTTCGTTGCGGCGCCGATCGCGCTCTTTAGAACGTCGGACGGCCTGCGCATTGAAAATTAAAGGGGTTGAGTTGAGCCGAGATGAACTCGGCCATCGCGGATCCTGACCGGCACGTAGAGCTTATATACGGTGCGCGGTTGAACGCGCCATTGCTGCAACGTGGCAACGAGAGCGTCATCAACTTCTTTCACGCTGGTGCTTCGCCAAATCCTAGCAACATCCACAATGCCAGTGCGGACAGATAGATCGAGGATGACCACGCCGTGTCCGCTCCAGCGATGCGGCATCGCGCCCGGCGGAATTCTCGGGATCGGGCCGTAGTTGATAGCATGCTCAAAGGTTCCCAATCGTGTCATGATGCCGAATGCAGGAGTCAGTGTGCCGGCGGGGAGGTTCGGGGTCAGAGCGACAACCGAGCCGCTCGAAACGACTAGCATTAGTGCAATTATTCGCAGCAATTTCAAAACAGAAAAAATGGTGCGCGATAGAGGGTTCGAACCTCTGACCCCTACCGTGTCAAGGTAGTGCTCTACCGCTGAGCTAACCGCGCATTCTGGCGGATTGATAAGTGATCAGTGATCAGTGATCAGTCAAGAGTGCGCAGCGGCGATTATGAATCTTAGGCCGCCAGTTTGACCGCTTCTTTGTGCCCCAGAATCCGAACGGTCTCTTTCAGTTGCTCGACCTTGAGAGGCTTTTTCAAAACTGTGATTGGACCTTTCGCGAGAATCCGATCGAGCGCGGCGCTGTCGGGATAGCCGGTGATGATGATGATCGGACAAGCGGGCTGTTCTTCTTTGATCGCGTCGTAAACGTCGTCGGTCGGACCGTCTGGCAATTTTAAATCGAGAAAGACGAGATCAAATTTTTGTTTTTCGAGGGCAGCGAGCGCTTCCTTCACCGTGCCAACAACCACGCGACTGAAGCCAATTTTGCGGAGGAACAATTTGAAAAGATCTTGCAGACTTTCGTCGTCGTCTACGACCAGGACGGTCGGTTGGCCGGATTTGTCTTCCTTGAGAATATCCTTGTCGAGGGAGGACTTTTTGATGCGCCACCGGCCGCCGATTTGGATCGCCGGCAATTGGCCACGCTGGACGAGGTAGTAAACCGTGGGCAACGGGATCCGGAGATATTTGGCCGTTTCCTTAACGGTCAGGAGGTTGTGCATGGGAGAAAATCACCAAATTGGCGGGAAAATGGGCAAAACATTCGCTTGTTTCAAGCATTATAAATTCTAGAATCGCTGTCAATGCTTTCTTTGAACGTATCTTGGCTTAACAACACCCTTCCCGCTGGGGCAACCCCAGGGCACTCCTGACTGGACAACGCGGTAGCCGAGGGTGACTATTCGATTTTCGATGAGCGCCCTTTTCTTTAAGCGATTCCTGAAACGCCCTTTTCAGATCGCGTCGATCGTGCCCAGTTCGAAGGCGCTCGTCGAACGCGTCGCCGACAAAATCGATTTCGAACGAGCGCGCGTGATCGCCGAATACGGTCCCGGCGAAGGCGTACACTCACGCGAGATTGCACATCGAATGCGGCCGGATTGCCAGCTCTTGTTGTTTGAGATCGATCCGGCTTTTTCGCGCGATTTACAGCGTCAATTCAGGGACGACCCACGCGTGCACGTCATTAACGATAACGCCGCGCGCTTGCCGCCGGAATTGCAGCGCCGCGGAATAGGCTGGTGCGATTACATCGTTTCAGGGATTCCATTCAGCATCCTTCATATCGACAAGAAACGCGCATTACTCCAGCAGACTCACGACGCGCTCGCACCGGGTGGACGATTCATTATCTACCAGGTGACCAACGAGCTGAAGCAACATGCGAAAATTTTCGAGCGCGCCGAGTCTGAGTATTTCCTGCAAAACATTCCACCGATGTTTATTACCGTATTTGAAAAGGCCAACGGATGGAACGGCGAGTTGCATTTTTTGTTGCAGGAAGGTCGGACTTCTTCGAATAGCGCATGACCGTCGGCCGGACGCGGATAGAAAAAGATTCGATGGGAGAAATGTCGCTCCCGGAATCAGCACTTTATGGCGCGTCGACTCAGCGCGCTGTTCTGAACTTTCCAGTCAGCGGTTATCGCTTCTCGCGGGCGTTTATTCGCGCCCTCGGTCTCATTAAATGGGCCGCGGCCCAGGCCCATCACGATCTCGGTTTGCTCGATGCCGAGCGCTCCGCATTGATCGTTCAAGCCGCTGAAGAAGTGATCGAAGGCAAATTGGACGAACATTTTCCGCTCGACATTTTCCAGACCGGTTCCGGCACAAGCACCAACACGAACGCTAACGAAGTGATCGCCAACCGCTGCGCGCAACTGGCCGGTAAACAGATAGGATCACGCGAGCTCGTGCATCCGAACGATCATGTCAACATGGGGCAATCAAGCAACGACGTGATTCCATCGGCGATTCACATCAGCGCGGCCGAACAATTAAAGACGCATTTGGTGCCCGCACTGGATAAGCTGCATCGCTCGCTCGACGCAAGAGCAAAAGAGTTTTCGGACATTATTAAGATCGGGCGCACCCATTTGATGGACGCAACGCCGGTCCGGCTCGGTCAGGAATTTTCAGGATACGCGCAGCAGGTCGCTTATGGCAACGCGCGCGCGGAAAAAGCCATGGATGGCTTGCGCGAGTTGGCGCTCGGCGGGACCGCCGTCGGTACCGGCTTGAATCGACACGCCGATTTGCCAAAGAAAATGCTGCGACACATCGAGCAGCGGACTGGCATCGCATTTTACGAAGCGAAGAATCATTTCGAAGCGCAAGGCGGCAAAGACGCACTCGTGGAAGCGAGCGGCCAGCTCAAAGCGATCGCGACTAGTTTGTTTAAAATTGCGAACGACATTCGTTTGCTAGGAAGTGGACCGCGGTGCGGCATCGGCGAAATTCAATTGCCGGCAACTCAGCCAGGCAGCTCGATCATGCCCGGCAAGGTGAATCCGGTGATGTGCGAATCAATGATGATGGTTTGCGCGCAGGTGTTCGGAAACGACGTCGCGATCACCTGGGCGGGCGCAAACGGCAATTTTGAACTCAATGTCATGATGCCAGTGATGGCGCACGATCTTCTCGAATCGATCCGGCTCCTTGCCAACGTCGTCGATGTGTTCTGCGACAAATGCCTTACTGGAATCAAAGCAAACAAGGCGCGTTGTGAAGAGTTGGTCGAGCTTTCGATGGCGATGGTAACGAGCCTCGCGCCCAAGATCGGCTACGATCGCGCGGCCGAGATCGCGAAGGAAAGTGTGCGGACCGGTAAGACTGTTCGCGAACTCTGCCGCGAGAAACAAATCTTGCCGGAGCAAGAATTGGAACGAGCCCTCGACCCGGTTTTGATGACCGAAGCGGGCGGAACCGGCGCGGCTGGCGGTTAATGGTGTCGCTCCAACGATTGTTCGGCGCATTTTTGCTCGTCGTTGGCCGAACTAGTTTCGTTTCGGCCGCCGACCGGTGGCTCGATGTTTCGCAAATTATTGGAAAATCGGAGGCAGCCACGATTTTGGGCGAGCCGGTCAGAGATCCGAGGCCGCGGAGCGGTGACGGCGCTGACTGTTATTATTCAAAGAGCAATTACTATAGAGTCGGTCGGGAAAATCCTTGTCATTCGGTTTCAACTGCCGGGGGCCGAATGCGATCGACCCGCAAAAGGAGCTTGAGCTCTTGGTCGCAGCGAATGGCTCATGGAAAAGATCTCCGGCGTCGGCGACACTGCGCAAATGTTAATCACAGCGGCGGCATTGGATTGGCCACGCGGCTGTTAATGCTTTAGGTCGCCAAGGGCAACGCCTTTCTCACGATAAGTCTCGGCGGTTTTCCTGATGATACCGTTGCACTGAAAGAAGCAAAACAGTCGCGCAAAAACTGTTTGAGCAACTTTGACCGCGACGAGACGCGGGCTTAGATCAACATCATGGTTGCGAAACTGGATGGACCACAATTTTCAGGTGGCGCCAATGTTGCGATCAAATGTCCGGCGCACACGTACGAACAAACCGTCGCCTTCTATCGCGACACGCTCGCGTTGCCATTGATTGAAGAGGAAGCCGACGGCTGTATTTTCCAATTCGGTCCGAACCGGCTCTGGATCGACAAAGTGCCGAACCTGAGTCATGCGGACGTCTGGCTTGAAATCGAAACCAATGATACCGAGGCGGCGTCCTCATTTCTAAAAGTGCATGGCGTCGCACGCCGTGACGAAGTGGAAAACTTGCGCGAAGATTTCAACGGTTTCTTCATCTCAGATCCCGCAGGCGTCATTCACCTCGTCGTCGGTCCAGAAGAAGTGTAGATTGACTGTTGATTCAGACGTGACGACCCATGATCGTCAGGTCGCGCTCGTTTTCATCGAGTCGGGCGATGCGTGGAAGCAGCCCCCATTTTTCGAAGCCGAGTTGCCGAAACAATTTCAAGCTCGGGGAATTGTGCGCGAAGATAAGACCGACGATCGCGGTGATCCGAAGCGAAGGCGCGCGTGAGATTGCTTCTTCGAGCAGCGTCCAGGCAACGCCACGGCGGCGGAATTGCTGATCGACATAAACGCTGACCTCGGCTGTGCCATGATAGGCAGACCGCGGCAAAAACGATTTCAACGTCAACCAGCCGGCAATTTCGCCGCCAATCTCCAAGACCCAAAATGGATGTCGATCCGGAGAATGATCTTTTAACCAGTTGCGCCGCGTTTTTAACGTGACCGGCTCCAATTGCGCTGTCGCCATTCGGGTCGCGATCGCAGCGTTGTAAATCTTGATGATGGCCGGCAAATCCGCTTCGACGGCGTCGCGGATTTTCATTTCTTCTGTATCGCTGGTTTCAGACCGCCGGTTCTCAGTAATTACCGCGCTCATGCTGTGGGAAAAGTGAGTTTTCAAAGGTCGATTGAAACGCACCGCGTTGGGTTTCGCCAATGCAAAATCGCGGACTAATGTTGGACTGCGTCGCGCAAAAAAGTTCGATGTTGATCTTGCCCAATTTGCGGAAGACCTTGCGCACAGTTTGGAGCGCGAGCGCAGGAGTGTTGCAATCACGGCTGAGGTGGCCAAGCACGACGCGATCGATTTTTCCGGGCAGTAATTCTTCAATCACGGTCGCGGCCGCGTCGTTGGAAAGATGTCCGTGTCGCGATTGGATCCGCTGTTTCACCGGCCACGGTCGCTGTGTGTCGTTCTGTAAAAGTTTTTCGTCGTGATTCGTTTCGATGACGAGCGTATGCACTTGGCGCAGCCGTTCCACGATTATTTTGGTCACGTAACCAAGATCGGTGATGAAGCCAACGCCGCTCGAGCCCGCGTAAAATGCGAAGCCGACTGGATCGACTGCGTCGTGCGGTACGGGAAAAGTTTGCACCGTGATGTCACAGATCTTGAATTCCGCGCCGGTGCGAAAGATTTGCCAGTTGGGATGATGATCGAGCGCGCCGTCATACCGAACGGCTTCGGCGGTTTGGGCGTTCGCGTAAATTGGAAGATCGAATTTCCGGCAAAGAACCTCCAGGCCACAAACGTGGTCGCCGTGTTCATGGGTGAGAAGAACACCGTCGAGTTGTTCGGGATTCGCGCCGCATTGCTCGAGTCGAAGAACGATCTGTCTTGCGCTCAACCCGCCATCGACCAAAATTTTACAATGATCGGTCGCGACGAGCGCGCTGTTGCCGGCACTGCCGCTCCCGAGCGTCGTCAAACTGAACACGCCGGTATTTAGCGACCGCGTTTCAGTTTTCGCAAATTAAATTCACGCGTCGCGATAAAATTTCGCCGACCGGTAGCGCGAGGATTCGTTTTTTCTTGTCGGGATAATCGAGTGATCGAAATCGCCGGATTTCATCAACGCGTCGCATCCCGTTGAGAGTGTCGAGGTAACGTGTGTAGGTCGAGGCAAGTTCGGACGTTTCGAGATAACGCGCTCGCAGATTTCGCTCTTGAAACGCGTTGGGGCATTGCCGCGCAAAGAGATGAAATCGCAGCCAATGGCGATCGCTGCGGGAAACACGTTGGGTTTTTCGGAAGAAGGCGACGAACAGAAGCAGAACGAGGTAGGTGTCGACTTGGGCCTGCAACTCGAGATTTCGCGCAAAATCTTCCGAAGCAATCTCGCGTGTGCCGCTCTTGAACTGAAGCGCGGCGTGGAGCGCGTGATTGATCTCTTCCACGAACGTGATGAGCGAGCGAATGTTTTGATTGCTGAGGCCGGCACGGGGGTCGTGTTGCTCGAGCTGTTCGATCAACCGGCGGGAATAATAAATCCCAACGTAAAGGCGATCGTCGGCCGTGCGGAGAAATGTGCACGCGAGCTCGCTCAGTTCGCGCGCACATTTGCCGGTTAAGATCGACAATTGGCGACAGCGGTGATGATCGATCAGACAATCTTCTAGATCGATCCCGATCTGAGCGTACGTGCGCTCGAAGAGTTGTTGGATTTGGCTGAAGAGCGTTTCGTTCACAAAACCAGCGACGGCCGCGCGTCTTCATCAAGGTGAAGCAAACGATCTGAAAGTTCAGTGAGTGCGAGGCGAACGTCGTGAAACCTTTTGGCCAACCCTGAGAAGACATCGGTCAGTTCGCAACGGCGCGCGGTTTCGTGGGAAGCGACCAGTTGATAGTTCGTGCGCCCGACCTGTTCGTAGAACTCAATGTCGGGCGCGCCGAACAAACTTCGCCGCTGCGTATTTTCGTGAAAAATTCCGCTGATGAAGAGCGAGTAGTTTCCAACGTGCGCGCGAAGTAGAAATGTTTGTTGCGGGGTGGCGCGAGTGAGCGCGATTAGCGTGTCCGAGATGTAATCGTGGGCTTGATCACCGATTTTGTCTGGACTGTGCAGTTGATTTGCGCGCGAAAAAGTTTCCAGAAGGGAACCAATGTAATCGCAAAGTTTGCGATCGCCGATGCCGGCCTGCTGTAAAACGTGTCGCGCGAGGATGTAAAAATAAAATTGCGACGAAATTCGCAGATGTCCTGCGTTGGAAAGAATCGTTTCGACCAACCGTGGATGATCGAGAATCGAATCGCGCGTCTCGGAATCGCTTAACAGATCGACTAGTGAAACGCTGTCGCCGCGGGAGTGGGCGAGGGTGTGCACGATGAAATCGAAATCCGCGGCGGTGAAGCGCGCCCGACAATTTGCCCTAATCATCGCGTCTTCCTTTCTCTCAGCATTGACGGTGCTGCAGCCAACTTTGTTTGCAGCGACGTTTATTTTGCCGGAAGAGATAAGTCAAGAATGTCTCGCCCGCG
>DATLJP010000001.1:0-28957 GCA_035538875.1 Chthoniobacterales bacterium | reverse complement strand
CGGAAACTCCGATTTCGCGCAGCGTTTGTTCGGTAGAACTTGTTAAAACGGTCACACCCAGGATCGCCATCGGCTCTTTTCGCGCGCTAACTGCCGCTTGGATCATGTCGCCACCGCCGCTCAAATGGATTGTCAGCATTTGGACGCCAAGAGCACTGGCCGATTCAACTGTTCGCTCAACGGTGTTCGGAATGTCGTACAACTTGAGATCGAGCCAGACCTTCGTGCCACTGGACAGGACCGCGCGCACAATCGCCGGACCTTCTGCGGTGTAGAGCTGGAGACCGATTTTGAAAAACGAAATCTGCTTGCGCAATCGCTTAACAAGTTCGAGCGCTTGCCTTTTTGTGGGGACATCGAGCGCAACAATGATTTTGTCAGCCGCGTTCGTCATTTAGAGTAGCGCAACCTATGCAAATTCTCGCGCCGGCGAAAATCAATCTTTCGCTTCGGATTTTGAACCGTCGGCCTGACGGCTTCCATGAAATCGAAACGGTGATCTCACCGATTTCGCTCGCTGATAAGATCGACGTCGAAAAGCAAAACCGCTGGATCGATTTCAGTTGCGACGATCCAACCGTTCCGACTGGCGACGACAATCTCGTGGTGCGTGTTGCCAAATTGTTTTTCGAGCAGACGAAAATCAAAAGCGGCGCTTCGATTAGACTGAAAAAGAAGATTCCGCATGGCGCAGGACTTGGCGGCGGCAGCAGCGACGCGGCCGCGATTTTGCACGCTCTCAATCAGCTTTTCGAAACGAAACTCTCGCGCGAAGAATTATCGAAGCTTGGATCGGCAATTGGTTCAGACGTTTCGTTTTTCCTTTTCGACTCGGCCGCGGTTTGCACCGGACGCGGCGAAGTTGTTAAGTCGGCGAGCCTGAAAAAGAAATTGTCGATCTTGTTGTTAAAACCGGCGTTTTCCGTTTCAAGCGCGTGGGCATACTCCCGTTGGCAGGATTCAAAAGAGATTTCTGGAGTTTTCTACCAGCCGCAGAATTTCGATGGCCGAAGTTTTGTGAACGATTTGGAACGTCCCGTGTTCGAGAAGTTTGTCTTTTTGGCCGAGTTGAAGAGGTGGCTGCTTAAACAGCCTGAAGTGGGCGCGGCGTTGATGTCTGGCTCGGGCTCGACCGTTTTTGCGGTGCTACGCGAAAAGGTGGACGTCCGTCTTTTGGCCAAACGTGCACGAGAAGAACTTGATCGCGAGCTTTGGACGTGCGCGTGCGAAACGCGCTAGATTATTCGCTGCTGGCGGACGGAAGATTGAGCACGAGCATCGAAGTCTCGCTTGCGGGAAAAGCGAACGCGTTTGCGTTTCTGCAATGGATCTGCGAGCGAACAACAGCGAACGCTACGGGTCCAGCGCCTAAGTCGTGGAGTTTTTGCGTCAGCGATTGGTTAGGCAGATGACCAAGATTCGCCGGCGCTGCGTCGCAAAGTCGCCCGCGAATATTCGCGATTTAGCTTTGCAATAAAGCTCGCGCTGATTTCCGCCGGACAAACCGCTTCGCACTCGTAAGTGTTCGTGCAATTACCGAAGCCTTCCGTGTCCATCGCGCGTACCATCCTCGCGACGCGCCTAGTTCGCTCCGGTTCGCCCTGCGGCAAAAGCGTGAGATGTGAAACCTTCGCCGCGGTGAAGAGCATGGCCGACGCGTTCGGACAGGCGGCCGCGCACGCACCGCAACCGATGCACGCCGCCGCCTCCATTGAAAGATCGGCGTCGTGTTTTGGAACCGGAATTGAATTTGCCTCCGGAGCGGATCCCGTTCGCGCCGAAATGAACCCGCCCGCCTGCACGATCCGGTCGAGCGCGCTTCGATCGACTACCAAATCTTTGACGATCGGAAAGCTTTTTACCCGGAACGGCTCGATGACGATCGTTTCGCCATCGCGAAACTTTCTCATGTAAAGCTCGCATGCAGCGCCAGGATGATCTGGTCCATGCGCTTCGCCGTTTACAGTGAGGGAGCAAGTGCCGCAGATTCCTTCGCGACAATCTGAGTCGAACGCGATTGGATCTTCGCCGCGTAGGAGCAGTCGCTCATTCACGATGTCAAGCATCTCGAGCAGCGACGCCGGCGGCGGAATATCCGGCGCGTTGTAATCGACAAGTTTTCCAGGCGATTGCCGATCCTTCTGGCGCCAAACTTTAAGTTTGAAGTTCATTTATAGCTACGCTGTGCGAGGTGAACCGTGTCGAAGTGCAGTGGCTCCCGGTGCAGTTTCGGCGGCGCGATCTGGCCATTGCTTTGAAATTCCCACGCGAATACTGCGGCGAAGTTTTCATCGTCGCGCAACGCTTCACCTTCGGGCGTTTGATGTTCTTCCCGGAAGTGCGCACCGCAAGACTCATCGCGCGCGAGCGCGTCGAGACACATCAACTCGGCAAACTCGAGGAAATCGGCGACACGGCCGGCGCGTTCGAGCGATTGATTAAAATCTTCGTTATCGCCCGGGACGCGGACTTCACGCCAGAATCTTTCGCGCAGTTCAGAGATTTTCGTGAGCGCTTCTTCGAGGCCACCTTTGTTTCGTGCCATTCCGCATTTGTCCCAAAGCAACGTCCCGAGTTCGCGATGGATTGAATCGAGCGACCGATTCCCATTGATCTTGAGGAGTCGATCGATCTTCGCGCGCACGTCAGTATCCGCCTTTTTAAATTCAGGACGATCGGTCGACGGTCGTTTGCCCATTTGTCCGGCGAGATAGTTCGGAAGCGTGTATGGCAGAACGAAATAGCCGTCGGCCAAACCTTGCATGAGCGCGCTCGCGCCGAGCCGGTTCGCGCCGTGATCGGAAAAGTTCGCTTCACCGATAACGAACAAACCCGGGATGTTGCTCATCAAATTGTAATCGACCCAGAGCCCGCCCATCGTGTAATGGACAGCCGGATAAATCCGCATCGGGACCTGGTAAGCATTCTCGCCGGTGATCTTTTCGTAAACTTCGAACAAGTTTCCGTAGCGCTCCTGGATCGTTTGCTCGCCGAGGCGTTTGATTGCGTCGGAAAAGTCGAGATAAACACCGCGCCCGCCGGGACCAACGCCGCGGCCTTCGTCGCAGACTTCCTTGGCCGCACGCGACGAGATGTCGCGCGCTGCCAGGTTGCCGTAGCTCGGATATTTTCGTTCAAGATAGTAATCGCGATCTGTTTCCGGAATCTGGTTCGGCGGTTTGGAGCAATCTTCTTTGCGCTTTGGAACCCAAACGCGCCCATCATTACGCAACGATTCGGACATCAGCGTCAGCTTCGATTGGTAATCGCCGGAATGCGGAATGCAGGTGGGATGGATTTGGGTGAAACAGGGATTGGCGAAGAGTGCGCCTTTTTTGTAAGCACGATAAGTTGCAGTCACGTTGCAGCCGCGCGCGTTTGTCGAAAGATAAAAAACGTTTCCGTAACCGCCGGTCGCTAGCACGACGGCATCGCCTGCGACGTTTTCGATCTTACCGGTCCGCAAATTTCGGGTGACAATTCCTTTGGCTTGGCCATCAACGATCACGACGTCGAGCATTTCGGTTTGCGGAAACATATGCACTGTGCCGGCGGCGATTTGCCGGCAGAGCGCCTGATAACAGCCGAGCAAGAGTTGCTGGCCGGTTTGCCCGCGCGCGTAAAACGTTCGCGAGACTTGCGCGCCACCAAAGGATCGATTGGCGAGCAAGCCGCCGTACTCGCGCGCAAACGGCACGCCTTGGGCGACACATTGGTCAATAATATTGCCGCTGACTTCTGCCAACCGATAAACGTTTGCTTCGCGCGAGCGGAAATCGCCGCCTTTGATCGTGTCGTAAAACAATCGATAAACGCTGTCGCCATCATTCTGATAATTCTTCGCCGCATTGATTCCACCTTGGGCGGCGATGGAATGCGCGCGGCGCGGCGAATCCTGGTAACAAAAGCATTTCGCCCGGTAACCGAGCTCGCCGAGTGTTGCCGCCGCCGAACCGCCGGCAAGACCCGAGCCGACGATGATGATTTCAAATTTGCGGCGATTGTTTGGATTAACGAGTCGCGCATGGTCCTTGTGATTCGTCCATTTTCGATCGAGCGCGCCGTGCGGAATCTGGGCGTTGAAATTTCCGATCATAATTGTTGGGCCGGTTTAACGAGGCCGAGCAAGACGGCGATGGGGATCGAGGCATAGCCGATGAAAAGCAGCCACGCGAAGATTCGTCCGCCGATGGCGAGTCTCGGGGTCAGTTTCTGGTTAGACAGACCAAGGGATTGGAAAAAGCTGGACGAGCCGTGGGTGAGATGGAGCGTCAGCAAGAACAATCCGACGATGTAGAATGCTGAGGCGTAAACGTTTTGGAACCCGTAAACCATCATCGAGTAAACGTCGTAGCGATTGAGCTGGTCGAGTTTGAGAAGTTGGAACTGCGGATTGAATTTGCGCGCGGTGAAGTGGAGCAAGTGAAAGATGATAAATGCGAGGACAACCAATCCACTCACAACCATATGCCGCGAGGCCCAACTGGCCTTCACATAATTTCTGTCGCGGTAAGCTTCAGGGCGGGCGTGCCGATTCTCGATCGCGAGCAGGAGCGTGAAATAAATGTGCAATAAAACGCTTGCCAGCAGAACCGCGCGGATCAGCCAGAGGAACGGGCCCAAGTCGCGCAAATGCTGCGAATACGCGTTGATCCATTCCGGCCCCAGGAAAACTTGCAGATTGCCTAACAGGTGGCCGATGACGAACAAAATCAGAATCACGCCCGTTGCGGCAACGATCATTTTGCGGCCGACTGACGAATGACAAAATTCCGAAATGAAACCGCGTTGCTTTGGGCGCACCGTCGTGGCCGCAACTAATTTTGGTTCGGTCATCATTTGCTTCCAGGTTTCGCCGCGGGAATTTTCGCCAAGTCCGGCGGCAATTGGTCTGCCGCGAAATTTTCAACATTCATTTCAACCAAACTGACAAACGGGCAACCGAAATTCGGTTTCTTGTCTCCGCTTCGATCGACGATTACGCCGACTGCAGTGACCGCGCCGCCGTACGAACGCACGATGTCGATCGTTTCCTGAACGCGACCGCCACGGGTGACCACGTCTTCGACCACGACGAACTTTGTGTCGTGGTTGATCTTGAATCCACGTCGCAATACGAGTTTCCCTTCAGCCTTTTCGACGAAGATGTGCGGTTTGCCTAACGCCCGGCCGACTTCCTGGCCAACGATAATCCCGCCGAGGGCAGGCGAGATGACTGAGTCGCACGCAAACCTGCGCAATTTGTCCGCCAGCATTTTGCAAACACGCTCAGCGATGTCTGTGTGCGAAAGAAGGATCGCACACTGAAAGTATTGGCGGCTATGCAATCCCGAACGAAGAACGAAATGGCCGTCGAGCAACGCGCCGGTTTTTCGAAAAAGAGCGAGCAGATCTTCGGTCATCCGGAAGTGTCGGCGACGGTTTGATCTCCCTCGCCTGCGACGGCCATCACTTCGATTTCCACCCGCGCGCCTTTTGGGAGCGCTCCGGCCTGCACGGTCGAACGCGCCGGCGGCGCTTGTTTGAAATACGAGCCGTAAATTTCGTTCACAGTCTGAAAGTCGTTGATATCGGCGAGAAAAATCGTGCTTTTAACGATGTTATCGAAACTCAAGCCTTCGGCCTTCAATAAACCGCCGATGTTTTCCATGACGCGACGCGTTTGAACGTCGACGCCGCCGGAAACGACTTGTTCGGTTCTCGGATCGAGGGGGATTTGACCGGAGTAGTAGATGGTCGATCCAACGCGTACCCCCTGCGAATACGATCCGATTGCCGCAGGCGCGTCCGCTGTCGAGATGATTTTCTTCATGAAACGAGCTTAAACGGGCAACCGTCGGACGCAATCATTCTGGCGTCGCCGTCGCAGAAACCGCTGCCTTCTTCTGCAGCTCGACTTTATCATGAAACTCCTTCTCGTACTGCCTCACGAAATGTTTGTAACCATCGGGATCAATGAACGGGTTTGAATTTTCGCCCCGGGCCAGACGTTCGCGTTTTTGGTCGAAAGAAAAAAATGATCCGTGATCGGAAAGGAAAATGTCGCACGGCATTTTTTCAGAACAGCGAACGTTTTTTCGAAGTCGGCGATGATCCCGGGGTAGCTTTCTTTTCCCACGAAACGGTAGTCGAGTACAGTCGGGCTGCCGGCGAACACAACATCGTAAGTTTTTCCGCTGTCAGAAATTTTCGTGGTCCAAGTCGTATTACCTTTCGTGTGACCCGGTGTGAACCAGGCGGTCAGTTTTTGACCGCCAAGCTCAATCGACTGACCGTCACCGATGGTCTGATCTACCTCCACGGGCGGAAACAGGAGCGTGTCGCCGAACCGAAAATCTTTGTGGCCGCCGTCGCGCAATAACTCCGCGTCAGGGGCGCTTGCAATCAATTTGCCGCCGCTCTTTTGTTTTAGTTCAGCCAAACCGCCGGCATGATCGAAATGCGCATGACTGTTCAACAGGATCTTAACGTCCTCTATTTTGAATCCGAGCTGTGCGACGTTCCGCTCGATTTGCGGAGCCGTCTCAGCAAATCCGCCGTCGATTAGGAAATGGCCCTTCGGTGTCGTGATCAAAAAGGAAGCGATTTCTGTTGCGCCGACATAGTAGAGATTTCCTGCTATCCGAAACGGTGGCACCGGTTGATTCCACGCGCGACTCATTGGATCGGCTTGGCCAAAGGCGAGGCTGGTGGCAAGCAACAGGACCGAAGAAAATGCGTATTTCATTCCAATGATACGGTCTGAGAATTGCTTCTCTTGCAGACTTTTAGGCTGCACGATACGAATAAGTTCAGCCCTCGCTCTCCTCGCGCAGCCTGGGCGGGGCATTGCTCCGCGCTTAATCTCACCGATATTAGTTCTTAGATGGTCAATTGGATTTTAAAGAAGATTTTTGGCTCAAAAAATCAGCGCGAACTGCGGCGAATGGCGCCGATGGTGTGCCGAATCAATGAGTTCTACGACCAGTTCAAAGCTCTCCCGGATGACGACTTGCGAGCGAAAACATCGGTTTGGAAGGAGGAGCTTTCGAAAATTTCCGATCCGGAAGAACAATGGCACCGGCTTGATCAAGTTTTGCCAGAAGCGTTCGCGGTAGTTAAAAACGCGGCTCGCCGCCTGAAAGATCGACATCATGCCTTCACGGTCTGCGATCAGCCCATGACATGGGACATGGTGCATTTCGATGTGCAATTGCTTGGGGGAATGGTTTTGCATCGCGGGCGGATTGCGGAAATGGCGACCGGCGAAGGCAAAACCTTGGTCGCGACATTACCGCTTTACTTAAATGCGCTGACCGGACGCGGCGCACATTTGGTGACGGTGAACGATTATCTGGCGCGTCGCGACGCGGAGTGGATGGGCCAGCTTTACACTTTTCTCGGCCTCACGGTCGGTTGCATTCAGCACGATCAGGAACCAGACATGCGTCGCCAGCAGTATGCTTGCGACATTACTTACGGAACGAACAGCGAGTTTGGCTTCGATTATTTGCGCGACAATGGGATGGCGACCACACGCGAGCAGCAAGTCCAGCGGGGTTATCATTATGCAATTGTCGACGAAGTGGATTCGATTCTGATCGATGAAGCGCGCACGCCGCTCATCATCAGCGGACCCTCGACGATTTCGACCCATCAATACGACAAATGGAAGCCGCTCATCGAGCAGCTCGTGCGCAAGCAAACGATGCTGTGCAATCGCGTCGCAAGTGAAGCGGTCGAAGCGTTCGAAAAGAGCGATGTCGAACTTGGCGGGCGTTTGGTGTTTAAAGTGAAACTGGGTCAGCCACGCAACAAGCAATTGCTCCGAATGATGGAGGACCCGGACAAGCGTCGCGCGATCGATAAAGCCGAACTCTCATTTTATCAGGACACGCGTAAAGAAGAGCTCTTTCAACTCAAAGAGGAATTGTTTTTCACGATCGACGAGAAATCGAACGAAGCGGATTTGTCAGAGCAAGGCCGGACGTTTCTAAATCCGGACGATCCGAACGCGTTCGTGCTGCCGGATTTGATCAGCGAATTCACCGAGATCGATCTCGACCCAAGTCTGTCAGACGAAGAGAAGGACAAGAAGAAGTCGGAGCGTCAGCAACATTGCGATGCACAAGCGGAGCGGATCCACAACATTTCACAATTGCTGCGAGCCTACTGCTTGTTCGAAAAAGATGTGCAGTACGTCGTCGAGGACAACAAGGTCGTCATTGTCGACGAATTCACGGGACGCAAGATGCCGGGGCGCCGCTGGAGCGATGGTTTGCATCAGGCGGTTGAAGCGAAGGAAGGCGTTCAGATCGATCGGGAGACGCAAACGCTGGCGACGATCACGATCCAAAATTATTTCCGGCTTTATCAAAAACTCGCCGGCATGACTGGCACCGCCGAAACCGAAGCGGCCGAGTTTCACGACATCTACAAACTCGACGTAAACGTTATCCCGACGAACCGGCCGGTGCAGCGCATGGACCACAACGACCGGATTTACAAAACGCGGCGCGAGAAATACAACGCCGTCATTGCGGAAATCAAAGACCATCACGCGAAGCAGCAACCAGTATTGGTCGGTACGGTCAGCGTGGAAGCCTCCGAGTTGCTGAGCCGGATGCTCAAGCGCGAAAAAATTCCGCACAACGTGTTGAACGCGAAATTTCACATGCAAGAGGCGGAGATTGTTGCACGCGCCGGTCAGCCGGGGACGGTGACGATCTCAACGAACATGGCCGGCCGCGGCACGGATATTAAACTCGGTTTTGGAGTTCCTGAGCTTGGCGGATTGTTTGTGCTCGGGACCGAGCGGCACGAAGCTCGCCGGATAGATCGACAACTCCGCGGACGTTGCGCACGCCAGGGCGATCCGGGCGCGTCGCGTTTCTATGTCAGTTTTGAGGACGATCTGATGCGCAATTTCGGCGCCGCGGATCGAATGACCAAGATCATGGAGCGGTTTGGCCTTGAGGAAGGGCAGGAGCTTGAGCACCGCTGGTTGAACAAATCCGTGGAGACTGCGCAAAAGCGCGTCGAGCAGCGCAATTACTTGATTCGAAAGCGCACGCTCGATTTCGACGACGTGATGAACATGCAACGCGAAGTCGTTTACACCTATCGCAATGAAGTGATCGACTCCGAGGATCCACGCACGCTTATTTACGAAGTCATCGACGAAGCGGTGCCGGCAAAGGTGACAGAGTTTCTCGAAATAGACGAGCCAAATTACACCGGCCTGATTCATTGGGTAAACACGACTTTCCCGCTCGGACTGACCCAAGAGAAAGCGCAGTTCGACACCCGGAGTGTTAATGAGAACGCGCAGTTCCTGATCGGCAAGGTGAAGGAAGCGTACGAACGCAAATCGGGTCACGAAGAGCCGACTGCGGTCAAAAGTCTCGAGCGTTATATCATTTTGAACGCGATTGATCGGCTCTGGCAGGAGCACCTCTACGCGATGGACGCGCTGCGCGAAGGCGTCTATCTCCGCGGTTACGCGCAAAAAGATCCACTGATCGAATACAAAACAGAAGCCTATGACATGTTCGTCGAATTGATGGCGAACATTAAGAACGAGGTGTTGCACAATCTTTTCCGGAGCACGTCGAATCTGCAGGCGTTCGAGAATTTTCTGGCGACTCTGCCACAGTTCTTCCTCAAGGAGGATGCGCCGACGGCGCCGACTGCGAACGCGCTGGCGCGAATGCGTCAACCGCAACCGGCGATGGCCGGGGTTGCGATGGATGGGGATGGCGCGGGCGAAATGCCGGTCGACCTTCCGGTGCGACGTTCGCTACCGAAAGTTGGCCGAAACGAGCCTTGTCCGTGCGGTAGCGGGAAGAAGTATAAAAACTGTTGCGGCCGCACCGCCTAGTCTTGAAGCTGCTACTTTCGAAATTGACGATCGCTTTTGGTTTAGAAATCTTTCTCAGTGGTCATGCGAAGAATTTCCACGCAACTCCTGGTCGGGAATCTTCTCGTTGCAACTCTGCTCTCGGGTTGCTCTGTGCATAAGCCCACGATTCGCGAATACAACACGGACCAGGCAGGCCGGGTCAACGTTACAAATGTAACGGAAGAACAGTATTGGAAGGAGCGGGTTGACGAACGGATCGCGGCCGAGATTAACAAGGAAAAGCCTGAAGCCGGTTACGACACGTGGCAAAATTACTGGCGGTGGTGGTACAGCGTTTTGCGTCGCAAAAAGAAACTGCCATTCAAGTCTGAGGACTTCAAGACCTCGGAAGACATGGTCAATTACATCAAGGAAAAGCGACGCGCCAAAGGTTTGCCGGCCTACGAAGACTGAGCGTTTGTCATCCTAAGCGAAGCAAAGGACCTCTCACGGGCTGACTGATCAGACAAGGTACTTGTGTGGTTAGAGCTTTGGCCGTGAGATTCCTCGCATCGCTCGGAATGAATGTGAAGCAATTCGGCCAAACGATTGAATCTTATGTGCCCGCGCGGCTGGACCGAATGCCGTGGAGTCGATGGCATTGGTTGATCGTCGTTTCGCTCGGCGCGACGTGGATTCTGGACGGGCTTGAAGTCACTCTAGCCGGTTCGTTAGCCGGGATCCTGACACGAAGGGAGGCGTTAGGGCTAACTGATACCGAAGTCGGCGCAAGCGCGACTTGCTATCTGGCGGGCGCTGTCATCGGCGCACTTCTTTTTGGTTACGGCACGGATCGGTTCGGCCGAAAGAAATTATTTTTCATCACGGTGGTGGTCTATTTGACTGGAACTGCGTTGTCCGCGTTTTCCTGGAATTTTGCGAGTTATGCGTTCTTTCGAGCGATCACCGGGGCGGGCATCGGCGGTGAATACGCTGCGATCAACTCGGCGGTCGATGAACTGATTCCGGCGGGCGTCCGTGGCCGGGTCGATTTGACGATCAACGGTTCATATTGGGTGGGCGCCGCGCTCGGTTCTGGTGCGACGCTGCTGGTTCTGGATCCAAAGCGATTCCCAATTTCGTTAGGCTGGCGTTTGGCGTTCGCGATCGGCGCGATGCTTGGCCTGATCATCATTTTCTTTCGACGCTGGGTTCCGGAAAGCCCGCGCTGGTTAATGATTCACGGTCGAAATGCTGAGGCAGAAAAGATTCTCGATCAGGTCGAGCGCAGGATCATTCAGAAACTCGATCGGTTGCCAGCGCATGAATTTCCGCCGACCCGAATTCATACGCGTACGCATACGCGGTGGCAGGAAATCTGGAATGCAATTATGCACCAACATAGACATCGTTCACTTCTCGGTTTCGTTTTGATGTCGACTCAGGCGTTTTTCTATAACGCAATCTTTTTCACGTATGGACTCGTGTTAATGCGCTTTTACGGCGTGGCGGAGCAAAGTGTCGGTGGTTATATCTTGCCGTTTGCGATCGGAAATTTCTTTGGTCCGCTCCTGCTTGGACATTTGTTCGACACCATAGGGCGGAAAACAATGATCACGGTCACTTACGGCACTTCGGGAATTTTGCTCGCGTTGACCGGCTGGTTGTTTCACGCGGGTTTGCTGACGGCGCAAACACAAACACTCGCGTGGACGATTATTTTTTTCATCGCCTCGGCAGCGGCGAGCTCGGCCTACCTCACAGTGAGCGAGATTTTTCCACTGGAAATCCGCGCCTTTGCCATCGCAGTCTTTTATGCAATCGGAACACTTGTCGGCGGTGCGTTTGCTCCGTGGTTGTTTGGTTGGATTATTGGTTCGGGTTCAAGCAGCGCGCTTTTTGGGGGTTATGTTGCCGCGGCGGGCTCGATGATAATCGGCGCAATTGTCGAAGCTTGGATTGGCGTGCCGGCAGAACGCCGGCCACTGGAGCATGTCGCGGCGCCGTTATCGAGCCGAAATTGAAAGTTCGCAGGTGTGAATCGGCCCGGATGGCGTCAATTCGCTGCAATAAAGATGAAATATTTCTACGCGAAACAGTCCGGCGTCGAAATCCGCATTTGATTTGAGAAATTTTCGAATTGACCCGCCAGGAACATCGCGGCAACGGGCCAGCGTGAAATGTGGGTGCCATGGCCGTAGATCGGCTTCGAGTCCAACCGCGAGCGCGGTTTCCTGGACGCGTTTGTGAAGTTGAAAAAGATGGGGATGACCAGCCCCGATGCCGATCCAGATAATCTTCACCATGCCTTTCGCGGGAAACGTTCCGATTCCTTCGATCGGCAGAAAAAAGGCGCCAAATTCGATCGCCGCGAGTTTTTCACGCAATGCAAGATCGACATCGTGCGGAACGTCCGGGAAAAAACCGAGCGTGAGATGAATTTGATCGTGGACGCTCCAACGCACCCCGCGAATACGCGGGTCGATGTCGACAAGAATTTTTCGAATTGCTGGCGGCGGATCGATCGAAACGAAAAGACGTTTCGTGTTCACTTGCCGCGGATAATTTCCGCGCCTGATCTCGCTTCGTTGCCGCTTTGGCTGACTCGCGGCGGCAGCGAGCGATTAAACATTCTCATCGCGCGCGCCATCAAGTTCGGGAACAGAGCGTTCGCCGCGATGATGAAATGGGCGGACAAAGGTATAACCAGAACCGACTTTCCGCGCGCACAAGCATTTACAATTTTGCGGGCCGCGCGCTCCATGGAGATAGAGGCAAATGGAATCTTGCGCGACCAATCGAACCATCGGTATTCCGCGGCGTGGTCGCCTTTGAACGTGGCATGAATGTGTGACTCGGTTCGCATCATCCCGGGCGTGACAGTCGTCACGTAAATTTTGTCGCGCGCGAGCTCGGCGCGGATCGCATCGGAAAATCCAGTGAGGGCGAACTTGCTGGCAGAATAGGGCGCCATGTGCGGAACAGCCACTCTTCCGCCGATGGACGAAATGTTGACGACGCGACCGCCGTCTTTCGCGCGCATGTGCGGAACGATCAGAAATTGCAAAATGTACGGCGCCCAGAAATGGACACGCATCGCACGATCAAAGTCCTTGAGCTGCATATGGGCGAGGGGTCCGACTTCGATAATGCCGGCGTTGTTGATCAGGATGTCAATCTTGCCGAAACGTTGGAGCGTTTGCTGGACGGCAGATTGGATCTGTGCGGACTCGACTAGGTCGCACTGGATTGTCAGCACCTCGCTCCCGAAGCGATCCAAGTCAGTTTTTGCACGATCAAGTTCCGCGGTGTCGCGCGCGAGAAGAGCAACTTTTCCTCCCTGGGCGCAAATCTTTCTCGCAATCTCTAAACCAAGGCCGCGCGAACCGCCGCTAATCAGAGCAACTCTGCCTTTGTAAAACGAGCGAGACATTCAGAAAACGTTCAACCGGGCTACGTTAATAGCCCCGGCCTGGCAAGCGCTCAACTTACACCCATGAACTTTACAGGATGATCTCGCTCTAAGAATGCTTGCGATTAAAGCGAGCGACTTCACGCGCCGTTTCGCGTTCAACCGTGCGCTTTCTGATGTCGGCGCGCTTGTCCCGGGTGACTTTCCCTTGACCAACACCGAGCTCAGCTTTGAGTTTCCCGTTTTTCCAATAGAGCTTCAAAACGACCAGAGCGCGCCCTTTGACCTGGCGGTCGCCGTAAAGTTTGTCGATCTCCTCGCGATGGAGGAGAAGTTTGCGGACGCGTTTTGCCGCGGGAACCTCGTGACTCGCTTTTTCGTACGGTTGAATGTCGGCGTTGTAGACAAACGCTTCGCCGTTCTCGATCCGGGCAAATGCGTCGCTGATGTTGACCTTGCCGGCGCGAATTGATTTTACTTCGCTGCCCTTGAGCTCAATGCCGGCTTCGTAGCGTTCGAGGATGTGAAAATCGCGGAGCGCCTTGCGATTAAGGATCGACTCTGTGGGCATGGTCGCGATAAACGCGGTTCAGGGAGTTAAGTGTTCTCGGGACCTTTGACCGGTTCGAAAGCGAGCTTGCCGGCAGTGATTTCCTTAAGAGCGATATCGGTGAGCGACATACGCGGCGTCGCTTCAACCATCGGTCGGTGGCCAAGACCGAGCTGGCGAACGCGCTTGGAGACAACGTTGATCAGGAGTTGCTGATTTGGAATTACTTGAGCTGCTTCCTGGAGGAGTTGAGTCGTCATATGGCGCAAGGATCTGACGGCGCGGTTGGCTTCCGTCGGGAATTGAAGAATGGTCGGCGCGCTGGTGGCGAGAGCGGAGGGTGAAAACCGCGACGCGATCATAAAATAAAAATTGGAGCGGAGACATTGCGAGCGATTGAAAAGCTTGTCAACCGATTTGTTCGACAAGGCGCATCTCGATCTTGTGCGAGCAAGATCGGAAAACGAACAGGCCGGCTGCGCCTGAGCCTAACGCGTATCCTCGACGTAGTTCATGACGCGATAATCAACCGCGTGCCCCCCGCTGAGTGGAAGTCTGGCGCGTCTGATGTGGTTAACTGTCGATAATTCCTGTACCGGACGGAAATGCGGTTGTGCCGAATTCGGTCCCGGCCCAACGATTCATGCGCAATAACGCGCAATCCGTAGGTCCGCTATTAGCGAGCTTACTGCTGAGGGGTCTTTCCGAGCGTAAAATCTTGCTCCGGAGTATTCTTTTCGGGTGTCACCGCCGCTCTTTTGGCAGCCCACCTAGCTTTCATCGTAGCCGAGAGTTGCGCACGGCGTTCGGGTGTGATGTGGCGTTTCTTCTTCACTTTGTTGAAAGAAATCCGCTCGATCGCGCGCGCAGGTTTGGACGCGGTCTTTGCTGTTAGGCGTCGTCGGTTCTTTTGAGGTGCAGCAACTCTAACAGCCGCAAAACCTTCCCGAGCCCGAGCTGCGCGTTTACGCTCGGTCTTAGCCAATCTCGCTGCCTCTGTCGCTCTGAGCTTTTGTTTCAGGCTTGCAAGTTTCTTCGCGCCTTTTTGCAAGCGCGCTTCAAGCCGTTGGATCTTTTTGGTCAGCTTTTTAATCTTCATAGGCACGTGGTGGCTCCGTCGGACCGCCGACACGAGTAAGTATGGATTTAATACCGGAACCTGATTAATGTCACGTTATTGTTCTCCCGTGACGACACCGGATGCCATTCGAGGAGGGCTTTTACGCCACAAGACCATCCGTAGGCACGGACAAAAATGGTGGACAAGAAAAGAATTCGAGGCAAAGAGCACTGGTCGGTTTACGTATGAAAACGGGCTGTGGCTCAGCTTGGTAGAGCGCCTGGTTCGGGACCAGGAGGCCGTGGGTTCAAATCCCACCAGCCCGATAAAAATGATTAACCAAACGCTCACGTGCTGTCGAATGAGCTGGCATCGCTTGCGTTCTTTCAGTCGCGATTTCAACCGGGAGGTTCGGCGTCAGTAAGAGTCTCGTGCGAATTCTACGTCGAGGCTTTTCGCGCGAGCTACCTTAACGAGCTGTGGGTATCAAGAAGCGTGTTGAAATCGGGCGTGCTTCGTGTTTGGATCGAGAATTGCGGAACGCGATGATATGGGTTCTCTAAAAAAACGACGGAAGGCGAAGATTTCAAAACATAAGCGCCGCAAGCGCATGCGGGCGAATCGCCACAAGAAGCGCTTGCGATATAAAGCCTAATTTCTTCCACTCGTTAGGCTGCGGTTGAGCGTTTGCGCAGAGCGTTTCGCACGGCTACAATCGGCAGCATGATGGGGTCCAATCGGCGCTTTGAGCGGATTTTCCATCGATTCCTTTTCGGAGCATTTCTTCTAGGCTTGGCGGTGCCGGTTGCGGGCCGTCCTCGTTTGACCGCTCCGAATGCTCAGGCATCTCCGAGTTCGGCACCGATGAAAAAATCAGCGCGGCAAAGCGATTCTTTCTTCGCAATTCCAGCCAAGGATTTGTTGCTTCGCGTTGACGGTGAGCATAAGGCCGATGCGCTCGCGCATTTTGTCGAAGGAATGGCTTTTGAGGAAGACGGCGAGATGGAAAAGGCGCTCGCGGCGTATAGGAAAGTGCTCGATGTCGATCCCGGCCAAGCGGATCTCGCGTCACGCGTTGCGACTCTGCTCACGCGGCAGGACGACTTTCCTCAGGCAATCGATGTTCTGAAAGATGCAGTTAAAGCTAACCCGAAAGCTACCGAACCTTTGCTGCAGCTCGCCTTTATCTACACAAAATATATGCGGCGAGTCGATCAAGCGATCGACTGCGTTAATAAAGCCATCGCAATCGATCCTCAAAATATCGACGCCTATGAGCGCCTTTGTGAAATCGCGCTCGCGGCTGGAGATGAAAAGAAAGCGCTCCAATCACTCGATCGTGCAGCTGCGACGCAAAGCGAGAATGCCGGGTTTTGGGCGCGTCTCGGAAAACTTTATGCCTCGATTGTTTTTAAGCCCGATCGACCGCCCAAGCGGGAGGGCATTGCGCGGGTAAACGAGATCTTTAGGAAAGCGGTAGAACACGCAGGTGACGACGCCAAGGTTTTGAAGGACGTCGCGGATTACTACGTCGCCACTGAGCAAATTAAGGAAGCCATTCCACTTTATCTTCGGCTGCTCGAACTCGAGCCGGACGACACCAGTGCGCGAGAAAGACTCGCTACTGGCTTCGTTTTGACGAACCAGCGCGACAAGGCGGTTGAAATGTTGGAGCAAATCATCAAGGAACAACCGGAAAACTATAAACCCTACGACTTGCTTGCTGGATTGCTGGATGATGCTGCCCGCACCTTGGAACGTGAAAAGAAGGCCGAGCAAGCGAAAGCAGCATTTGCCAAAGCGGCGGCAAATTATGAGCAGAGCCTGATCATCAATCCCGGGAGACCTAGTCCCTATCTCCACCTAGCCGAACTCCTTCTCGGACCGTTGAAGGAGCAGGAGCGCGCCGTGAAAGTGCTCACGGAAGCACGGGAACACTTCCGGCAAACAGCCGAGATCGCTTATTACCTCGCCATTGCGCTGCGTGAAGCGAAACATTCCCAGGAAGCCGTTGTGACCTTTGAAGAAGCCTTGCATGAAGCTGAAGCCGAGGGCGCAGAGATCGCGAACGCGCGGTTTTATTTCGATTACGGCGCTGCCGCCGAGCAAGCAGGCCTTTACGACAAGGCGGCCGAGCTTTTTCGGAAATCAATCGCGGTCGATCCGAGTAACGCTGCTGATGCCTACAATTATCTGGCCTACATGTGGGCTGACCACAACATGCATCTGGACGAGGCTGAGCAGATGATAAAGCTCGCTTTGCAAGCGAATCCAGACAATGGGGCATACGTCGACACGCTGGGCTGGCTCGAATTCAAAGAGGGAAAGTTCGAACAGGCCCTAACCGATCTCCAGCGCGCCGCGCAAAAGTTAACGCGTGACGATCCGGTGGTGCTTGAACATATCGGCGATGCCTGCGCGAAATTGAATAAGTCAGCCCAAGCGCTGGAGGCGTGGCAAAAGGCACTCAGCATTGACCCGAAAAACAAGACGCTGGCCGACAAGATCGACAACGCGAAAACGAAGATGAGCAAGGGTCAGCCGCCGAATGCAAATCCGGTTCATTAAATTCGCCCGGATCGAACGTTCTCTCGCTCACTAGCGCCGTCCGAAATAAATTTCTTTTGGCAATGAGCACTTACCCGACGCCTTGGCAGAAAAGAACGATGTGGGCAGCGCTCACAGCGATGTTTGTTGTTCTTCTCATCGTTATCGCTGGCGCAGTTGTTTATGTCGGCGCCAATCTCACCAGCTTCCTTCAGCCAATCTTAATTCCGGCGGCGATCGCGGTAATCCTCGCCTACCTGCTGGATCCTCTGGTCACCGAACTTTGCCGCCGCAAAATGAGTCGCGGCTGGGCCGTAGCGGTGATTTTTGCCGGTGTTGCTATCGCGCTGGTTGGTTTGGTCGCGTGGGTCGCACCGGCCATTTCGATGCAAAGCGCGAGCTTCGCACGTGAGCTTCCGAATTACACTCAGAAAGCGCGGGATCGCATTGTCGATGTCATCGTGCAATACAATCGCGTAGTCGGCGGCACGACTCGCGGGAAAGCGGCCTCTTCGAGCATCGTAAATTTCCTGCTCGGCACGCCGCCTCCGCGCGTTCCATCTCCCACGCCGGCCACCTCCGCGACGCCAAGCCCATCACCGCAAGCCGGTGCCGCGCCGGTGGAATCGATTTCCGCTGCGCCGGCCAAAATCAGCTCGGCCGAGCGGCAGCAACTTGAAGCAAAAGCCGAAAAAATAATTCCAAATCTCGAACGCTACCTGCCGACGTTGGCGGAAAAAATCTGGAACATTGTCAAAAAAAGCATCGGTGGGTTTCTCGGAGCCTTTGGCTTCCTGCTCAGTCTGGTCATGGTCCCGATTTATCTTTTTTTCCTTTTGAAGGAACGGCCGAGAATTGAAAAACGCTGGAAGGATTATTTGCCGCTGCGCGCGTCGCCGTTGAAGCAGGAGATCGCCGCCGCGCTTACCGAGATTAACAGTTACGTCCTCGCGTATTTTCGCGGTCAATTACTCGTCTGTCTCGTCGACGGGACCCTGATTGGGAGCATCTTGACGCTTTACGGACTCAGTTTTGCACCGCTGATCGGACTCTTCGTCGTGATCCTCACGATGATTCCATACATTGGAATTGTTATTTGCTGGGTACCTGCAGTTCTTATCGCCGCGTTCCAATATGGCGATTGGACGCACCCGATCATTGTCACCGTCATCTTTATCGTTGTTCAAAATCTTGAAGGTATGTTTTACGCGCCGCGGATCGTCGGCCAGTCGCTCGGGCTGCATCCGATGACCGTGATCGTCTCGATCTTTGTCTGGGGCCTTTTGATCGGCGGATTGCTTGGACCGATCTTAGCAGTGCCATTAACGGCGACTATCAAAGTGCTTCTCACCCGCTACGTCTGGGGTCCACGTCTGCGCGAGCCAGTCCGCGGCCAGCTCGAGAGCGTTCCAGTGGTACAGGAAGCTAAGAGCGGAATATAAACCCATTCCCATTTGCCAGAGCTAGGTTACATTCTGGCGAGCATCCACGCATAAGGAATAGATGCCGGAGAGAATTAAACGACGTTCGCGTTCTTTACCCGGCGTCGAGTCTTTTTCAGACTTTCGGCCTCATTTACCGACGCTGCGGTTGGCGCTTTACATTGCGGCGGCCGTCGTGGCGCTGTTGTTGATTGTCGTCTTCGGGACCTACGGCTCCAAACTTTACAGCAATTGGCGTGAGTCGCGCTTGTTGAAGCGTGCAGCCGCGATGCTCGAGAAAAATGATTTCGTGGCAGCGAACCGGTTGGCCCGGCAGGTCTTGGAGCGTGAGCGCGACTCCTTGCCGGCATTTCAGATCCTTGCCGAAGGCTGCGAAAAACAAAACTCCGAGGAAACGGTCTCGTGGCGCGCGCAGATCGCGCGTCTGCAACCGGACAACATCGACAGCCAGCTCAATCTCGCTTCCGCAGCTTTGCGTTTTGGGCAGATCGATCTCGCCCGAAAAACGTTGGAGCGCGTCGCGCCGCGGGTGCAGGACCTGGCCGCTTTTCACGTTGTCGCCGGCTGGCTGGCGCGCGCTGAAGGAAATCTTGCCGAACAGGAACAGCAATTTTCGATCGCGGTAAACAAGGATCCGAAGAACGATCTTTATAAATTTAATCTCGCGGCGATCCAAATCCGTTCGCAGGACGAGGGAAAAAGCGCGCAGGCGCGCGACACCTTGGAGCGGCTCACTCAAGTTTCGCAATTCCGCACCAGCGCGTTGCGCGCATTGCTCAATGACGCAGTCGATCGAAACGATCTCCAGACAGCCGATCGATTCGCTCAGCAACTCCAAGTATCACCCGAAGTAAGCTTCAGCGATTTATTGCTCTGTCTGAATTTCTATCGGAAACTCGACGCGAAAAAATTCGGCGCAGTCTTGGAAAAAGTGAAGCCGGTCGCGGCACGCGACCCATCCGATCTTGGTCTGCTGATGGACTGGATGAACGAAAACGGCCTCTCTGCCGAAGTTATTAATTGGATGGACAAGTTGCCGGCCGCGACCGCTGTCAAACCGCCGGCCTCCATCGCGATCGCTGCTGCTTTTGCCGAGCAAAAAAATTGGTTGCGTTTGCGCCGTTGGACGCGAAGCAAGTCGTGGGGAGACGACGATTATCTCCGGCTTGCCTATCAAGGATTCGCTTCCAGGCAATCGCGTCAATCCAATGCCGATGCCGAGTTCGGCACTCTTTGGCGCGCCGCGCTTCACGCCGCCGCTGCTCAACCCGAGTATGAGATCAAACTCGCGCGTCTCGCCAGCAAATGGAACCTGCCCATTGAAAGTGAAGAGCTCTGGTCGCGTCTTTCGCGAAATCCGCCCAGTCGTCGCGAAGGGCTCGACGCGCTCTCCAAACTTTATCGCGCGAACAACGACGTGAAAAAACTCTACGACGTGCTGCAACGTCTGCATGAAACTTCACCAAACGAAATCGCAATCACCTCGAATCTCGCACGGCTCGGGTTGAACATCGATCAAAACACCAAACAAGCGCAGGAGCTCGCGCGACAAGCGTATGAAGGCGCGCCCGATGACCCGAATTGCGCGATCACTTATGCATTCTCACTTTACGTCCAGGGCCGCACCACCGAAGGCTGGGAAGTTCTTCGGAAGTTACCGGTCGAAGCTTTGCGCGAACCGCACGCCGCGGTTTACGTCGCTGTTTTGCTTCTCGATATGAATCAAAGCGCCGCCGCTAAAGAATACATTCAAATCGCGGAACGCAGCCCAATTTACGCCGAAGAAAAACGCCTGCTCGAAGACGAGGTCATTAAGATTGACGGCATTTCACCAGCACCGACTCCATCGCCAACGGCCACTCCCACATCTACCGCTTCAAATTCGGAGCCTGCTGCAACAGCAACGCCGAAAAAGGATTGACTGGGTTCAGTCTTTGTAAGGATCGACAATATCGCGGCCAGCCATCGCGACGCCGAGCGGATGCAAGGTATGCAGAACGCGAATTGTTCCGGCATGCGCTTTCAAGACGTTCGGCAATCGCCGATACGCCTGCGGTGCTTCGTCCAAATCGCCGCCCCGTAGAACAATTCCGCGATCGTGCAACCATTTCATCATTTCATCGTGCCGGACGAGTCCATCCTGACGAATTCGTTTTTTGTCAATTTTTACAAATCTTCCTTTTGCCGCCGTGCGCGACATGATTCGCCCTGCCCCATGGATAGTTGAGAAGAGCGCTTCGTGTGAAATCGGAGAATCAATACCTTCGATGATCACCGCGTCATCGCCCATGCTTCCGCCGACAAAACTTTTCTGTGCTGGAAACGCCGGTGTGGCTCCTTTCCGTACGACCCAAAATTCTTCGCCGTTATGCTTCTCGCGCCAGGCGAAGTTGTGATGGTTGTGCACTTCTTCGAGAATCTTCGCGCCCAAGATGTTTTTGACGATGTGACGCGCAACGGCCTCGCGTCCCGCGTATGCGTAACGTCCGGCCAAATGCATTCCGACAAGATAATCGTGGCCGATTTCTGATTTCTCATCGACCACGGTCGGTGGGACGTCCATTCCGTCTTTGCCGCCTGCCGCTTTCAAAAAATGCGTCGCGGTTTTGTGCCCGAGCCCACGCGATCCGAAGTGGACGCCGACCCAGATCCGGTCCTGCTCGTCCGCAAAAATATCGACGTAATGGTTTCCGCCGCCAACGGTGCCGAGCTGTTCCGCCGCCATCGATTTCAAGTCGCCGATTGGTTTGATTTGCCACGCCTCGTCTTCAAACAACTCGTGTTCGACGCGCACTTTGGCTTTCCGTCCGATTCCGAACGAAATGTCGCGAACCACGTCGTCCATGACCTGGTCGATCTTCCGTGCAATTTGTTCGCGCTTGGCGTCGGTTAAAATCGCCAGGTTCCCACAGGCGATGTCGAACCCGACGCCACTTAGCGAGATTTTGTCCTTATACGCGACAACTCCGCCGATCGGTTGCGCATAACCCTTGTGACCGTCCGCGCAAAGCACGCCGCGTTCACCACCAGCCGCAACACAGGTTTCGATCTGCTTGATCGTCGCCGCGTCGTGCTCGCCGAAAATTTTTGTCTTCGGGTCCATCGGTAAGATAACGCTCCTCCCGATGAGAAAGATTTCAATTTATCATCGGTGCAGCCATTTTTTGGCCACGATCCTCCATTTTTCGACATCCGCTGCGCTGCGCACTGGCATGGTCAATCGAACGGCGGCGACGGAATCGAAAGCCGCAGTTCGAAATGGCAATTTTATCACGCTCGCCAATTCTTTTTTCGCCAAACATGGCATTTTTTTGTAAAGCAAACTTAGGTGCGGATCGCTCGGAACTTTTGCCGCCGATCGTGCTACGTGCGCAAGATCGGCCACTAATTTTTGCATTGCCAGGCTGGATTTGAAACGAACGAACAGCGTTTTCGTAAACTTTGGCGAATACCCGATGCCGCGCGCACTCAAGCGAATCAGTCGAGATCGAATCTGTCGTAGGACCCTTCTCGGAGGCGGTCGATCTTTCGCTGTGACCAAAAGGGTTAAGTGCGGCTCGAAATTCGGCGCGCCAAATTCTTTCCGCAAAATGCGGATGAATTTGCGAAACAACTCACGCTCTGGTTTCGCCGGAAGCAACCAGTAAACCGTCGCAGTTTTCTTCATCGCTTCAGCGACGGACTTCCGTTTCGATCTTACGTGCCGGTCTTCTCCTTTGCGGCGTCTTTCGAGTTAATGTCGATCGTGATCACAGGTTGACTTTCACTGACACGAAAGTTGTAGCGACTTTACCCTCAGAAAATCAAGCCAACTCTTTCGCGGTCTCAATCTTAGCTCGCGCCGGAATCGACTAGCGCGAACGACCGCTTAGCGCAGATTATCTTATGCACAAAGCGGTAAGCAGCCCCGTGGATTGGCCGGCGCTGCGCGGAGATTTTCCGATTCTTCGCGAGCGCGTGAACGGCCATCCGCTGATTTATTTCGACAGCGCGGCCAGTTCGCAGAAGCCGCGCGTGGTTCTCGACGTTGTTCGCAGGTATTACGAACACGAGAACGCCAATGTGCATCGCGGACTTCACACGTTAAGCGCGCGCGCGACCGAACACTACGAGAAGTCACGACAACGCGTCGCCGACTTTATCGGCGCAAAGAGCGCCGAGGAAATCGTTTTCACGCGCGGCACGACGGAGGGCATCAATCTCGTCGCGCAAGCTTGGGGCGGAAAATTTCTACGCGTGGGCGACGTGATTTTGCTGACCGAGATGGAGCACCATAGCAATTTGGTGCCATGGCAGCTGCTCGCAGAAAAGATCGGTGCACGACTCCGCTTCGTTCCCGTGCGGGACAACGGTACGCTCGAGCTGGAAAGACTTTCGTCGTTGCTGACCCCAGAGGTGAAAATTTTTGCTTTCACCTACGTCTCCAATTCCCTCGGCACAATCAATCCGGCTGCCCAGCTTTGCCAAAAAGCGAAAGCAGTGGGCGCGACTACGCTGATCGATGCCGCCCAGGCGATCGGCCACATGCCACTCAATGTCCAGGAGCTCGGCTGTGACTTTCTCGCGTTCTCGGGTCACAAGATGTGCGCGCCGACAGGAATCGGCGTGCTCTATGGCCGGTCAGAAGTTCTGGAGGCGACACCGCCTTATCATGGCGGCGGCGAGATGATCGTTAGCGTCACGCTCGAAAAAAGCACATTCAAGAAACCGCCGCACCGTTTCGAAGCAGGCACTCCGAATATTGCCGGCGCGATTGGGCTGGCTGCCGCGATTGATTATCTGGAAGGAATCGGGCGCGCCGAAATTTTTGAACACGATGTCGATCTTGCGAGGTATGCGCTCAAGCGAATGATGCGGTTTCGAGGGCTGCGAGTGATCGGACCGACAAAAGATCGTGCGGGCGTGATTAGTTTTGTCATGGACGCGGCCCATCCGCACGATCTCACGACGTTCGCGGATCGGTACGGACTTGCAATGCGAGGCGGACATCACTGCAATCAACCGCTTATGCGCCGATTCGGAGTTACCGGAACGACGCGTGCGAGCTTTTATCTTTATAGCAATCGCGAGGAAATCGATCGCATGATCGACATCCTCCAGAAAGCGATTCAGTTTTTTAAATGAACGTGGAACTCGGCGATCTCGAAGAACTTTATCAGGAAGTGATTCTCGATCACTCGCGGCGTCCGCGAAATTTCGGCGAGCTCATGAATCCTTCGGTCAAAGTGCGCGGAGACAACCCTTCCTGCGGCGATGAGATTCACCTCGCCATCAAGTTCGATGGCAACGGCGGATTGGAGGAAATCAAATTCACCGGACAGGGGTGCGCGATCAGTCAGGCGTCGGCTTCGTTGATGACGACAAAGTTGAAGGGCAAGAGCCGCGCGGATGTCGAAAAGATCCTCGGTGCATTTCACGATCTGGTGACGACGGGGAAAAATGACGCACCGAAAAATCTTGGCGATCTTCAGGTCATGCGCGGCGTTCGGAAGTTTCCGCAGCGGGTGAAATGCGCAATGCTTCCGTGGCGCGCCGTCGAGCAAGCGCTGCGACAGAGCGAAGGCGAGGCGACCGTTTCGACCGAAGAACCAGATTTTGGCTAAGCGATGCCAACTAACGTCCTTGGTACAGAATTGAAGTGCTGTTGTCGCGATCCGACAACCGGATTTTATCGGGACGGCTATTGTCGAACTGGACCCGAGGACGTCGGATTGCACACCGTTTGTGTGAAAGTTACCCGGGAGTTTCTCGATTTTTCCGTGCTCGATGGCAACGATCTGGTCACGCCGGTGCCGGAATGGGGATTTCCGGGTCTGAAACCCGGCGACAAATGGTGCGTCTGCGTCACGCGCTGGAAGTCGGCCTTCGAACACAACCGTGCCGCGCCGGTGGATCTCGAGGCGACCCACGCTTCCGCCCTTGAATTTGTGAGCCTCGAAGACTTAAAAGCGCACGCGCTGACATCGTAGCGCCGGAACTTGGCCTGAAAGCAGCTTCTGAGGGGAGGCGTGTTTCGTTTTCCGCTCTGGTAACGGCTGTCATGCTCGTGCTCGATGCCGAATCCGAGGCGCAATCGTCGGGAAACTCCAACCGTTCATGTTTGATCGACAACCGCAGCGTCGCTCCGTTATGCGGGTATGCTCGAGCAACGATTGCCCTCCGCGGATTTTCGCCGCTACGGCGAACGCGGCCGCGGACGCTGGTTCACAATTTATTCGCGGTGCGGTCAGGTCTTCGCGACGACTGCCGGTCTGCGCCTCAATACGACCGACCTGCATTACGGTGGCGATGCTGGCGGGAGCTGGCATCTGGATGGCCGCGATACACGGGGTTTTCAACCGCGTCATCCCGTTGGGTTGTAAAGCGGCGCTTTCGCGGTCAACATAACGGCAACGTGAAACTGCCGTTCAGCCTTTTTCTAGCGCTGCGTTATCTCAAACCGAAGCGCACGTTTCTCTCCATCATCACGCTGATTTCGATCATCGGCGTCACGCTTGGCGTCACCGTGCTGATTCTCGTGATCGCAGTGATGACCGGCTTCGATCGCGAGCTGCGACAGAAAATTATTGACTTTGACGCGCACATTCTCGTGAAAAGCGAAGACGTGATGCGCGATTGGCGCGCGCTGGAGAAGAAGATCGATAACACACCGCACGTTGTCGCGACTGCGCCGTTTGTCCAGGGCCCGGTGATTGTTGAATTCCAAAATCAGCGATTGGCGCCGGTGATTCGTGGAATTGAGCCGGGCGCGGAGGAAAAAGTGATCCCGCTCCGCAGGTTCGTGACGCAAGGGCAGCTTGATCTCGAGGGCGAATCGACCGTGCTGGGCAGCGATCTCGCGCGCATTTTACGAATCAACGTCGGCGACAAGCTGACGGTTTACTCGCCGGGAAATCTCGGCCAGATCCTCGACGGAATTAAGAAGCTCGAGAATGCGAAGGGTGATCAAGCGAAAGCCGCGATCGACGAATTGCGGGATATTGTTCTGCCGAAGGAACTGACTGTCACTGGGGTTTTTGAGACCGGCCGTTATCAATACGACTCCGAGTTTCTTCTCGTGCCGCTTTACATTGGGCAGGAGCTCTACAATCTCGGCGACTCGCTGCACGGCATCACTGTGCGGACCGACGATGCTTACGGCGCGGATCGGGTGAAGAAATCAATCGAGGAATTGCTTGAGCCACCAGTTTTCGCGCAAACCTGGACCGAGATGAACCATCAGTTTTTCGAAGCGGTCCGACTCGAACGCAACGTGATGTTCTTTTTGCTTTTTTTCATTGTCGTTGTCGCCGCGTTCGGAATCATGAGCACGCTCATCACCGTCACCGTTCAGAAACGGCGCGAGATCGGAATTGTGAAAGCGCTCGGCGCGAACATCTCCCAAATCATTTGGGTTTTTTTGGGGCAGGGGACCGTAGTCGGACTCTTCGGAACGCTGACTGGCCTCGCGCTCGGCATGACGTTGATCCGTTACCGAAACGAATTCAGTCACTGGCTCGCCAACACGTTGCACATTGAGATTTTCCCTCGCGAAGTTTATCAGTTCTCGGCGATTCCGGCGCGAGTCGTGCCGCATGACGTTACAATCATCTGTATCAGCGCGTTTTTGATCTGCTCGGTCGCGGCATTGATCCCCGCTTACTTCGCCGCGCGGCTCGACCCGGTGAAAGCGCTCCGCTACGAGTAACCAAAACTCTTTCCCTTGCGCTTACCCTTAACCTTCTTTGGAATTTAGATTCGTCCTTTTACTCGGCTAACGAAAACGTCCACCGCGCGGAAAGCATAATTGTAGGCGCCAACCCATTCGCTCGCGCGCGGACCCGCGATGTTCAGGATCTCGATGTCGTGATCGACCACGAACGTAACCATTAATGTCGCCGCGTCCTCGGCCGAGTATTTCGCAGCGTCGATCAACCGGTGCGGTTGCCGATCCTGCATGCAACAAGCAACCGTATACTCGGTGCCGCCTTTCAACTCATGAAAATAAATCACGATCGTTCCATCTGAGTCGCGGACGTTTTGCGCCGTTCGCGCTTCGTTGCCGCCCTTTTTTAATTCTTTGACAGGATAGCGATCTGGAATCTTGCCCTCTTCGTCGCTTCGCCCTGCCGGACACCAGCCGCCACATTTGATGTACTGTTTCAACGCAACATCCAGCGCCGCCCGATCTACGCCAGTTTGACCTCCCGAGATGATTTTCAAGATGTCGATCTTACCGTGCTCGCAGGCATCTTGCCCGTAATTTTTCTGGATTTGCGGACCGTATCGCCGGCCCAAGCACGGCCAGTCCGGCACGGACTTTCAATCGCCCGTCGGAACAATGTCGGCCCGTTCGATCATCAAAATCACGCAGCGCTGCGGCGCGCGGGTTCGATGTCGAACACCTTTTGGAACGACAAAGCCCTGACGCGGTGTGAGCTCGACCACTTTATCTTCTAGATCGATCAGGAATTTGCCATCGAGCACAAAAAAGAACTCATCGATATCTTTGTGTTCGTGCCAGTGATACTCACCCTGGAGCACACCGAGCCGCACAACCGAATCGTTCACTTTGCAAAGCGTCTGGTTGTACCATTTGTCAGTGCACGCGTCGACCAACTTCTGAACGTCAACCAGTTCGAACGGCCCGTGCAAAATGTTCAGATAGGTCTTGTAGGGAGAATCATCGATCTTCGTTTTCGCTTCCGGTCCCATAATTAAGTGTCTAATTATAAAGCTATTACGTCGTTCTCGTCGCTGGAAACGGATCAAGTGAGAACAAATCCACCAATTTCAGCTTTGTTGGCTATCGCTCGCCGAAGTTTGCTCTGCACTTGCGAAAGTGTATGAATGTTCCCAAGGGTTTCAAAGGGTTTCATAAATGGAGAAACAGCGATCTGGAAACGCGGCTCGCGATCCACGAAGCGACAAGACCGATCTTGCGTACTGCCAAAAGCAAATGAAACGCGTCGACGAGAAGAAGAGACGGCTCGAATCCGTACGAAGAGCATTCGAAGAAACCGAACGAATTCGGTCGAGTATTGAAAAAGGTCTAGATGATTTGGTCCGCCACGCCGAGACTGGGGAACAAATCGCTGGTCTCGCCTTGGCGACGGTTACGACGACTGCGATTGATAAGCTGAATTCGCTTGCTCAACGATCGCCGAAGATGTTTCTGCCAATGTCGCGCAAACTTTTGTATTGGCCCTGCGTCGTATCGCACAAACGCGCGGATGCGAAGCACAACAAACAATTGCTCGAACGTTTGGAAGTCGGAAAACAGAGCATTTACAGTCGGGGAGAATGGCAACCCAAAGCTCCGACTAATCGTGTTGCGATGAACATATTGGATCTGGCTCGCAAAATGGAACGCGACGGCCAGCTGCCGCTGCTAACGAAAGACACGAAAAGAAAATGGTTCGATGAATCTTGGAATCGCGCTCTATGGGCTGGCTGGAAACCAGAGGAAGACGCGCGGCTTTCGGGTATCGGTCAATCCAAGGCGAAGAAAAAACCGAAGTATTGTAAGAAGCTGCATCCAGCTACAAGCCAATCGAACCTGCGAGCGGCAATCAAGGGACAGGTTGGAACGCATTCAACAACCTGGTCGCTGCGCGATAGCTGATTCACTTACTGGGAGAAACGACTCTTTTTGCAAAGCCGAAACGATGCGTAATTTAAGTGTCCAGTATGTTACTGGACACAAACGACGGCGGGCAGATAACCGAGAGAACAACTGCCCCGGTTCAAGCATCACCGGCCAACAATCCTGCTGAATTCTCCGATAGCCCTGGAGCAATTCAGAGCGAAGGGCCGTTTCAGATCAACTATGTAAATCCGGCGGACGATCCGCGGAACGCAAAGAAGTAACGCAGCCCCCCAAATCGTTAAGTGGATTCAAGCGGTCTAACCAATCGATGAAGCCAGCGGCCCCATTGCGAAATAAGTTCAGAATGTTTGCCACCACGCCATGCCGTGGCTTATCTCTGTCTCGTTAGGCGCTCGGATTCTGCGGGCAGGTGACCAAGCAGAGATATTCATATGAACGTACACAACCAAATCAAAGACCATATTGCAGCTCAGCCAGAGCCAAAGCGAAGTGACATGCAAGAGCTTCATGACATCATTCTTGGAATGATGCCAGACT